>JASJPI010000016.1:0-150580 GCA_031426755.1 Curvibacter sp.
GAGCAAGTATCGGCCTTGATACACAGTCCGTCCATTAGTGTTAACACGCCCTAGTGCAATACCATCATGGTCAAACAAGTCCAGACAGTGCCGTAGGTCGATGATTGCGCCCAACACAAACGGGTTTTTAATCTTCTTTTCAGCCTTGCGCTGCTCAGCCCATGCCAGAGCCCGTGATGGGTTCCCCTCCCAAAAATAGATACCGTGGCCAAGCCAGTCGTACTTCTTTTCAGAGGGTAACAAGTGCGGTTCTTTACCGCTTAATATCTTTTCGCCGATACGTTCTTCGCACCCATGAAAGCCCAATACAAAGCTGGGTTGGTACTCATATGCTGACCACTGGGATGTCATCAGGCGCGGTACGGCTCAGCCAGTTCGCCCTTGTCGTTGACAATGCCTGCACGCTGTAGAAATGCCAAAGCAGAAGCCTTGGTCTTACGAACCTCGCGCCCATGTGCTTCCATGTCCGCCAACTGTTCGTCAGTAGTCATCAGCCGCACAGTGCGCCCACGCAAAGGCGATGCAGCTATCGCCGCACGGCGGGGTTTTACTTTGGTTTGTTCGGTAGTAGACATGGCTATCTCCTGGCAGAGTTTCGAATTTTACTCTTGTTAAAGTGAACGGTAGCCCCCCCACTGAATTGGCACCCTCAGCTCACTCATTATCCGCAGGGAGCCCCATTTCGCATCCCAGACGGCCAAAGAGAAAACATCAGATTTTCCGAACCAGCAGATAGACCGGTAATCCGAGCACGGCACCAGTGAATCGCCCCGGGAATTGTGGAGGCTCCAACCTTTGAGAAGATGGAGCCATGAAGAGATCAACGAAGTTTTCCCCCGAAGTGCGCGAACGCGCTGTGCGCATGGTGCAGGAGCACCGTGGCGAATAGCCGCTCGAACTTGATCAATGCAACTAGAACCCTAGCCTCAGATCTTTTGCATTGAAGAGGGCCAATTGGTACTCAGGTGGTTGGTGCTTAGAAAGGTCTGTTGCCACCCTAAGATCTTGCAAGATATACGGTGCTAGACACTCACGACACTTAATTCTCATCGAACTGGCACCTGGAAAGTTCTCGGCAGCGATCATTTCTTGCTGTTCAAGGGTGAGTTTTGGGTGAGGAATCAGCTTCAAGTCGATCACTTTTACCCAAGAAGCATCTCGCTCTCGGAAGGCTCTTTCATTTGCTTGGTCAGCTCTCTCCGCACTCGTGATCCGGCTGAGAGTAAAGTCTCGAAAGTCCTCTGCTTCGTTGCACCAAGACCTCATGTGCCAACGACGTGGAGCACGAACCAACGCATGCGGAAACACTAGCCTCGTCTTGCCCTTGGGTGTACTCATCGACCTATATTCGATCACCAAGCCCGTCTTTGCCTCGATGGCCTGAAGGATCATGGAGAACACTGCAGGCTCGACTAAAGATAAATCCAAACGTGTGTCTATAACACCCGCATACAAAGACGGATTTTGAGACGCACCAGGCAACCCCTTAATAGTTTCGAGGTACGCGTCAGGCGTGCGCTTGTTTTTATCTTTTGCACCTTTGTAGCGCATCCGCAATGGCGCACGTGCGGTGTCCCGGCCAGCTCTAGCTCCCATGAATCTCATGAGACTAGTAATAAGTATGCTTGCATACACAGGCTTAACTTGCAGAAGATCACGAATACGCTGATTTGTGATCTCACCTTCCCAGATCAATATCTGCTCTAAGGCGCTAAACCATGTGGCCCCTTGCTCCGTTACGGGCGCAGCGCCCGATTGTTCTTTTGATTTGGTTGTCATGGCGTTCGGCCTCCTGGAAATCAAGCATTGACTTTAATTATATTGAAATATAAATTATCGTTTCGTATAATTAAGTGGCGCAACAAATCAAACAGGGAGAACATGAATTTTTTCGACCGACTACCTCCGGGAATATTCGGCCCACTGACGGGCCGTAACGCGCGGCGCGCCTGGGAGCTGCTTGAGAGACTGTTTGATCGCTTTTTCGGCCCAGATTGTGTCCCTACGTACCCGGATGGCTACCTTCAGGAGCAGATCACCAAGGAGATCGAGCGATTCCTGATGGACAAGAGTTGGGATGTCGAGGATGAAGCAGACCCTGAAGACACCATAGCCAATCGAGCTGGCAGCATTTTCAATAGGCTTGCCGACACGGGCTGGATTGTCAAAGAGCGCCTCGGTGTCAGAACATTTGTCAGCATGAAGCCTTCGGTCATGTCATTTTTCGCGACGCTGCAGGCCTTTGTGGAGGATGGACCGCAACACATTGGTGGCAGCATTCAGCTTGTACACAGCCAACTCCAAAGCGTAGAAAAGGATCCTTTGGGGCAGGCCGCAGGTTTCGCCCAAGCTGCCAAGTTGTGCGGAAGGATGATCAACTCCATGGGAGCGATGAGCATCAGGGTCAGGGACTTGATGCAAGACCTCTCCAACGAAGACGCAACCCCATCATTCGTTCGTCGCTTTTTCACCGAACACATCGGCGACATCTACTTGCGTGACTTCAAACAGCTGCGAACCGAGAATCACCCCATTTCAAAGCGCTTTGACATCCTCAACATCATCAATGATGTGACCGGGGATCCTGAGAAAAAAAGACTCCTATTGGAAGGTTACTGCCTATCCTCAAATATGGCCCCAGATGAGGCACAGGAGGCTCTTGATCGCGACATTGACAAGTTCAGCCGGCTACAGGGGGTTGAGGCCTATCTGGACCGTATGGACCGCGTAATTGAGATCGCCAACCAGCGGGCCATGGCAATAATCGATTACAGACTCAGAGCGGCAGACCGGATCGAGCACATCATTGGAGACACGATGCAGGCCATAAATAAGGCTGAGGCCTGCGGGATGGGCATCGAGGGCCGCATTCTGCCGGCAAGCCCTGTTGTGTCAGAGGCACGTATGCGTCTACCGAAGCCGGCGCCCATCAAACCACATAGGAAGCTCATGGTCCCCAAACAGATGACCGACCGGCAAAGGGCTATGCAGGATTTGCGGCGCGCGGTGATTGCAAACCGCGACATGACTGCGGCCAGCATCAGAAGATATGTTCAGGCAAAGCTCGAAGAGGGAAGAACCATCCCTGCGCGGGATCTCCCAGTCATTGAAGTTAGGGATGCGATTTCCTACCTAGGATTGGTGCGGATGTCATCAATCGTTAAGCACGCAGCCAAAAATCTAAGCGATTCCTCCCGGCGGCTTGGTTTTGATGTGCAACCCCTGGACGATGATGGAGAAACGGTTGAGACCGAATTTTTCATCACACCAAACTTTCAAGTCACCAGGAGCTCCAAGTAATGCCTCGCAATTGGATTGAGTTCACAAAAGAAGAAGGTTGCCCTTACACCGTAGACGACTTCAAGCAGGCGCTCTACCAACTTGTTACTTCTCAAGTTCTGTATTCCCGATTTCGGGACCAGTCGGTTTCATATCGGCTCATCAGCGATTACCGTAAGGAATTCGCGGAAGCCGCAGACCTGATGGGCCTGACCTTGATATTTAAGGATGACTTGCAGTATTGCTTGGTCAGGCAAGAATCCACCAAAGCAAGGCCGATGGATCTGTCGGAGACTCGGTTTCTACTGACTCTCAGAAAGCTCTATCACACCATCGCATCACGGGGTGAGACCAACCCGCTCGGTGAGGCATTCGTGAGCATTGAAGAGTTTGAGTCAACCTACAAGGAGTTGACTAGCCACGAGCTGATGAAGAACGGCAAAGAACTCAGGGATTTGTTGACCATGACAAGAAGCATGGGTCTGGCCGCGCTCGATAAGGACAACCTCGCACCGAGCGACCCTCAGCCCTTCTGTATTGGAATCCTACCCGCCATTGTTGATGTCTTCAGCGTTGAGGCTATTGATCGCTTTGGAGCAAGCCTTAAAGCAAGCCTGGTCGGCAAAGAGCCTCTTGATCAGACTATCGAACAGGACACCGACGGAAACGACGAATCCACTGATTGAATAAACACAAGACCGCATCATGAAATACCTCGCCACTTTGCACATGGTCCAGTTCTCGTTCTGGGACATGCAAACTTTCCACTTCGCAAAAGATGGCACTGCCATCATCGGTGCCAATGGTGCCGGCAAGACCTCTTTGATTGACGGGATACAGATTGCAATGGTTGGAGCTCACGGCCAACATATGAACTTCAACGCTCAGTCCGTCCATAAAGATTCAAGACTCTTGCGCGACTATGCTTTAGGTGCCATGCGCAGCAACGACAACCCCGATGACAAAAGCACAACGATTGTTGCTCGCAAGCGAGAGGAAGCCCTTTCTTACATAACCATGGTCTTTCGCGGAGAACGAGCAAACGAAACCGTAAGCGCCGGAGTTTGCATCCACTCAACCATTAACGACAAGAACCACAAAGTCCTTGGTTTGTTTGTCTTGCCAGGCGTGGATCTGACCTTGGAAGACCACCTGGAGGTGGTTGGCACTGCAGGCGCAAGGGCCCCTGTGGATTGGGACCAGTTCGAGGCGTTGATCCGATCCAGAGCGAAAGCAGCCGGCTTGACGCCAACAATCACAACAAAGCCAGAGCACTATATGGAGGAACTTTTACACAGCATCCAAGATCCGGGCTCAAGCATCAATCGTGACCAGTTCATGCGCTCCTTCAAGCACAGCATCAATCTGAAGCAGGTCGAGAGCGTGGACGCTTTCTTGCGTAAGTACTTGGTCGAATCGAATGAAATCAATAAGCGTGGGACTTTGGCCCACATCAAGACAATGCGCCAAATTGGCGAGAAGATTGAATCCGTCAAAGTGCAGATCGGAAGACTGGACAGCATCGAAGGCCGGTTCGCCACTGTGCGCAACCTTCACCAGCAGCGTGCATCCGCCAGAATCGTTCGCCTTACCTTGAACAAAGAGAATGCAGAGTCCGAGATCAACTCGATCGACGTGCTCATCGAGAATCTTCAGCAATCGATTATTGAGGGAGAGGATGCGGTTGTTCGTCTCATAAAGGAAGACGAAGGCAATAAAGCTGAAATTGAAAGCCTAATCGCTCAGCGCGCCTCAGATCCCGAGTTGCTTAAGGGCCAGCAGGCGGAAGAGATCCGTCGCATAAAGGCGCAGGCATTGAATGACGCAAACATGGCAATCACTCGCCTTGAGCTCGGAGTTCGATCTGCATTCAGCGGTGCCATCCCTCTTCTAGAGGTTTTAAACGAAGAGGTTCACGAAGCATCGGAGGTGATGAGAAAGCTGGACAACTTGGCAACGAACGGTCCTATTGCAGATCAGCAACTCTTGGAGCGCGCACTAAAAATTCTGGAATCCCTTCTCAAAACGCTTGGCATCTATGAAGAGCGCGCGCGCAGCGCTGTAGCGCGGTCGAAATCAGAGGTCGAGGCCGAGGAGGAGCGGCTTAAAGCTGCCACCAAGGGTGTTCGCCTGGGGCCAGACGACTCCATTAGCCAAGCCTTGGCTGTTTTCAGGAGCGAGGGCATCGAGGCTCAGACAGTATCAAGTCTCGTGCGAGTACTTGATACAGATTGGCAGGGGGCCATTGAGTCGTTTCTCGCTCGCAACCGTTTTGCGCTTGTGGTTAATTCAGGCCCAGAACGTGACGCTGTACGCGTCCTCAGGGCTTCACGCTTGCCATTGTATGGCGTGACCGTTGTTCAGCCGCATCACCTCAAGGACGACCTGAACAAGTCTTACCCTGATCGATCTGTGGCCTCCCTTATTGATGGTGACAACCCGATCGCCCTTGCATATCTCCAAAGACTTATGGGGGGACTGCGTCAGGTTGCTTCCGAAGAAGAGCTTGAACTGCACCCACGGTCGATGACAAAGGATGGAATGCTCAGCTCAAATGGTGGCACATCTCGCCTGCGCCTGGTTGAGCCAAGCCAATGGGTTTTCGGTGTCAAGATTAGTCAGGACGAGGTTCGATCAATCGAGGATTCGATCAAGCACAAACGTCAAAATCTCTTTAACGAGGAGCAGACCCAGAAGAAGGTCAAAACGGCCATGGCAGGCGTTCAGGGCGTGCTATCTTCTTTAAAAATAGAAGACTACCTCAGCGCAATCACAGTCAGAAACGCACATGAGCAACAACTTGCAGCGGTAGCCCTCCCAGTCTCTGGCAGCAACCGGCTCCAAGAGATTAACAATGCGATTCTGGTGGCGCAAGGCAAGAGCCAGGCTGCCTCGGGTAACCTCCTTGAGAAGTCGCAGGCATTAGGGGCGAATCGCACTCATATAGAGACAAAGAAGCAAGAACTTGCAAAGGCGCAGGCATACCTACTGCGCGTGGAATCGGACATTGTTCTGGCTCAGAACGATCCAGACCACGATCCCGAACTTTCGGCAAAGCTATACGAGGATTGCGAAAACCGCTCAAAACAGGAGGGGCCATTTGCAAGCCTGGAGTTCCTTAATATCAAAATCTCAAACGCTGATCGACGGATTGAGTCCGAGACATCCTCAGCGCTGGCTGAGTTCGTCACTTACATCAACGAACAGGCGGTAACCGTCATCGAGGAGCGTAGTAACTGGAGAACAGCCTATAACTGGATCTCCGCACAGAAAAACCTGCTCGAAACATCCACATTGGTCGCCTACAAGGATGAGGCTGACCGAGCAAAAGCTGCTGCTGAGCAGGCTTTCAAGAACGATGTGAAGTTCAAAATCCGCGAAGCGATCACCCGCGTTCGAGATGGCATAAAGAGCTTGAACGAGATACTCAAAAAATGTCCGGAGTTCAGCGGTGGGGAACGCTACAAATTTACCTGCTATGTCAACAATGATCACAAAGAGCTTGTGAAGCTAATCGAGAGCGATTCCGATGATTTCCAGGGCTCGCTACTGGACAACAACGACGAAGGGAAGAACAAGCTCGTAGAGCTGCTGGAGGCCTGTGAAACCGGCGAAAACAAGGGCAACAACCCCCTTGAGGACTATCGGCTGCTGTTCAACTTCGACTTGGAGATTCTCTCTAATGATGTTGCGGTCGACCAACTCAGCAAACGAATGGGCAAGGGCTCAAATGGTGAACACCGTGTTCCCTTCTATGTCATTGCGGGTGCTTCACTAGCTGCGGCATATCGAATCAAGGACGCCTCACTTCACCGTGGCGCAGGTGTTATGTTGATTGACGAAGCGTTCTACGCCATGGACGCCCCAAACACCGAGGCGGCAGCAGAGTTCCTGAGATCTCTGGGGTTGCAGTTGATCATGGCCGCCCCTGACACGGACATCGGCAAGCTCATCCCCGTTATCGATTCCTACTATGACGTTTTCCGACCAGAGAAAGGACCGGATGCCTTTGCTGATTTTATCCAGGTCAAAGAGCCCGCAAAGAAGCTTCTGCAGAGTGACATTCCTGAGCTCAACCCCGCTTTAATCCAGCGGCAGATCGATCTGTATCAAGAACAACGCAATGAATCCCGTCGCGCGTAAAGCCCTTGAGAAACTGTTTCGCTCGGCGGAGAACGCCGCTGCAAAGGATGCTCCTTCCTCGCGGGCTATCCAGCTCCAATTCTCCGAGGCCTCCTTCCCTGATTACCAGAGGTTCGGCACGCGAGCCACGAAGATTGAGTGCAACTCAGACCTGAGGCTTGCTCATCGCAGCGGTGCCATTGAGATCGACTGGGACGCTCGGGCGGGGGAGTTCGAACATATCAAGACCATCCGGCTTGTAGATGGCTTCGCCTTAGCGAATTTTCTTGGTGTGACATCTCGCTGGGATAGCGTTGCCTCGGCAAGCGATGCATTCGCCAGGCTAATTGTTTCGCACCCAGTCTTAACCCAAGTGCTTGAAAATTGGAAGCGCGGTGTAGCCGTGCGCTCCACAAAGGCAAGCAACGAGTCGGTGAAGGATTGGATCGATGCGGCACAAGTTGTCGATGTGTGCGCTGCTCCTCAAAACTCAAAGGACGACACCCCTATCAGATCTCTTAGCAGCAGGCTCTTTGGGGACAGCAAGCGCATCGAGGACCTTTGCGCCCTGATTGATGTTCTTGCACAAGGGCAAGTTGGTGGCTTATCGCGCCACGAAGAGGAAGTTTTCCAGCAGCTCGGCCTGGTGAAGTTTCCGCAAACAATGCTGGTCGCAGCCACTTCAGGCGCGGCCGTTTCCATTTCGCTTGGCAAAGCCGTGGTTGACCTTGCGCCTCCTTATCTGGGCGTCTACCCACCCGCGATAACCAACATCCAATCCTCATCCGATCCGATTACTCTTCTGACAATCGAAAACTTGACCTCGTTCCACGAGTCTCTGGCTACGCTGCACTCAAAAGCTGGGCAGAGAATACTTATCATCTACACAGGCGGGATGCCCAGTCCGTCGTGGCGTAGGGTTTACAAACTGGTCATGAAGAACATCCCGGCCGCTTCGCGAGTTTTTCATTGGGGTGATGTCGACGCCGGCGGTTTTCGCATCGCAGATGTTCTTGCGTCCGACTGCAATAAGTGTGGCAAAAGGCTTGAGCTCCACCTGATGGATGTCGCGCCAGCAGTTGCCCGCAAATCGCTCTCAGACGCGGAAATTCGATCAATTCGGTCGATTTGCGAAAAAAGAGGATGGGGCCGAGAGCTTGCCGCCATTGTGAAACACGGGGCAGCAGTGGAGCAAGAGTCCTTGGAGGTTTCTTTGCCGCATTAATTATAGTTAAATATAATTTATATTTAACTATAATTAAAAATCAGACTTCGAGCTTGTCTGACTGAAATCCCACTGTACCGTCGGGTCCTTGTCTACCCGCAAGCCCAGCCCTTGGTTTCGAGCGACAACCACGGCCTTCGCGCGTGAAACTTGGTGCGATCTGTGTCATGTCCACCATTGCGCAATCTTCCACTATGAAAACCGCATCCATTCAAGCGCTTTGAACAGATCCGGCCGGATCAAGGAAACTTGGTGCTTTCTCAGATCCGGATTAACCTGCCAGCGACTCAAGTTCATTTTTTGAGCGCGTAGGTTCTGCACCACCGACCGCAGCAAAGCATGGTCGCGCCTGAACTTCAAGAGCATCCGCCGATCCTCGGAAAGACGGCTCTTAAGTACCAATATCCGGCACTCCTCCCGAAACCGGTACTTCAACGCAGATCTGGACAGACCCACCTGCTCGGCGATATCCACGAGTCGCCGTGCGTCCCCTGTGTCGGCAATGATCACATCCAGCAGGTTCTTGATCCGCTCCCGCTCCTTGTAGCCCAATTGAGGTCTGGCTAGGCGTTGACTTGTTGCTGTGATCCGAACTAGCGTGGGCTCATGCAAAACGTCCACCGGCTGGGGCAGGAACATCGCCGCCGGCATCACCCGAGTCCCGAAACAAAGCCGCAAAAGCACCGCCAACGAGGGGCGCTCACCCTTCATCCAGCCCTTCAGTGCATACGGTTGCAGGCCAATATCCCGGCAAAGTTGCTTTCTATTGCCATCTGTAAGCTGGCGACAAAGCCGATCGACGTTGGATCGAAGGTTGGCCAACTCCCCCTCGGCTCCCAGCGCCAAGAGCCGGCTGACCATGTCTGCCAGGGCGCCGCCGCACCAAACAGAAAACTCCGCCACCTCACGCTCATCGAGCAAAAAACCATCAGGAGCACCTGCAATCAAGGACTGGCCGCAGCGGCCGCAATGAACTAGGCTGGGATAGCTCGGTAAAAATGGCTGCGTACAGCCACATGCTGGACATCGCTCACTCATGGCAACCTGGTGGACATGGCAGACGGTGTAGTAGTCGAAGGACCACACCAAAGGGTAATGCGGTCTTACGCCTTCCCTGGCTTGTTCGCACAAACAGGCATGGCACCACCGAGGACTTCGGCCTAGAAACCCCTCCCCATTTCTGGGGAGGAGCTTGGCAAGCGGCAAAAGCGTCATCCGCTCAGGTGGCACAGGCTGCCCACCACCAATCATCTCCACCATCATGTCGGCATAGCGCCCATGCCCATTGATCGTCCCACAGTCACGATCAAAGAAGGTCGAGACGCTCCACAGTCGCCTGTATTCCGCCGAATTGGATAAAAGGTGGCGTATCAACGTTCGAGGTCCAACGGAATGGGCCTGGGCCAACCTCACCACCCAGGAAAGCAGCCCTTCGGGCGCTTCCTGGCTGCCCTCCATCCTGAGCGGATAGAGGGTGGGCGACATGCCCGGCGCACAGTCGTGCGCAAAGGGGTCAGTCCCGCTTCTTGCCATGGCGGTCTCCCACAGGATCACGGCTCGGCTTGCGCTCGCCGATGCGGTGCCGGCCGAATTTGCCGCGGCCGGCTGCCGGCGATTTGAGAGCGTTCATGCGACCTTTGCCTTTGATCTCCATGTTGATGGACGAATCCTGCGACAGCAACTGTTCGATCTCCATGGCGTCCACGTCCAGGAGCAGTTGCTCTCCGATCAGGGCCTCCTTGGCGATCTCCAGGGCGACGACGTTGGGCGGTATGAACTGGAGGATGAACTCCTCCGTCATCTTCTTGCCCGTCCGTTGCGAATGCTGGAGCGCCAACAGCAGGAATCGCTTCAGGGAGCCAAAGCAACCCACCGTGTTGAGGTAGATCCGCTTCGCTCCCTGGGCGCTGAGCCATTCGAGGCGCTGATGCGTCGGGATATGGGCCAGAAGGTCGATGAGCGACTGGGAGAATTCAATGGATTCTTCCTCGCTGTTCTGGTCGTATCGCCTGAAATGGACGATATTCTGCCGGCGCAGCCAGTTGTTCCGGTCGCAGGAGGCGCGCACCAACTGGTAATCCCCAATCAGAACGAACCGGGCGGACGTCTGAACGGCCAAGTCCATCAGGATCTGCTGGCTGCGGATGCTCCCGGCCGGATCCGACTCCGGAAACAGGCGATCGGCATGGTTGATCAGGACGACCTTGGTCTGGCGGCGGTTCAACATGCTGACGGTGGCATTGACCAGCGTGTCGACACCCCGTTTGAGCGGGTCGGCGTAGGGTATCGGATGCGTCAGGATGAACTCGCTGGGGGGAACATAGATCTTGCGGTCGATCAGGACATCCCCGCCGCGGCGCAGAATCTCCGCCAGCAGGCGGTTCCAGTAGTCGGCGTCGATCCGGCCGGCCTGGCTGGGTGCCTCGAGGCCGATCACCGGGGTGATCGGCAGGACTTGGCCGTTCTCGTCGACCGTGGTCCGCACATCGCGGAAATAACGCCACAGCATGCGAGCCAGTTCGGTGGTGCCGACTCCCGTCGGTCCGACGATGGGCACAATTTCGCCTTTGCCGCTGAACTCGATGCAGTCGAGCGCCAGGTTGTAGGCCTGTTCCAGATGCGGATGGTCGATGATTTGGGATTCGAAGTATTCAAGCTGCTCCTGGGGAGTGGCGTGGAGCAGGGACGGGGCAAATTTGGGTTCGATGTGCATGATCAGGAGTTCTCGAAGGATTTCTGGGAGATGGATTCGAAGGCGAGTTCGAACGCCGATTTGCCGGGGATCCGGCCGGGCCGTGCCGCAGTCGGCTCCAGGAGGAGGCTGCCGTCGTCCGCCGGTGCAGCAAGCAGGCCGACATCCCGGTCGGTGGAGCGCAGCTCCCGGTCACGCGCCTGCTGCACTTCCAGCTTCAAATTCGCCTCGCGTTCGCGTACCGTGCGCAAATAGGCCCCGAGTGCGGCCGCACGGTCCTTTTCTCGGATGCCGGTTCGGGAATTGATGGCATCGATCTCCAGAGAGATGGCCTCAATTTCCTTTTCAGTGCGCCCGGCCAGCTCATGGGCGTACAGGCTGCGGGCCTCGATCCAGCCGGATCGCCCCATCACAAAGGCCCGGGAAGCATCGAAAGGGTCATACCGCACGGGCATATCCTGTCCGACATAGTCGAGCAGGCCATCGGCAAAGTAGTCGATCTTGTTGGCCTTGAACGAGCCGTCCCGCTGGATCTTGGAAGTGCCTTTGACGGTTGTCGGCATCGTGGCGATCAGGAAATTGCGGTCGTAGGCAATGAGCGTGTGGGTCCGCGCCCCCGACTGCAGGAAACCGATCTCCATCGCCACGGAAGGACTGATGCCCAGCGCCGGGTGTTCCACCGCGTGGTAGACCTTTGACAGAAAGCCCTCGAACGCCTCCCGAAAGGCCCGCAGATTCCATGCAGCCAAATTGCGCGGGTCGTGGGTTTGCGACATGCTCCGCGGCGACTGCAGGGCCTTGTTGTTGCCGTGCAGCACGTGGGTGAACTCCGTGTTCTGCAGGCCGAAGAAGCGCTCCATGATGTTGCCGAAACGCGGGTGGCTGGCCGGACGCATCCGCTTGTGCACCCCCAGATAGGCCAGAAGCTGCTCGAAGTACGTCCCCTTGAACTCCGCCCCCTGGTCGACCACCACGATGCGCGGCATCCGGCCGTGCCGGCGCACGCAATCGCGAATGACCAGCATGCAGGAGCGATAGCTGGGGTCGTCGAACGTGATCACCCAAGCCAGGATCATCCTGGTGAACGCATCGATCATGACCGTCAACCAGGCCTTTCCCATCAGCGTGCCCGTGCTTTCATTCACGAACTGAAGGTCCAGAACCGTGTGGTCGATGTGCGCGATCTCAAAAGGACGCGTGCCGTGCTTGGGTGTCTCCCGGTTCAAGCTGATAAAGGGAAGCTCCAAGTTGTAGCCGGCTTTTTCGCCTTCACGGGCTTTTTTGAGCTCCTCCGGGGTTGCCTGCCGCTTGATCTCCGCGATGAACGTCTTTTTGCTGGGAGCGACCAGCCCTTCCGATTTGCAGGCATCAACAACCATGGCCCAGCAGGCAAAAATCCCTGGCGCCGCGTTGGATTTGACCTCGTCTTCAATGACCCGGTGCACGATTTCCAGCGTTCTGGCATCCAGCCGCCGGGTGCGATTGCCTCGATGGCGGATGGTCGGAAGCAAGCCGATGAACTCGTTGCCGTACTCGGCATGCCCTCTGCGCGCCATGGCCTTCCATTTCCGAATCCCTCGCCTACTGCACTGGTAAGTCTCTCCAGGTGGGCACAACTCCGGATGGATGCAGTAATACCGATGCATGGCCGACTTGACATCTCCTGCGGAGGAATGACGTAGGACTTCGGCCGCAGCCAGCGCGCGGGGATTGGCGACCTCCCGGGTTCCGGCGATTGCACCATTTCGAACCAATCGCTCAAAATCCGCCAGTTGCAGGTTCTGCATCGCTCCCGTGCCCATGCGCAGGAAGATTTCCGTCTCCCCGACGTTGAGGACTTCGCAGGCTTTGCCGTCCCAGACCAGCGCCTCACCTGCAACCGGCTCGACCTGGTGGATGGCGATATCCGGCGCGGCCAGCATGGCCGGCAGCCAGAGCTCGCTGGAGTCCATCAGCGCCCGAGTCGCAAAGACCCGCACTCGATGCGGTTCCTTCATCAGCGGAAATGCTTGCAGATCCACGTGCAGCAGCTCATCGGCGATCAGCTTCAGGATCGTGTCGGTGCTCAGGCCCATGTCATTGACCAACAGATCGCGCAGCCAGCACCAGCCGTCCACCCCTATGTACTGCCGCGCCGCCTCAAGCTGCTCTTTGGACGGTATCGGGCAGTCATCGCGGTAGTAATCGGACAAGTCCGCAATGTTCTGGGTGGTGATGGGATCGGAGTCGGCGGAGGAGCGGACGGCAAAACCCAGCCCGACGCTATGTGCATAGCGCTCGGCAGCCGGGCAGCGCCAACGCCCCTGACTGTCCCTGATGTATTGGGGAGAGGGGCGTGCTTCCTGCTCCCTCAGCCAACCTTCGGCTTTGCACTCCACCCAGCCAACGAAATCGTCTGCCAGCAGGAAGAAGTCCGGGGTGTAGAGGTGGGTGTTCGTCTTCCCGTTGTCATGGACATGGATCTTCTTGATTGACGGCGGCTGGTCGTAGAACTCGTAGGTGGCTTTGTCGTGGTCCCATTCGTAGATCGCCGCCAGCTCGGTTCGGCTCGCCTCGGCCTTGATCACGCAACCCATTTTTCGGCTGGCGTAATGGGTGACGACGTTGTGCGTCCCGCTGCGAACGATGCGCGAGGGAGGGCTTTGCCGCACCTGGCGGATGGTCGCGACGGCAAAGTCGCTTAGCTTGTGTTGTCGGCACAGATCGGCCAATTCACTTTCGGTCAGCATTTTCAGGCTCCTGAAATGCCACTCCGGGGAACGACAAACCGACACAAATCGACAGACGAAGGAATCCCCTAGCGCATGACTTGACACATGCGACTTAAGTCATATACTTTGAAGCGTAATCACCGAAGCAATGACTGCTGAGGAAAAAGAGCCTGGGTCCTGACCGACCCGGGCTTTTTATTTCTGGCTGTTTTTGTGCGTGTCTGCTCTCCTTCGTAGCGGTTGGTAAAGCCCGCGCACGATGCGCGAACACCAAAGCACTTGCCTTGGCACAAACCAAACTACGCTGACTTCTTATTTCGTCAACCGAGTAAAATCGGAAAGGAAACAAATTAAGTATTTCTTTCCTGTATTTTGAAACGAGAAACTCCATCCAAGCGAGGTCGACCATCCACGCCACTGTTAGAGCGGCTGCGTGTCATTGTTTGGAGCCATCACGTCATGACTGCTTTCGGTGCGACGCAGGCAGATCAGTTTGAGAAACTCATTTCAAAATCCCATCGCAGCATTCACCTGTCCAGCGGACAATGGCCTAGATACCTACGTGGCGATGTGATGCCTCAGGGCAGCTTGGAGAGACACAAGGCGAATCTGGTTGCACGTCTGGATCGGATCCACCAAGGAACAGCTGAAATCTTCTACCACCCCATCTGGGAGTTGCTCGATTTCCATCGCTTACTTGGGCCAGGACAGCTGCGGACGCTTTACATGTCCATGGACGAGACGGTTTGGACGCACTTTGTGAATTGCAACTGGGACGAGAGCGGAATGCCTGATGGTGGAGCCACCCCATTCTGGAAAATTGATCGCAATGCGGCAGATTTACAGAGGAACTGGTCCCAGATTCCTGGATTTGACGGACTGGCGGTGTGCCTCATTGAGGCCAGGATGGGCTACCTTGCTCAGGATGAAGTGAGATTCACTAACGCAATACTTGCCGCATCTTCGAAGCTGGTAAAGATGGCCAAAGCGCCAGAATTTCAGTTTCAGAAACAGCTTTCTGCGTTGCTGGCTCTGGAGCAGATGTGCTTGTGTCTCGCGGAGCACTTGATTGTTTTAACGCGTGACCCCGAAGAAAATGACGATCAGTTGAGCCTCATGGTTCTGCACCTAAGCGATAAGTGGCGCCAACGCGTTCAGGCACATCTTGACTCACTGACCAAGCCAGCTGGTGCATTGTTTGCCAAGTGGGTCAACGGCTTAGTTAAAACCGAATACTCCTGGTAACGTTTCGCAGATTTGAAATGGGCCGCAATGCAGCCCATTGAGGAATGGCTTATTCATTGCGGGGCAGGTGTCAGTTATCCACCTCACGCATCAACGTGGATGAAGCTTGATCTCGAAAAAACCGCATACCTATATGGCCAACTAAGGCTTCTGGAGAACCACTAATAGCGGTGCAGCGCGATTTTTTGATTCCCCCAGCATTTAGTCTTGCTTTTGACAGATGCTCTGTGCGACGATTTCAAAAATTGTGCGCCAACAGCATGTCGAATAAAACCATGCCCCCAGTTTCTGCCAGCAAGATCCGGTCTCCACCTAGTCTTGCTGAAGTAACAGAATTTGCAATCCACGTGCTAGGCACGCGTGAACTGGCACAAGCCTGGCTAAACACGCCTGCTTTGGCCCTGGACGGACAGCGCCCCGTCGATTTACTAGGCAACGAGACAGCGACTCAGTCCGTCATGGACCTATTGATTCGTATTGAATATGGGGTGTACAGCTGAGGCACCCAGACTGCTGAATACCAATCTTGAACCCACTTTCATGCCTACCTCCCCATTTAGGGAATGACCATTGACATGGACAACCGTAGCGCTGCATGAAACCATGAAAAGCAAGAAGAGCAAATCACCGAAAAAATGGTCGTCGGTCATAGATCGGCGCGGCATGGTTGCGCTTCCACCCAGTGCCACGGAGTTTTCCATTGGTTCCCGAGTCTTTTTCTGGATTCAGGATGCGAGTATTCAAATCAGCCAAGAACCTAAGGTGTTGCCGAATGGGCGCTATTGCACGCGGCGGGTGCGGCGAGTCTCCACAGCCAAGGGAATCACTCCAGTCAATGGAAGCCGCAGCATAAGGGTGCCGTGAATCGGAACTGAATTGACATCCCGCACTTCTTGAGGGCGGGTAAGCCCCGTTGATTGCCTGATTCAGGCGGGAATTACCACCTGCCAGCGGCCTCTCCCGACCCGTTGCGGACGGTAGACCGATTTGCTTGAATGACCGGTTGAATCCGCCTCCGCCAGCGGATGCTGTCATTTAGTTTGTCCTTTTGAGCAACTGGACCAGGCCAGAAGTGAACATTCAGGGACCGCCAGAGTCGAGCGTACTCCGCAGCATTCTTAACTCCACGCATAGGTCTTGTCTTTCTGCCATAAGACGCACCCCACGCCCCGTGCAATTGCTTCGGCAGCAGCGACGGTGAGAGCTTGTTCAAAAAACATGGGCTTATCGGTCCAAACTTCGTCAATATGGTCGCTACCATCCGGAAAAGCACAGACCTCCGCGAGGTGGGAGACATCGAAAGCCAAGTCTTGCCCGATTTCCTCTGTGATGAGCAGCATGTACCGGCGTGGAAGAACAGCGTCTTCAGTTCGTTCTCGAGCGCCGTTGATGAGGCTCAGAATTTCCTTCTGGAACAGGTCGGTGGCATACCGATGAATCGAAACGCTAGTCTCCTCGGGCTGCTGTCGCACCCACTTCCACCACTCAGCGTGCGTGACGGGAATCGTGATGAATGGCTTCAAGTCGCATTCAGACCTCGCTCGAGCCTCTTTCGTCATCCATTCGTTGTGGTCGGCAGATGAGACCACCAGGGCGTGACGACGCTTGAACTCGGTCCACTCTTGGCGGTTGAGGCTGGCGAACACAGTCGCAACAGGTGGCGAAGATGTGATGCCGGTTGAGTTGTTTCGAGGCCTTCCATTAATGAAGAACTTAGATTTCTGTCCCATCGGCGGGGTAGGCATCACGTAGGTCACCCCGCCCGACTGGAACGAGATGTCCACGACCGGCCCTTTGGTGTCGTGGGTCGCCGCGGGCTCGCGCATCAATGCGGTCATACGGTCCATGGCGAGCACTTTCCAAGCGTCCCGCAGCGCATCAAAATCCAAGAAGGGCTTATCTAGGTGAATGGGGATGCAGTCGATTGGCCAGAGGAAGAAGCTGTCGAATGTGTCGCTGTAGAAGTAGGCGCCGGACACAACTACGGCATCAATGTCGCTGGAGTCGTTTCTCGCGCGCCTAGCCACCATTTCCGTCAGTGCGCCATGACTCAAAGATGAGTAGCCATTGTTGATGACCCAAAGCACAGTGCTCGTCGCATTGTGCTCGATCCGGGATTGCTGAAGTTGCTGCCGCGCCGAACTGACAGCAGTCTTTACTGGGCCCTCTACAATTCTGTCGTAGGTGCGTTGACCTTGTGCATCGAGCAAGCCTCTGTTAAGTACGATGGTGGGGCGGGTGGGAAATCGTTCACGGAAAAGCTTCGTGAGCTTTTGTTGCCGCTCCGGCTTGTCCAGGCCCTCATCTTCCAGAATTTTTAGTTCGATGACGCTGGAGCCGAGGACGAAATCGGCACCCCTTAGGCTTCGTCTGTCAGCATCCGGGTGCGCGCGCTTTCCTCCAGCCCTGATGACAACCGTCTCAACCTCAGCTTCCGAAACTCGCTGAATCCGGAAAGACGGAATGCCTGAGGCCGGCTGAGTGCGAGTCGCTTGATTCATTTTGCGTCTGAGGTCGCTAAATTTACTAGGATGCGCGGCGCTGCGTCATCTCGTCGAGGCTTCGTAGGACTGCTGCAAATGACGGGTCAATTACGTCGATTGGGATGAACGGGTCCTCTATGGGCCGCAGACCGGCAACGTGCTCCACGACTGCATTGTGAAACGCCTGGGTTCGCACCAATAGTTGGTTGAGTTTGGCTTCCATGGGTGACCATCATATGACCCGCGTGGCCAGCGGCCAGGCGTAGCTTTTCTAAAAAAATGCACCAGACCGGCAGGAGGCCGACCGGAAACTCTCCTTCGCCGAATCTCCGGCGCTTCTTCAGAAAGAGAGTCTCGTATGTCCAATGCCAAGTCCACCCCCATGACCCCTGCCGCCCGCAGCCGCATCGCGAGTGCGACCGCCAAAACCCATGGTGGCCAAATCCCCGCAGGCAGCTTCGCCTCGCGCGCCGATGCCGTCGTGCAACGTCAAGTGGCCACAGGGGGGAGGTCCCAGGGCAAGAAGAACTAAAGGGTGCCTGCGTCGCGCTCCCGCGATGCCTGCGTTTGCCGGTACACCTCGGTGTACCGGCTTTTTATCTGCGCTTGAGCCGCATCCCACGTCGGCGGCTCCACTCGAGTGCCCGCACGCAACAGGTCGACCAGGAAAATCAGCATTCGCGCCACAAAATACCCCCCCTCCAGCGTGCGCTTCATCGCCCTGGGTACCCCAGTCAGCACCGGCGCCAGGGCGTCGAGCGGCATCAGTATCTGCCGTGATGCCGACCACTTTTTGAGGGTGTCCACCTTGATGAAGGGGTCCTTCTTGTTCTCGCCCTTGTAGCGGACGTCCAGCTTAAAGAGGCGCTCCGCCAGCTTGGCCAGGCTCTGCGCGCCGCTTGCCTGAACGATCTCACCGAGCCAGTGCCCCATGGGCCGACGACCCGGCGCAAGCAGGCTGAGTACGGTCCAAACTTGGGCATCAGGGTCGCCAACACCGGAACTCCCCCACAGTGCTTCGAAATGCGCTATGCCATGCAGAAACTCCTCGATGAGCAAGAAGGCGGGCAGGGTCAGCTCAGGGTTGAGTCCTCGCCACGCGTTCTGGCCTGCATGTACTCGCGATTGAAATGACACCCTCTCGGGCGACGCCCGACCGGCCAACTCATGTTCCCCAAATCGCGCATAAAACGCCTCGCGCTCGACGAGGTAGGCCACGACCTCGTCATACGAGGTGTCTGCTGCAATGTCCGGCAATGGCCCGATCGAACGTTGGTAGAGGCGCCAGGGCAAGGCCGGCAGAAGGGTTGGGTCGGCGAGCTCGCCGCGCAGCAGTTGGCTGGTGGTTTCCGGTTCCAGGAACGGAGCGAAGGCCGCGGCAATTTCCCTGACCGTCTTGTCCCTGGGAATGTGCTTGCCTTCCAGGATGTCTGCGGCCTGCCGCATGGTTTGATGCAGCAGAGGACTGAGCCGTCGCGTCAGGTTTTCCAGGCCATGACCCCAGACGATGCGCGAGAGCATGTCAGGGTCGGGTAGGCACAGTGCGACCGTGCCCGGCACGACGCATTCCAGCCCGAACAGCTCAGGGGCGCGGGCCAGGGGAACGGTGCCTTGATGCGGCCGGTCCTGCACCGCCGTCGACGTACGGCCGGCGACTTCAACGTCTTCAACAATGCGGGATTCGCTGCGCTCCATCGGGTGGGAAGTTTACGTCAAGGGGGTTGACGCCTACTTCGAGTTTCTCCCTAGCTGCAACATCCCTCGAATGACCCCACGAAGAAAATATTGCTTATCCTGAGTGTGGCCTTTGAGGCAAAAGACCAACGTTGAACATAGGGGCACCCCGCGCCACTTGATAAGCAGCAACCAACTGCGCCACTGTGCCCCTTTGGGTCCCCATAGGAAATTTTTTAGAGATACGCTAAAGTGATTGTCATGAAAGAACTGACACCTTGGTTCAATGCCAAATTGCATTCTCCATCCCGGGAGGGCTGGTATGACTGCAAGGAGTGCAATGCGCGGCATTACTTCAAAAACAACCTTTGGTACAGGAACAAGAAATCCCTCCGTGACGGCCCCATGACCATCCAAAAGATGCATTGGCGAGGCCTTAGTCGGCCATCATTGGCAAGCCTATTAGCTCAATACGATCCCTGTTTGCATAGATCAGAAGAAGAGCAGGTCTGGCTAACCATGGCGCCGGTTGGAATGGAGTTTGGCAGCCCAGACTTTGAGAGGCTCATGCGCGAATCCATGAATGATTTGAAGGATGGGAAAGTAAAGCCCTACAATTTTGGTAAGAATGTGTAGTTAAGTTGTGTGCGCTGGGTATGGTCGCACGATGACTTGCCTACCATGCCCAAGTGCCGCTCCGGTCAGATCCTTGGGACGCCGTGGTACAGCCCCTCGGCCAAAGTTCGCAAGTGCGCCACCAGGGTGCGCACGTCACCATCGGTGATCGTGACCTTGCGTCCCAAGAGTGATGGGGCACAGCCCGTCTTGCTAACGTAGTCGGCGTCGATGATGCCCAGCTTATGGGCCAGCAGGTGCCGCTTCTGGAACTGCGCGGTGACGAAGCCCCAGGCAGCGGCGTCGAGCGGACCTGCCAAATCGAACCCGGTTTCGCGCAGCAGCTTGTCCTTTGCGCCCTCGATGCTCTGAAACGACACCTTGAACGGTTGCGTTGCGCAGTGTTCACGGCCAAAGCCGTCGAAGCAGGAGACGGCATCTTCCAGGGCATTGCCGATCAGCTTCGTCGCGAGATTCGCCGGGGCCGCCTGCGCCAGGTCGAGCGTCTTCAACACCAAATCGAAGTTCGCGTTGACGATCTGCAGCGAGTTGTGGACCCCGCAGTCGGGACAGAAGCCGAAGGCTCCATAGATCGTGTACTCCATGGTGCAGGCCGCGCAGGTGACCCGCTCTTCCAACTCTTCTTCCCGATAGTACGCAATCGGCGTCGGGCTGCCCTTGACCGTGAAACCGATAGAAATCATCGCGCGTGGATCGGGCCGGCGTTCCAGCTTCTTCAACTGCGCCAGGAACTGGCCAGAGAGCTGATGCATGGCGACCGACTGCGCGTACTCGATCTGCTGCTTGGTCCAGAACTCCTTCTGCGGGCCGGTGTGGTTGCAGTAGGGGCAATGACAGTCGGGCTCGCCCGGCAGGCCGGTGCCGAACTTGATCTTGAAATGCTTCTCGCACGTCGGGCACTCGCGCCCGGTGTAGCCATCGGCGTCCGGGTTGATCGTCACTTGCATGATGTCCCCCGGTCACTCGTCTCCGGGCCATCCGATGCTGGTGTTCTCGGCTAGCCTAAGCTTAGTGTGCTCGCCCGTCTTCGGGGTCGCTGTGATCGACAGCTGTGAAGTGGGGATACCCCACTCGCTCGTCATCTGCGCGCCGAGTTCCTTGATGGTGAAGCCGCTATGGTGGAGCCGCCAGAAGGGGCCGACGTTGTCGTCCTCATCAGATGCCTCTTGCAGCAGTTGCTGCTCGCCGACTTTCATCGACGTGACCGTGGGCGGATCGCTACGCCGCACGCGCAGCCGGACCTCGACCGGCTCCGGTACCGTATTGGGCAAGAAGGCCAAGCTGGCGCGGTATGGCTCCAGCGCACGCCGGATGAACATGATGGACGGGGCGTATTTCTTCACGGGCTGTACGGCCAGCAGTTCTGGCAAGTAACGCGCCTTCAGCTTCTTGCCCCGAAATTCACCGTTCTTGTCGAAGTACGCCTCGAATAGCATGCCGTTCAACAGGTGCAGTGTGGCCTCTTCGTCGTTGAGCTTTGCCAGTTCGCGGCGCAGGTCGGTCATCACGCTCATCGCCTTGCGTTCGCTGCCGCAGGCGCATTGGTACAGGTTCCTGCCCAGCACGAAGATTGCGTCAGCCGAAAGTTTGGAGAGGTCCAATTCCAACAGGCTCTCCACGGCGGGCCGTTGCGTCGGCCAAGTGTAGGAGCGCATGGCCTGGATCAGCTCATCGACGGTCGATCCGCGCCGGGCGGCGAAGTCGGCATCCGCCTTGGCGCTGTCGGAATACGCGAACCGCTTGCTCAAGGTGACACCGGACCGCACCAGCTTTTCGACGATGAGATCGGCCAGCTGTTCCGGCGTCTTCTTAGTCAGGTCGATGTGCCCGGTGGTTTTGAGCAGGCCGGGAATCTCGGCGGTCTTGTCGAACAGAGCGGGCAGGATGTATTCGCTGCTTTCGCTGAACGCGCGCGCCTGGGCGCTGCGTCGCTCATGGTTCGTCCACAACTTGTCGCGATAGGCCGCCGACACGAAGATAACCGTGTAGATGGCCTTCTTCTGATAGACCTCCGAGAGGTGCGCGTACAGATCCTTGCCCCACAGGTCAGCTTCTTCGAACAGGTCGTAGAAAACTTCGACGCCGGCAGCCCTGAGCTGGATAGCGACCTTCTCGACGTAGTCGCGGTCTTCGCCAGCAAAGGACAGGGCAACGTGGTAGTTCGGCATAATGATTTCCCTCGGTTGTTTTATCCGCGCACTCATCCCATGAGCCGGGCGGGTAGTCGGTGCATTACCTTTGGCCGTTGTGCTGCAGTCGGCCTAACTTAGCCAGATTTGTGCCGGCGCGGGGCGGGAATGCGGCGAAGAATCGCTCGCACATCCCCACCTTTGCCATCGTTGACGCTGCTGATCGGCAATCGTAACTTGCGATGGCGGGCGCCGGATACATATACCGCCCGAAAGCTGCCGCCGGCCAACGGCAGAAACTGGCCAATTCTGTTGAAAACTCGATTTTGAGGGCGCGTTCTAAAGATTTCGGGCTTTAAAGGCCATTTGATTTTCAGCTGACGGTGTGCCATGTGCCGCCCACCCGAATGCTGCCACGATCTAGGTAGATGCCTTGATGAATGCATCACTCTTTGCATTGCTGGTTGTGACGACAAACTCGGCGATTTCTCTAGTCCCGGAAATTGGAGTTTTTCAACAGAATCGGCCGATAGTTGACGCCCAGAACGGCCTGCTATCGGCCAGCACATACGATCACTTTGGGAATCGCCGATCCCTATAACGGACATAAGGCTAGTTGGTCAGCAATAGCTGTTCGGGTAGTCAAATTCACTGGAATCAGTGTTGGAAGCATATCCATGCCGGAGGGAACCATAAGCGTGCCGAAAATGCAGAAAAAACGTGCGGCCAAAGATGCACCAAGAGTACCCTCTGAACATCTAACCCATTGAATTTATTCTGGAATCTCTGACATGCGGAGATAGCAGCAAGGCATAGGCGCCTCAAACTCGGGTGGAAGCATAAGTGTTCCGGCCCTTTTGGGAAGCATAAGTGTGCCGAGGCGGCACGGTTATGGTTCCAGTGACAAGGCAGGCGTCGGATAGGATAGACCGCTGGCCTGCCCGGAGGGGATCGAACCCCCGACCCACAGCTTAGAAGGCTGTTGCTCTATCCAACTGAGCTACGGGCAGAGATCGTGAAACAAGAAGATGGTCGGGGCGATACGATTCGAACGTACGACCCTCTGCTCCCAAACCAGTCACGTATTCCTTATAAATCAAGGACTTACGCAAACATTTTCTAACCACGAAGTCTTAATTGTGCCACTGACTTCCCTCTGAGATGAGATAAGCGTTAGAAGAATTTGGATTGTCTGATCCGAGCCCTTTATGAGAAATAAAAAAACTCGCAGAAGCGAGTTTTTTTATTCTGCCTTGTGCATTGGCCCATGTCATCCGAATCGCTTCCTTATCCATCCTTGAAGATCCGTGTAACGAACTACCGATGCGCTTTCGGCAAGCAACAAAGCGGCTTGCTTCATATCGGAATCATTTGCGGACTCTTCCAGAACGACCGTACGGAATGAACCTTCGACTCCAGCATTTTTCAAGTCAACCATGCGGCCGAAACCAGCGTAAACGTTTTTCCAATCAATCTTGCCCTCGTCACTAACGGCAATTGGCTGGATATACACCAGAGCACTATCCCCCCTAACGGCTAAAGGCAGTTCCAGCTGATGACCACTAGCTCCTTTAATGCTCACCTTCCTAAGTAACCTATCCCCTACAACTTCTTCTAAAGCAGAGGCCACCACCTTCACAAATGAATCAGTTCTATTCTTAGGTGTCCACTGACTCTCAAAGTTAGCCACGGCAAGCGCAGCACCTAATACGGAAGATAGACCACGCCCCAAATCCTCTTCGGAAACAAAACTTGCTATCTCACCGCCATCTGACAATGAGACTCCGGGTCCAGCTGCTCGACGAACAGCGTTTAGTTTGCTAAGCGACAGGTTGATCCCCATCGAAGAAGCGTGCATAAATGACTCACAGTTATCTGTGATGCGATAGCCATTAGTCATTTTTTCAAGATAAAGGCCAACAAGCTGGCCATCGTTCCAATAGTTGAACGGCGACCAAATTCGCAGCGTCTCACCGCCCAGGTCAAGACACTGAAACCCAAGTTTGGAAATGTAGTTCTGACAATTCATCTGAGATCCAACTCTGGCTGGTTATGGTCTGGATGGGAGAAATCTGCATTGCCAATAGCAGCTTTCTTCAGGAATACCCGCCACATGATGTGGGGCTCTGCTTGCGGTAAATCTATTGGCTCCGCATATCCATGTCCGTCCTCCGACCAAGTGTGTTCATGCACCCCACCAATCAACTGCTTGTAAAACGGTCTCCCTTTACCAAAGTTATTCATGTGCATTAATGTCGGCTGCACATCAATCGCATAGATCCGGTGTTCCCGATAAAACAAAGAAAACGTCCATTGCTCAGGTATCGCTTTCTGTTGCTTACGCCATTGGCAAATCACAAACAACTGCTCAGCAACCTCCAGTTCGTCAGAGAACTGAACAGCCATCCGAGCCTCTAGCCAACCTGCATCCATTCGGCCGAGTTTTGATCGCCAAGTCATATCCGACAAAAGGACCTTATGACGATCAATGACGGCTTGTACTTCTTTGAGTGTGATCAAGTTTTCCCCCTGCGCGAATCGTAGCAACTACGACATCACTTAGCTACAGCTACTTCACGGGGGTATTACGATTTGCAGATACGCAAATGAAAAGAAGCGAATTTCGCACGGATGAAACCCGTTAGAAAACTGCCTGTAATTTAAGCAGTGCCGATTTTGAAGAAAGTCTTTCAAAATCAATGAGTTAGATGGTCGGGGCGATACGATTCGAACGTACGACCCTCTGCTCCCAAAGCAGATGCGCTACCAGGCTGCGCTACGCCCCGACAAGCTGCATATTCTACCGGCTCCATGGCGTGGTTCCCGGCTTGGCTCGGCTAAAGTTGCTGCATGCAAACGAGTCCGCCCCCGCTGCCCTGGCTAGAACCAGGCGACGACTTCCCCCCGGTCACGCAGGCCTGGGGCGGCGGCTCTGAAGCGCCGGGCTTGTTGGCCGCGGGTGGGCAGCTCGATGTGCCGTCCTTGTGCAAGGCCTACGCGCAAGGCATCTTCCCCTGGTTCAGCGCCGGCCAGCCGATCCTGTGGTGGAGCCCGGACCCGCGCATGGTGCTGGAGGTGGCAAAGTTCCGCCTGCATCGCTCGCTCCGGAAAACGCTGCAGAAATTTCGCGCCACCCCCGGTTGTGAAATCCGCATTGATGCGGCCTTCGACCAGGTCATCCAGGCCTGCTCTTCCAGTCCGCGTGAAGGCCAGTCGGGCACCTGGATCGTGCCGCCCATGGTGCAGGTCTACCGTGCCCTGCACCGAGCCGGCTTCGCGCACAGCGTGGAGACCTGGGTCGATGGACAGCTCGTCGGTGGGCTGTATTGCGTGGCGCTGGGCCGAGCCGTCTTTGGCGAATCGATGTTCGCGCGTGCGAGCGATGCCTCCAAGATCGCGCTGGCCGCCCTGGTCTGCTTTTGCCGCCAGCATGGCATCCGTCAGATCGACTGCCAGCAAAACACCCGGCACCTGGCCTCGCTCGGCGCACAGGAGGTGCCGCGCGCCACGTTCCTTGCCGAAGTACACCGGGCACGCCAGGAGCCGTCTCCCCGCTGGCATTTCGAGCCTCTATACTGGGAGCAACTCACCGCGACGTCTCCGGAGCCCATGTGACGCACCTCAAGGATCTTCCCCTTCAGACCTTGCAGTTCTACGCGACCGCGCCTTATCCGTGCAGCTATCTGGACGACCGGCTGGCGCGTTCGCAGGTAGCGACCCCCAGTCATCTGATCAACAACGCCACCTACTCCGAGCTGGTCGCCAAGGGCTTTCGCCGCAGCGGCATGTTCACCTACCGCCCCTATTGCGACGGCTGCCAGGCCTGCACCCCATTGCGCGTGCTGGCACAGGAATTCCAGCCGACCCGCAGCCAGCGCCGTGCCCACAGACAACACCAGTCCCTGCAGGCCCGTGTACTCAAGCTGTGCTTCATGCCCGAGCACTACCAGCTCTACCTGCGCTACCAGAACGGCCGGCATGCCGGCGGTGGCATGGACCAGGACAGCATTGACCAGTACACCCAGTTCCTGCTGCAAAGCCGGGTCAACTCCCGGCTGGTCGAATTCCGCGACACACCGGCCGATGGCAGCCTCGGTTCGGTGAAGATGGTCTCCATCCTCGACGTCCTGGACGATGGCCTGTCGGCGGTCTACACGTTTTACGAACCCGAAGCCCACGCCAGCTACGGCACTTACAACATCCTCTGGCAGATCGCGCAAGCGCAATCCATGGGCTTGCGCTACGTCTACTTGGGCTACTGGATCGCCGAGAGCCAGAAAATGAACTACAAAGCCCGCTTTGCACCCAACGAGATACTGCTCGACGACCAATGGGTTGCCAACACCGCCGATGGCCTCTGATGGCACCGGATGCGCCCGAAAGCGAATTTCACGAAGTAAAATCTTGGCATGGACCAGGAGTAGCTCATGAAAAAAACAGATCCCGATATCAACGCCACGCCCACCGTCCAGGTCATCCAGCGCATGTTCACCCTGATGGACGTGCTGGCTTCCCGCGAGGAAGCGGTGTCACTCAAGGAAATCAGCGAGAAGACCGGGCTGCATCCCTCTACAGCGCACCGCATCCTCAACGATCTGGCCATCGGCCGCTATGTTGACCGGCCCCAGCCAGGCACCTACCGTTTGGGCATGCGACTGCTGGAACTCGGCAATCTGGTGAAGGGACGCCTCAACGTGCGCGATGCGGCCATGGCGCCGATGCGCGAACTGCACAAGCAAATCCACCAGCCCGTCAACCTGAGCATGCGCCAGGGCGACGAGATCGTCTACATCGAGCGCGCCTACAGCGAGCGTTCGGGCATGCAGGTGGTGCGGGCCATTGGCGGGCATGCACCGCTGCATCTGACCTCGGTCGGTAAACTATTTTTGGCAGCGGACGATCCGCAACGGGTACGCGCCTATGCCACACGCACAGGTTTGAGTGGCCACACCAAGAACAGCATCACGCAGTTGCCGGTGCTGGAGCGAGAACTGTCCAAGGTACGCCAATACGGCGTGGCGCGTGACGATGAAGAACTGGAACTGGGCGTGCGCTGCATGGCCGCCGGCATCTATGACGACCAGGGCAAGCTGGTGGCCGGCTTGTCGATCTCCGCCCCGACCGGACGGCTGGACGAGGAGTGGCTGCCCAAACTGCAGTCCGTTGCCAACGAAATTTCCAGGACACTGGGCTACCAGCCCGGTACGCCCGCGCGCTGAGACGCTTCAGAAACGCCGGGGTACGCCGCCCCGGCCCGCCTCTGCGCTTGTTAATTGAAGGCCAGTGTCTCGCTGGCAGACAGACTGGTCACCGGGCCCTTCGCCGGAATCGATTCGACCCAGCGGCGCACGCGTTCGGCATCCGCAAGGCGGGTCAGTTTTCCGGCCGAATCCAGGAACACCATGATGAGCTTGCGGCCCGCCACCTGCGCCTGCATCACCAGGCATTGCCCTGCCTCGGAGATATAGCCTGTTTTTTGCAGGCCGATGTCCCACGTCGGATTCTTCACCAGCCGATTGGTGTTGTTGTACTGCAGCACCTGCCGGCCCACCGCGACCTGGTAGCCGGGAGAGGTGGAGTATTCGCGCAACAGGGGATCGGCTGAGGCCACGTTGACCAACATGGCCAGATCCTTGGCGCTCGACTGGTTCTTGCTGGACAGACCGGTCGGCTCGACATAGCGGGTGTCATGCATGCCCAGCATGCGCGCTTTGGCATTCATCAGCCCGACAAAGGTAGACAGCCCCCCGGGATAAGTACGCCCGAGCGCACTGGCAGCCCGGTTCTCGCTTGACATCAGGGCGAGGTGCATGAGTTCGGCCCGGCTGAGCGTGGCGCCAACACGCAGGCGCGACGTACTGCCCTTTTCCGTATCAACGTCATCCTGGGTGATGGTGATCATCTCGTCCATGGGCAGTTTCGCATCGCTGATGATCAGGCCCGTCATCAACTTGGTCAGGGAGGCAATCGGCAATACCGCCTGCTCGTTCTTGCTGAACAGCACCTCGTGTGTTTCCTGATCCACTACCAAAGCCACGCTGGACTTGAGATCCAGCGCATCCTGCGCCTGGTGCAGGCCAGCCAACTGGCCGTAGGAAGGTTTGGCAGGAATGGCCGCCGTGCGCACGGCGGACTTGCGCTTGACGACGTAGATCGTCTTGGAAACCTTGCGCTTGACGCCCGGTTTACTTTCGGAGGCGCGGACTTTGGCAGCTTGGGCGTCGGTGGCGGCGAAAACCGTCAAAACCGACATGGCGCACATGCCCCAAACCAATCGATTCAAAGCTTTTATCCAACCAGCCCTGTTTTGAATCTGCATGCATTCTTCTCCGCACATATTCGATGCCTCGGTTTATACAAAAAAAATCGCGCAAGATCAAGCACTTGCGCGATTTATCTCAACAAACCCCTGCAAATCGGGGCTTTGCCCTAGCCTTGGGCGGCAACCCGGTCGGCTTTACTGGACAACTTGTTGAGCGCACTCAGGTACGCCTTGGCCGAAGCGACCACGATATCGGGGTCGGCGCCGACGCCATTGACCACCCGGCCGCTGTTTTGCAACCGCACGGTCACCTCCCCCTGACTTTCGGTCGATCCGCTGATGGCATTGACCGAATAAAGCACCATTTCCGCCCCGCTTTTCACATGCGACTCGATGGCCTTGAGTGAGGCATCCACGGGCCCGTTACCGTCAGACTCGCCCTTGACCTCCTTGCCATCGACCGTGATCACGATCGACGCCTGCGGCCGCTCCCCGGTTTCGCTGTGCTGGGACAGGGAGACAAACCCATACTTTTCCTTTTCGCTGGTCACGCTCTCGTCGCTGACCAGGGCCAGGATGTCTTCGTCGAAGATTTCGCTCTTGCGGTCGGCCAGCTCCTTGAACTTGGCAAAGGCGGTGTTGATCTCGGTTTCGCTGTCCAGCGACACGCCCAGTTCCTGCAAGCGCTGCTTGAAGGCATTGCGGCCGCTGAGCTTGCCCAGCACGATCTTGTTGGCAGACCAGCCCACGTCTTCGGCGCGCATGATCTCGTAGGTATCGCGCGCCTTGAGCACGCCATCCTGGTGAATACCGGAGGCATGGGCAAACGCATTGGCACCCACCACCGCCTTGTTGGGCTGTACCACGAAGCCGGTGGTCTGACTGACCATGCGGCTGGCCGCCACGATGTGTTTGGTGTCGATGCCGACGTCCAGATCGAAGTAGTCACGACGCGTTTTGACCGCCATCACCACCTCTTCCAGACTGCAGTTGCCGGCCCGCTCGCCCAGACCGTTGATGGTGCACTCCACCTGGCGAGCGCCGCCGATCTTCACGCCGGCCAGCGAATTGGCCACGGCCATGCCGAGGTCGTTGTGGCAATGCACCGACCAGATTGCCTTGTCCGAATTGGGCACACGCTCACGCAGAGTCTTGATGAAGTTGCCATACAGCTCCGGTACGGCATAGCCCACGGTATCCGGAATGTTGATGGTTGTGGCCCCCTCCTTGATGACAGCCTCCACCACGCGGCACAGGAAATCCATCTCGCTGCGGTAGCCATCTTCGGCGCTGAACTCGACATCGGCAACTTGGTTGCGGGCGAAGCGTACGGCCAGTTTGGCCTGCTCCAGCACCTGTTCCGGCGTCATGCGCAGTTTTTTCTCCATGTGCAGCGGCGACGTGGCAATGAAGGTGTGGATGCGGGCGCTGTTGGCGCCCTTGAGCGCTTCGGCCGCGCGCGCGATGTCGCGGTCGTTGGCGCGCGACAGCGAGCAGATGGTGGAGTCCTTGATGGCGTTGGCAATGGTCTGCACCGCCTCGAAATCACCGTTGGAACTGGCGGCGAAGCCGGCCTCGATCACGTCCACTTTCAGGCGCTCGAGCTGCCTGGCAATACGCAGCTTCTCATCTTTGGTCATGGACGCGCCGGGCGATTGCTCACCATCGCGCAAGGTGGTATCAAAAATGATCAGTTTGTCGGCCATCTCGTTCTCCTGGTTTCCTGCGATTCAAAAATGACAAAGTACAAAGCAAAAGGCCCGCTGCGAGTGCATACGGGCCTTGTGGAAAATCTGCGCGCGCGCTAGCAGTTCCGCCCGTCTTGGCGTAGCAGCAGTAGCGCTAGCGAAATAGATTTCATGGATTCAATGTACCACAAGATATGACCGCACGCATTGGCTTCCTCTATGAAGCCGATTACTGGTGCAACCCACGTTCATCCGGTTCGTCGGTCGAGGTGCTGATCACACTGGTGGGCTTGCCCTTGGCCTTGCGCCAGCCGTACACCGCATAACCGCTCAAACCATAGATCACGAAGACACCAAAAAGCACGACAGGCGGATGGATATTGATGACGGCAATGCCCAGTGCAATCAGAACGATCACCGCGAACGGGACGCTCTTTTTCATCTGGATATCCTTGAAGCTGTAGAACGGCACATTGCTCACCATGGTCAGGCCGGCATACAGGGCCAGCACGAACATGGGCCAGGCCACCGTCGGCCCCGCCACACCGAGCTCGGTCATGATCCAGATGAAACCGGTGACGAGGGCCGCCGCCGCCGGCGACGGCAAACCCTGGAAATAGCGCTTGTCCACCACGGTCGTGTTGACGTTGAAACGCGCCAGCCGCAGGGCGGCACAGGCGCAATAGACGAAGGCCGCAACCCAGCCCCAGCGCCCCAGCCCCTTGAGGGCCCACTCGTAGGCAATCAAGGCTGGCGCCGCACCAAAGGACACCATGTCAGAGAGGGAATCCATCTGCTCGCCGAAGGCGCTTTGCGTGTTCGTCATGCGCGCCACGCGGCCATCCAGGCTGTCGAGCACCATGGCACAGAACACGCCGATGGCCGCCAGGTCGAAACGGTCGTTCATGGCCATCACGATGGCGAAGAAACCACCAAACAAGGCCGCCAGCGTGAACAGGTTGGGCAGGATGTAAATGCCCTTGCGGCGCTTGCGCACCATCACGGCCTCACCTGCTGAAAATTCGTCGTCACCGTCGTGCATGGTCAGCCCCCAGCTTTCAAAAACAGGTTGCCGAAAATCGCAGCGCCCATACCTGTCGGACGCAAACAGAAAGAGTTGAGGTAATCCATAGGAATTGAGTGTAAGCCACCCGCAAGCCAGGTTCAAACAAAAAAACAAAGGCCACCGAAGTGGCCTTTGTCGAAAGCACAATGTGCCGCTTAGTTGCGGGTCTGGTCGACCAGCTTGTTCTTGGCGATCCAGGGCATCATGGCGCGCAGTTGGGTGCCCACCTTCTCGATGGAGTGGTCGGCCGTGTTGCGGCGACGAGCTGTCATGCTCGGGTAGTTCAGGCGGCCTTCCTGGATGAACATCTTGGCGTAGTCGCCATTCTGGATGCGCTTGAGCGCATTGCGCATGGCCGCGCGCGACTGCTCGTTGATGACCTCGGGGCCCGTCACGTATTCGCCGAATTCGGCGTTGTTCGAGATCGAGTAGTTCATGTTGGCGATGCCGCCTTCATAGATCAGGTCCACAATGAGCTTGAGTTCATGCAGGCACTCGAAATAGGCCATTTCGGGAGCATAGCCGGCCTCGACCAGGGTTTCATAGCCCATCTTGATCAGTTCGACAGCACCGCCGCACAGCACGGCCTGCTCGCCGAACAGGTCGGTCTCGGTCTCTTCCTTGAAATTGGTCTCGATGATGCCGGCCTTGCCGCCACCATTGGCCATGGCATAGGACAGGGCCAGGTCACGCGCCTTGCCGCTCTTGTCCTGGTGCACCGCCACCAGGTGCGGCACGCCGCCACCCTGGGCATAGGTGCTGCGCACGGTGTGGCCAGGGGCCTTGGGCGCCACCATCCACACGTCCAGGTCAGCGCGCGGCACGACCTGGTTGTAGTGGACGTTGAAGCCGTGGGCGAAGGCCAGCGAAGCGCCCGACTTGATGTTGGGTGCAACGTTGTTGGTGTACACCTCGGCGATCTGCTCGTCGGGCAACAGGATCATGACCACGTCAGCGGCCTTGACGGCATCGTTGACTTCCATCACGGTCAGGCCGGCCTTGCCGACCTTGTCCCAGGAAGCGCCGCCCTTGCGCAGACCGACCACGACCTTCACGCCGCTGTCGTTCAGGTTCTGAGCGTGGGCATGGCCTTGGCTGCCGTAGCCAATGATGGCCACGGTCTTGCCTTTGATCAGGCTCAGGTCACAGTCTTTGTCGTAGAAAACTTTCACTTCTTTCTCCTTGATAAAACCAGCTAAAAATCAGACTCGCAAAATGCGCTCACCACGGCCAACGCCGCTGCTGCCGGTGCGCACGGTCTCCAGAATGGCACTGCGGTCGATCGCTTCCAGGAAGGCGTCATTCTTGGAATGATCGCCCGTCAGCTCGATGGTGTAGCTCTTGTCGGTAACGTCGATGATACGGCCACGGAAGATGTCGGCCATGCGTTTCATCTCCTCGCGCTCCTTGCCCACCGCGCGCACCTTGACCATCATGAGTTCGCGCTCGATGTAGGCACCTTCGGTGAGGTCCACCACCTTCACCACCTCGATCAGGCGGTTGAGGTGCTTGGTGATCTGCTCGATGACATCGTCCGATCCGGTGGTCTGGATCGTCATGCGCGAGAGGCTGGCATCCTCGGTCGGCGCGACAGTCAGGGACTCGATGTTGTAGCCACGGGCCGAGAACAGGCCCACGACGCGGGAAAGAGCACCCGGCTCGTTCTCCAGCAATACGGCAATGATGTGTTTCATTTAAGGATTCCTCTTTTCGCTGCCCTCCCCCGGCCGCGGTAACGGCAAGGCTTGGCAGGCAATAGATTCGTCAACGATTAAAAAGATAACCGGGCCCGGTACCGGCCCCGGTCTTGTGCTTTACAGGTCCTCGCTGCCCAGCAGCATCTCGGTGATGCCCTTGCCGGCCTGCACCATCGGGAACACGTTCTCGGTGGGATCGGTACGGAAGTCCATGAACACCGTGCGGTCCTTGAGCTTGCGCGCCTCGCGCAACGCCGGCTCCACGTCCTGGGGACGCTCGATCAGCATGCCGACGTGGCCATAGGCCTCGGCCAGCTTGACGAAGTTCGGCAGCGCATCCATGTAGCTGTGGCTGTAGCGGCCGGAATACTCGATCTCCTGCCACTGGCGCACCATGCCGAGGTAGCGGTTGTTGAGCGACAGGATCTTGATCGGCGTGTTGTACTGCAGGCAGGTGGAGAGTTCCTGGATGCACATCTGCACCGAACCCTCGCCCGTCACGCAATACACCTCGCTCTCGGGCTTGGCCAGCTTGATGCCCATGGCATAGGGAATGCCGACACCCATGGTACCCAGGCCGCCGGAGTTGATCCAGCGCCGCGGTTCGTCAAACCGGTAGTACTGTGCCGCCCACATCTGGTGCTGCCCCACATCGGACGTGATGTAGGTATCGACATCCTTGGTCATGTTCCACAGCGTCTCGATCACGTACTGCGGCTTGATGACGTCCTTGTTGCCGCGGTCGTACTTCAGGCAATCGCGCTTGCGCCAACCCTCGATCGCCTCCCACCAGCCACCCAGGGCCTGGGCATCGGGTCTGATCGCGCTTTCCTTGATCATGGCGATCATCTCGGTCAGCACGTCCTTGACGTCGCCGACGATCGGGATGTCCACCTTGACGCGCTTGGAAATGCTCGACGGATCGATGTCGATGTGAATGATCTTGCGCTCGTTCTGGGCGAAGTGCTTGGGATTGCCAATCACCCGATCGTCAAAGCGTGCTCCCACGGCCAGCAGTACATCGCAGTTCTGCATGGCGTTGTTGGCCTCGATCGTGCCGTGCATGCCCAGCATGCCGAGGAACTTGGGATCCGATGCCGGATAGGCGCCCAAACCCATCAGGGTGTTGGTGCAGGGGTAGCCCAGCATGTCCACCAAGGTACGCAGCTCGGCTGTGGCATTGCTCAGCAGGACGCCACCGCCGGTATAGATGTAGGGACGCTTGGCCGCCAGCAGCAACTGCAGTGCTTTGCGGATCTGGCCGGCATGGCCCTTGCGCACCGGGTTGTAGGAACGCATTTCCACCGACTCGGGGTAGCCCGCATAGGCGACCTTCTTGAACGAAACATCCTTCGGAATGTCCACCACCACCGGGCCGGGACGGCCGCTACGGGCGATGTGGAAGGCCTTCTTCAAGGTCATGGCCAGATCGCGTGCATCCTTGACGAGGAAGTTGTGCTTGACGATGGGACGTGTGATACCCACGGTATCGCACTCCTGGAAGGCGTCCAGGCCGATGGCGGCCGTCGGCACCTGCCCGGTCACGATCACCATGGGAATGCTGTCCATGTAGGCCGTGGCAATGCCGGTGATGGCATTCGTCACGCCGGGACCGGACGTCACCAGCGCTACCCCGACGTCGCCCGTGGCACGGGCGTAGCCATCGGCAGCATGCACGGCCGCCTGCTCGTGGCGCACCAAAATGTGCTGGATGCTGTCCTGCTTGTAAAAAGCATCGTAGATGTGGAGAACGGCGCCGCCTGGATAGCCCCAGACGAACTTCACGCCCTCGGCCTGCAGGGCCTTGACCAGGATTTCAGCGCCACGCAGCTCTTCTGCATGCTCAGTCGCACTGGCTGCGGCCGCCGAAGTGATTTCAGCTTTGGAAATTTCCATGATGAACCTTTGTGAATTTCTCTAACGAAAAACCTTGGGTGCCCCTTCGCAAACACTTGTGGCGTCGCGTCGGGACTTAAGGTCAAAGCCATGGGCGCATTGCTTGTATCGCCGGACTGTGACCCGTTTGCTTTTTGATTTGCAAGGCGGATTATCGCACTGCACAAACGAAATTGAAAACCGGCACTGAAAATATCCCTCCGAATGCCATAATTGCCATCCAAGTGCGCCCCAATTCAGGGCGCACCAGAATATCGAGACACTTCACGCCCCATCCGGGTTTCACGCGCTTGGCCTCCGAACAAGAACTCTCAGACTTCCTGAAAAGCGTCGAAAAACGCGCATTCAAGCGTTCGGTGTATCACGTCCGCAATGACGAAGCCGCTCTGGATATCGTGCAGGACAGCATGATGAAGCTGGTCGAGCACTACAGCCACAAACCGGCCGCTGAACTGCCCATGCTGTTCCAGCGCATCCTGTCCAACTGCACGCTGGACTGGTTCCGCCGGCAGAAAACCCGCAACGCCCTGTTCTCGAACATGAGCGACTTCGAGGCGGACGACATGGATGGAGATTTCGACCTTCTGGAAACTTTGAACACGACGGACAGCTCCAATCAGACCGAAAGCGCCGAGAGCCAGACGGAACGGGCCCAAGTCTTGCATGAGATCGAGAAGGAAATTCAGGAGCTGCCTACCCGTCAACGGGAAGCCTTCCTCATGCGTTATTGGGAAGATTTGGACGTGGCCGAAACGGCTGCGGCCATGGGCTGTTCTGAAGGCAGCGTCAAAACGCACTGTTCCCGGGCCGTTCAGGCTCTGAGCAAGGCACTGAAAGCCAAAGGCATAAGACTATGAAGCATTCGACATCTCAGCAAGACCTGTCCATCCAAGACCGTTTTGGTCGGGCGGTAACAGCGCGGTTGTCAGAATCCGCCTCGACCTTGCCCTACGACATTTCGGAGCGTTTGCGCGCCGCACGGATGCAGGCGCTGGGCCAGCGCAGAGCCCCCCAAACCGCCACGGCACCCCACATCATGACCAATGGTGGTGCCGCCACGCTTGGTTTTGGCGATGGCGAAGGAAGCCTGTGGCACCGACTGGCAGCGCTCATTCCACTGCTGTTTCTGATTGCGGGCCTGATTGCCGTGAACATGCTCAATGACGATTTCGACGCCAAGGAACTGGCGGATATCGATGCCGCCATTCTCACGGACGACCTGCCACCTGCCGCTTACACCGACGCGGGCTTCGTGCAGTTTCTCAAATCTCGCCTTGAGCAACAGGCCCAGTAAGCAATCGACGTCATGGCGAGAGTTTTGGCAAGTTTTGCATGGGTTTTGGCCGCGGCCTTGAGTAGTCCGGCAATAGTCGCGCAGGCACAAACGGGGGAGGCCGCTGGGCCTCCGACGCCCCCCACCGCTGCAGCACCCCGAAAAGCCCCAGGCGCGAAATCACCCAGCCAGCCGACTTGGCAGAAACTGACACCTGCTCAGCAGCAAGCCTTGCGCCCCTTGGCCGGCAACTGGCACGAATTGCCCGAGGCGCGCAAGCGCAAGTGGCTGGAAATTTCCAAGAATTACCACGCCCTGCCGCCCGCCGAGCAGGCCATGATGCACAGCCGCATGAGCGAATGGGTGTCACTCAGCCAAAACGAGCGGACACAGGCGCGCCTGAACTTCGTCGAAACCAAGAAACTCTCCCCGCAGGAAAAAGCCGCCCAATGGCAAGCCTATCAGGCGCTCAGCCCCGAAGAGAAGAAAAAGCTGGCCTCCAAGGCGCCCACCAAGCCGACAACCGGTGCCGCCATCGTCAAACCAGTGGCCGCATCGGACAAGCTGACCAAAGTCCCGGTGACGCGCCATACCCCGAAACCGGAAAGCGCCGCTTCCAGTCCTGTGCAGCTTCAGGTCCACACCCTGCTGCCGCAGCCCGCCGCATCAGTGCCGGCCGCAACGACGCAAACGGCAATACCGCCCGATACGGCACCAGCATCTGAGCCGAATTCCGATCAATGACCACGAATCAGGCAAGCAGCCAGGAACACGCATCCTCCGGCAACGTACCCATTCCTTCTCTTGCCCTTCAGGCGCCCGGTCTGTGGCGGCGCATGGCATGCTGGCTGTACGAAGGCATGCTGCTGTTTGGCGTGGTCTTCATCGCCGGCTACCTCTTCAGCGCGCTGACGCAAACACGACATGCACTGGAGAACCGGCATGTGCAACAGGCCTTCCTGTTCGTGGTGCTGGGCATCTACTTCACCTGGTTTTGGGCCAAGGGCCAGACGCTGGCCATGAAAACCTGGCACATCCGTGTGGTTGACACACAGGGTCGCCCTGTCAGCCAGGGCCGCGCCTTGCTGCGCTATGTCCTGAGTTGGCTCTGGTTTCTGCCCGCCCTGGTCGCCATTGCCCCGTTCAGGCTATCCGGCGGCGAATCGGCCGTCATCGTGCTGGGCTGGGTCGCCATCTGGGCGGTGTTGAGCCGCTTCCATCCCCAACAGCAGTTCTGGCATGACGTCCTGGCCGGCACCCGGCTGATCACTTCGCTGCCCTTGAGCCGTTGAAACGTCACCAAGCTCGGTGACAATCTTCACATGTCAGATTCTCAGGACAACGCCGACGTCAACCCCCAGAAATCGCGCAGCGGCTTCAACCGCATGTGGCATGCCCTGGGCTACTCCATGGAGGGGCTGCGCGCCGGCTGGAAAGAAACCGCCTTTCGACAGGAAGCGCTCGCCGCCATCGTGCTGCTTCCGCTGTCGCTCTGGGTCGGCCGCAGCTGGGTGGAAACCGCTCTGCTGGCCGGCTCCGTCCTCATCGTCATGATTGTCGAACTGCTCAACACGGGGATTGAGACCGCCATCGACCGCATCGGCCCCGAGTGGCACGATCTCTCCAAGCGCGCCAAGGACATGGGCAGCGCGGCGGTGCTGTTGAGCCTTCTGTTGTCCTTGGCCATCTGGCTGACGGCACTGTGGCAAAGGTTGCTTGCATGAGCCCCGCATTTTCCGTCTGCGTCTATTGCGGCTCCCGCCCCGGGAGCCAGCCCGTCTATGCCGATGCCGCCCGTGCCGTGGGCACCTGGATCGGCCAGCATGGCGGCCAGCTGGTCTATGGCGGCGGCAAAGCCGGCCTGATGGGTATCACGGCCGAGGCCACCCTGCAGGCCGGCGGCCGCGTGGTCGGCGTCATTCCCCAGGCGCTGGTGGAGAAGGAATGGGCACTGCACGACTGCACCGAGCTCTACATCGTGGACACCATGCACGAGCGCAAGCGCATGATGGCCGAGCGCGCCGATGCCTTCCTGGCACTGCCGGGCGGTATCGGAACCTTCGAGGAATTGTTTGAGGTCTGGACCTGGCGGCAGCTTGGCTACCACGACAAACCCATCGGCTTGCTCAATGTCGACGGCTATTACAACGGTCTGCAGACCTTTCTGAGCGCCACGGTCGAGCAGCAGTTCATGAGCGACTGGCAGATGGACCTGATCCAGATCGGAACTGATCCGCGAGCCTTGCTGGCTCGCCTGGTTCAGGATGCCGGTTTCGCCCCGGCACCCCACCTCGGTGGCATTTAGATCGCGGAATCGTCCTGCTCGCCGGTGCGGATGCGCACCACACGCTCGACAGCCGTGACGAAGATCTTGCCGTCACCGATCTTGCCGGTATGTGCCGCCTTGACGATGGCATCGACGCAACGGTCCACATCCTCGGTCTTGACCACGACTTCCACCTTCACCTTGGGCAGAAAGTCGACCACGTATTCAGCACCACGGTAAAGCTCGGTATGCCCCTTCTGGCGGCCAAAGCCCTTGACTTCGGTCACTGTCAATCCGTTCACGCCACATTCGGCCAGGGCTTCACGCACCTCTTCCAGTTTGAACGGCTTGATGATGGCGGTGATCTGTTTCATCTCTGGAATTCCTGTCTGCTGAATTTGTCGCTGATGGGTGTCTGAGCCGATTATCAGGCCCGGAACCGGTTGGTAATAGGATAACGCCAATCCTTGCCGAAGCTGCGGTGCGTCACCCGGATGCCGACCGGCGCCTGGCGCCGCTTGTACTCGTTGATCTTGATGAGGCGGGTCACCTTCTCCACGTCGGCCCGGGCATAGCCCTGGGCCACGATCTCCTCGATGCTCTCATCGTTTTCCATGTAGCGTTCGAGAATCGCATCCAGCACGTCATAAGGGGGCAGGCTGTCCTGGTCCACCTGGCCAGGGCGTAGTTCGGCACTGGGCGGGCGCGTGATGATTCGCCCTGGAATCGGGCTCCGCCCGGTCGCGAAGGGATCGTGCGCATTGCGCCAGCGCGCCAGCCGGAACACCGTGGTCTTGGCCAGGTCCTTGATCACCGCAAAACCGCCGGCCATGTCGCCGTACAAGGTGCAATAGCCGGTCGCCATCTCCGATTTGTTGCCAGTGGTCAGCACGATGCGGCCGCTCTTGTTGGACAGCGCCATCAGCAGCGTGCCGCGGATGCGGGCCTGGATGTTCTCTTCGGTCGTATCTTCCGGCAGGCCGCGGAACTGCTCGGCCAATGAGGCCTTGAAAGCTTCGAACTCCGGCGTAATGGAAATCTCGTCGTAGCGCACGCCCAGGCGATGCGCCATGTCGCGCGCATCGATCCAGCTGATGTCGGCCGTGTAGGGCGACGGCATCATGACGGTGCGCACCCGCTCGGCCCCCAGCGCATCGACCGCAATCGCCAGCACCAGCGCCGAATCGATGCCGCCCGACAGACCGATGATGGCGCCGGGAAAGCCGTTCTTGCCGATGTAGTCGCGAACACCCAGCACCAGGGCATCCCACAGATCGGCATCGGCTGAGCGCTCGGGCGCCATATCCGCTCTCAAATCAATAGCGCCTTGTGCAGTATTGACAAGGACATCAAACAGTTTTTCCTCAAAACTCGGGGCGCGGCCGGCAAGTGAGCCATCGGCATTGATGGCAAAGGAGTGCCCCTCGAATACCACCTCGTCCTGCCCGCCCACCAGATGGGCATAGACCAGCGGCAGGCCACAGGCCTGGGCCCGCTGACGCATCATCTGTTCGCGCTCCAGTCCCTTGCCCACATGGAAGGGGGAGGCATTGATCACCGCCAGCAACTCGGCCCCGGCCTCGCGCGTCAGGCGCGCTGGTGCCTCGAACCAGGCGTCTTCGCAGATCAGCAGGCCGACCTTGACCCGCTGTCCTGCCGGGCCGGCCTCGAAGACGCAGACCGCCTGCCCCGGAACGAAATAACGGCGCTCGTCGAACACCTGGTAATTGGGCAGCTCGCGCTTGGCGTAACGGGCCACAACGCGGCCTTCGCACAGGACGCTGGCCGCGTTGTATCGGTTGGGCACCGACACCGAGCGGGTGCGAAGCCCGGCTTGGTCGACGCTGGTGGGATGCCCCACCACCACCGTCATATCCTTTAACCCGGCCAACTCACGGGCCACTGTTTTCACGGCATCATCGCAGGCAGCGATGAAAGACGGGCGCAAAAACAGGTCTTCCGCCGCATAGCCGCAGATGGACAGTTCCGGTGTCAGCAGCAAGCGTGCGCCGGCTTGGTGGGCACGGCGCGCCGCCTCGATGATTTTTTGCGCATTGCCGGCCATGTCGCCAACAACGAAATTGAGCTGCGCAACGCAGATACTGAGTGTCATGGAACGAAAGAACAGTTCGAGAGCCGTGTGAGCAAGACCGATTATGTCATCCGGGTGCTGGACTCGCCGCTGCAGGTTGATGCCGCGCAGTGGAACCGTCTGCTGGCGCAGCAGGCCCAGCCCACGCCCTTCATGCGGCATGAGTACCTGACCGCCCTGCACGAGAGTGGCAGCGCCACGCCGGCCAGCGGCTGGAGTCCGCGCTTTGTAACTTTATGGGAAGACGCCACCTCGCCAACCCTGACGAACAACGAATCCCGGCAAGCCCAGTTGCTTGCGGCCTGCCCGCTCTACCTCAAGGACCATTCCTATGGCGAATACGTGTTCGACTGGGCCTGGGCCAACGCCTATGCCGAGCACGGCCTCAACTATTACCCCAAGGCCGTGGTGGCCGTTCCCTTCACGCCTGCGCCCGGTAGCCGTCTGCTGGCCCGCGATGCCCGCGCGCGTGACGCACTGCTGCAAGCCGTACTCCAGACCTGTCGGGCCGAACAGCTCTCCTCGCTGCACCTGCTGTTCGGCAACGACGACGACCTCGACGCCAGCCTTCGAGGCGGCCTGATGCTGCGCCACACCGTCCAGTTTCACTGGCAGAACACCCGTCCCGGCTATGCCGGCTTTGACGACTTCCTCGCCTCGCTCAACCAGGAAAAGCGCAAGAAGATCCGGCAGGAGCGACGCAAGGTCTCTGAGGCCGGCGTCAGCTTCCGCAGCTCACGTGGTCACGATATCACGCCACAGGACTGGGACTTCTTCTATCGCTGCTACGAGCGAACCTATCTGGAGCACGGCAACGCGCCTTATCTGAATCGCGACTTCTTCGCCCGTATGGCATTTACCCTGCCCGGACACTGGCTGCTTTTCATCGCCGAGCGCGAGGGCCGGCCGATCGCCGCCAGCCTGATTGCCGTATCCGATGACGGACAGGAGAAAGTGGCCTGGGGTCGCTACTGGGGCGCGCTGGAACGGGTGGACTGCCTGCACTTCGAGGCCTGCTACTACCAGCCGCTGCAATGGTGCATCGCCCAGGGCTACCAGCGCTTCGAAGGCGGCGCCCAGGGCGAGCACAAACTGGCGCGCGCCCTGCTACCGGTCAAGACCAGCAGCGCCCACTGGCTGGACCACCCGGCCTTTGCCGATGCCGTGGAGCGTTTCCTGGCACGCGAAGGACAAGGCGTGGAAAATTACCTGAGCGATCTGGCCCGGCGCTCCCCGGTCAAACAGGACTGAGCGACCTGTCGCTGCCCTTGCTGAAAATGCTTAGAAGGTTTCCCAGTCGCCGTTATCGTCCGAAGCACCGGCCTTCGGTGCCGGAGCGCTGAGCTTGGCCGCCGGGGCCTTGGCCACCGCAGCCGGTTTGGCAGCAGCGGCCACCTGCTTCGGTGCAGGAGCGTGCACAACCGGGGCCGCTGATGCGGTGCGGTGGGTGGCTTGGCTGTCCTGTGGATTGAGCTTGAACACCGCTACCGTCTGCACCAGATCCTGCGCCTGGCTGCGCAGGCTGCTGGCGGCGGCGGCCATCTCCTCCACCAGCGCCGCGTTCTGCTGCGTCGCCTGGTCCATCTGCGTCACCGCTTCGCCCACTTGGGCCACGCCGGCGCTCTGTTCGGTGCTGGCGGCGCTGATCTCGCCCATGATGTCGGTCACCCGGCGGATGCTGCTCACCACCTCGGTCATGGTGTTGCCGGCCTGATCGACCAGTGCCGTGCCCTGCTCGACGCGCTGCACGCTGTCGGTAATGAGGGTCTTGATTTCCTTGGCGGCTTCGGCGCTGCGGCCGGCCAGGGAACGCACTTCACCGGCCACCACGGCAAAGCCGCGGCCCTGTTCACCAGCCCGGGCGGCTTCCACTGCCGCATTCAAGGCCAGGATGTTGGTCTGGAAGGCGATGCCGTCGATCACGCTGATGATGTCGTTGATCTTGCGGCTGGAGTCGTTGATGCCCTTCATGGTGTCCACCACCTGGGCCACCACCTCGCCGCCCTGCACCGCCACGGTGCTGGCGCTTTGCGCCAGCTGGTTGGCCTGGCGGGCGTTGTCGGCGTTCTGCTTGACGGTGGAACTCAGTTCTTCCATGGAAGCGGCAGTTTCTTCCAGCGCGCTGGCCTGGCTTTCGGTACGGGCCGAGAGGTCGGAATTACCCTGGGCGATTTCGCTGGAGGCGGTGGAAACACTTTCGGAGCCCTGGCGCACGGAGGCAACCACCTTGACCAGGCTGTCCTGCATCGTCGAGAGCGACTGCAGCAACTGCGCCACCTCGTCCTTGCCATCGACGCGAATATTGGTGCTCAGGTCACCTTGCGCCACGGCGTTGGCGTTGTCAATCGCCTGCTTCAAGGAAAGCTTGATACCACGCACCAAAGCCAGACCAAACAGGACGGCGAACACGAGCCCGGCGATGATGAAGCTGATCGCAACCACCCGGATGGTCTCGTAGCGGCTCGCTGCAGCGACATACTCCTGCTTGGCGATGTCACTCTGCAGGTGCAGCAGCTTGTTCAGCGCACCCTGGACTTTGGGCGCGATGGGACTGATTTTTTCTTCATAGACCTTCAACGCCTCCTCTGGCTTGCCTGCACGCAGGGCATCACCGGCAGGTGTCAACCCTTCGAACGCATAGCTCTTTCTGAGCGCGAGAAACTCATCTGCCAGCTTCTTTTCTTCCGGCGTCAGGTAGGTCAGGAAATACGCTTCCAGAAGCTTGTTGATCGTTTGAATGTTGGTGCGCAACTCCGTCTCGCGCTTTTGGATATTGGCTGTATCTGGTTTGATCAGCATGTCCATGATCAGAACGCGGTTGCGCAGCATCCAGTAGTTGACCTCGGCCAATTGCTCCAGGGCAACAGTACGGTCTTCGTACACCGTTTTCAGGGAAGCATTGGACTGACTGATGCCATACATGCCGATCGCACCGATCGTCACCAGCAGAACAGAAAGAATACCGACCAGAAAGGTCAACCGGGTGGAGATTTTGAAACTGTTCATGATGCTTTTACAAGCGGTATGCGCGAAGACAAGATGACGATAGCCAGCCTGGTCACCAGCCAGCTGCCGGGCAGGCCCAAAATACGGAAACGGTCAACCGAGCGATGTGGAGAGCATGCCCATTTCGGCATTGCTCATGAGGGCGTCCATGTTCATGACGATCAGCATGCGTTCGCCCACATTGGCCAGCCCGGTGATGAAGCGCGCATCAATGGCGGCTTCGAACTGGGGGGCCGGCTTGATGGCCTGGGCCGACAACGTGACGACGTCGGACACCGAGTCCACCACGGCACCGATGACCGTACCGCGGACATTGAGAATGATCACCACGGTGAATTCGTTGTACTCGACCTTCTCCAGGTTGAGCTTCATGCGCAGATCCACGATGGGCACGATGACCCCGCGCAGGTTGACCACGCCCTTGATGTAGCTCGGCGCATTCACCATGCGGGTCGGCTCCTCGTAAGAGCGGATTTCCTGCACCCGCAGGATATCGATGGCGTACTCTTCACTGCCCAGGCGCAAGGTCAGGTACTGCCCTGAATCAGCCACGGCGTGACCTGCGCTGGACGGTGCGCCACTGTGTTGACTGCTTGAGCGTGCGACGTTCGTCGTATCCATGGCGTGCGTTCCTTCTAGACGGTGGGAGGCCGAGTTATCCTTCGTTCATGATACACGTCGATGCCTGAACGGTGAAGAGCGATAAGGTCCGAAATGAGCTTGCATGACCGCCTTCTTCCTTGTGCGAAAAAGCAAAAACGCCCACCGGGAAACTCCAGGCGGGCGTTTTCATTTGGCACCTGCGGCTCCGCTCCATCCTGGACCGGCAAGCCCCATCAGCGCCAACGCACTCTCAGGCCTTGGCCTTGTTGTAGTTGGCGATGCCGTCCATGATCTCCTTGCGGGCCGACTCCGGACCTTCCCAACCCAGCACCTTGACCCACTTGCCGGGTTCAAGATCCTTGTAGTGCTCGAAGAAATGGGAGATGGTCTTCAGGCGCATCGGGTTCAGGTCTTCCGGTTTCTGCCACTGGGTGTAGATCGAGAGGATCTTGTCGGTCGGCACAGCCAGCACCTTGCCGTCTTCGCCGGCTTCGTCCTGCATTTTCAGGATGCCGATGGCGCGGCACGGCACCACCACACCCGGGATCAGCGGCACGGGGGTGATCACCAGCACGTCGACCGGGTCGCCGTCGCCCGAGATGGTCTTGGGCACATAACCGTAGTTGGTCGGGTAATGCATGGCCGTGCTCATGAAACGGTCCACAAAAATAGCGCCGGTTTCCTTGTCCACCTCGTACTTGATCGGGTCGGCGTTCATCGGGATTTCGATGATCACGTTGAAAGCTTCGGGAACATTCTTGCCAGGGGTCACGTTGTCGAGGGACATGATTGCTTCTTTGAGTTAAATCAGAAAAAAGGATAAGTACTAACCCTAATTTTACTTCCTCCTCCCTGACACCACGCTGGCAAAGCACTTTTTTCAAGTTAAAGTCCGCCCGTTGGCCAATCGTCCTGTGCGATCTGAGGGGTTGAACGCGACGAGGAAGCAACGCATCGGTGGCACCGCCCCCTGCGTTGCCACCCCTTCGCGATACAACACAGGAGATTGATATGACAGGCAATTCAGCGCTGATTCTGGCGCTCGTCTGCGGGCTGGTCGCCGTAGCCTACGGCTTCTGGGCGCGCAGCTGGATTCTTTCCCAAGATGCCGGCAATGCGCGCATGCAGGAGATTGCAGCCGCCATCCAGACCGGTGCAGCCGCCTACCTGGCACGCCAGTACAAGACCATCGGCATCGTCGGCATCGTGCTGGCGATCCTGATCGGCGTCTTCCTCGATGGCCAGACCGCCATCGGCTTCATCATCGGCGCCGTGCTCTCGGGCGCCTGCGGCTTCATCGGCATGAACGTTTCGGTGCGCGCCAACGTGCGTACCGCCCAGGCGGCCACCAAGGGGATCGGCCCGGCGCTGGACGTCGCCTTCCGCGGCGGTGCCATCACCGGCATGCTGGTGGTAGGCCTGGGCCTGCTGGGCGTGACGGTGTTCTACTGGTTCCTGGTCGGCAACGGCAACCTGAATCCCGGCGTCAGCCTGGCCAAGCTGCTCAACCCGCTGATCGGCTTTGCCTTCGGCTCCTCGCTGATTTCCATCTTCGCCCGCCTGGGCGGTGGCATCTTCACCAAGGGCGCCGACGTCGGTGCCGATCTGGTAGGCAAGGTCGAAGCCGGTATCCCGGAGGATGACCCGCGCAACCCGGCGGTGATCGCCGACAACGTGGGCGACAACGTCGGTGACTGCGCCGGCATGGCCGCCGACCTGTTCGAAACCTACGCCGTGACGCTGATCGCGACCATGGTGCTGGGCGCCTTGCTGGTCACGGGTGCCGGTACCAGCGCGGTGGTCTACCCGCTGGCCCTCGGTGCGGTGTCCATCATCGCCTCCATCATCGGCTGCTTCTTCGTCAAGGCCGCCCCTGGCATGAAGAACGTGATGCCGGCCCTCTACAAGGGTCTGGCAGTGGCCGGCGCGCTGTCGCTGGTCGCCTTCTTCTTCGTCACCCAGTGGCTGATCCCCGACAATGCGATTGCCGCCTCCGGCAGCCAGATGCGCCTGTTCGGCGCCTGCGCCGTCGGCCTGGTGCTGACCGCCGCCCTGGTGTGGATCACCGAGTTCTACACCGGCACGCAGTACAGCCCGGTGCAGCACATCGCGCAAGCCTCCACCACCGGCCACGGCACCAACATCATTGCCGGTCTCGGTGTTTCCATGCGCTCCACCGCCTGGCCCGTGATCTTCGTCTGCGCCGCGATCTGGATCTCCTTCCAGCTCGCCGGTCTGTACGGCATCGCGATTGCCGCCACTTCCATGCTGAGCATGGCCGGCATCGTGGTCGCGCTCGACGCCTACGGCCCGATCACCGACAACGCCGGCGGCATTGCCGAGATGGCCGAACTGCCTTCCAGCGTGCGTGACATCACCGACCCGCTGGACGCCGTGGGCAACACCACCAAGGCGGTCACCAAGGGCTACGCCATCGGCTCGGCCGGTCTGGCCTCGCTGGTGCTGTTCGCCGACTACACCCATAAACTGGAATCGTTCGGCAAGGTCATCAGCTTCGACCTGAGCAACCCGATGGTCATCATCGGCCTCATCATCGGCGGGCTGATTCCCTACCTGTTCGGTGCCATGGCCATGGAGGCGGTCGGTCGTGCCGCCGGCGCCGTGGTGGTCGAAGTGCGCCGCCAGTTCCGCGACATCAAGGGCATCATGGACGGCACGGGCAAGCCCGAGTACGACACCGCAGTCGACATGCTGACCACGGCCGCCATCAAGGAAATGATGATCCCGTCGCTGTTGCCGGTGGTGGTGCCGATCCTGGTCGGCCTGGTGCTCGGCCCGGCCGCGCTGGGTGGCCTGCTCATGGGCACCATTGTCACAGGCCTGTTCGTGGCCATCTCCATGTGCACCGGCGGCGGCGCCTGGGACAACGCCAAGAAGTACATTGAAGACGGCCACCATGGCGGCAAGGGCAGCGAGGCGCACAAGGCCGCCGTCACCGGTGACACCGTGGGCGACCCCTACAAGGACACCGCCGGCCCGGCCGTCAACCCGCTGATCAAGATCATCAACATCGTGGCGCTGCTGATCGTGCCGCTGATGATGAAGTTCCACGGCGGCTAAGGCACCTGCATTCGCGGCGCCTCAGCCAGTTCGAATCAAGGCCCGCTTCGGCGGGCCTTTTTCATCGCGATCGTTTTCATGGCTGCCGACGCTGGAATCGCTGGCCAAAGCGGCGTAGACTTTTACCCAGCCACGAGAAACCGCCATGAGCACCCTCGCCATCCGCCGACTGCTGATTGATCTGGAATCGCCTGTAACGCGCCACTGGTTCGCTGGCGACCCGTTCCGAACGGCCTTCTTCAACGCCTTGTCCATGAGCTTTCCCGTGGGGGAGCAGTTCTTCATCGACTCGGTGCGACAAGGTCTGGCCGCCTTGCCCCCCGAAGCGCAGGCGACATGGCGCAGCGAAGTGCAGGGTTTCATCGGCCAAGAGGCCACCCACCGCCGCATCCATGCGCTGTTCAACGCGCAGATCGAAAAGCACGGCCTGCACAACGACTGGGAACCACGCGCCCGTGAGCGCCTGAAGCAACTCGATGGCCTCGACCCCCGGCATGCCCTGGGCGTGACAGCCGCCAATGAACATTTCACCGCCATCCTGGCCGAGTGGTTGCTGAGCCACCCCGACCTGCTGCAGGGTGTCGAGCCGCGTCTGCAGACCCTGTGGCTGTGGCACAGCGCCGAAGAAGCGGAGCACAAAGCCACCGCCTTCGATCTTTACCGCACCCTGGGCGGCAACGAAGCCTGGCGCCGCATCTGGTTCCGCCGCGTGACACTGATCTTTCTGGTCGACACCCTGCGCCAGACGCTGCATAACCTGAAACGCGACCGGACGCTTTGGCGCTGGCGCACCTTCACGAGTGGCCTGCATTTCTTCTTCGGCCGCACCGGCTTGGTGCGTAAAACGTTCAAGCCGTGGCGCGCCTATCTGCGTCCGGACTTCCATCCCGGCCAGCTCGGCAGCCCACTGTCCGAGCGATGGCTGCAGGCCAATGCCGCTCAATTCGCGCTGATCGGCAATCCTGTCAAGTCCTAGTTGCGCCGCTGAAACAGCGAAGCGACCGCTGGTCGCCTGCCGCCGGCGCATTCCTTGCCAGACAAGCGATTCCCTTACACTGGAACCCTGTCGAAACAGACCCGGGGCACATCGGGCTGAGCCAGCCAAGACACCCAGGGGGAACATGGAGATGTTCGGACTTTTCAGAATCGGACGCAGCGGACGAAAACATCGTGACGACACGGCAAACTATGCCTCCTCGTTGCCAGCGTCTTCCGTACCGCTCAGCACGCAGCAGCACACCGCCACCCATCGCGAGCTGGTACGGGTCGTACTGCGCGACACCTTGCGCATGAATGGCATTCCCCCGGCCTGGGTCGGCTGCGAAGTCCTGACCCGCTCACACAGCGCCGACAATCCTGTCCTGCAGATCCAGCTGTTGATCCACCATTGGCATGAGGGCTTGCTGCGCTACACCCCGCTGATCCAGCAGCAACTGCTGCAGGCACTGCAGCATTTCGACCCTGCCACCGACCATTCCCGGCACACGGTGCTCTGGAAGTTTTCACCGGCTTGCCAGTGCCCGTACACGACCATGCCGGAACCCGGCTACTGGACCGCTTCCTCGTCTGGCGCATCCAAGTCAAAATTCGGTCTATCCCCTTCGAACCCCGACGATCTTGACGATGGATTCGCACCCACCCAGCAAGGCAATTGGCGCTGAAGGCGTCATTTCAGTGACAAAGATGCTCACGATCCACTCTATGAAGCGCCGGACTTGAGCTAACATACTGGCTGGTTCACCCCAGACCCAGATGAACGCCGGAGAGTGAGTTGAAAATACTCGTCGTTGACGACCATGCCTTGGTTCGCGAAGGCCTGCGCCAAGTCCTCAAGGGGCTAGGCACTGACGTTGACGTGCTGGAAGCCGGATCATGCAGCCGCGCCTTCGAACTCGCGGCCCAGCATACCGATCTGGACCTGGTCCTGCTGGACTATCATCTGCCCGACATGAATGGACTGGACGCGCTTGATGTCTTCGCGCGACAGTACCCGGAGCTTCCCATCATCATGCTCTCCGGCTCGGTCAACCCTCGCGTCATGCGCCAGGTCTTGAACAAGGGGGCTGCGGCCTTTCTCACCAAGTCGGGCATGAGTGATGAACTGCTCTCGGTCACCCGCCTGGTACTGGCTGGCGATGTCTATGTGCCACCCGAGTTGATGGCGGCCTCGGCCGGCACCACCGCGAACGAACTGCAGGCAGATCAGCCAGCGCCCCAGTTCACGCCGCGACAGGAAGAAGTGCTGTACCTGCTGCTCGACGGCTATGCCAACAAGGAAATCGGCCGCATGCTCAACCTGTCCGATGAAACCGTCAAAAACCACGTCACGGCCATCCTGCGCGGCTTTGGCGTGACGACTCGCACCCAGGCCGTGCTGGCCGCCAATCGTCATGGCTACACGCGCGCGGACACCCCGACTGCCGGCTGACAGGCCCACAGAGGCACGTAACACCTAAGTTCCCGGCGTGTCGCCACCGAGCTCCAGACGGCGCAGCAGGGCACGCAGCTTGGCTGGCCGCACCGGTTTGTGCAACAGAGGCAAGCCGGCATCGCGGCAGGCCTGCATCAACGCCGGGTCCGTATCGCCGCTCATGAGACAAGCCGGAACCGGCCGCCCCAGCGCCGTGCGCAGGCCATGGAGCGCATCCACACCGTTCTCGCCGTTGCGCAAGCGGTAGTCGCTGAGGATGACCTGCGGATCGAACGCAGCGCGCACGGCCGACAGCGCTCCCTGCAGGTCTTCCACGGCAACCACGGTGCACCCCCATGACTCCAGCAAGCCCGACAGCGCCTGCGCCGAAGCGCTGTCGTCTTCGATGACCAGCACCTGCAAGCCGTTCAGCTCATCTGCCGACATCGCCTCATGTGGCGCAAGCGCCGCTTGCCGATGTCCGTGCTGGGCGATGGGCACTTCGATGCTGAAGTGCGTCCCTCGCCCTGGAATGGACTTGAGCCGCAACGGGCAACCGAGCAATTTTGCCGTGCGCTCGACGATGTTCAGCCCCAGCCCCAGTCCCTTGTTGCGGTCGCGTTCCGGATTGGCAATCTGGAAGAACTCCCTGAAAATGTCCTGCTGGTGTTCGGGTGCGATCCCGATACCCGTGTCCCAGACCTCAATGCTCACATGCCTGCCGTCCCGTCGGGTGCGGCAGGCGACCAGGACACCGCCCTGATAGGTGTAGCTCAAAGCATTGCTCACCAGGTTCAGCAGAATGCGGCTGAGCAGGATCGGGTCACTCATCACCCAGACCTGACTGGGGCGCACGCGCAAACGCAGCCCTTTTTCCGTCGCAACCGGCATCATTCCCCGACGCAGCGGCTCCAGCAGTTCCGCCAATGGAAACGGTCGCGGATTGGCCTTGACGGTATCGGCATCGAGACGGGAAATGTCCAGCAGCGCGTCGAGCAGGTCCTGCATGGCGCGTACCGAGGCCTCCAGATGGGCGATCAGATGCCGGGTTTCCGCATCGTGTTGCAACTGCGCCAGCCGCGCCACAAACATCCCCAGCGCATGGGTCGGTTGACGCAGGTCGTGGCTGGCTGCCGCCAGGAAGCGTGACTTGGCCAAGGTGGCGGTCTCGGCTTCCTCCTTCTTCTCGCGCAGCTCCAGCGTCGCCAGAGCCACCCGCTGCTCCAGCACATCACGGCCCTGCTCCAGGCGTTCGGCCATCTGGTTCAACCCCTGCAGCAAATCGCGCAACGGATCGTCCGCTCTCACCGCCCCGCGTGCGGACAACTCTCCGCGCCCCAGGCGCTCAATCACATCGGACACCCGCATGATCGGGGCAATCACGCCCTGACCGATTCGCACAGCAAGGAAGCCCCCGAACAACAAGCCCCCCAATGTGACAGCCAAGCCGGCCATCAGCATGTCGCGTTCGCGGGACACCACGGTCTGGCGCGACATTTCGATCACCACATGACCAAGCACCGGGCTGGCGGCCATTCCAGCCCGGACACTTCCGTCAAAAACGTCACCGAGCCGGACTGGGGTCGCGACCACGGGTTGCACCAGTATGTCGTAGCGTGTGGTGTCATCGCTCCACTCGCTTTCGTTGCCGCCCAGCATCGGCAACTTGGCGTAACCCGTCTTGCCGGCCTGCGCCAGAACATCCCCTTGGGCATTCTGAATCACCACGGAGCGCACATCCAGCTCACGCAAGGCACCAGCAGCAACCGCTTGCAGGTTGCCGATATTGCCTGAAAACATGCCGTATTCGCTGGCACTGGCCACCTGGCGTGCCAACGACCGGGCTCGTTGGCTGTGCGCTTCATCGAGGTCGCCGACTCGCCCCAGCAGAAACACGGCCGACAGCAAAAAAGCGACCAGGGTCACGGGCAGCAAGGCGGCCAGCAGCACCCGATCACGGATATCGAAGAATTTCATAGCCCCGCCCCCCTTTCGAGACGCGGCAGACGTTCCGCCGGTTGCCCTGCCCGAATCGGCGTTGAATACACCGCCAGGACGATCGCTCGTGCGTCCAGGTCATCCTTCTCTGACACGGTGATCGGCGTCCCGGCGCAGGTCAGCCACCCCAGGACGAGCAGGGTGATCAGACTGGGCTGTTGACGTTTCAGGCGAATCATGGGGATTCCGGCAAAGACACGATTTTTTGGGGGCTTCACCCCCTGATTCTGCACAGTCTGCGGGGCCTGCCCGAACAGGCGACAATAAGGGCCATGTCCGAACGCGTCATTCCCCTGGTTGACCAGCGCATTCCCACGCTGAGCGCCCCTGCTGCCGCCTTTGCACCGGCCACCCGCATGGCGGCCAACGGCCTGCTGGCCGACCGCCTGGGCCGGCCGCTGCGCGACCTGCGCATCAGCGTCACCGACCGCTGCAATTTCCGCTGCAACTACTGCATGCCGAAGGAAACCTTCGACAAGGACTACCCTTACCTGCCGCACAGCGCGCTGCTGAGCTTCGAGGAAATCACCCGCGTGGCGCGGCTGTTCGCGGCGCATGGCGTGTGCAAGATCCGCCTGACCGGCGGCGAGCCGCTGCTGCGCAAAAACATCGAAATCCTGATCGAACAGCTCGCCGCCCTGCGCACCGTGGACGGCGAGCCGCTGGACCTGACCCTGACCACCAACGGTTCACTGCTGACGCGCAAGGCCCAGGCTCTGAAAGACGCCGGCCTGCGGCGCATCACCGTCAGCCTGGACGGGCTGGACGACGCGGTGTTCCGCCGCATGAACGACGTCGACTTCCCGGTGGCCGACGTGCTGGCCGGCATCGAAGCGGCCAAGGCGGCCGGCCTGGGGCCGATCAAGATCAACATGGTGGTCAAGCGCGGCACCAACGAGCATGAAATCCTGCCCATGGTGCGGCATTTCAAAGGCTCCGGCATGGTGCTGCGCTTCATCGAGTACATGGACGTCGGCGCCACCAACGGCTGGCGCATGGACGAGGTGCTGCCCTCGGCCGAGGTCGTCAAGCTGATCCAGGCCGAGATGCCGCTGGTGCAGCTGGAGCCCAGCGCGCCCGGCGAGACCGCCGAACGCTGGGGTTTTGCCGACGCCGAGGGCAAGCACGATGTGGCGGCCGGCGAAATCGGCGTCATCAGCAGCGTGACCCACGCCTTCTGCGGCGACTGCAACCGGGCCCGTCTCTCCACCGAGGGCCGGCTCTACCTGTGCCTGTTTGCCACCCAGGGCCATGACCTGCGCAGCCTGATCCGCGGCAATGCCAGCGATGAAGACATTATCTCGGCCATCGGCCACATCTGGGGTGCTCGCGATGACCGCTACTCGGAGCAACGTGCAGCCCAACCACCGGACACCGGTCACGGGTCGCAGCGCCGCGTCGAGATGAGCTACATCGGAGGCTAGGACTTGGCGCACCCCCAGGCTGCGCGCACTGCGTGCGCTGCGCCACCCCCCTTGCAGGGGGCGACGCCAGCGGCCCGGCAGAGCCGGTTCCGCGGCGTCCTTCGGTCAACACCGTCTGACATTGCTACAACGAAAAGGGAATCTGACTTGATCGCTCCAGAAGAAATCACCGGCCTGATCCTGGCCGGCGGGCGCGGCAGCCGCATGGGCGGCGTGGACAAGGGCCTGCAGAACCTCAACGGCATGCCCATGGCCCTGCACACCCTGCTGCGACTGCAGCTGCAGGCGGGCCAGGTCATCATCAACGCCAACCGCAACCTGGCGGCCTACGAATCCTTCGGCGTACCGGTCTGGCCCGATGGGCTGGCCGACTATGCCGGGCCACTGGCCGGCTTCCTGACCGGGCTGGAGCGCTGCGAGACGGCTTATCTGGTCACGGTCCCGTGCGACACGCCGCGCTTTCCGCTCGACCTGGTGCAGCGCCTGGCCGAGGCACTGGAGCGCGAAGACGCCGACATTGCTATGGCGGCCGCGCCGGAGCAGGACAAGGACGGCCAGATCAAGGTGCGCACCCAGCCGGTGTTCTGCCTGCTGCGGGTGGGACTGCTGGAAAGCCTGGTCGACTTCACCCACAAGGGCGGGCGCAAGATCGACGCCTGGACGGCCTTGCACAAGACGGTGGTCATGCCCTTCGACCAGCCCGGCGACGACCCACTGGCTTTTTCCAATGCCAACACCTTGGCCGAACTCCAGCAACTGGAAAACTCCTGATCACCTGACACTTCGCGCATGAAAACCATTGAGCAGATTGCCGCCGAACTGCAGGGTTATGACCCGCAGGCCCTGAGCGCCACCGCCGTCAACGAATTCCTGAGCCGCCTGGTGGCGCCGGTCACCGACACCGAGGCACTCGGCATCTTCGAAGCGCTGGACCGCGTGCTGGCACAGGACGTGATCTCGCCGGTCAGCGTGCCACCGCACGACAACTCGGCCATGGACGGCTATGCCTTTGACGGCAGCCAGTTGCGTACAGGCGAGGCACTGACCTTGACCCCGGTCGGCACGGCGCTGGCCGGCAAGGCTTGGCAGGGCAGCGTGAGCGCCGGCCAGTGCGTGCGCATCATGACCGGCGCCATCATGCCGGCCGGGTTGGACACCGTGGTGCCGCAGGAGTTCGTCAAGGCCGAAGGCGATGCCATCACCCTGCCGGCCGGCCTGCTGCAGCCCGGCGATAACCGTCGCCTGCTGGGCGAAGACGTCATGGCTGGCCAGCCGGCGCTAAGAAAAGGTGAGCGCCTCACGCCCGCTGCACTGGGACTGGCGGCCAGTTTGGGCATCAAAACCGTGCAGGTGACGCGCCGCCTCAAGGTGGCCTACTTTTCCACCGGTGACGAAATCCTGAGCCTGGGTGAGGCGCCGCGCGAAGGCGCCGTGTACGACAGCAACCGCTACACCGTGTTCGGCCTGCTGACCCGTCTGGGCTGCGAGGTGATCGACTTCGGCGTGGTGCGCGACGAGCCGGCGCTACTGGAAGCCGCCTTCCGCCGCGCCGCGGCCGAGGCGGACGCCATCATCACCAGCGGCGGCGTCAGCGTGGGCGAGGCCGACTTCACCAAGACCATGATGAAACAACTCGGCGACGTGGCCTTCTGGCGCATCGCCATGCGGCCCGGTCGACCGATGGCGGTGGGTCGTATCGGCAACTCCGTGCTGTTCGGTTTACCCGGCAATCCCGTGGCTGTGATGGTGACTTTCTTGGCCTTTGTTCGCCCGGCTCTGCTGCAGATGATGGGCTGCAGCGGCAAGGCACCGCCGCTGCTGCGTGCGCGCAGCACCGAAGCCATTCGTAAGAAACCTGGCCGCACCGAATACCAGCGCGGCACGGTGAGCTACGGTGCCGATGGCACTCTGCAGGTCTGCACCACCGGCAACCAGGGTTCGGGCGTGCTCAGCTCCATGGTGCAGGCCAATGGCCTGATCGTGCTGCACCACGGCCAGGGCAACGTAGCCGCTGGCGATGAGGTGGACGTGATGATGTTCGACGGCGTGATCTGACACTCAGATCCGGCGCGAACCCCATTTCAGCAGCTCGAACCACACCAGGCTCGCCCCGGCAGCCAACAGCGCCAGTGCCAGCAACTCCGCCGGCAGCGCCGCCATGTGCAGCACCAAGGCTAGTGGCGGCAAGTAGAGCGCCAGTGCCAACAGTCCCAGCGTCAGGCCGCAGACCCACCACAGCGTGCGGTTGGGCACCTTGAGCGAAGCCAGCAGGCCGCCCGGCCCGGCGCGGTTGGAGAAGATCAGTGCCAGATTGCCCAGCACCAGGGTGGTGAAAGCCAGCGCCCGCGCCTGGGCCTCGTCCAGATGCCCAGCGCCCCAGACCTGTGCCCCCATCACCACCGCCAGCACCCCCAGACCCTGCAACAGGGCCAGCAGCAGGGTGCGGCCGGCGAACAGCGGCGCATCAGGGTCGCGCGGCGGGCGCTGCATGACATCGCTGTCGGCCGGCTCGTTTTCGAACACCATGGAACAGGCCGGGTCGATGGCCAGCTCCAGCAGGGCGATGTGCATCGGGTACAGCACGATCGGCCAACCCAGCAACAACGGCAGCAGCGCCATGCCGGCAATCGGCACATGCACGGCCAGGATGTAGGACATGGACTTGCGCAGGTTGTCGAAGATGCGCCGCCCCAGCCGCACGGCGCGCACGATCGAGGCGAAGTTGTCGTCCAGCAGCACGATGGCGGCCGCCTCACGCGCCACGTCGGTGCCGCGCCCGCCCATGGCCACGCCCACGTGCGCGGCCTTGAGTGCCGGTGCATCGTTGACGCCGTCGCCGGTCATGGCCACCACCTCGCCATCGGCCTGCAGGGCCTGCACGATGCGCAGCTTCTGCGCCGGCGCAATGCGCGCACAGATGCTCACCGTGCGCAGGCGCTGCTGCAGCTCGGCATCGCTGAGATCTACCATCTCATCACCGCCCAGCACGACGTCGGCCGGCAGGCCGGCCCGGCGGGCAATGGCCTGCGCCGTCACCGGATAGTCGCCCGTGATCATCACCACCCGGATGCCGGCCGCATGGCATTCGTGCATGGCCTGCGGGATCTCCTCGCGCAGCGGATCGGCCAGGCCGAGCAGGCCAACGAATTCGAAATTGAAGTCATGCTCCTGCGCGGGCCAGGGCGGCCCGGCAAAACGCGCGCGCGCCACTGCCAGCACACGCAGGCCGCGTGCCGCCATGGCATCGGCTGCCGCAGCGACCGCCTGCTGACGAACGGCATCCAGGTGGCACAGGTCGACAATGGCCTCGGGCGAGCCCTTGGCGGCCACCACATGCGAGTTGCCCGCCACCGCCTTCCAGACCCGCGCCATGGCCCGCAGCTCGGGCGTCAGGCCATACTCTTGCGCCAGCGTCCAGTCGCGATGCAGATGCTCGGTCTGCGCCAGGAACTGCTCGCCCAGGCGGTGAAACGCCTGCTCCATCGGATCCACGGGGTCGGTCTGGCTGGCCAGGATGGCGAACTCGACCACGGCATGGAAATGCTCGGCCAGCTCGGCGCCCTGCACCTCGTCCAGCGCCACGTCCTGGCCGCCAGCATGCAGGTGCGCCACGCGCATGCGATTGACGGTCAGGGTACCGGTCTTGTCCACGCACAGCACCGAAGTCGCGCCCAGCGTCTCGATGGCCGCGATGCGGCGCGTCAGCACCTGCTCGCGTGACAGGCGCCAGGCACCGAGCGCCGGCAGTACCGTCAGCACCACCGTGAATTCTTCCGGCAGCATGGCAATGGCCAGGGCAATGCCGGCCAGCAGCGCCTGCAGCCAGTCACCGCGCAGGAGCCCCTGCATCAGCACCAGCAACAGGCTCAAGGCAAGGCCGATCCAGGCCAGCCGGCGCACCAGCCGGTTGGTCTGCCGGCGCAGCGGCGATTCCTCCGCCTGCACGGTCTGCAGCGCCGTGCCGATCTGTCCCATCTGGCTGCGCACGCCCGTTGCCGTGACGCGCGCCATGCCCTGCCCCTGAACCACCAAAGTGCCGGCATAGAGTGCGGCCGAAACTTCCGCATCAGCGGCTACAGCCGCCGGGGTCGCTCCGGCCAGTTTGCGCACCGGCACCGATTCGCCGGTGAGCAGCGATTCGTCCACCTGCAGTTCACCGCCCGACAGCAACTCGGCATCTGCGGCCACGCGGTCGCCCTCGGCCAGCAGCATGATGTCGCCGCACACCAGTTCGATACCGGCAATGTGCTGCCGGCGTCCGTCGCGGATGACGCGGGCGCGCGGGCTGGAAAGGTCACGCAGCGCCTGGATGGCACGTTCGGTCTTGCCTTCCTGGTACAGCGTGAGTCCCAGCACCACCAGCACCATCACCGTCAGACTCAGGCTTTCCTGCAAGTCCCCCAGGACCAGGTACAGACAGGCGGCCGCCAGCAACAGCCCGAACATGGGCTCACGCACGGTCTCCAGCACGATGTGGCGCCAGGTGCGGACACCGCCGCCGGGCAAGCCATTGGGCCCGTCAGCCGCCAGGCGCCGGGCCGCTTCTGCGCTGCTCAGCCCCTGCTGGGCAACGTCATGCGGGATCATGCGCGGGCAACACCTTACCTGGCCGACAGTTCTTCATGGGCCCGGGCATCATCCGCCACCGCCTGCCTGTTGGCGCCCGGCGCATGCTGGCGCGCCAGCAGGGTGTACATGGTCGGCACCACGAAGATGGTGAGCAACGTCCCCAGCGTCATGCCGCCCACGATCACCCAGCCGATCTGGATGCGGCTCTCGGCACCGGCACCGGTGGACAGGGCCAGCGGCACGGCACCCAGCACCATGGCGCCGGTGGTCATGAGGATCGGACGCAGACGCTGGCTGGCGGCCTTGACGACCGCCTCGAACATGTCCATGCCCTGCTCGCGCATCTGGTTGGCAAACTCGACGATCAGGATGCCGTGCTTGGTGATCAGGCCCACCAGCGTGATCAGGCCGATCTGCGAGTAGACGTTGAGCGAGCCGTTGCTGATCTTGAGCGCCAGCAGCGCGCCGATCATGGACAGCGGCACCGACAGCATGATGACGAAGGGATCGACAAAGCTTTCGAACTGCGCCGCCAGCACCAGGAAGATGAACAGCAGCGCCAGGATGAAGACGATGGTGAGCGACCCCTGCGAACTCTTGAACTCGCGCGAGGTGCCGTTGACATCCGTGGTGTAGCCGGGCTTGAGCACCTTGGCGCCCACCTGATCCAGGAAGTCAAGCGCCTCGCCCAGCGAGTAGTTGGGCGCCAGGTTGGCCGTGATCGTGACCGAACGGCGCTGGCTGAAGTGGTTGAGTTCGCGCGGCGCCACCGCCTCGCGCACCTTGACCAGCGAAGCCAGCGGAATCATGGTGTCGTTGCGGCCGCGCACGAAGATGCGCTCGATGTCGTCCGGCGTGTCGCGCCCCACCGACTGGGTCTGCACGATCACGTCGTACTGGTCGCTTTCGCGCTTGTAGCGTGTCACGGTACGGCCGCCCAGCATGGTTTCGATGGCGCGCGCCACCACATCGACGCCGACACCGAGATCGGAAGCCTTTTCCCGGTCGACGTCGATCTTGAGTTCGGGCTTGTTCAGGCGCAGGTCGACATCGGGCGTCAGGAAACCGGGGTTCTTGCCGATCTCCTCCATGAACTGGCGCGTCACCTGGCTCAGGTTCTCGTAACTGTCGGAGGTCAGGATCACGAAGTTGACTGGCCGCTCGCGAAAGCCCTGGCCGAGCGAAGGCGGCGTGATGGGGAAGGCCGACACGCCGGGCAGCGCATTGATCTTGGGCTGCATCTCGCGCGCCATCTCCAGCGTGGTGCGCTGACGCAAGTCCCAGTCGACCGCACGCAGGAACACATTGGACTGGCTCACCGTCGGGTTGCCCGTGACCACGAAGATGCGGTCGAACTCCTTGTAGCCGCTGCCGATGCGCTCGATGGCACTGGCGTACTTGTCGGTGTACGCCATGGTGGCACCGTCCGGCGCGTTGACGATGTTCAGGATCACACCCCGGTCTTCCAGCGGCGCCAGCTCACGCTTCATGCCGGGCAGGATGGCCCAGATCGCCAGGCCGACGCCGGCCATCACCAGCAGCACGACCCAGCGCGTCCGCAGCACGCGGCGCAGCAGGCGCTCGTAGCCGTCGGTCAGGGCGTTCAGCGCCTTTTCCATCCAGCGATCGAAGAACCAGGGCTTGGCGTTGTGGCGCAGCAGTTGCGAGCACATCATGGGCGAAAGCGTGAGCGCGATGAAGCCGGAGACGATCACCGCACCGGCCAGCGCCAATGCAAACTCGATGAACAGCCGCCCGGTGCGCCCTGGCGTGAAGGCCAGCGGCGCATAGACGGCTGCCAGCGTCAGCGTCATCGCCACCACGGCAAAACCGACCTCCCGGGCGCCCTTGATGGCGGCGCTGAAGGGATCGAGCCCCTCCTCGATGTGACGGTAGATGTTCTCCAGCACCACGATGGCATCGTCCACCACCAGGCCGATGGCCAGCACCAGCGCCAGCAGGGTCAGGGTGTTGACGGTGAAGCCGGCCAGCGCCATCAGGGCGAAAGTGCCGATCAGGCTGACCGGGATGGTGACGATGGGGATGATGGAGGCCCGCACCGTGCGCAGAAAAACGAAGATGACCAGCGCCACCAGCACCACCGCCTCTGCGATGGTCTTGTAGACATTCTTCACCGAGCGGTCGATGAAGATCGAGTTGTCGTTGGCCACGTCGATGCTGATGCCCGGCGGCAAGTCGGCCTTGAGCTTGGGCAGCATCTCGCGCACGCCCTGGCTCAGCACCAGCGGGTTGGCGGTGGCCTGGCGGATCACGCCGGCCGAAATCGCCGGCCGGCCGTTGAGGCGCACGGAGGTGCGCTCCTCGGCCGCCCCCTCCTCGATGCGCGCCACGTCGCGCAGCTTGACCGGAAAACCGTTGACGGTCTTGATGACGACCTCGCCGAACTGGGCCGGCGAGCGCAGGTCGGTGTTGGAGGTGACGGAGAACTCGCGCTGCCGGCTTTCGATGCGGCCGGCCGGCACTTCCAGGTTGCTGCGCCGAATGGCGTCCTCGGCGTCCTGGGTGGTGAGCTTGTAGGCCGCCAGCCGGTCCGGGTCGAGCCAGACGCGCATGGCGAACTTGCGCTCGCCGAAGATGCGCACATCGGCCGCGCCGGTGACGGTCTGCAGGCGTGGTTTGACGACGCGGTTGACCAGTTCGTTGATCTGCAGCGCGTTGAGCGTGTCGCTGGAGAACGCCAGCCAGATCACCGGAAAGGCATCGGCCTCGACCTTGGCAATCACCGGCTCCTCGATCGCCTGCGGCAGCTTGTTGCGCACACGCGCCGTACGGTCGCGCACCTCGGCGGCGGCGGCATCGGCGTCCTTTTCCAGGCGGAAACGCACCGTGATCTGCGCCTGCTCGGCGCGCGAGATCGAGGTGATGACGTCCACCGCGTCGATGCCGGCAATCGAATCTTCCAGCGGCTTGGCCACCTGCGACTCCACCACCTCGGCCGACGCGCCGGCGTAGCGCACGTTGACGGTCACCACCGGCTCGTCGATCTTGGGGTACTCGCGCACCGGCAGCTTGGTGAAGCTGACCGCGCCGATGAGCAGGACCAGCAGCGACAGCACGGTGGCAAACACCGGCCGGCGGATGGCGATTTCGGGCAATTGCATGGGGCGCTCCGTGCTTCAGGCCATCAAGGCTTGGCCGGGGCGCGCCCGGTGTCGATGATCTTGATGACCGAGCCATCTTTCTGCAGACGCTGGTGGCCCGCCGTCACCACGGTATCGCCCTCGCTCAGGCCTTCGAGAATCTCCACCCGGCCCGGGCGACGGATGCCGACCTTGACCTCCACCCGCTTGGAAACCTGGCTGTCCTTCTCCGGCCCGTTGACCACCTTGATCACGAACTGGCGGCCGCCCTGCGGCACGATGGCCTCCTCCGGAATGACCTGGGCCTTGTCGCGCTCGCCGAACACCGTGGTGACACGGGCGAACATGCCGGGGCGCAGCAGTTGCTGGCGGTTGTCGATGGTGGCGCGCACGGCAATGGAGCGGCCATTGGCATCGATCAAGGGATCGACCGCCTGGATCTGGGCCTCGAACGTGCGGCCGGGCAAGGCATCGATTTCGACCACGGCCTTCTGGCCTTTCTTCACCTGGGTCTGGAAACGCTCGGGCAGGCGGTAATCCACATAGACCACGTCGATGTCCTCGACGTTGACCATGTCGGTACCGTCCTTGAGGTAATCGCCCACGTTGATGGACCGGATACCGGCAATACCGTCGAACGGCGCCACGATCTTCAGGCGTGCTGCCGTGGCCTGCGCCAGTGCCAGCTTGGCATGCGCCACATCCAGATTGGCCGCGCTCTCGTCCACGGTGCGCTGGCTGATGAAGTTCTGTGCCAGCAACTCCTGATTGCGCTTGTGGTTGGCGCGGGCGATCGACAACTCGGCTTCACTTTGCCTGACCTGGGCCTGCGGCAACTGGTCGTCGAGCTGCACCAGCAGCTGGCCGCGGCGTACACGCTCGCCATCGCGGAAATTGAGCCGGGTCACGCGGCCGCTGACCTCGGGCCGCAGCACCACGCCCTGGCGCGAGCGCAGGCTGCCCACCGCCTGGACATCATCGACCAGCCTGGTGATTTCCACCCGGGCCACCTCGACCGTGACCGGCCGGCCGGCGCCCGGTGTGGCACTGGCGGCCGATGTCGAGCCGGCGACTGCGCCTTGGGCAGGTGCGGCAGAGGATGGCGCCCGGTTCTGATACCACCACGCTGCCCCGGAAGCAGCCACGATGCCGACAAGGGCAACGACCGGATAAACGAGTTTGGATGCCATGAATGCTGATTTCTTCTCGTACGGGGACACTTTTCGAAGCAATTTGCCAATGTAGCAGCCCCGCCGGCACGCTGCATGCGTGATGTCCCTGGCGAGGCGGCCGAAACGGGCAACTTTGCCGTCTCTTTACACAGCGGTACGGTTAGCCCTGCCGCAGGGCCTGCTCGACGCCGCGGTTGGCCAGGTCATCGGCCCGCTCATTGCCCGGGTCGCCGTTGTGGCCCTTGACCCAGCGCCACTCGATCTTGTGCCCGGCGCTCGCCACCAGCGCATCCAGGCGCTGCCACAGATCGACGTTCTTCACCGGCTGCTTGGAGGCGGTCTTCCAACCCTTGGCCTTCCAGCCCGCCAGCCACTCGGTCATGCCCTTGAGCACGTACTGGCTGTCGGCATGCAGGAACACATGGCAGGGCCGCTTGAGCGCCTCGAGCGCCATGATCACTGCCATCAGCTCCATGCGGTTGTTGGTGGTCTCGCGCTCGCCACCAAACAGCTCCTTTTCGGTGGTGCCTGATTTCAGCAGCACTCCCCAGCCGCCCGGGCCGGGATTGCCCTTGCAGGCGCCATCGGTATAAATTTCAACGTGGTTCAATCGCTTTTCCCGTTCATCGTGACCACGTGATTGTCGCCGCTGCGGTTGGCCATCGGCACCGCGGCCGTGGCACGGCTGGCCGCCGTCTTCCAGCTGGCCCCCAGCAGGCGCACGCCATGCACGCGCTTGACCGCCACCAGAAAATACACGGCGCCGAAAATCGGCCACCAGCGCGCGCCCAGGCGATCCATGCCGTCCAGGCGGTGCAGCCACTTCTCGGTGCGCACCGCCGGCAGGTAGCAGCCGAAGCGGCCGTCTTCGATCTCGAAGTCGAGCAGATGCAGCCAGTCGCGCAGGCGCCGGTAGCCGATCTGCTGTGGCAGCACCGGCAGAAAAGGCTCGCCCCAACCCCGGCGCCGGCAGAACTGGTCGCGCCGCTGGCGCAGGCCCCACAGACTGGCCGGATTGAAGCCGCAGATCACCACCCGCCCCTCGGGCACCAGCACGCGCGCCACTTCGCGCAGCGTGGCATGCGGGTCGGGGTGGCTGTCCAGCGTGTGCGGCAGTACCACCAGGTCCAGGCTGGCGGCAGGAAACGGCAGCGCTGAAAAATCCGTGCACAGCGCCGGCTGCCGCTGCATCGGCGGCACCGCTGGCTCGCAGCTGGCGAGCCAGCGGTGCGGCATGCGGTTGGCGTGCAGGGCATCGAGTGCCGGCAGTCCCAGCTGCAGGGCGTGGTAGCCGAAGATGTCGACCACCGCCTGCTCGAACTGGCGCTGCTCCCAGTCGAGCAGATAAGCGCCCGGCGGGGTGCCAAACCAGTCGTGCAAACCTATAATCTGATCGCTCATGGTCTTGATTCCACTTCCTGCCTTCGCCGACAACTACATCTGGATGCTGCATGACGGGCATCAGGCCCTTGTCGTCGATCCCGGCGATGCGCTGCCGGTAATGCAGGCACTGCAAGACCGGAACTTGCAGCTGCAGTCGATTCTAGTCACCCACCACCATGCCGATCATGTCGGCGGCGTGACGGAACTGCGAGCAGCCACCGGGGCCGTCGTGTACGGCCCGGCGGCGGAAGACATCCCCGAACCCCTGGTGCGCCTGAGCGGCGGCGACCGCCTTCAGGCGCTCGGCCTGGACTTTGCCGTGCTCGACGTGCCCGGCCACACCGCTGGCCACATCGCCTTTTATGCCGCCGATGTCGACGGCAGCCCGCTGCTGTTCTGCGGCGACACCCTGTTCTCCGGCGGCTGCGGCCGCCTCTTCGAAGGCACCCCCGCGCAGATGCTGGCCTCGCTCGACCAGCTCGCCGCCCTGCCCGGCGCCACCCGTGTCTGCTGCACCCACGAATACACGCTGAGCAACCTGCGCTTTGCCCGTGCCGTGGAGCCCGGCAATGCCGCCCTGGCCCGCTACACGGCCGAGTGCGAAGCCCGGCGCGCGCGCCAGTTGCCCACCCTGCCTTCATCCATCTCGCTGGAACGCGAGATCAATCCCTTTTTGCGCTCGCGCCAACCCGCCGTCACGGCGGCCGTGCAGACCTTCGATGCTGCCGCCCGCAATGAGACCACCGTGTTTGCCGCCTTGCGTGAGTGGAAGAACCAGTTCAAATGAAATTCCTCATCTCTACCGCCCTGACCGGGCTGCTCCTGTTGAGCGGCTGCGCCAACATGGCCCCCGCCGACCCGGCCGCCGCATCGGCCGACGGCGGAGCGTTGCGCAGCAGCCGCGCGCCCACCTTGCCCGCCGGTACCCTGACGCCGATCCAGGCCCGCGGCAGCGCCTCGCGCAGTGGCGTCGCCCCCCTGGCGGCCCCGGCCGACCTGTGGGAACGCATTCGCCGCGGCTTTGCCATGCCTGACCTGGAAAGCGACCTGGTGCGCGACCGCGAGCAGTGGTATGCCACGCGTCCCGACTACATCTTCCGCATGACCGAACGCTCGCGCAAATACCTGTTCCACATCGTCGAGGAACTGGAGCGGCGCAACATGCCGACCGAGCTGGCCCTGCTGCCCTTCATCGAAAGCGCCTTCAACCCGCAGGCGGTCTCCAGCGCCAAGGCTGCCGGCATGTGGCAGTTCATGCCGGCCACCGGCAAATACTTCGAACTCAAGCAGAACGCCTTCCGTGACGACCGGCGCGACGTGCTGGCCTCGACCCGTGCGGCGCTCGACTACCTGCAAAAGCTCCATGGCATGTTCGGCGACTGGCATCTGGCCCTGGCCGCCTACAACTGGGGCGAAGGCAGCGTGGGGCGCGCCATCGCCAAGAACCAGCGCGCCGGCGCCGGCACCACCTACCTCGACCTCAACATGCCGATGGAGACGCGTTTTTACGTGCCCAAGCTGCAGGCGGTGAAGAACATCGTGGCCCGGCCGCAGGATTTCAACTCGCAGCTGCCACTGATCGAAAACCACCCCTACTTCGACAGCGTCACCATCACGCGCGACATCGACGTCGCCCTGGCCGCCAAACTGGCCGAGGTACCGCTGGACGACTTCAAGGCGCTCAACCCCTCGCTGAACAAGCCAGTGATCCTGGCCGCGGGCACGCCGCAAATCCTGCTGCCCTGGGACAACGCCACCATCTTCCAGCGCAACCTGGATGCCTACGGCTCACGGCTGGCCAGCTGGACGGTCTGGGTCGCCCCCGCCACCATGAAGGTGGCCGATGCTGCCAAACGTGCCGGCATGAACGAGGCCGAGCTGCGCAACGTCAACAACATCCCGCCGCGCATGCTGATCCGTGCCGGCTCCACCCTGGTGGTGCCGCGCCACGCGCATCACGAAAATGACGTGACCGAGCGCATCGCCGACAACGGCCAGGTTGCTTTCGCACCCGAAGTCGTGCTACGCCGCACCGTGGTCAAGGCCGGCAAGCACGAGTCCGTGGCCAGCATCGCCAAGCGCTACCGCCAGACCCCGGCCAGCGTGGCCGAGTGGAACAAGGTCAGCGCCTCCGCCGCCTTCAAGGCCGGCCAGCAGGTGGTGCTGTTCCTGCCGGTGCAGCCACGCAGCATGGCCAAGGCCAAGAGCGCCACCCGGGTGGTGGCCAAGGCGGCACCGCGCGGCAAGCCGGCCAAGACCCCGGCGACCCGCGTCGCCCGCCGCTGATCCGGAACAAACATGGCTCCCGCCCTTTCCCAAAGGGCGTCAACAGCTATCGTTTTTTATAGCCTTTCGGTCTCACCCTGGCGCGGCTGCCAAGTCATGAGGCGACGCTCCAGGGTGCCGACCAGGCCATCGAGCAGCAGCGCAAAGAACGTCAGCACCACGATGCCGGCAAACACGGTATTGACATCGAACGTGCCCTCGGCCTGCTGGATCAGGTAGCCCACGCCGCGCGCCGACCCCAGGTACTCCCCCACCACCGCGCCGACGAAGGCCAGCCCGACCGAGGTATGCAGGCTGGAGAACACCCAGGCCGTGGCGCTGGGCAGGTAGACGGTGCGCAGCAACTGCTTCTGATTGGCGCCCAGCATGCGGGCGTTGGCCAGCAGCACCGGGCTGACTTCGCGCACCCCCTGGTAGACGTTGAAGAACACGATGAAGAACACCAGCGTGACGGCCAGCGCCACCTTGCTCCAGATGCCGAGGCCGAACCACATGGCAAAGATCGGTGCCAGGATCACGCGTGGCATGGCGTTGGCCGCCTTCAGGTAAGGGTCGAGGATGGCGCTCGCCAACGGCGCCAGTGCCAGCCACAGGCCGGCGGCCAGGCCCAGCATGGTGCCGAGGCCGAAGGCCAGCACGGTCTCCAGCAGCGTGGTACCCAGATGGCGGTAGATGTCGGCATGGCCGGGCAGCCCTTCAGGAAACAGCGCATTGGGCGCCACGCCCCAGGGCAGGAACCAGGACCAGATGCGCCCGGCCACCTGCACCGGCTCACCGAGGAAGAAGGCGAGCTGCGCGTCGCGCGAGGCCAGTTGCCACAGCACCAGCACCACTAGCAGCAACGCCAGTTGCCACAGGCGCAGGTTGCCTTCACGGGGTTGGATGGACTTCCACATACTTCAAGCGACTTGACGGAGTTGCTGCTGGTAACCCTTGAGCACCTCGTCGCGCAGCACACCCCAGATCTGCGTGTGCAGCTCGATGAAGCGCGGCGCGGTGCGCACCTCGGCCACATGGCGCGGCCGCGGCAGATCGATGACGAATTCGCCGATCGGATGCGTGGCCGGCCCGGCCGACAGCACCACCACCCGGTCACTCATGGCAATCGCCTCGTCCAGGTCGTGCGTGATGAACAGCACCGCCTTCTTTTTCTCGGCCCACAGCGCCAGCACCTCGTCCTCCATCAGCTGGCGCGTCTGGATGTCGAGCGCGCTGAAGGGCTCATCCATCAGGATGATGTCGGGATCCAGCGCCAGCGTTTGTGCCAGCGCCGTGCGCTTGCGCATGCCGCCGGAGAGCTGGTGCGGGTAGCGATCACCAAAACCGCCCAGGCCCACGCGCGCCAGCCAGGTCTGCGCCTGCGCGCGCGCCTCGCCCTCCGGAACCCCGCGGTACTGCAGGCCGAGCATCACGTTATCGAGCGCGCTGCGCCAGGGCATCAGTGCCTCGGCCTGGAACATGTAGCCGGCACGCCGGTTGATCCCCGCCAGCGGCTCGCCGAACACACGCACCTCGCCGGCCGAGGGCGCCAGCAGGCCGGCGCCAATGTTGAGCAGCGTGGACTTGCCGCAACCGGTGGGGCCGACGACCGACACAAATTCGCCGGCACGCACGCGCAGCGTGGTGTCGGCTACGGCGGTGTAGGACGAGGACGCCGTGCCCGCCTCGCGGGCGCGGAAGGTGCAGCGGATGCCGAGCAGTTCGAGCGCGTAATCAGACACGGCAGCGGTCACGTGCGCAACGCTGTCAAGCCTTGAACCTGGCCTTGGCCTTGAGCGCGAACTGGTTGGTATAGGTCTTGGCCAGATCGATCTTGTCCGCCTTGAGCGTGGTGTCGAAACTGGCCAGCGCACGCAGCGCCGTCTTGCCGCCGTCGTCCGGAAACAGGCCGTCGACCGCCAGCGCTTCGCGCACCTTGTTGAAGGACGCCAGGTACAGCCCGCGGTCGCCCAGCAGGTAGGACTCGGGCACCGTCTTGATGATGTCGCGCGGCCCGGCCGTCTGCAGCCATTTGAGACCGTGCACGATGGCGTTGGCCAGCGCCTGCGCCGTGTCGGGATTCTTCTTCAGGAAGTCCTGCGGCGCATACAGGCAGGCCGCCGGCATGGAGCCGCCGAACACCTCCTGCGTGCCCTTGAGCGTGCGCGTGTCGTAGATGATGCGCACATCGCCCTTCTGCTCCAGCATGGTCATCACCGGGTCGATGTTGCTGATGGCGTCGATCTGGCCCGAACGCATGGCAGCCAAGGCGCCCGCCGAGGTACCGACGCCGATGAAGCTCACATCGCTGGCCTTGAGGCCGTAGCGCGACAGCACCAGGTTGGCCAGCATGTTGGTGGATGAACCCGGTGCCGTGACGCCGATCCGCTTGCCCTTGAGATCGGCCACCGACTTGAAGCCGGGCAGGGTCTTCATCGACACGCCCAGGGCGATCTGTGGCGCGCGGCCCTGCAGCACGAAGGCCTGGAAGAACTGGCCCTTGTTCTGCAGGTTGATGGTGTGCTCGTAGGCGCCGCTCACCACGTCGGCCGAGCCGCCCACCACCGCCTGCAGCGCGCGCGCACCGCCGGCAAAGTCGCTGATCTCGACCTCCAGTCCCTCGTCCTTGAAGAAACCGAGCTGCTCGGAAATGGTCAGAGGCAGGTAGTAGAACGAGGCCTTGCCGCCCACGGCAATCGCGATCCGGGTCTTTTCCAGCCGCGGCTGGGCACGCAGGGCCGGCGCCGCGAGGGATGCGGCTGTCAGCACTGCTCCGGTGCTGAAGGTCCGTCGACTGATGGGGGGCATGTGCATGAGGTCACCCTGTTTTTGGAATGGAAATTCGAATCCAGCACAGCCTACCGAGCCATGAAAAAACCCGCATCGGGAAACATCCCGAGCGGGTTTTCACCTAAGGGAATGAACTTAGCGATACCCGATGAACAGGATGCCGATGTTCACCAGCAAAGCCAGCGTCCAGACCAGCGAGCGCACCGTGGACAAACCGGCCACGTACATCATGATGTAGAGCATGCGCAGGAAGACAAAAAGAAAGGCCAGCAGGTCGAGCCGTGCCTGGTAGGCGCCGAGCTGGTGGGCGATGATGACCGCACCGATGAAAAACGGCAGCGACTCGAAGCTGTTGTACTGTGCGGCGTTGGCACGGGCGCGCCAGTCGGTCTGCTTTGCCAGCCAGGCGCGCGGGTTGTCGTTGTCGAAGCCGCCTTCACGCCGCGGCTTGCCGTACGAGCCCCACTTGGCAATGCCGGCGCAGACAATGGGCAGGAGCGCGGCAATCAGCACGCACCAGTAAGCCAGAGTGAAACGGGCAAAGGTCATGATGGGTCTCGGTCAGGGGCGAAGCGGCATTATCCCTGATGCCCGCCACGGCGCAGCGCGTCAGCGCCGGTCGACCAGAGCATGGGCAATGGTGCCCAGATCCACGTATTCGAGTTCGCTGCCGATCGGCACACCGCGCGCCAGGCGCGTGAAGGCAACACCACGGCTTTTCAGCGCCTCGCCGATCACATGGGCCGTGGCCTCACCCTCGGCCGTGAAGTTGGTGGCCAGGATCACCTCGCGCACCGTGCCGTCGCTGGCCCGCGCCAGCATCTGCTTCAGACCGATGTCATTCGGGCCGATGCCGTCGAGCGGGCTCAGGCGACCCATCAGCACGTAGTACAGCCCCTTGTAGGCACCGGTACGCTCCAGCGCCATCTGGTCGGCCGGCGTTTCCACCACGCACAGCTTGCTGGTGTCGCGCGCCGGGTCGAGACAGGTGGCGCAGACCTCGGCCTCGGTGAAGGTGTGGCAGCGCGCGCAGTGGTGCACATGCTGCGCCGCCTCGTGCAGGGCACGCGACAACAGCAGCGCGCCCTCGCGGTCCTGCTGCAGCAGGTGAAACGCCATGCGCGAAGCCGACTTCACCCCCACGCCCGGCAGCCGGCGCAACGCCTGGATCAATGTGTCGAGGGAATGGGCGTCGGACATGGATTTACCAACAATGGTTCGGGGCGTCGCGAGTGGGCGTCAGGCGAGGCGCGGGTGGCGGGAAACCGGAATGGACTGGAACGTCCATGAGGATTTTCCGACGGACCCCGCAACGACGCATCACGCCCGCGCAGTAGCCCTTAGAAAGGAAACTTCATGCCGCCGGGGAGGCCTGGCATGCCAGCCGTCAATTTGCCCAGCTTCGCCTGCGAGGTTTCCTCGGCCTTGCGCACCGCGTCGTTGAAGGCGGCGGCCACCAGGTCTTCCAGCATGTCCTTGTCGTCGGCCAGCAGGCTGGGGTCGATGGTGACGCGCTTGACGTCGTGCTTGCAGGTCATCACGACCTTCACCAGGCCGGCACCGGATTCGCCGCTGACTTCGATGAACGCCAGTTCGTCCTGCGCCTTCTTCAGGTTGTCCTGCATGGCCTGCGCTTGCTTCATGAGGCCGGCGAGTTGTCCTTTGTTGAACATGTCTGTCCTTACGAGTTTTGTGAAATATTGGGATCGATGGGCTTGATGCTGCCGGGCACGATTTTCGCGCCAAAGTCACGCATCATGGTCTGCACGAAGGGGTCTTCGTAAATCAGTTTCTCGGCCGCCTGCTGCCGCTCGGCGGCGGCTGCTGCATTGCGCTTGCCCGGGCTGTCACTGACGCGGCCGATCTCCACGCTCAGGGTGGCGGCATGGCCGGCCGCGCGCAGCGCGTTCTGCAGGCGCTCGCGGCTGGTGGGTGAGTTGAGCGACTCGCGCTCCACGCGCAGCAGCCAATGTTCGCCGTCGCGCGCCACCAGCTGAGACTGCAGCGCCAGCTCGCGCACCAGTGCGGTCACGGCCTCGGCCGCCACCAGCTGCTGCACCGTCAGGTGCCAGAAGCCACCTTCTTCGGTCGGCACCAGCGGTGTTCCACTGCCGCCGTTCACGGGAGCATCGGCGCGCGACTCCGGTGCCACGCGCACCGGAACCGCTACAACTTTAGGAGCATCCTGGACAGCGTCTCCAAGGGATGGAGCCTGATTTTGTCTTGCATCTGGCGTCGGCGGCATGGCCTTGGCACCGTCCACCACCGGCAGGACCTGACCCGGCGGCGCCGTTCTGACCGGCGTGCTCGCCGCAGATGCTGGCGCTGGAACAGGGGCCGGACGTGCGGCCACGGGCGGCACAGGGACCGCCGCCACTTGTGCGCTCTGGGCAGGCGCTGCAGCACGCGGTGCGGCCGCAGCAACCGGCGCCTCAGCCGATTTCAGTGTTTTTTTTTCAGCCGAGGTGACTGCACCGGGCTTGAAGGCCAGCAGGCGCAGCAGCACCATGGTCAGCGCGGCGTATTCGTCGGGCGCCAGGCCCAGTTCGCCACGGCCGTGCAGGCACAGGCTGTAGAGCAGCTGCGTTTCATCGGCCGGCAGCAGCGCGGCCAGGCGTGCCATCTCGGCAGCTTCCGGGTCGGACTCGTCCACCGCATCAGGCACCGCCTGCACCACCGCCATGCGCTGCAGCACCACCGTCATTTCTTCCAGCGTGGAAGCGGCGCTCAGGCCGTTGACACGCAGCGCCTCTGAGGTTTCCACCACGCTCTTGCCGTCGCCCTGCGCCAGCGCCTCGATCAACTTGAACACATGCGAGCGGTCCACGCTGCCCAGCATCTGGCGCACCGTGGCCACTTCGAGCTGGCCGGAGCCGAAAGCGATCGCCTGGTCGGTCAGCGACAGCGCATCGCGCATGGAGCCGCGCGCAGCACGCGCCAGCAGACGCAGTGCGGGGGGCTCGGCCGGTACGTTCTCGGCCTGCAGCACCTTGGCGAGGTGCTCCAGCACCGTTTCCGGCGCCATCGGCCGCAGATTGAACTGCAGGCAGCGCGACAGCACCGTCACCGGTACTTTCTGCGGATCGGTCGTGGCCAGCACGAACTTGAGGTACTCGGGCGGCTCTTCCAGCGTCTTCAACATGGCGTTGAAGGCGGTGTTGGTGAGCATGTGGACTTCGTCGATCATGAAGACCTTGAAGCGGCCCTGCACCGGCTTGTAGACCGCCTGCTCCAGCAGGGCCTGCACCTCGTCCACGCCGCGGTTGGAGGCGGCGTCGAGCTCGGTGTAATCGACAAAACGGCCGGCATCGATGTCGGTGCAGGCCTGGCACACGCCGCAGGGCGTGGCGGTGATGCCGCCCTGCCCGTCAGCGCCCTGGCAGTTCAGCGACTTGGCCAGGATGCGCGAGACCGTGGTCTTGCCCACGCCGCGCGTGCCGGTGAAGAGGTAGGCATGGTGCAGGCGCTGGGTTTCCAGCGCATTGCTCAGCGCGCGCACCACGTGCTCCTGCCCCACCATTTCAGCAAAGCTGCGGGGGCGGTACTTGCGGGCGAGCACGAGATAGGACATGCGAGGATTCTACGGTGTGGACCGGGTGACTTTTTTCTCGTGCACCGGTCTTGAAGATCGGCCCCCTGCCCTTACAATTGGAAGTGACGGGCCTTCCCGCATGGTGAAGCGGCCAACCGGGTCAGGTGGGGAACCAAGCAGCCCTAACTGTGGAGTCAGTGCCGGGGTCAAGGTCCGTCACCTTACATATCAGAAACCGCTGTTCACGCGGCTTGCAGACAGCCGCCAGGCCATCAGAGCCGGAGCTGGAAATCGATCAGTCTCGGTCTTGATGTCGCAGAGCCGGGAGTCGGCGCCCAGCATGAGTCCGCTCCCTTCCAGCACGGTCTGCCCCTGGGACACCAGTTTCACCGTGAAGGACGGGACGTCCGCATCGTTCAGGCAATGCAGATGGATTTCAATCTTGTTGGGGTCAACCTTGTCATGAAACGGCCACATGCCCGATCCCCCATGGTTTCCAAGTGTGCCAGCTTAGAAGACCGCAAGGCCCCTGAAGCACGCCAAGGTTCCCCGGATTGACCCGCAAGCCTTTTGCTGTCTACTATCCATGCGGACCTGACACGCACAGAAACCATGGGGAACTCCGCATGTGGCCGTTCGGCAAGACCTTGGACCTGAACAAAATCGAGATTCACCTGCACTTCTGGGGCAGCGAGGTTGACCCCACCTACACGGTGAAGTTGTCTATCGACAAGGTGGAGGTGCTGGAAGGCGTGGGGGTCGTTCAAGGTTCCGACTTTCGGCTCAGCAACATCGTGACGGTGCCCACCTTTCGCCGACTGGGCTTTGGCACCACCGTCATCGGTACGCTGATCGGCGCCGCCCGGGCGCGCCGGTGCGCCACCTTCACGCTGGAAGAGGTCGCCCCTGGCAACACCGGGGCCATCAGCATCTACCAGCGCTTTGGCGCCGTCGCCCTGCCGCCGAAAAAACCCGGCGGGCACGCCGACTACCAGATCAAGCTCTGAGTGCCCCAACCAGGGCCGGTTCTGCCGGTCAAACAACCAGATAACGCCGCACGCCCTCGCCGGTCTTGCGGCCACTGGCCAGGCAGGCCGTCAGCAGGTAGCCGCCGGTGGGGGCTTCCCAGTCCAGCATCTCACCGGCGCAGAACACGCCCGGCAGCGCCTCGCACATCAGGTCCGCGTTCAGCACCTCGAACAACACGCCGCCGGCACTGCTGATGGCCTCATCGAGTGGCCGTGCCGCCACCAGTTGCAGCGGCAGCGCCTTGATGGCGGCGGCCAGCCTGGCCGCGTCGTGCATGTCGTCCTTGCTCAACAGCTCGTGCAGCAGGGCGGTCTTGATGCCGTCCAGCCCCAGCCGGCTCTTGAGGTGGCTGGAGAGGGACTTGGCGCCGCGCGGGTGCGCCACCTCGGCCAGCACGCGCTCCGGCGTGAAGTCCGGCAGCAGGTCCAGGTGGAGCGTGGCGTGGCCGTTGCGGATGATCTCGTCGCGCAGCAGACTGGACGCGGCGTAGATCAGGCTGCCTTCCACGCCGCTGGCGGTGGCGACGAACTCGCCCTTGCGCTGAAAGCTCTGGCCCTGCCCATTGCTGAACGAAATCGCCACCGTCTTGAAAGGCTGGCCGGCAAAGCGGCTGGCGAAGTGTTCGCTCCAGCCCATCATGGGTGCCGGGACCACCTGCACCGGTACGCCCTGCCCCCCGGCCGGCAACCGGCGCTGTACCGCCACGTCAAAGCCGCAGTTGGCCGGCAGCAGCGGCGCCACCGCCACGCCACGCGCGGTCAGCAGCGGCACCCAGGCGCCGTTGGAACCCAGGCGCGCCCAGCTGCCGCCACCCAGGGCCAGCACCACGGCATCGGCCTGGGCCGTCACCTCGCCCTGCGGCGCTTCAAAGCGCGACGTGCAGCCGTCCTCGGCCCAGCCGAGCCAGCGGTGCCGCATGTGGAACTGCACGCCCCTGCCACCATGGGCCGGGTGGCGCAGACGGTTGAGCCAGGCGCGCAGCAGCGGCGCGGCCTTCATGTCGGAGGGGAAGACGCGGCCCGAAGTGCCGACAAAGGTCTCGACGCCCAAGCCGTGCGCCCACTCGCGCACCTGCTGCGGGCCGAAGCTGCGCAACAAGGCCTCGATCTGCGTGCGCTGCTCGCCGTAGCGCTCGGCAAAACGGTCGGCCGACTCCGAGTGCGTCAGGTTGAGCCCGCCCTTGCCGGCCAGCAAGAACTTGCGCCCCACCGAGGGCATGGCGTCATACAGGTCCACCACCACACCGGCCTCGCTCAGCACCTCGGCCGCCATCAGGCCGGCCGGGCCACCCCCTATCACGATCACTCTTTTCATTCGTTTCCTTGAATTTCTTCCAGTGTGCCCTGCCCACTGAGAAAGGCCGCGCGCACCGGCTCTCCGGGCGATGCCGCCTGCACCGCGGCACGGTAGCTGCGCAGCTGCGCCAGCAGTTCTGCCTGAGCCTGCGGCTGCGCGGCCGATTTGTAGTCCAGCACCCACCACGTCCCATCCGTGCGACGCACCAGCCGGTCGATGCGGCGCACGCTGCCCTGCACCGTGACCGGTACTTCATTGCCATGCCAGTCCAGCGCATCGGCACGCCAGGCCCAGGCACCGGCCCCCAGCAGGATGCGCTGCGCCATGGCGGCGGCCTGCTGCGCCTGCGTGGCGTCGAGGTCGAACTCGGCGGCCGCGCGCTGCACCTGCGCGGGCGTCCAGCCTGGGGCGTCCAGCGCGGCCCACTCCAGCAGGCGGTGCATCGCCTGACCGATCAGCGACTCGGGCGAGGGCTTTTCTGTGATGCCCTGAGACGCTCCTGTTTTGATAGCTATTGGTGCAGATTTGACAAGGACCGGCGGCAGAATTGGCAACAAGATCGGCGCCTCCTGCGCCGGCACGACGGCGACCGGTGCAGGTGCTGCTGGCACGTCGATGGCTGCACAACCAGCCTGCAGCCGCTGCCACCAGCTCGCGCCATTGGCCTGGTGCGGCTGCACCGAGGACAGCACCAGCCGCTGCTGCGCCCGCGTCATGGCCACGTACAGGGCGTTCAATTCCTCGCGCTGGCGCGCCTGGCTCTCGACCGCCAGCGCCGCGGCGACGCTGGGCGGCACGTTGCTCTCGCTGGCCAGGAAGATGAAGCTCTGCGGCGCTTCGGCCTCGCCCGGCCAGTCAAGCAGCACGCTCATGGTCTGCGCCTTCGGCGGCGGCGCATCGGTATCGAGCAGCAGCACCAGCGACGCTTCCAGCCCCTTGGCGCCGTGCACGGTCAGCAGGCGCACGGCATCGGCATCGGCCAAGGTGGGCGCCGGCACGCCACCGGCCTTGAGGGCGCGCACCAGGGCATAGGGCGTGGCGTAGCGGGCGCCGTCCACCTGCAACGCCGCGGCCAGCAGCGCCTGCAGATTCGACACGACAGCCTCGCGCTGCGTGGCCGGTGCGGCGGCGACACAACGCGCCAGCACGTCGCCGTCGTCAAAGATGGCATCGAGCGCGTCGTGCGGCGGCAGGGTGTCGAGCCAGCCCTGCCATCGGATCAAAACAGGCCTTAGCCCTTGTAATTCCTCCGGCAGCAGCTCCTCTTTTTGTAGCAAATCAAACCAGGGCAGCTTGTGTTCGCGCTGCAGCAGCGCCAAGTGCACCAACTCGTCGTCGCTCACATTGAACAGCGGCGACTTCAGCGCCCGCGCCAGCGACAGGTCATGCGCCGGCGATACCAGGGCATCGAGCAGGGCCACGATGTCCTGCACCTCGGGCGCCTGGCCCAGATCACGCTTTTCGGGTTGCTGCGCCGGAATGCCCAAGGCACGCAATTCGTCCTGCATCACCGCCAGCCGGTCGCGCTTGCGCGACAGCACCATGATGTCCCGCGGCCGCAGGCCGTCTTCAATCTGCACAGCCAGCCAGCGGGCCGCCTGGCGGCACTCCAGCGTGCGCAGCGTTTCCTCGGGTGTGATGCGCGGTGTGCTCAGGCTGTCGCGCCAGCCCGGCGCCGCCTCGTCGGCGACCGCCTTCTCCGGCCGCAGGATCTGCGGCAAGTTGAAGACGCCGCCCGCCTCCTGCGATTCGGTGGTGTGGCTGCGAAAGCCCGGGTACTGCCCGGCGGCCTGCGCCTGCCCCATGGCCTGGTTGACCAGCGCCAGCACCGCGGGCGCATTGCGGCGCGTGTGGTCGCAGCTCAGCAGGTCGCCACCGAGATCGCGCACAAACGCCTGCGCTGCGATGAAGACCTGCGGCTCGGCCCGGCGGAAGCGGTAGATGCTCTGCTTGGGATCGCCGACGATGAACAGGCTGGGTGCCTCGGCGCCGCCACCGGCGCCGGCATAGCCGCTGAGCCAGGCATGCAGCGCCTGCCACTGCAGCGGGTTGGTGTCCTGGAACTCGTCGATCAGCAGGTGGCGCGTGCGCGCATCGAGCCGCTCCTGCACCCAGCCGCCCAGCACCGGGTCGGACAACTGATGCAGCGCGGCACGCTCGACGTCGTTCATGTCGACCCAGCCGCGCTCACGCTTGAGGGTGGCGAACTCGTCGATCAGCAGGCGCGTCAAGCGCGTCATGCGCTGCTGGTAAAGCCAGGCCTGGTGCTGCGCCTCGGCCGCCAGCACGGCCAGCACCAGCTCCTGCACCGCGCGCACATGCTCGATGCCGGCCACCTTGTCGCCGAACTTGCGCGCTGTACCGCTCTGGGTCAGCAGCGCAGCCAGCACGCCGTCGGCATCGTTGGCCGTCAACGCCTGTTCCAGCTCGCTGCCCTTGGCACTGAAGCTGGGTTGGCTGGCCCGGCCCAAGGTCTGCGCTGCCTGCTGCAACTGCTGGCGCAGCGGCCCTTCGGCCAGCAGCACGGCCAACGGCTCCGCCACGCCCTGGAAGGCGGGATAGTGTTCGCTGAAATGCGGCACCGAGGCCAGCACCGCGCCCTGCGCATCGGCCAGCGCAAATTCGACGCGCCGCTGCAAGGCGGCTTCGAGCGCGCGCTCGGTCTGGAAGCGGCCATGCGCAGCGACTACCGCCTCATAGTCCTGCCGCGCCTCGGGCTCGCGCAGCAGGCGTGCATGGAAGGGACGCCACACCTGGGCCACGGCCGGCGCGTCGTCCTCCAGCAGTTCGTAGGCCGTCGGCAGGCCGAGCGCCTCCAGCACCGACAGCGGCGCGGTGCGCAACAGCGCGGCGAACCAGCTGTGGAAGGTGCGGATCTGCACGGGCCGGCCCTGGGCCAGCAGGGTTTGATACAAATTTCGTAGCGGCTCGCGCAATTCCCGTGCGGCCTGCGGGCCAATCCCGCGTATGAGCAGTTCTTTTTCCAGTTGCTCCGGCGTGGCCTTGGCGAATGCCTCCAACCATTCGGTCAGGCGCTGGCGCATCTCGCCGGCGGCCTTCTTGGTGAAGGTGATGGCCAGGATCTCGTGCGGCGCCGCCCCTTCGAGCAGTGCGCGCAGGATGCGCGAGACCAGCATCCAGGTCTTGCCGGCGCCGGCGCAGGCTTCGACCGCGACGCTGCGGCGCGGGTCACAGGCGATGGCGTAGAACTGAGTTCGCTCGACCGGCCGGCCGTTGAGTTCGTAGGCAGCTTGCATATCAGCCTTCTTTGAGCAAGCAGCCATGCATACCGCACACCTGCCCCTTCATACCAGGGCTCCCGTGGAACCGGCTTTGCCGGGCCACTGGGAGCGCCCCCTTGAGGGGCTGAGGGCCGCGGCTCCAAACCTGCCTGCGCAGGTTTGGACGGCCTCGAAGAGCCACAGGCTCTGCCTGTGGCACCGAGACGGCTACACGAAGTGAGACGTGACAGGGGTGAGTCATCATTTCTCCCAGAAATCCCTGCGGCACAAACCGCGCGCCGCACAAAACTCACACGCATCCCCCTCCCCCAACGCCGGCAAAGGCGCCCCGGATGCAATCTGCTGCAGATCATGCGCAATGCCCTCGATCAACGCATCGCGCACCGCCACCACATCCTTCTGCTCAAAGGTCTTGCTGCCCTCCTTCTCGCTGACGTTGACGTAGGCCGCACGCAAGGTGTCGTGCGGCTGCAGCGCGGCGTAGAAGGCGAGCTGCGTGTCTTCAAACGGTTCCTTGATGCGCTTCGCCGTCACAGTGGGCGACTCGGTCTTGTAGTCGATCACCATCACCTCGCCGCTGCCGGTCTGGTCGATTCGGTCGAGCCGGCCCACCAACGTGAACGCACCCAGCGGCTGCTCCTGCCAGCGTTCGCCCTCCTCGAAGCGCAGCCCCTCGGCCTCATGCCCGGCCAGCCACTCGAGATACCCTTCGCGCACCCGCGGCCAGGCGGCCTGGAACGGCAGGAATTCCTCTTCGGCCAAACGCATGGACTGCGTCACCTGCATGGCGGCGGCATCGATCAGCGCGCGCCGCGCCGCCGCATCGGCCTGCGCCACGGTCTTGAGTCGCTCGTGGAAGGTCTGCAGCACGGCATGCAACCAGAGGCCGAAGTCGCGCTTGTCGAGTTCGCCTTCCAGCTCCTCCGCCTCCTTCAAGCCCAACTGGCGCAAGGCAAAGAAACGGTAGGGACAGTGGCGCAGATCGCTGTAGGCGCTGGCCGACAGACGCGTCACATCCAGCTGCGGTGCCGCCGGCATCGGACGCGCCACCGGCGCCGGTACCACCTCACGCTGCACGCGCGGCTCCGGCGCCTGCCCATCGCCCACCCGCAGATGAAGCGCCTGCACCAACGGGCTGGGCAGCAGGGGTTCGCCGCCGTCGTCGCCGGCACGCCAGAGCAGATCGACCTGCGGGGTACGCAAGGCATGCTGCCAGGCGGCGCGCAAGGCGGCCTCCAGCGCGTCGCGCGCGGGCAGGCCGAGCGCGACGCGCTGCGCTGCCGTCCACAGCCCTGGCGGTTCGGGCGAAGGATTGAGCCGCACCTCGTCGCAACCCGGCAGCACCACGGCACCAAAGGGCCGGCCCAGCAGTTGGGCCAGTGGCAGGATCACCACTTGCTCCTGCGGCGGGTACTCGGGCGTGAAGCTGGCCGCCTCCAGCGCCTGGTCGGCCCAGCGCATGAAGTCCATCAAGGACAGGCGCTGCCTGGACCACAGCGCATCGGCCGGCAGCGCACTGCCGACGTCCGACAGGCGCAGCGTGGCCAGCACCTTGTCGCCGGCCACGTCGTCCTGCAGCCGGCCCCACTGGCCGCTGCGTTGCAGCAACTCGCGCAGGGCCAGCAGCCATTGCGGCAGGGTGCGCGGCCGTTGCAGGCTGTCACGCAGGGTTTCGATCTCGGCCAGCAAGGCCGCCAGCGCTGGCTGCTCACTGGCGTCCAGCACGCCCGGCACACTGCGCCATTCGCGCAGCGGCTGGCGGCGCAGCTGTGCTTCGAGCTGGCGCACAGCGACAGCATCGAACGCCGGTGCGTTCTTGAGCCAGTCGAGCACGGCGTCGCTGGCCACGTTCCAGGCACCGGCGCGCAGTGCGCCCATGACATGGGCGCCAGCGCGGCTGGTGGAGAGTTTCCAGCCGGTCTCATCGCGGATCTGCAGTTCACGCGAGGCCAGCATGGCGCGCACGCGGCGCGTCAGGGCGCGGTCGATCGCCACCAGCGCCACCGGCGTGCGGCCGGCATTGACGTGCTGCAGCACGCAGGCGGCGGCGCGCTGGGCCTCGTCCTGGGCGTCACGGGTTTTGTGGAACGCAGGCACGGTACCGGTCTGCGCCAGTTCGCCGTCGAGCGACAGCACCGCCATGCGCTCGCCCCATGCGGCCTGCAGCGCCGCCGGCAGCGGGTCGGGCTGGAAACCCTGCAGCGCGATCAGGCAGTCGGTCGCCTCGATCACACGCGGCTCGAACAGCACGTCGCTGGCATAGGACGAGTTGGCGGCCCAGGCCACGGCCAGCTGGGCCACGGCGGCCTCCAGTGCCAGCACGCCGGCGTCCATGCCGGTTGACGCCGCGCTGCGCGCCCGGGCGCCCCAGGCCGCGCGCTCAAGGGGTGGCACGGTCGCGGCCAAGGCACCTAGTTGCTGCGCTGCCTCCAGCAACAGTGGTGTAGCCGCATCGGCCTGCGCCCCCAGACTAGTGCGCTCCAGCATGGCGCGTGCCGTCAGCACATCCAAGGCAGCATCGAAGGTGATGTCGGTGGCCGTCGGCGTGAAGCCACCCAGGCTGCGGCTCCAGTTCTGCGTGGTCTCGAAACGCGGTGCGAAACCATCCGGATGGGCCTGCGCCCACAGGCGCGCCGCCAGCGGCATCAGCTGGGCGTAAGGCAACAGCACCACGGTGCGCGCCGGGTGGGCGCCACGCGCACGCATGTGGGCGGCGATGCGGGCCAGCCAGCCCTCATCCAGCGCCAGCCAGCAGCCCAGCACCGGGTGCGTGGCCGGATCATGTGTCCAGGGGGAAGAAGGGGCAAATGCTATGTCACTCATAGCACTCGTGGGCGGCTGGGGTACTTGGTTTCTGTCACAATGCCGCAACTTTAGCTGTATTGCCAAACTGTCAAAGGAGCCCTCATGGCCAGCGACCTCATCAAACATGTTTCAGACGCCACTTTCGAAGCCGACGTGCTCCAATCGGCCCAGCCGGTGCTGGTCGATTACTGGGCCGAGTGGTGCGGCCCCTGCAAGATGATCGCCCCCATCCTGGACGAAGTGTCCAGCGCCTACCAGGGCAAGCTCCAGATCGCCAAGATGAACGTGGACGAGAACCGCGACATCCCCGCCAAGTTCGGCATCCGCGGCATCCCGACCCTGATGCTGTTCAAAGGCGGCCAGCTGGCTGCCACCAAGGTCGGCGCCATGAGCAAGGCCCAGCTGACCGCCTTCATCGACCAGCAACTGGCCTGACCAGGCCTTCAGCTTTTCCCCGCCGCCGTGATAACGTTTCGCGGCGGCCTTTATTTCCTGTCATAATCAAACCTGAACGCCGGCTCCCTGTCTGGAGCCGGTTCGAGTTCCCGGCTGGCAAGGCCCTCTGTCTGCCCTGCCCCCACCTCCCCCGGATTTTTTGATACCTCTCCCCCTTTGGGGCTCTATCCATGCACTTAAACGAACTCAAGGTACTGCACGTATCTGAAATCCTCAAACAGGCTGAAGAGCTTGAAATTGAGAATACCGGCCGCATGCGCAAGCAGGAGCTGATGTTTGCCATCATCAAGAAGCGCGCCAAGGGCGGAGAGCAGGTGTTTGCCGACGGCGTGCTGGAAATCCTGCCCGACGGCTTCGGCTTCCTGCGCAGCCCGGATTCGAGCTACACCGCCAGCACGGACGACATCTACATCAGCCCGAGCCAGGTACGCCGCTTCAACCTGCACACCGGCGACATGATCGAAGGCGAAGTGCGCACACCGAAGGACGGCGAGCGCTACTTTGCCCTGAACAAGCTGGAAAAGGTCAACGGCGGCCTGCCCGAAAGCAACAAGCACAAGGTCATGTTTGAAAACCTGACCCCCCTGTTCCCCAAGGAGCAGATGAAGCTGGAGCGGGACATCAAGGGCGAAGAAAACATCACCGGTCGCGTGATCGACATCATTGCCCCGATCGGTAAAGGCCAGCGCGCCCTGATCGTGGCGCAGCCCAAGAGCGGCAAGACCGTGATGATGCAGCACATCGCGCACGCGATTTCGGCCAACTACCCCGACAGCTATCTGATGGTGCTGCTGATCGACGAGCGCCCGGAAGAAGTGACCGAGATGCAGCGCACGGTGAAGGGCGAGGTGATTGCCTCCACTTTCGACGAGCCGGCCGCCCGCCACGTGCATGTGGCCGAGATGGTGATCGAGCGCGCCAAGCGCCTGGTCGAACTGAAAAAAGACGTGGTCATCCTGCTGGACTCCATCACCCGCCTGGCGCGCGCCTACAACAACGTGGTGCCCTCTTCCGGCAAGGTGCTGACCGGCGGTGTGGACGCCAACGCCCTGCAGCGCCCCAAGCGTTTCCTCGGCGCCGCCCGTAACGTGGAAGAAGGCGGCAGCCTGACCATCATCGCCACCGCGCTGGTGGACACCGGCAGCCGCATGGACGAGGTAATCTTCGAAGAGTTCAAGGGCACCGGCAACTCCGAAATTCACCTGGACCGCCGCCTGTACGAAAAACGCGTCTTCCCCTCGATCCAGCTCAACCGCAGCGGCACCCGCCGCGAAGAGTTGCTGCTGCAGCCGGAAATCCTGCAAAAGACCCGCATCCTGCGCCAGTTTCTCTACAACATGGACGAAATCGAGTCCATGGAGATGGTGCTCAAGCAGATGCGCGCGACGAAGACCAACAACGAGTTCTTCGACATGATGAGAAGGGGGGGGTAACCTCCCCCAGGCTACGCGACACGTTGTGTCGCTACGCCACCCCCCTCCTGCTGCGCGGAGGGGGCGCACCCGGCGGCCCGGCAAAGCCGGTTCCGCGGGTGCCCGCGAATGGGTCTGCGCTACGCGCGACCTCCGCAAGCTATTGATTTCTCTGTATAATCTAGCGTTTTGCTGCGGAAAGTAGACTGGATAGGCCAGCCCGGCTCCCGCGCCTGAAGGAAGTACCATGAAAGAAGGCATTCACCCCAATTACCGCGAAGTTTGCTTCCAGGACATGTCCAATGGTTTCAAATTCGTGACCCGTTCCTGCGCCAACACGAAGGAAATGATCAAGATGGAAGACGGCCGCGAACTGCCGCTGTTCAAGCTGGATACCACCAGCGAGTCGCATCCCTTCTACACCGGCACGCAAAAATCCGTGGACAACATGGGTGGCCGCGTCGAGAGGTTCCGCAACCGCTTCGGCAAGACCGCTGTCGCCAAGTAAACTGGCCAGCGATTCCCGCCAAGGGCAGCCCGGGTTTCCGCGCTGCCCTTTTGCTTGATGTCCGCCTAACAACAAAAATCTGAGCGCGTGAACCAGCCCAACCCTGCCATCGTTGCCCAGGCCGCCGTGCGGCGGCTACCGCGCGCCGCGCTGCTGCTGTTCTGCCTGGCCTATGTGCTGCCGGGTTTCGTCTGGCGCGAGCCCTGGCGCAGCGCCGACATCACGGCCTTCGGCTTCATGCTGGAGCTGGCCGGCAACACCACGGCCTGGCTCGATCCGCACCTGATGGGGCAGCCACCCGAGGTCGATGCCTTGCTGCCCTACTGGCTGGGGGCCTGGGCCCTGAAGCTCGCACCCGCCTGGATCGCGTCCGACTTTGCCGCCCGCATTCCCTTTATCGGCCTGCTGGTCCTGACGCTGGCCGCCGTCTGGCAAGGCATCTACTACCTGGCACGCAGCCCGCTGGCGCAGCCGGTGGCCTTCGCCTTCGGTGGCGAAGCCCGGCCAACCGACTATGCCCGGGCCATGGCCGATGGCGGCCTGCTGGCCTTCATCGCCTGCCTCGGCCTGGCCCAACTCTCGCACGAAACGACGCCGGCGCTGGCCCAGCTCTGCTTCACGGCACTGGCTTTCTACGCCGTGGCGGCCATGCCCTACCGCCGGATCGGGCCGGCCCTGGCCGGCACGGCCGCCCTGCTGGGTCTGACGCTTTCTGGCGCCCCGGTCCTGGCCGTGCTGTTCGGTGCCGGCAGCATCACCATTCAACTGCTGGACCGCAGCCATACCGCCCGCGAAGATGGCCCCCCCATGCGCTGGGACCGGCGCTGGGCCTGGGGCATGGCGCTGCTGACGGCGCTGGCTGCCGGCCTGGCGACGGCGCTCGACCTGTGGCACTGGCACATTGCGTTGCCGCCGCTGACCTGGGCCGCCTGGCACGGTCTGGGCAGCCTGCTCTTGTGGTTCACCTGGCCGGCCTGGCCGCTGGTGCTGTGGACGCTGTGGCGCTGGCGCCGCCAGCTGTTCAGCGCCCACGTGCGCCGCCACCTCGCCTTGCCGCTGTGGTTTGCCCTGGTCACCATCGCCACCACCCTGGTGACGCCGGCCGGTGACCGTGCCCTGCTGCTGGCCCTGCCCTCATTGGCCACACTGGCAGCCTTCGCGCTGCCGACACTGGAGCGCAACGTATCGGCCCTGATCGACTGGTTCACCCTGCTGTTCTTCACCGGCTGCGCCTTCATCATCTGGGTGGTGTGGATTGCCATGCAGACCGGTTTCCCGCCGCAGCCGGCCGCCAACGTGGCACGGCTGGCGCCCGGCTTCGAAGCCGGCTTCACCATCCTGCCTTTCGTGTTCGCCACCCTGGCCACGCTGGCTTGGGCCTGGCTGGTGAAATGGCGCGTCGGCCGGCACCGTGCCGCCATCTGGAAAAGCCTGGTGCTGCCGGCCGGCGGTGCCGCACTGTGCTGGCTGCTGCTGACCACGCTGTGGATGCCGCTGCTCGATTTCGCGCGCAGTTATGAGTCGCAGGTTCGTCGCGTCGAGGCCATCGTCAAGCCGGCTGAATGCATCGAGACCTTCGGTCTCAAGCCGGGGTTGCACACCGCTTTCCGTTTTTATTCGCCCCTGACGGTCAAAGCCGCTGGCGCAGAAACGGGCTGTTCGTGGCTGGTGATCGACAAGGATGCCCTGTTCATGCTGCCTGGTGTGGTCAATCCGGCGCAATGGCGGCAACACAGCACCCTGGGCCACCCGCGCGAGGGCGAGGAAGATCTCGTGATCTACCAGCGTGCCGGCCGCACCGGCTCCTGAGGCCGTGTCCGAGCTCAAAACCATTTCCCGCCACGCCGGTACCGTGCTGGTCGGCCAGCTGGCCACCATGGCCTTCGGCGTGACCGACACCATCGTCGCCGGGCGCTATGCCGAGGCCTCGCTGGCGGCACTCTCCGTCGGCTCGGCCATCTACATGAGCGTCTACGTGGCGCTGATGGGCGTGTTGCAGGCCCTGCTCCCGGTCTGGGCGGAACTGCACGGCGCGCAAAAACCCCGACAGCTCGGCTTCTCGTTCCGCCAGTCGCTCTATCTGTGCGGCGCACTCATGGCGTTCGGCATGGCCATCCTGCTGCAGCCGGCCACCCTGCTCGACTGGGCCGAGGTTCCGGCTACCCTGCGCGGCGAAGTGCTCGACTACCTGGGCGTTCTGGCCCTGGCCCTGCCGCCGGCGCTGCTGTTTCGCCTCTACAGCACGCTCAACCAGAGCCTGGGCAAACCCCTGCTGGTCACTTGGCTGCAGATCGGCTCGCTGTTCCTCAAGGTGCCGCTGTCGATCTGGTTTGCCTTCGGCGGCTTCGGCTTGGAAGCGCAAGGCGCTGTGGGCTGCGCCCTGGCCACGCTGGCGGTGCAGTACCTGATGCTGGCACTGGCCCTGTGGCTGTTGCGCACCCGCGCGCTCTACCGCCCTTATCGGCTCTGGCACCGGTTGGAAAAACCGCACGGCCCGACCCTGGCCGCCTTTGCCCGCGTCGGCGTGCCCAGCGGGCTGACGATTCTGGTGGAAGTCACCTCCTTCACGCTGATGGCGCTGTTCGTCGCGCGTTTGGGCACCACGGCCGCCGCCAGCCACCAGATCGCCGCCAATCTGGCCGCTGTGCTCTACATGGTGCCGCTGGCCATCGGCATCGCCACCAGTGCGCGCACCAGCTACTGGCTTGGGGCCGGCCAGCCGCGTCAGGCAAGGCACGCCATCGGGCTGGGCTTCATGCTGGTGCTGGGTTGCGCGGTACTGCTGGCCGGCACGCTGATCGCCGTGCGCGAACCGCTGGTGCGCCTGTATGCACACAGTCCGGAGGTGATCGCCCTGGCCGTACCGCTCCTGTTCTGGACCGCGGCCTTCCATCTGTTCGACGGCTTGCAAGCCCTGGCCGTTTTCGTGCTGCGCTGCTTTCGCGTCACGCTGGCACCCTTTCTGATCTATGGCGTTCTGCTCTGGGGGCTCGGCCTGTACGGCGGCTACCAGTTGGCCTACCAGGGGCTCGGACCCTGGCCGGCCATGCAGACACCCGCCGCGTTCTGGATTGCCGGCATGGTGGCACTGACCCTGGCCGCGCTGATCTTCTGGCTCATGATCTGGCAGGTCTTGAAAAGATAAGCCCCAAGCTGTGCGCGCCCAGCGCGCTACTCAGTCGGCTGCCAATGCCGCCGGCCGCGGCACGCGCAGGCGGCTGGCCGGGAACACCATCGCGAAGCGCGAGCCCTTGCCGGGCGTGCTGTCGATCTTCAGTTCGGCGCCATGGCGCTGCGCCACGTGCTTGACGATGGCCAGCCCCAGGCCCGTGCCACCGGTGTCGCGCGAACGGCTGCGGTCCACGCGGTAGAAGCGCTCGGTCAGGCGCGGGATGTGCTCGGGCGCGATGCCGGGGCCGCTGTCCTGCACATAGAACTCGCAGCGTCCGTCCTCATGGCGCAACCAGCCCACTTCGACATGGCCGCCGGCCGGCGTGTAGCGGATCGCGTTGCTGACCAGATTGGACATGGCACTGTGCAACTCCATCGAGATGCCGGCAATATCCTCCTGCGCCGCCAGCTTGAAATCCAGCACCTGCGCCGGCCCCAGCGGCGGACTCAGCACCGCGGACAGGGCGCGCCCATCCTGCTCCAGTTGCTGCAGTAGCGAGCGCACCGGCACCCACTCGCCAGCACCCGGCAGCGGGCTGCCTTCCAGCCTGGAGAGCGTGAGCAGGTCGTTGACCAGGGTCTGCATGCGCTCGGCCTGCTGCGCCATCAGATCAAGGTAGCGCGCGCGCTCGGTTTCACTGAGCGGCAGACTCTGCAGGGTTTCGACAAAACCGGTCAGCACGGTCAGCGGCGTGCGGATCTCGTGCGAGACATTGGCCACGAAATCGCGCCGCATGGCTTCGGCCTGCTCCAGCGCCGTCACGTCACGCGACAGCAGCAGGCGCCGGCCGTCGCCATAGGGATGCAGGTGCACCGACAGGCGCACCGGGCGCGAAGGACTGTGACCGCGCCCCGGCATGGTCACGCCCTCCAGGAAATCGCCGCCGCCGGCATAGGCGGCATACGCCGGGTCGCGCACCAGATTGCCAAAGTGCTGCAGCATGTCGCGCTGGGCATCCAGCCCGAAATGCTCGGCGGCGGTCTGGTTGAACCATTCGATGCGGCCATCGGCATCGAGCAGCACCACGCCGTTGGGCGAAGCCTGTAGCGCAGCCAGAAAGTCCTGCAGGCGGGTATCGCTCTCGCGGATCTGCTGCTCGCGCCCGCGTACCAGACGGCGCGCGCGGTCTGCCACCTCGCCCCACAGACCGTGCTCGAGAGGCACGTCGGACACATCGCCTTGACGAAGCCAGTTCAACAGCCGCAGTCCACGTGAAAAATCCAACAGCACCCACAGCAGACCGGCCACCAGCACGCCGGCCAAGGCGCCGCGGATCTGCAGCGCTTCGGGGGCCACCCAAGCGCCCGCCACGCCGCCCAGGCACTGGATCAGCAGGAAGGAAAAAAGCCGCAGGAACATGGCGTCGTCTCAGGGCAAGACCGGCAACAGGACAGCGGACCTCAGTCCCGTGTCGCCACGCTCAGGGCCACGGCCGGTTGCGCCGTGAAGCGGTAGCCAGCGCCGCGCACCGTCTCCACCATGGCCGCCGCATCGCCCAGCGCCTCACGCAAGCGCTTGACGTGCACATCCACCGTGCGCTCCTCGATGAAGACATGGTCGCCCCAGACCTTGTCGAGCAACTGGCCGCGGCTGTGCACGCGCTCCGCATGGCTCATGAGGTATTGCAGCAGCTTGAACTCGGTAGGCCCCAGCTTGAGCGGCTGCTCCTGGAAGGTCACGCGATGGGTGGCCGTATCCAGCGTCAGGCCACCGATCGTCACCGCACCACCGCTTTGCTCTGGTGCGCGGCGACGCAGCACGGCACGAATGCGGGCCAGCATTTCCTTGGTGGAAAAAGGCTTGACCAGGTAATCGTCCGCACCGGCATCCAGACCTGCAACGCGATCGGCTTCGTCGCCACGCGCGGTCAGCATGATGATGGGCACGGCTTTGGTCCGCGCATCGGAACGCCAACGCTTGGCCAAGGTCAGGCCGCTTTCGCCGGGCAGCATCCAGTCGAGCAGGATGAGGTCCGGCAGCACGGCATCAAGCTCACGCTGGGCGCTCTCGCTGTCCATGGCCCAGGTCGGGCGAAAGCCGTTATGACGCAGGTTGACGGCAATGAGCTCGGCAATGGCCGGCTCGTCTTCCACGACCAGAACTGCGGGCTGATGCTTCATTTCAAGACAGATTCGATTTCTTCAATGGAGGAGTGGCGCACGTCCGCCCCCTTGACGATGTAGATGATGAGTTCGGCAATGTTCTTGGCATGGTCACCCACGCGCTCGATTGCCTTGGCCAGGAACAGCAGATCCAGACTCGGCGAGATCATGCGCGGGTCTTCCATCATGTAGGTGATGAGCACGCGCATGAAGTTGTCGAATTCCTTGTCGATCAGGTCATCCTCTTTCAGGATGGAAACGGCTGCGACCGTATCCAGGCGTGCAAAGGCATCCAGCGCCTTGCGCAGCAGGCCGGAGGCCAGGTCGGCCGCCACACGCAGTTCGGAGGCCGGCAGATTGCGCGGCGTGCCGCTCTGAATGATGGAGAGCACCATACGCGCCATTTTTTCCGCCTCGTCGCCGGCTCGCTCCAGATTGGCCGTGGACTTGGAGATGGCGATCAGCAGACGCAAGTCACGCGCCGTCGGTTGGCGCCGCGCAATGATCGATGAGATCTCATGATCAATCTCGACTTCCATCTCATTGACGCGCGTCTCGGTCTCGATGACTTGATGAGCGACTTCGGCATTGAACTGCCCCAACGCACGGATCGCCTGCTGGACCTGGGACTCGACCAGGCCACCCAGCTCCATGACACGGGTCGAGACGGCGTTGAGTTCGCTGTCGAACTGGGTAGAAAGGTGTTTTTCGGGCATGTCGCTCCTCCTTAGCCGAAACGGCCGGTGATGTAGTCTTCCGTTTCCTTGCGCGTGGGCTTGAAGAACATCTGCTCGGTGGAGCCGAACTCCACCAGGTCGCCAAGGTACATATAGGCCGTGTAATCACTGCAGCGGGCCGCCTGCTGCATGTTGTGCGTCACGATGACCACGGTGTAATCGTCCTTGAGCTCGGTGATCAGCTCCTCGATCTTGGCGGTGGAGATCGGGTCCAGCGCCGAGCAGGGCTCGTCGAGCAGCAGCACTTCGGGCTTGATGGCGATGCCGCGCGCAATGCACAGGCGCTGCTGCTGGCCGCCCGACAGGCTGGAGCCGCTTTGCTTGAGCTTGTCCTTCACCTCGGTCCACAGCGCCGCCTTGCGCAGCGCCCACTCGACGCGCTCTTCCATGTCGGTGGCATTGAGCGATTCGAACAGCTTGATGCCGAAAGCAATGTTGTCGTAGATCGACATTGGGAACGGCGTCGGCTTCTGGAACACCATGCCGACCTTGGCGCGCAACAGGGCGACATCCTGCTTGCTGGTGAGCAGGTTCTCGCCGTCGAGCAGCACCTGCCCTTCGGCGCGCTGGTCGGGGTAGAGCTCGAACATGCGATTGAAGACGCGCAGCAAGGTGGACTTGCCGCAACCGGACGGACCGATGAAGGCCGTCACCTTGTTCTCGGGAATGTCGAGGTTGATGCCCTTGAGGGCATGAAACTTGCCATAAAAGAAGTTCAGGTCACGTACCGAAATCTTCGAGGCCGGGCTTGCAGCAGGTGTCGTGGTTTCCATGGGTTGCCTTGGATGGAATTCGTTCATGTACATGACATCAATCTTTTTGACGTGTCATCACACGCGCCAGGATGTTGAGCCCCAGGACGGTGATGGTGATCAGCAACACACCGGCCCAGGCCAGTTGCTGCCAGTTTTCGTAGGGACTCATGGCGAACTTGAAGATCGTGACCGGCAGGCTGGCCATGGGATCGTTCAGGTTCGAGGTCCAGAACTGGTTGTTCAAGGCGGTGAACAGCAGGGGCGCCGTTTCACCGGAAATGCGGGCCACGGCCAACAGAATGCCTGTGACAACACCAGCACGCGCAGCTTTGAGCGTGATGCTGGTGATGACCTTCCACTTCGGGGCCCCCAGCGCATAGGCCGCCTCGCGCATGCCGGAAGGGATCAGCTGAAGCATGTTTTCCGTGGTGCGAATGACCACCGGAATCACGATCAAGGCCAAGGCGATCACGCCCGCCCAGCCGGAAAAAGACTTGAAACGCGCCACCACCACGGCATAGACGAACAGGCCGATCACGATCGATGGCGCCGACAGCAGGATGTCGTTGACGAAGCGCGTCACCGATGCCAACCAGCCGCGCGGGTCGTACTCGGCCAGATAGATGCCGGCCATGATGCCGATCGGGGTGCCGACGAAGGTCGCCAGCAGCACCATCAGGAAGGAGCCGTAGATGGCGTTGGCAATGCCGCCCGTTTCGTTGGGCGGCGGTGTCATCTGCGTCAGGGTGGCCAATGTCATGCCGCCCAGGCCCAGGCGCAGGGTTTCCCACAGAATCCAGAACAGCCAGAACAGGCCAAAGCCCATGGCCCCCAGCGACAGGGTCAGCGCAATGATATTGACGCGTTTGCGGCGCAGATAAGGGCCGCGGCGACGATCGTCCTGCACACTCATGACTTGGCCCCTTCGTTTTTCTTGAGCTGCAGCAGCAGCAATTTGGAGAGGGACAGCACCACAAAGGTGATGAAGAACAACACCAGTCCGAGATAGATCAGCGAGGCTTGGTGAATGCCGCTGGCAGCCTCGGCAAACTCGTTGGCCAGGGCTGAGGTGATGCTGTTGGCGGCCTGGAACAGGCTCAGCGAATCCAGCTGATTCATGTTGCCGATGACGAAGGTCACGGCCATGGTCTCGCCCAGGGCTCGGCCAAGGCCCAGCATGATGCCACCGACCACCCCGGCCTTGGTGTAGGGCAGCACCACCTTGGAGACCACCTCCCAGGTGGTGGAACCCAGGCCATAGGCCGACTCCTTCAACAAGGGTGGCGTCACCTCGAACACGTCACGCATGACGGAGGCGATGAAGGGAATGATCATGATGGCCAGAATGATGCCGGCCGACAGGATGCCGATGCCCACCGGGGGACCGGACACCAGCGCGCCCAGATAGGGCACACCGGAAAAAAGCGATTGCAGCGGCATCTGCACATATTTGGCAAGGATGGGGCCGAACACCAGCAGGCCCCACATGCCGTAGACGATGGACGGCACGGCCGCCAGCAGTTCGATGGCTGTGCCCAGTGGGCGCTTGAGCCAGGCCGGCGACATCTCGGTCAGAAACAAGGCAATGCCGAAACTGACCGGCACGGCAATCAGCAAGGCAATGATCGAGGTGGCCAAGGTACCGTAAATCATCACCAGGCCGCCGAAATTCTCCTGCACCGGGTCCCACACAGGATTGGTCAGAAAACCCAGACCATAACGCTCGATGGCCGGCCAGGCGCCCACCAGGAGCGACAACAGAATGCTGGCCAGCAGCGCCAGAGTCAACCAGGCCGCCCCCTTGGCAAGCCAGCCAAACAAGGCATCGGCCCAGGGTCCCGTGCGGACGGAGGTGACAGGCGAGGAAGAACTCATGACGCTGCTATTGGCTATTTGTTAAAAAATTACTTGAAGGCGACCGGTTTGCCCGAAGCGTCCTTGATGTCGTTCCAGGACTTTTCGATGGCGGTCTTCACGCTGGCAGGCATGGGCACATAGTCCATCTCGTCAGCGATCTTGTCGCCGTTCTTGTAGGCCCAGGAGAAGAACTTGAGCGAGGCGGTGGCCTGGGCCGGCTTGTCCTGCACCTTGTGCATCAGGATGAAGGTGGCACCGGTCATGGGCCAGGAATCCTTGCCCGGTTGCTCGGTCAGGATCTGGTAGAAGCTCTTGGCCCAGTCGGCACCAGCAGCAGCAGCCTTGAAGGCGGTGTCGTCGGGCGACACGAAGTTGCCGGCCTTGTTCTGCATCTGCGCATAGGTCATCTTGTTCTGCTTGACGTAGGCATATTCCACGTAGCCGATGGAATTGGGCAGGCGACCGACGAAAGCGGCCACACCTTCATTGCCCTTGCCACCCGCGCCCGTGGGCCAGTTGACCGCCGTGCCTTCGCCAACCTTGCTCTTCCATTCGGTGTTGACCTTGCTCAGATAGTTGGTGAAGATGAACGTGGTGCCGGAACCGTCGGCGCGACGCACCGGAGCAATGGCAGCATCCGGCAGGTTCAGGCTGGGGTTGAGCGCCTTGAGGGCGGCGTCGTTCCACTTGACGATCTTGCCCAGGTAGATGTCACCCAGCACCTGACCGTTGAGCTTGAGCTGGCCGGGCGTCACGCCGGGGATGTTCACCACCGGCACCACACCGCCGATGACGGTGGGAAACTGCAGTTGGCCCTTCTTGGCCAGTTCGTCGTCCTTGAGCGGCATGTCAGAAGCACCGAAATCGACCGTCTTGGCATCGATCTGGCGAATGCCGGCGCCGGAGCCCACCGACTGGTAGTTGATCTTGACGCCGGTAGCCTTGTTGTACTCGGCCGCCCACTTGGAATACAGGGGAGCCGGGAAGCTGGCACCAGCACCCGTGACATCCTGGGCGGCAGCCATGCCGGCACCTGCCAGCAGGGCCACGGCCGTCAGGCCTTGCATCGCGCGGTTGAAAGTCGTTTTCATCAAATGCTCCTTGAGAGTTGGTGATTGAAATACCGAAAACAACTTTAAGAAGTTTTTATGTCAATGATGTGACAATACCCAACCAGCCCGCACCCGAATCGTCACAATTTTGTCACGAATTTGACCTTTCATATTCATATCACCGTCATACAAGCGCCATAAGCTTCAGGAACTTATTGCGCAGACACCCCGAGTACAAAGCGCGCCAACGAATGCGCGCGACGGCCAATGCTATGCTGCCCGGCCATCCTGAACAGACACCATGCAAAACGGAACCCGCCTCGCCGCCGTGGACCTCGGCTCCAACAGCTTTCGCCTGGAGATCGGTTACCTCGATCACGGCCAGATCCAGCGCACCGAGTACCTCAAGGAAACCGTGCGCCAGGGCAACGGCCTGGATGAGAACCGCAACCTGTCGCGGCAAGCCATGCAGCGTGGCTGGGACTGCCTGGCCCGTTTTGGTGAACGCCTGGCCGGCTTCCGCAAGTTCCAGGTGCGCGCCGTGGCCACCCAGACCCTGCGCGAAGCGCGCAACCGCGACGAATTCCTGGCACGTGCCACCCAGATCCTGGGCTTCCCCATCGACGTGATTTCCGGCCGCGAAGAAGCCCGCCTGATCTACCAGGGTGTGGCCCACCTGCTGCCGCAGTCGAATGAGCGCCGGCTGGTGGTGGACATCGGCGGGCGCTCCACCGAACTGATTCTGGGCCACGCCTACGAGGCCCGCGCCATGGAGTCGTTCCGTGTCGGCAGCGTGGCCTGGTCGATGCGCTACTTCCCCGATGGTGTCTTCACCGCACAGGCCTTCGAAACCGCCGAGGTGGCTGCCAAGGCGGTCCTGGACGAAGCCCTCAACACCTACCGCCCCGATGCCTGGGAAGTGGCTTACGGCTCATCCGGCACCGTGGGCGCCGTCAGCGACGTCCTCATGGAAGCGGGCTGGCCGGAAGGACTCGTCACCCGCGACGGCCTCGACTGGCTGCTGGAACGCCTGCTGAAGGCACAAAGTGCCGACAAGGTCCGCCTCGAAGGCCTGAAGGAGGACCGTCGCGCGGTGATCGGCGGTGGCGTCAGCGTGTTGCGCGCCGTGTTCGATCTGCTGTCCCTCCGGGAAATGCATGTTGCTCAGGGTGCGCTGCGGCACGGCGCCTTGTACGATCTGCTGGATCGCGAGCACGAACAGACCGATCAGCGCCACGCCAGCGTCACCCGGCTGGCCAGCAAATTCAGCGTCGAGCAGACGCAGGCGCAACGCGTCAGCAAGGCAGCACGTCATCTGTTCCGGCAAGTCGCCGGCGAATTTTCAGCCGGCGAGATGGAGCGGCACCTGCGCAAGCTCGGCTGGGCGGCCCATCTGCACGAGATCGGCAGCCTGATCTCGCACAGCGACTACCACAAGCACGGCGCCTACATTCTGGACAACGCCGATGCCGCCGGCTTCACCATGCCCGAACTGCACCGGCTCAGTCTGCTGGTACTGGGCCACCGCGGCAAACTGCGCAAGCTGGAGGTGGACTTCGAAGATGACGTCTTCGTCCGGCAACTGCTGGCCCTGCGTCTGGCCGTCCTGCTGTGCCACGCCCGCCGCGACCCCGACCTGCAGGGCCTGACCCTGCAGGTCGATGCCCCCCACAGCCTGAGCCTGAGCTGCCGGCACGGCTGGCGCGAGGCCTATCCGCAGTCGGCCCATCTGCTGCACGAAGAGCTGACAGCCTGGCAGAAAACCCCCTGGACGCTGTCATTCAGCGAACGAGGCTAAGGCCTGTCCACGGCAGCCCCTGGCCCACGCGCACCTCAGGCGTTTTCCAGGGTCCGGTCGCCGCGCACGTACAGACCGCCCCCGCTCATCTTGGCCTCGTGCTTGGCCAGCGCCGCCAGCGTGGCTACCTCCTCCGCATCCCGCAAAGCCTGCGGGCCGACGTGCACGGCACCGATGGAAAGCGTCGTGCAGGGGAAAAAGCGCATCACGCCATGGCGGTCTTCGGCATGAATGCCGCCGCACAGACGGGCGGCTTCATCGAACAGGTCGCGCGCCTTGAAATCGAATTCGCTGACGACAAGCTCGCAACGCTGCCGCCAATCCTCGCTCTGGAACAGGATCAGGAAGTCATCTCCGCCGACATGGCCCACGAAATCGCGCTGTGGGTCACAATGGGCCACCGCCAGGTGCGCCAGCTGACGGATCATCTCATCGCCGCGCCAGTAACCGTAGTGGTCGTTGAAGGGCTTGAAGTTGTTCATGTCGAGGTAGCAGGCCACGAACTCGGCGCCCCCTTCCAGCAGTCGCTTGATGTGCAGGCTGATCGGGATGTTGCCCGGCAAGAAAGTCAGCGGATTGGCGTGGCGCGCCGCTTCCAGGCGCAACTCCGTGACCGAGCGCACCAGCTGGTCGCCCGTGCCCAAACCGATGTAGCGCCCGTTCTCGGTCACGATGAAGCCGTCACTCAGGTAACGCTGGTCCTGCGAGGTCAGGATGCCGATCAACTCATCGATATCGTGGTTGCGCTCGATCAGGCGCGGCGAAGGGTTGGCGTACTGCATGCAGGATTTCTTGCCGAAGACCTCCCTGAAATACAGGGTGGCATAGTGATCCATGAAATGCTGGCGATTGATGATGGCCACGGGGCAGCTGTTGTCCACCACGGCAATCGCATGCAGTTCCGGACGTGCCATCAGGATCGCCGCCACTTCATCGTTGCTGGTCGCCTGGCTGACGCAGGGCGCATGGATCAACGAAAGATGGCGCAGATGCCCCAGGCGGGAAACGTGCCGCTGCTCGGGCATCACGGCCACGCGCGGGTCCTGCAGCACATCCACCGCATCGCGGCGAATGCAGGGCAACACCACAGTGGAGGGGCGGCCCAGAAAATAGCCTTGGCCATAGGCGATACCCAGATCCCGGAGTACCCGCAGATCATCCTCGTTCTCGATGCCCTCGGCCACCAGCGCCGTGCCGAACACCTCGGCAATCTGCATCAAGGCCTGAAGCGTCTTGAGGTTATCGGCATGGCCGCTGATGTTGCGGCTGAAATACTTGTCGATCTTCACGATGTCCGGCTTGATCTGCGACCACAGCCGCAAACTGGAGCGGCCATCGCCGAAGTCGTCAAGCGCCAGGGACAGTCCGGCGCTGTGCAACTCCTTCACCACATCCGTCAGCGCCTGCATGTCACTGACACGCTCGTGCTCGGTGATCTCCAGCACCACCATCCGGGGCGACACCCCCAGATCACGCACGCACTTGCTGAAGCAGGCGCAGCCGCCCAGCTGGACCAACCGTACCAGGGCGTGCGCACTGATGTTCAGAAACAGGCGTCCCGGTTGCTTGAGCTGTCCCCACTGCTTGAGCGCCGTGAATACACAGAAGAACTCGAGTTCATGGAGCAGTCCCTCAAGCTGCGCCGCCTGCAGCAGTGCATCCGCGTTATGCAACGCTGTCCCTTGAGGTCCGCGAATCAGGGCCTCATGGCCATGGATGGAGCCATCCTTGAGGTCGGCAATGGGCTGGAAGACGGCGAACAGGGCATCGTCACGAATCAGGCGGGCCAAAGGCCCTCCCCCGCTGACCACCTCGGGCAGGACCTCTCCCATGAGCAGGCAGATTGGATCGCTCATCTCGTTCAGCTCCATTCCCGTGGCGGCTTCAGGCCAGTCCAATAGCAGGTCGTCCAAATTTCTCTACCGGCAGACACCGGCCCCGACGTCGAAAACACCCCGACTGTGCCTGCCCAGCATGACGCTGTTGTGACGGAGCCATGACTCTCACATGACACTTCTGTTAAGCGCATCAGGCTGCGCTTGCTCCCCGGGAAATAACTATATAAACTGTTTATTCCATTTCACAAGGGAGCCCATTCATGGCCAGCACAGTCAGGAAATCCGTCACCGTCAAAACCGCAAAAGCCCCGGCAAAATCCACCAAGCCGACGGCGAAAAAGGCAGCACCTGTTCGCAAGGCGGCTCCCGTCACTCCGGCAGCGCCCGCCAAAGCCGCCAGCACGTCTGGCGTGGCCAAGGAAGCCAAGCCGAAGAAGCCCAAGCTGGTCCGTGACAGCTTCACCATTCCGAAGACCGAATACGCCGTGCTCGACGATCTCAAGCAGCGCGCCATCCAGCTCGCTCACCCGGTCAAGAAGAGTGAACTGCTGCGCGCCGGCATCAAGGCCCTGACGGCCATGTCGGATACGGCCCTGCTTGCAACCCTCAAGACGGTACCGGCCATCAAGACCGGGCGACCCAAGAAGGCCTGACATTCGTCGGCCCGGCCACGGCCGGCCTCAGAGAACTTCGGGCGACTGCACTGTGAGCAGCACGGTCCGGGGCGTGCCTTCGCGCTCCCGTTGGCGCAGCCACCAGATCGCCCCTTTGCGCACGGCACACTCGCTGGCCTGCATGCCAAGCAGCTGGGCGATGGCCTGTCCGAGCACGGGCTGGTGCCCCACCACCACGGTCGTGGCCCGGCCATGCGGCCAGTGCACCAGCTCCAGCAGGTGAGCAACGCTGCCATCCGGTGCGATTTCATCGCGCAGCTTGTACTTGCGCCCCAGGGCCAGCGCCGTCTGCTCGGCCCGGCGCGCCGGGCTCACCAGGATGCGGGCGCCTTCTGGCAGTTGGCGATCGAGCCAGGCTGCCATGCGCGCAGCCTGCTTCTCGCCACGAGGCGTGAGCGAGCGCTCCAGGTCGTTGCAGCCCGGCACCCAGTCCTGGGCTTCCGCGTGGCGCCACAAGACCAGGTCCATGGTCAGCTCCGGTCGCGCGTGTCTCGTGTGGCGTAGCGCGCCATCAACGCGTTCTGCGCGCCGATGGCCGGTCGCCCCACCAGCGGGCGGGCCCGCTCGTAGCGGCCATCGGGCAACAAGTCCCAGGCATCCAAGCTGTCGTGCAGTCCCGCCACCAGACATTCATCCACGATGCGCTGGCGCAATTGCGGGTCCAGCACCGGCCAAGCCAGCTCGACGCGGCGCAGCATGTTGCGGTTCATCCAGTCGGCACTCGACAGATACAGTTCCTCGGTCTCACCCTGGCGAAAGTAGAAAACACGGGCGTGTTCGAGGAAACGACCGATGATCGAGCGCACCCGGATGTTGTCGGTTTCGCCACGCACTTGGGCTGGCAGCATGCAGGCGCCGCGCACGATGAGATCGATCTTGACGCCCTGCTTGCCGGCCGCAATCAGCGCACGAATCAGGGCCTCATCGGTCAGGGCATTCATCTTGGCTACGATGCGGGTTGGTTGGCCTGCTGCAGCGGCGGTTCCCAAGGCTTCGATTTTTTCCAGCAGCTTGCGATGCAGCTGCAGGGGCGCCAGCCACAGGTGGTTCAGGCGCGGCAGGCGGCTCTGGCCGGCCAGGTGGATGAACACGTGCTCGACATCGGCCGTCAGTGCGGTGTTAGAGGTCAGGTGGCTGATGTCCGTGTAGAAACGCGCCGTCACCGGGTTGTAGTTGCCGGTGGACAGATGGGCATAGCGCTTCAGGTGCCGCCCCTCGCGCCGGGTGATGAGCATCATCTTGGCATGGGTCTTGAGCCCGACCACGCCATACACCACCTGCACGCCAATCGACTCGAGCTTCTCGGCCCAGTTGATGTTGACTTCCTCGTCGAAACGGGCCTTGAGCTCCAGTACCACCGTGACTTCCTTGCCACGCCGCACCGCCTCGCGCAGCAGCTCCATCAGCTCGGAACTCGATCCGGTACGGTAGATGGTCTGCTTGATCGCCAGCACCAGCGGGTCGTTGACCGCTTCGCGCAGGAAGGCCAGCACGCCGTCGAAGCTCTCATAAGGCTGATGGATGATCACATCACTGCGCTTGAGCTGCTCGAAGATCGACTGCTCATGCCCCAGTTGGCGAGGGTAGGCAGCCTTGTACGGCGGGAAACGCAGGCGCGGCTCGTCGACCAGATCCACCAGCTGGCTCAGCCGCACCAGATTGACGGGGCCATGCACGCGGAAAAGCGCCCCCTCGGGCAGATCGAACTGCTTGAGCAGGAAGCTGGCCAGATAGTCGGAGCAGCCGGCCGACACCTCCAGCCGCACAGCCTGGCCGTAATGGCGGTGCTGCAGTCCCTGGCGCAAGGCGGTACGCAGGTTCTTCACATCTTCCTCATCCACCGCCAGATCGGAGTGCCGCGTCACGCGGAACTGGGAAAACTGGCTCACCTCCCGCCCCGGGAACAGCTCGGCCAGATGCGCGCGGATCACGCTGGAGAGCGAAACGAACAGGGTGCGCTTGCCGCACAGCTTGTCGGGCAAACGGATGAGGCGCGGCAGAACCCGCGGCACCTTGACGATGGCGACGTCATTCTCGCGCCCGAAGGCATCATGCCCGACAAGGCGAACGATGAAATTGAGCGACTTGTTGGCCACCTGCGGGAACGGATGCGAAGGATCGAGCCCGACCGGGATCAGCAGCGGCTTCACATCGCTCTCGAAATACTGCTTGACCCAGCGCCGCTGCGCGGCATTGCGTTCGCCGTGTGCCACGATCTTGATGCCCTGCTTCTCGAAGGCCGGCATCAGCGCCTCGTTGTACAGGGCGTACTGACGATGAACCAGTTCATGGATCGCCGCCGACAGCTGGTCAAACGACGCTGCGGTGTAGGTGCCGGCCTGGTCACGGCCTTGCTTGGCACTCAGATGAGGTTCGGCCCGTACTTCGAAGAACTCGTCCAGATTGGACGAGACGATGCACAGGTAGCGCAAGCGCTCCAGCAAGGGCACATCACTGCGGCAGGCCCAGTCGAACACGCGTTGGTTGAAGGCCAGGATGCTGTGGTCGCGGTCCAGCAAGGCAAGCATCTTCGGCGTGGCAATCGGCTTCGGGTCGGTCACGGGAGACAACATCGGATCCAGACAATCTTGTTACGTTTATATGGCAGATTCTTGACAGATTTGATGACAGTGTTGTGACAACATCATGCATCAACCCCTGCAGACCGGCCCCACACTTGTGACTGGCTGGCCGGGACCAGATGGTCCAGAAACAAGCGGCTGGCCTGCTCCCAGCTGAATTCCAGCGCCCGGGCCCGCGCTTCGTGGCGAGGCACGGCCAGCGCCCGGTACCAGGCGCTTTTCAGGTCTGCGTCCAGAATGCCGCCGGCCACCCGGCCCTCGCCGTGGCCCAGCACTTCCAGCGGCCCATCGACCGGGTAGGCCGCCACCGGCGTGCCGCTGGCCATGGCCTCCAGCATCACCAGGCCGAAGGTTTCCGATTTGCTGGGCATGACGAACAGGTCGGCCGCGGCATAGACGCGCGCCAGTTCCTGGCGCGGCAGGATGCCGAGCCAGCGCACATGGGGATAGCGCGCCTTGAGCGAGGCCTCCAGGGGCCCCACGCCGCAGACGATCTTGGTGCCCGGCACGTCGAGCTGCAAAAAGGCCTCGATATTCTTCTCGTAGGAGACCCGGCCGACAAACAGCGACACCGGCCGCGCCAGCACGCCCAGCGCCGGATGCAGCTGTACTTCCTCGTGGTACGGGAACAGCCCCATGTCGACGCCATGGGTCCAGCCACGCAGACGTCGGAAGCCGCGCTGCTCCAGCATGCGCAGCACACCCTGGGTCGGCACCATCACGCCGGAGGACGGCTTGTGGAAATGGCGGAACAAGGCGTAGCCCCAGGCATGCGGCACCTTGAGTGCCGCGTTCAGGATTTCCGGAAACTTGGTGTGAAACGCCGTGGTGAACGCCAGGCCGCGCTTGAGGCAGTAGGCGCGTGCCGCCCAACCCAGCGGACCTTCGGTGGCAATGTGGATGGCGTGCGGCGCCAGCGCGTCCAGCTGCGCGTGCAGAACCTTGGCCGGCCGCACCACCAGATCGATGCCGGGGTAGCCAGGACAGGGTCGCGTGCGGAACATACCCGGGTGAACGACTTCGACCTGGTGTCCGGCGCGCTCGACCTCCCGGACCAGTTCCACCAGCGTCGTCACCACACCATTGACCTGGGGCTGCCAAGCATCCGTGATCAGTGCGATCTTCATGCCGATACCGTCCTTGCTGCCGAGTTTTGAACCGGCACCGCCTGCGTGGCACCCCAGTGCAGCAGTTCCAGCCGCCCATCGTGGTGCTCGACCAGGGCGGTCCGGCTTTCCACCCAGTCGCCGTCGTTGCAATAGAGAATGCCGTCGATGTCGCGCATCTCGGCGCGGTGGATATGGCCGCACACCACGCCCTGGTGGCCCAGCCGCCGCGCCTCGTTGGCCACCGCCACTTCGAAATCGGTGACGTAGTTCAAGGCCTTTTTCACCTTGTGCTTGAGGTAGGCTGAGAGCGACCAGTACGGCAAGCCGAACTTGGCGCGCAGATGGTTCAGGTAGCGGTTGAGCTTCAGCGTGAACTCGTACAGGTTGTCGCCCACATAGGCCAGCCACTTGGCGCACTGGATGACGCCGTCGAAATAGTCGCCGTGCATGACCCAGAGCCGGCGCCCGTCCGTGGTGACGTGCACCGCATCCTCCACCACCTCGATGCCGCCGAACTGGTGGCCGATGAAACCGCGCGCAAACTCGTCGTGGTTGCCCGGCACGTAGACGATGCGGCACCCCTTGCGCGCACGGCGCAGCAGCTTTTGCACCACGTCGTTGTGCGCCTGCGGCCAGTACCAGCGCCGGCGCAACTGCCAGCCGTCCACGATGTCGCCCACCAGATAGAGGTTGTCACTCGGGTGGGCCTTGAGAAAGGCCAGCAGCTCAATGGCCTGGCAGCCGGGTGTGCCCAGGTGCAGGTCGGAGATGAAGATGGCACGGAAGCGACCGTGGTGAGGGTGATCCTCGTCGCCATGGTCCGATTCAACCATACCGGCCAGCCACGGATTCATCGGGTCGAAGCTCTTCTTCATCAGGCACCGAGGAAGTGCTTGCGGTAACGCGCCGGCAGGTCCTGCAGGCGCATCAGCATGGGCAGATCGGCGCTGTTGAAGTCCGGATCCCAGGCCGGCGCACCCAGCACCTTGGTGCCCAGGCGCAGGTAGCCCTTGATCAGGGCCGGCGGCTCGACCTGCAGATCGCCATTGAGTTCCTCCACCGGCAGCGGCAGGCGCGGCCGCACGTGGTATTCGATCGAGGCGAGATGTGTCTCCTTGAGCTGCTTCCAGATGCTGGCCGCCACATCGCCGCTGAGCACGCCGTTGTGCAGCATCGGAATGCTGGCGCAGCCGATCATGGTGTCAAGCTGGTTGCGCACCATGAACTCGCCCAGCGCGCCCCAGAGCGCCATGATCACACCACCGTGGCGGTGCTCCGGGTGCACGCAGCTGCGCCCGAGTTCGACCATGCGCTCACGCAGCATGCGCAGGCGCGTCAGGTCGAACTCCAGATCGCTGTAGGTGCTGCCGACGCGCTTGGCCTGGGCCGGCGTCAGCACACGGTAGGTGCCGATCACCTCGCGTGTGGCCTGGTCGCGCACCAGCAGGTGCTCGCAGTAGTCGTCGAACAGGTCGATATCGTGGCCCGGCACCTCGGCATTGAGACGCGCGCCCATTTCGCCGGCGAAGATCTGGTATCTCAGTCGTTGCGCCGCCCGGACTTCGTCCAGGTGCTTGGCCCACGCCACTTCAATGCCGCCGCGCCCAGCCGCCGCGACTGGCTGGCCGTCAGCGCCAGTGTTTTGCTGATCAGGTCGGTGAAGCGACCCCCTGGGCATGACGGCGGGTGACAGCGGGAAGGTCGGGTTCGGTAGTTCTTTCATCATGTACTCCTTGCTTGATGGATATCCGGTTAAAAAAAAGCCCCGTGAATACGGGGCCGATAGGTTCTGATCAGGTGCCGACGATGCCTCCGTCCTTGCGGCGGATGACGACGGTGGCCGAGCGCGGTCGGCCGCCTGCCGGTCCGTCCGGCCAGTTGCTGACTGCCTGCGGCTTGGCCGGGTCGCTGCGCTCGCTGGCGGTCTCACCCGGGTGCTGCACGTTGACGAACATGAAGCGCCGGTCCGGCGTGAACGCGATGCCGGTGATTTCGCAGCCGGCCGGCCCGGTGAGGAAACGCTTGGTCTCGCCGCTGGCCGGATCGGCGCACAGCATCATGTTGTTGCCGATCGGCTTGTAAGGCCCCTTGTTCATGACCGAGGTCGAGATGTCGGTCTGGATCCAGAGCAGCCCGCTGTCATCGAAGGCCAGCCCATCGGGGCTGCCATAGATGTCACCCCGGATATTGCCGCGGTGCTCGGGCTTCTCGGCGTTCGGGTCACCCGCCAGGGCGAAATGCATCCAGCGGAACTCGGTGGCAGCCGCGTCTCCACTGCCGTCGCCACCTTCGCGCCAGCGGATGATGTGGCCCATGATGTTGTCGGACCGCGGGTTGGCCTCATCCACCTCTCGGCCAGGCTGGCCGCGCTGGTTGTTGTTGGTCAGCGTGGCAAACACCTCGCCGGTCTGAGGGTGCACGGCAATCCACTCCGGGCGGTCCATCTTCGTCGCGCCCACCACGTCGGCGGCCTGGCGCGTCTTGACCAACACCTCACCCTGATCGGCAAAGCCCCGGTCGGCGGTCAGGCCGTTGTCGCCATGGACGAGCGGAATCCAGCGGCCATGGCCCCGGGTGTCAAAGCGCGCCACATACAGCGTGCCGTGATCGAGCAGATCCTTGTTGGCGGCATAGCCGCCGGGGCGCACCTTGTCGCGCGAGACGAACTTGTAGATGTATTCGAAACGCTCGTCGTCGCCCATGTAGACCACGGCACGACCGTCCTTGGTCAAGGCGGTCGTGGCACCCTCGTGCTTGATGCGGCCCAGCGCGGTACGCTTGATGGGGGTCTGCGTCGGATTCATCGGGTCGATTTCCACCACCCAGCCGAAGCGGTGCGGCTCGTTGGGGTGCTTGGCGGCATCGAAACGCTCGTCGAACTCATGCCAGCGGTAGCCCCAGCCCTTGTGGCGCAGGCCATAGCGCTTTTCGTCGGCATGGGGCTTCTCCTGCGACGAGAAATAACCGTTCCAGTTTTCCTCGCAGGTCAGGTAGGTGCCCCAGGGCGTGCGGCCGGCAGCACAGTTGTTGAGCGTGCCCAGCACGCGGGTACCGGCGGGGTCCGCTGCCGTCTTCAGCAGCGCATGGCCGCGCGCCGGGCCGCTGACGGCCATGGGCGTGCTGCCCGTGATGCGCCGCGCATAGCGCGAACCCGGCATGACGCGCCACTGACCCAGGCGCTCGACGATCTCGATCACGCTCACGCCGTGGGCCGCCTGCGACTTGCGCACCTTGTCGGCCGACCAGGTCTGCATGCCGTCGGCATGCAGCAGGCCGTCATCGGTGTATTCGTGGTTGATGGCCAGCAGGCCGTGGCGCGGATTGCCGTCGATCGGGAAAAAGGCCATGCCGTCGTGGTGCATGCCGGCCTGCAGGGCCTGCTCTTCCCAGGTGTTGGAACCATCGGCCTTGAAGGCGGGCGCTCCGGCCTTCATGCCCACGGCGTCGCCCCAGCGGTACAGCACCTGCGCCTCATACTCGGGCGGCACCGTCAGCGCATCGCCGGCCGACGCCGGCACCCCGGTAAAACCCAGCGGTGCACCGCGGGCCATGGTAGCGCCCAGTGCATGCGAGCCCACCAGCATGGCCACCGCCGCCGCCGTGCACTTGAAAACCTCGCGCCGAGTGGCGTCCACCCCCTCGATATGGTCATTGGCGCTGCAGTTGACGCCTTCCCTCGCGTCGTAATGTCCACCAAATCCTTGACCCATGTTATGACTCCCGTGTGATCAGCAATGGCGTCAGTGTGGAAGCGCCACATGACGGCCTCATGGCAGTGATATGACAAAACAGTGACATGGGCCGCTTGGAGGGGGCCGTTTGCATGACTTCAATATTTCAAGTATCATTGAAACATGAAAACACAGAACCTCTCTGAAACCGATGCTGTCAAGTCGCTGGCCGCCCTGGCGCAAGCCCAGCGTCTGCGCGCCTTCCGCGCCCTGGTGGTGGCCGGTCTGGAGGGGCTGACGCCCGGCGCACTGGCGGAAGCACTCGGCGTGAGCCCGAGCGCCCTGTCCTTCCACCTCAAGGAACTGGCCAACGCCGGTCTGGTCAGCAGCGAGCCCAATGGCCGCTACCTGGTTTACCGCGCCAACTTCGGGCAGATGGATGCCCTACTGGGCTACCTCACCGAGCACTGCTGCCAGGGGGCGGCGTGCGAGGCCACCCCCAAGCGCAAGAAGAAAACCGCCTGCGCCGCCTGCTGATTTCCCTTTACCCATTCCAAGGAGATACCCATGAAACGCTTTCACGTCCATGTCCACGTCGACAACCTGGCGCAGAACATCGCCTTCTACTCGGCCATGTTCAACCAGGCCCCAGCCCGCACCGAAGACGACTACGCCAAGTGGATGCTGCAGGACCCGCCGGTGAACTTCGCCATCTCCACCCGCGGTGACAAGCCGGGCGTCGATCACCTGGGCATCCAGGTGGAGTCGAGCGAGGAACTGCAAACGCTCAAGGCACAGGCCGCCCAGGCCGACATGTCCATGCTGGACGAAGGCGAGACCACCTGCTGCTATGCCCGCAGCGACAAGTACTGGGTCACCGACCCGCAGGGTATTGCCTGGGAGCAGTTCCATACGCTGGACAACATCCCGGTCTTCAGCCAGAAGGGTTCCAAGCAAAATGAGGCTCAAGCCCCTGCCTGCTGTGCGCCGCAAGCTACCAAAACTGTAGCAAGCAAAGGCTGCTGCGGCCCCACCGCCGGACAAGCCGCCAACGGTGCCAAGGCCTGCTGCTGATCATTTTCCCTGACCGTCCATTTCAGACATGACTTCACCTACGCTCAACGTGCTGTTCCTCTGCACGCACAACTCGGCCCGCAGCATCCTGGCCGAAGCCACGCTCAACCACATCGGCCAGGGCCGCTTCAAGGCCTTCTCGGCCGGCAGCAGCCCGCGTGACCACCAGCAGCCCAACCCACTGGGCCTGCAGGTGCTGCAAAGTGCCGGCATTGCTACCGACGGCCTGCGCAGCAAAAGCTGGGATGAATTCGCCACCCCGGATGCACCGCAGATGGACCTGATCATCACCGTCTGCGACAACGCGGCCGGCGAAGTCTGCCCGATCTGGCCCGGCCACCCGGCCACCGCACACTGGGGTTATGCCGATCCGTCTGAAGTGCAAGGCACGGACGTGCAACGGCGCGAAGCGTTCCGCCAGACCCTGCTGGCGATCCGCCGCCGGCTGGATCTGCTGGTGCATCTGCCGCCCGAAAAACTGGCCAAGCAACTGATCCAGAACACGGCGCGTGACCTGGGCAAGGCGGACTGACCATGAGCGTCCCATGTGAAGTGACCGCCAAGCAGGCGGCCGGCGCGCCCATGAGCGTGTTCGAGCGCTACCTGACGCTGTGGGTCTTCCTCTGCATCGTGGCCGGCATCACGCTCGGCCAGCTGTTGCCCGGCGTGGCCCAGGCCATCGGCCGCATGGAAGTGGCGCAGGTCAACCTGCCGGTCGGCGTGCTGATCTGGGTCATGATCATCCCGATGCTGGTGAAGGTGGATTTCGGCGCCCTGCACGAGGTGCGCCAGCACGTGAAGGGCATCGGCGTCACGCTGTTCGTCAACTGGCTGGTCAAGCCGTTTTCCATGGCCTTCCTCGGCTGGCTGTTCATCCGCCAGCTGTTTGCGCCATACCTGCCAGCCGACCAGCTCGACAGCTACATCGCCGGCCTGATCCTGCTCGCTGCCGCCCCCTGCACCGCCATGGTGTTCGTCTGGAGCCGCCTCACTGGCGGCAACCCGCTGTTCACGCTGTCGCAGGTGGCACTGAACGACAGCATCATGGTGGTAGCCTTCGCGCCGCTGGTGGCCTTCCTGCTCGGCCTCTCCGCCATCACCGTGCCGTGGGCCACACTGCTGACCTCGGTCGTTCTGTACATCGTGGTGCCGGTCATCCTGGCACAGCTGTGGCGCAAGGCGCTGCTGGCCAAAGGACAGGCCGCCTTCGATGCCGCCATGGCCAAGATCGGCCCCTGGTCCATCACCGCCCTGCTGGCCACACTGGTGCTGCTGTTCGCCTTCCAGGGCGAAGCCATCCTGCAGCAGCCGCTGGTGATCGCGCTGCTGGCGGTGCCAATCCTGATCCAGGTGTTCTTCAACTCGGCCCTGGCCTACTGGCTTAACCGCGCGGTCGGCGAAAAGCATGAGATTGCCTGCCCCTCGGCCCTGATCGGCGCCTCCAACTTCTTCGAGCTGGCGGTGGCCGCAGCCATCAGCCTGTTCGGCTTCAACTCGGGCGCGGCACTGGCCACGGTGGTCGGGGTGCTGATCGAGGTGCCCGTCATGCTGCTGGTGGTGCGCCTCGTCAACAACTCGAAAGCCTGGTACGAACGCGGCTGATTCTTTGCCACAATTTCGCCATGACTGACATCACGATTTATCACAACCCCCAATGCGGCACCTCGCGCAACACGCTGGCCATGATCCGCAACAGCGGCACCGAGCCACAGGTCATCGAGTACCTGAAGACGCCGCCGACGCGTGAGCAACTGCTGGCCCTGATTGCCGCCAGCGGCCTCTCCGTGCGCGAGGTCATGCGCAGCAAGGAAGCCCTGTTCACCGAACTCGGGCTGGCCGACCCGGCGCGCAGCGATGCCGAACTGATTGAGGCCATGCTGGCGCATCCGATCCTGATCAACCGCCCCCTCGTCGTCACGCCGCTGGGCACGCGGCTGTGCCGACCGTCTGAGCTGGTGCTGGACCTCCTGCCGCAGCCGCAGCGCGGCGCGTTCAGTAAGGAGGACGGCGAGGCAGTGGTGGATGCGCAGGGGCGGCGAGTTTGAAGCAGAAACGCGCGTTCAACGTTCACCGTGAGAGGCGCGCGCTGCTTTTGCGCGCGTCCTTCTCGACGATACGGTTAGTGCGCAACAGCGAATATTTTCCTGGCTTGGTTGCAATTAGTTTCCATTCTCGCTTGTCGCCACCCGTCGAAGCTCCACCTTTGACGCACACCGTGACCTTATTCACCGTCTCACCACAACGGCGAATTTCGTAGTTGTAACCGCCTTGATTCAGTTCCTCAACGCCGACTGAAACAGCGATCTCGTAGGGCTCTGTGTCGTCGCGAGGCCAGGCAATCCACTGAACCCAAAGCAACGATGCCTCGTCTTCGACTCCGAACCGCGCCAAAACGACGCGATAGTGACCCCGAGCCTGGTCGGTCTTCCATCGTCCAAAGGCAAGCATGCTTTGTACTTCTGGCGCGATCTTGGGGATGGCGTCATAAGGAGTCGGTTCTGCGGCATGGGCCGATACACCAAGGCAGACCATTGCAATAATCGCCGCGAATCGCATTTCCTTGCGCACTAACTTGATATAGACCGCACAAGTGCGAAATCATGTGACCGAATGTTCATGGTGTGCCCTCTGCTGCAACTAGGTGCCTGCTGATACCGCTCAACCCCTGAGCGTCTGCGCCAGTCGCTCGGCACAGGCCTGCGCCTGCGCGGCATCCCGCGCCTCCACCATCACACGCACCAGCGGCTCGGTGCCGCTGGCACGGATCAGCACCCGACCGTGGTCGCCCAGTTCAGCCTCCACCGCCTTGGTTTCCTCGGCCAAGCGATTGTTGGCCTTCCAGTCCTGCCCCGGCTGCAGGCGTACGTTGATCAGGGTCTGCGGGAACAGCGTCACGTCTGAGAGCAATTGCGCCATGCTGCGCTCGCTGCGCACGCAGGTCTGCAGCACCTGCAGTGCCGACACCAGACCGTCGCCGGTGGTGTGCTTGTCCAGCGCCAGCAGGTGGCCCGAGCCTTCGCCGCCGAGCAGCCATTGGTGTTTGTGCAGCTCTTCCAGCACGTAGCGGTCGCCGACCTTGGCGCGCACGAACTGCACGCCACGCTTCTTCAACGCCACTTCCACCACCATATTGGTCATGAGCGTGCCCACCACACCCGGCACATGCTCGTCGCGCCCCAGGCGGTCGTCCACCATCAGGTACAGCAGCTCGTCGCCGTTGAAGAGACGACCGGAGGCGTCGACCATCATCAGGCGGTCGGCATCGCCGTCCAGCGCCACGCCGTAGTCGGCATGGTGTGCCTTGACGGCTTCGACCAAGGCCTCGGTATGGGTGGCGCCCACCTCGTGGTTGATGTTCAAGCCGTCCGGTGCGCAGCCGATGGCCACCACCTCGGCACCCAGCTCATGGAACACCTTGGGCGCGATCTGATAGGCCGCGCCGTGCGCCGCATCGACCACGATCTTCAGGCCCTTGAGCGTGAGGTCGGTAGCGAAGGTGCTCTTGCAGAACTCGATGTAGCGGCCGGCGGCATCGTCCAGACGCCGGGCCTTGCCCAAAGCGCTCGACTCCACCCACACCGGCGGCTCGTCCATCGCCGCTTCCACGGCCTGCTCCCACTCGTCGGGCAGCTTGGTGCCCTGGGCGCTGAAGAACTTGATGCCGTTGTCCGGATAGGCGTTGTGGCTGGCGCTGATGACCACACCGAGCGAGGCACGCTGGGCGCGCGTCAGGTAGGCCACGCCGGGCGTCGGCAGCGGGCCGAGCAGCATGACGTCGACCCCAGCCGAATTGAAACCGGACTCCAGCGCGCTCTCCAGCATGTAGCCGGAGATGCGGGTGTCCTTGCCGATCAGCACCAGCGGGCGCGCTTCGCTGCGCTTGAGCACACGGCCCACCGCGTGCGCCAGCCGCAACACGAAATCAGGGGTGATGGGCGACTGGCCCACCGTGCCGCGAATGCCGTCGGTGCCGAAATATTTTCTGCTCATTTCTGATCCCTGCTCTCGTGTTTCATGCCTCAGATGCTATTCATTTTATAGCATCCAGCACCTTGAGTGCCTGCACCGTGGGCAGCACGTCGTGCACCCGCACAACCGCCGCGCCGCGCTCGACCGCCAGCAGGGCGGCCGCCACGCTGGGCACCATGCGCTCGTGCATGCCCGCCGGCAGGGCCGTACCTGGCGGTGGGCGGGCCACGGCGCCAATCGAGGACTTGCGCGACCAACCGGCCAGCAGCGGGTAGCCGGCCGTCAGCAACTCGGCTTGGCGCGCCAGCAAGGCAAAGTTCTGTGCCACCGTCTTGCCGAAGCCGATGCCGGGGTCCAGCACGATACGGGTCTTTTCGACCCCCAGCCCTTGCAGTTCCTGCGCAGCACGCTCTAAAAATGAGAGCACCTGCGGCACCACGTCGCCTTCCATCGGCGCCGTCTGCATGGTCTGCGGCTCGCGGTGCATGTGCATCAGGCAGACGCCGCAGGCCGGATGCTGCGCCACCACCTGCCGGCCGTCCAGGCCGTCAGGGGCATCGCGCCAGCGCAGCGCCCAGATGTCGTTGACGATGTCGGCGCCCAGATCGAGCACCGCCTGCATGACCTGCGGCTTGTAGGTGTCGACCGACAGTGGTACACCCAGCGTCACGGCCGCGCGCACCACCGGCAGCACGCGCGCCAGTTCCTGCTCCAGTGGCACCGGCGGTGCGCCCGGGCGGGTGGATTCGCCGCCGATGTCCAGGATGTCGGCGCCCTCTTTCAACAGCAGTTCACAGTGCGCCAGGGCGGCACGGGTGCTGGCGTGCTGGCCGCCGTCGGAAAAGGAGTCGGGCGTGACGTTGACGATGCCCATGACCTGCGGCCGGGACAAATCGATCGAAAAGCGTGAGGTTTGCCAGATCATGAAGATGTCAATTCAGGCGGGACACAAAGCAAAACGGGGCAGCGAGCCCCGTTTGCAAACTTCGAAGTGATCTCAAGCCGCCGTCGGCGACGGATCGGTCTTCACGGCCGGGCTGCCGCCCGAACCGTTGCCACCATCGGAATTCGGTGTGCGCGGCGTCCAGTCCTTGGGCGCACGCGGCTCCTTGCCGGCCATGATGTCATCGAGCTGCTCGCCGTCGATGGTTTCCCACTCCAGCAGGGCCTTGGCCATGGCGTGCATCTTGTCGCTGTTGTCCTCGATCAGCTTGCGCGCCAGGGCGTACTGCTGGTCGATGATGCGGCGCACCTCGGCATCGACCTTCTGCATGGTCTGCTCGCTCATGTTGGTGGTCTTGGTGACCGAACGGCCGAGGAACACCTCGCCCTCGTTTTCGGCATAGACCATCGGGCCCAGGGCGTCGGTCATGCCGTAGCGCGTGACCATGTCGCGCGCGATGTGGGTGGCACGCTCGAAGTCGTTGCTGGCGCCGGTGGTCATCTGCTTCATGAACACTTCTTCGGCAATGCGGCCACCGAACAGCATGCTGATCTGATTCAGCATGTATTCGCTGTCGTAGCTGTAGCGGTCCTTCTCGGGCAGGCTCATGGTCACGCCCAGGGCACGGCCGCGCGGGATGATGGTGACCTTGTGCACCGGGTCGCACTTGGGCAGCAGCTTGCCGATCAGGGCGTGGCCGGACTCATGGTAGGCCGTGTTCTTGCGCTCTTCCTCGGGCATGACCATGCTCTTGCGCTCGGGGCCCATGAGAATTTTGTCCTTGGCCTTCTCGAAGTCCTGCATCTCGACCACGCGCGCATTGCGGCGTGCCGCCATCAGGGCCGCCTCGTTGCACAGGTTGGCCAGATCGGCACCGCTCATGCCGGGGGTGCCGCGGGCGATCACGCCCGGGTTCACGTCCTGGCCGACCGGGATCTTGCGCATGTGCACGTTGAGGATCTGCTCACGGCCGCGGATATCGGGCAGCGTGACGTAGACCTGGCGGTCGAAACGGCCCGGGCGCAGCAGGGCAGCGTCCAGGATGTCCGGGCGGTTGGTCGCGGCGACCACGATCACGCCGAGGTTGGTCTCGAAACCGTCCATCTCGACCAGCATCTGGTTGAGGGTCTGCTCGCGCTCGTCGTTGCCGCCGCCCAGGCCCGCGCCACGCTGGCGGCCGACGGCGTCGATCTCGTCGATGAAGATGATGCAGGGCGCGTTCTTCTTGGCGTTCTCGAACATGTCGCGCACGCGCGCGGCACCGACACCGACGAACATCTCGACGAAGTCGGAGCCGGAAATACTGAAGAACGGCACCTTGGCCTCGCCGGCGATGCCCTTGGCCAGCAGCGTCTTGCCGGTGCCCGGGGGGCCGACCAGCAGCAGGCCGCGCGGAATGCGGCCGCCGAGCTTCTGGAACTTCTGCGGGTCCTTCAGGAAGTCCACGACTTCCTTGACCTCCTCCTTGGCCTCGTCGCAGCCGGCCACGTCAGCAAAGGTGACCTGGTTGTTGTTCTCGTCGAGCATGCGCGCCTTGCTCTTGCCGAAGCTGAAGGCGCCGCCCTTGCCGCCGCCCTGCATCTGGCGCATGAAATAGATCCAGACGCCGATCAGCAGCAGCATCGGGCCCCAACTGACCAGCAGGGTCATGAGCAGGGAGCCCTCTTCGCGCGGCTTGACGTCGAACTTGACGCCGTTGGCGATCAGGTCACCGACCAAGCCGCGGTCCAGGTAGGTGGCGGTGGTCTTGACACGGCGATCATCGGTGGTCACAGCGACGATTTCCGTGCCGCCCTGGCCTTCCTGGATGACGGCGCTCTTGATGCGCTTGTTGCGCACCTCTTCCAGGAAGTCGGAATAAGCAAGCGAGCCCGCTCCGCCCGAACCCCGTACATCAAACTGTTTGAAGACGGTAAAAAGCACCAAGGCGATGACAAGCCAGACGGCGACTTTCGAGAACCACTGATTATTCAAGTGCAGCTCCAATAGACAAGCTTGATGGACAAGCTTGGGGAAACCCATAGCTGAGTGTCATTTTAGGCGTTTCAAGCCATGGCCTGATTGATTTTGTCTGTTTCAGCCATTGGCGGCGCAAGGGATTAGCGGCCGATTGGTGGCGGTTTCGAGGCGTCAGGCGGTGGTTTCTGCTTCGCCGGCCGTTTTCTTCAGACCGATACCGACCAGAAATGTTTCAGACGAACGGTCGCGCGAGGCCTTGGGTTTGATCGTTTTCACGATCCGGAACGTGCTCTTGAACAAAGACGCCACCCCGTTGTAGCCGCTGCCATGGAACACCTTGGCTACCAGCGCGCCTTCGGGCTTGAGGTGGTGCAGGCAGAAGTCGACCGCCAGCTCGATCAGGTACTCCATGCGCGCGGCATCGGCCGACTCGATGCCCGACAGGTTGGACGCCATGTCCGACACCACCAGATCGGCCTGCCGGCCCTGCATCAGCTGCTCCAGCTGGGTCAGCACCTCGGGTTCGCGAAAGTCGCCCTGCAGGAACTGCACGCCTTCGATCGGCTCCATCGGCAGCAGGTCGAGCGCGATGATGGCGCCCTTGAGCTCGCCCACCGCCGCGCCGGCTGGCGCCAGCCGGCGCCGCACGTACTGGCTCCAGGCGCCGGGCGCCGAACCCAGATCCACCACCAGATGGCCCGGTTTGATCAGGTGCAGCGTCTCGTCGATCTCCTTGAGCTTGTAGGCCGCACGCGCACGGTAGCCCTCTTTCTGCGCGAGCTTGACGTAGGTGTCGTTGACGTGGTCGTTGAGCCACGCCTTGTTGACCTTCTTGCTCTTGGTTTTGACTTTCATTCGTACTTTCTTGGGGACAACCGGCGATGCCGGTTGCGTCGCAGGCTAACTTTGCATCGCAAAGTTAAGGCGCAAAGCGCCGGCCGGAGACATAATACCGACATGCCTGCCATTCAACTGACTCCCGCCCAGCGCAAGGAATTTCGCGCTGAGGCCCACCACCTCGACCCGGTCGTGATGATCGGCGGCGACGGCCTGACCGCCGCCGTCAAAAAGGAAACCGATGCCGCACTCAAGGCCCATGGCCTGATCAAGGTACGCGTCTTCTGCGACGACCGCACCGAGCGCGAAACCATGTTCCAGGCCTTGGCCGACGAGCTCAATGCCGCGCCCATCCAGCACATCGGCAAGCTGCTGGTGCTGTGGCGCCCCAAACCGGCCAAGGAGCGCCCCGAGGACGAGGACCGCATGCCCGGCCCGCGCGACGTCAAGGTGCTCAAGTTCAGCAAACGTGGGGGCCAGCGCCCCGAAGTCAAGATGCTGCGCGTGCTGGGCAACCAGCGCCTGACCGCCGGCGGCACCGTCAAGCGCGCCAAACCCAAGAAGCAGACCAGCGTCAAGAAGCGCAGTCAGACCTGAGCACGGCGACCGGATGCCGCCAGCCGCCAGAAGGCGGCTGCGGCGCACAGCCACTGCAGCAGGTACAAGCCGCTGCCCACCCGGTGCCAGAGTGCCAGGTTCTCGCGCGCCACGATGCGCGGCGCCACGCCGAACTCCGACAGCAGGGCCAGCAACATGCCGGCCACGACAAAAACAATCGCTGTCCTCGTACGAACAGCCAGGCCAGCGTTCTGATTCGGCCTTAAAAACAGCAGCAGCAACAGGCCGCAGTTCAGCGACACCCAGGTCTGCGCCGTGAACAGCCTGGCCGCCATGCCACCAGCCATGGCCGGCGTCGGCAAATAGACGAACAGCATGGGCACCACCAGAAAACCGGTGGTGCACAGACTTCCCCACCACAAGGCCGCCAGCCAGGCCGGAGCCAATTCACGCAGCAGACGCAGGCGGGCTGTGAGCGACATGGTGTTCAGAGGTAGCTGACCGCCACGATCTCGTAGCGCTTGATGCCGCCGGGCGCCTGCACCTCGGCGGTGTCGCCCTCTTCCTTGCCGATCAGGGCGCGGGCAATGGGGCTGCTGATGTTGATCAGGCCGAGCTTGAGGTCGGCCTCGTCCTCGCCCACGATCTGGTACTTGACGGCATCACCGGTCGACTCGTCTTCCAGTTCCACCGTGGCGCCGAACACCACCTTACCGCCGGCATCCACCTGGCTCGGGTCGATGATCTGGGCCGCCGAGAGCTTGCCCTCGATTTCCTGGATGCGGCCTTCGATGAACCCCTGGCGGTCCTTGGCGGCGTCGTACTCGGCGTTCTCGCTCAGGTCACCCTGGGCACGCGCTTCGGCAATGGCGTTGATCACCGCGGGGCGATCCACCGTCTTGAGACGGTGCAGCTCGGCCTTGAGCTTTTCGGCGCCGCGGATGGTAATCGGAATGGTGGCCATAACAGGTCAGTTTTACAGTGGTCAAAAGTAACGGGGGCAGACCGGCGCCACGCGCCAGCCTGCCCCCGGGGTTCGGGTGCTCTGTGCGGATTTTAAGCCAGTTGCGTGTGCAGTTCCTGCACCGAATACACGTCCAGCTTGTCCAGGTACTTCATGCCCTCCACCGCCGCTTCGGCGCCGGCAATGGTGGTGAAGGTAGTCACGCGGCCCAGCAGCGCCGAGGTGCGGATGTGGCGCGAGTCGACGATGGCGTTGCGGCGCTCTTCCACCGTGTTGATGACCAGGGCGATTTCCTCGTTCTTGATCATGTCCACGACGTTGGGACGGCCTTCCGTCACCTTGTTGACGACCTCACAGCTCAGACCCGCGGCCTGGATGGCGGCCGCCGTGCCCTTGGTGGCCACGACCTTGAAGCCTTGCGCCAGCAGGCCGCGCACCACCTCGACCGCGCGCGGCTTGTCGCTCTGCTTGACCGAGATGAACACCGTGCCCGCGCGCGGCAGTTTGGTGCCGGCGCCGAGCTGGCTCTTGACGAAGGCCTCGCCGAAGGTCTTGCCTACGCCCATCACCTCGCCGGTGGACTTCATCTCGGGGCCGAGGATGGTGTCCACACCGGGGAACTTGACGAAGGGGAACACCGCTTCCTTCACGCTGAAGTACGGCGGCGTCACTTCCTGGGTGATGCCTTGCTGCGCCAACGTCTGGCCGGCCATGCAACGTGCCGCCACCTTGGCCAACTGGATGCCGGTGGCCTTGGAGACGAAGGGCACGGTGCGCGAGGCACGCGGGTTCACTTCCAGCACGTAGATCACGTCCTGGCCGTCGATGTTCTGGATGGCGAACTGCACGTTCATCAGGCCCACCACGTTCAGCGAGGCCGCCATGGCGGCGGTCTGGCGCTTGATCTCGGTCACCGTCTCGGCCTTCAGGCTGTAGGGCGGCAGCGAGCAGGCGGAGTCGCCGCTGTGCACGCCGGCCTGTTCGATGTGTTCCATCACGCCGCCGATGAAGGTCTTGCCCTCCGGGTCGCGCAGGCAGTCCACATCGCACTCGATGGCGTCGTTCAGGAAGCGGTCCAGCAGCACCGGCGAATCGTTGCTGACCTTGACCGCTTCGCGCATGTAGCGCTCCAGGTCGCGCTGCTCATGCACGATTTCCATCGCGCGGCCGCCGAGCACGTAGCTCGGGCGCACCACCAGCGGGTAACCCAGGGCAGCCGCCTTTTCCAGCGCCTCAGGCTCGGTACGGGCGGTGGCATTGGGCGGCTGACGCAGGCCGAGTTCGTGCAGCAGCTTCTGGAAGCGCTCGCGGTCTTCGGCGGCATCGATCATGTCGGGCGAGGTGCCGATGATCGGCACGCCTTCGGCTTCCAGGCCGAGCGCCAATTTCAGCGGCGTCTGGCCGCCGTACTGCACGATCACGCCGGTCGGCTTTTCCTTGTCGACGATCTCCAGCACGTCTTCCAGCGTCAGCGGCTCGAAGTAAAGGCGGTCCGAGGTGTCGTAGTCGGTCGACACGGTCTCGGGGTTGCAGTTGACCATGATGGTCTCGTAGCCGTCTTCACGCATGGCGAGCGCGGCATGGACGCAGCAGTAGTCGAACTCGATGCCCTGGCCGATGCGGTTGGGGCCGCCACCGAGCACCATGATCTTCTTCTTGTTCGTCGGTTCGGCCTCGCACTCGTCCTCGTAAGTCGAGTACATGTAGGCGGTGTTGGTGGCGAACTCGGCGGCGCAGGTGTCCACGCGCTTGTAGACCGGACGCACCTTGAGGGCACGGCGCTGGTCGCGCACGGCCTTCTCGCTCGTCTTGAGCAGCTTGGCCAGACGACGGTCGGAGAAGCCCTTTTTCTTCAGCGTGCGCAGGGTGGCGGCGTCGAGTGCGGCCAGCGCCTGGTCGCCCTTCTCTTCTGCCAGCTTGTCCAGGTCGAGTTCGATCTTCACGATCTCCTCGATCTGCACCAGGAACCACTTGTCGATCTTGGTCAGGTCGTAGACCTCGTCCACCGACAGGCCCATGGCAAACGCGTCGCCCACGTACCAGATGCGTTCGGGACCGGGCTCGCCCAGTTCCTTCTCCAGCACCTCGCGGTCCTGCGTCTTCTCGTTCATGCCGTCGACGCCGACCTCCAGGCCGCGCAGGGCTTTCTGGAACGACTCCTGGAAGGTGCGGCCCATGGCCATGACTTCGCCCACCGACTTCATCTGGGTGGTCAGGCGGCTGTCGGCGGTCGGGAACTTCTCGAAGGCAAAACGCGGGATCTTGGTGACCACGTAGTCGATCGACGGCTCAAAGGACGCCGGGGTGGCACCACCGGTGATCTCGTTGCGCAGTTCGTCCAGCGTGTAGCCCACGGCCAGCTTGGCCGCGACCTTGGCGATCGGGAAACCGGTGGCCTTGGAAGCCAGCGCCGAGGAACGGCTGACGCGCGGGTTCATCTCGATCACGATCATGCGGCCGTCCTTCGGATTGACCGAGAACTGCACGTTGGAGCCGCCGGTGTCGACACCGATTTCACGCAGCACCGCCAGCGAGGCGTTGCGCATGATCTGGTATTCCTTGTCGGTCAGCGTCTGGGCCGGTGCCACGGTGATGGAGTCACCGGTGTGCACACCCATGGGGTCGAGGTTTTCGATCGAGCAGATGATGATGCAGTTGTCGGCCTTGTCGCGCACGACTTCCATCTCGTACTCTTTCCAGCCGAGCAGCGACTCTTCGATCAGCAGCTCGTTGGTGGGCGAGGCTTCCAGGCCGCGCTTGCAGATGACCTCGAACTCTTCGGCGTTGTAGGCAATGCCGCCGCCGGTGCCGCCCAGCGTGAAGCTGGGGCGGATGACGGTGGGGAAGCCGACTTGCTTCTGCACACCCCAAGCCTCTTCCATGCTGTGGGCAATGCCGGAGCGCGCGGAGCCCAGACCGATCTTGGTCATGGCGTCCTTGAACTTCAGGCGGTCTTCGGCCTTGTCGATGGCTTCGGGCGTGGCGCCGATCAGCTCGACCTTGTACTTCTCCAGCACGCCGTTGTGCCACAGGTCGAGCGCGCAGTTCAGCGCAGTCTGGCCGCCCATGGTGGGCAGGATGGCGTCCGGACGCTCCTTGGCGATGATCTTCTCGACCGTCTGCCAGGTGATGGGCTCGATGTAGGTGACGTCGGCCGTGGCCGGGTCGGTCATGATCGTGGCCGGGTTGCTGTTGATCAGGATGACCTTGTAACCCTCTTCGCGCAAGGCCTTGCAGGCCTGCACACCGGAGTAGTCGAACTCGCAGGCCTGGCCGATGATGATCGGGCCGGCGCCGATGATCAGGATCGATTTGATGTCTGAACGCTTGGGCATTTACTTCTTCTCCATCAGCGCCGTGAAGCGGTCGAACAGGTAGGCAATATCGTGCGGGCCGGGCGAGGCTTCCGGGTGGCCCTGGAAGCAGAACGCCGGGCGGTCGGTGCGGGCCAGGCCCTGCAGCGTGCCGTCGAACAGGCTCACGTGCGTGGGGCGAAGGTTGGCCGGCAGCGATTTTTCGTCCACGGCAAAACCGTGGTTCTGGCTGGTGATGCTCACGCGGCCGGTGTCGAGGTCCTTCACCGGATGGTTGGCGCCGTGGTGGCCGAACTTCATCTTGAAGGTCTTGGCACCGGAAGCCAGCGCCATGATCTGGTGACCCAGGCAGATGCCGAAGGTGGGGATGCCGGTCTCGATCAGCTCGCGCGCGGCGGCAATCGCGTAGTCGCACGGCTCCGGGTCGCCCGGGCCGTTGGAGAGGAAGATGCCGTCCGGCTTGTGCTTGAGCACCTCGGCCGCCGGCGTCTGCGCCGGCACCACGGTGACCTTGCAGCCACGTTCGGCCAGCATGCGCAGGATGTTCTTCTTGACGCCGAAGTCATAGGCAACGACGTGGAATTTCGGTGCGGTCTGCGTGCCGTAGCCCGAGCCCAGTTGCCATTCGGCCTGGGTCCAGTCGTAGGACTTGGCGACCGTCACCACCTTGGCCAGGTCCTGGCCGGCCATGCTGGGGGCTGCCTTGGCCGCGGCAATCGCCTGGTCGATGGCGGCTTGCGTCACGTCCTGGCCGGCGGCCAGGGCAACGATGGCGCCGTTCTGCGCGCCCTTGGTGCGCAGCAGGCGCGTGAGCTTGCGGGTGTCGATGTTGGCGATGGCCACCGTCTTCTCGCGCACCAGGTACTGCGACAGGGTTTCAGTGCAACGGAAGTTGGACGCCAGCAGCGGCAGGTCCTTGATGATGAGGCCGGCGGCATGGACCTTGTCAGCTTCGATGTCTTCACGGTTGACGCCGTAGTTGCCGATGTGCGGATACGTGAGCGTCACGATCTGCTGGCAGTAGCTCGGGTCGGTGAGGATTTCCTGGTAGCCGGTGATGGCGGTGTTGAACACCACTTCGCCGACGGTGGTGCCGGTGGCACCGATCGAATTGCCGAGAAAGACCGTGCCGTCTGCGAGCGCCAGGATGGCGTGGGGGGTGGTTCCCTTGAGAGACAAAAGCACTGGGTACTCCGTTGGTTACGGGCGCGCCCACGCATCCACAAGAATCGAGTCCTGGCTGCTGCTTTTGAGAGGGGTTCGGCTTGAAATGCGCTGGGGCGGCTGGATTTCTGAACAGCTGTCGATTATAGCCGAGTGCTTATCTCCCCTGGCGCTGCTCCGGCTTATGGCACCCCTGAGGATGCTTAAAAAATCAGCATCAGACCGTGGCAGCCGCCACCGCACTGGCGTGCAGGCAGATCGCCGCCGCCGCGGCCACGTTGAGCGATTCCTCGCCACCGGGCTGGCCGATGCGCACCGACAGGGCGGCACGCGCCATCAGCGCCTCGCCCACGCCCTGCCCTTCGTGCCCGAGCGCCCAGGCGCAGGGCCAGGGCAGGCGCTGCTGCTGGATCAGCGCGCCCTGGTGCGAACTGGTCACGATGATCGGCACGGCCAGGGCATCAAGCGCCGGCAACTCGACGCCCTCGATCAGTTGCAGGCCAAAATGCGCCCCCATGCCGGCACGCAGCACCTTCGGACTCCACAGCGCCGCCGTGCCCTTGAGCGCGATCACCTGGCGAAAACCGAAGGCGCCGGCACTGCGCAGGATGGAGCCGACATTGCCGGCATCCTGCACGCGGTCCAGAATGACCGAGGCCACGCCGGGCTGCACCGCAGCCGCCTCGGGCAGATCGAACACGAAACCCATGCCCGCGGGCGACTCCAGGCCACTGATGCCGGCAAACAGCGCATCCGGAACTACTATGTTTTTGATAGCAGCTTGCGCGAGTTCAACGGGGGCTACAGGCCAAAAAGACTCGGAAAAAACGGCGATGGCCGGCTGCCAGCCCCGCACCCGCGCAGCGCGGCACAGGTGATCGCCCTCGACCCAGAAACGCCCCAGTTTGCGGTAGGCCGTGCTGTCCTCGGTCAGCCGACGTAACTCCTTGAGCAGCGGGTTGTCGCGCGAACTCACTTGGGTGACGTTGCCGACACTCACCGCAACACCTCTGCCACCGGACTGAAGGTCTTGCGGTGCTGCGGGCAGGCACCATGCTCGCGCAATGCAGCCATGTGCTCGGCCGTGCCATAGCCCTTGTGGGCGGCAAAACCATACTGCGGAAATTGCGCGTGGTATTCGGCGCACCAGCGGTCGCGGTGCACCTTGGCCAGAATCGAGGCCGCCGAGATGGCGGGCACCTTGGCATCGCCCTTGACGATGGCCTCGGCCAGCACGTCCAACACCGGCAGACGGTTGCCGTCGACCAGCACCTTGGTGGGCTTGAGGCGCAAGCCTTCCACGGCACGGCGCATGGCCAGCATCGTGGCCTGCAGGATGTTGAGCTGGTCGATCTCCTCCACGCTGGCCTCGGCGATCGAGCAGCACAGCGCCTTGGCGCGGATCTCGTCGTAGAGTTTCTCGCGCCGGGCCGCCGTGAGCTTTTTCGAATCGGCCAGGCCCTGGATGGGATGGAGGTCGTCCAGGATGACGGCCGCGGCCACCACCGGACCGGCCAGCGGACCGCGTCCGGCCTCATCGACGCCGGCAATCAACCCTGGGGTGTCCCACATCAGCGTGGCCTGCTCAGCCTTGAAGAATTTGCTCGATCGCATTGGCAGCCAGTCTGGAGGTGTCGCGCCGCAGTTCCAGATGCAGCGCGGTGAATTTTTGTTGCAAGGCCGCCATTTTCTCAGGCGCGGCCAGCCACTGCAGCACGCCGGCACTCAGTGCCTCGGGCGTGGCGGCGTCCTGCAGCAGCTCGGGCACGACAAAGTCGCGGCACAGGATGTTGGGCAGGCCGACCCAGGGCTGCAGCTGCTTGCGGCGCATGATCTGCCAGGACAGCCAGTTCATGTTGTAGGCGATCACCATCGGGCGCTTGAACAGTGCCGCCTCCAGGGTTGCCGTGCCGCTGGCAATCAGCGTCACATCGCAGGCTGCCAGCACGGTGTGCGACTGGCCGGTCACGATCTGCAGCTGCTCCGCCATGCCGGCCGCCTGCGCGGCCTGCACAATCCGTGCTTGCAGGCCAGGCATGGCCGGCACGACGAATTTGATAGCTGGTTGCGCCTGTTTCATGAGGGCTGCAGCCTTGAAAAACCTGGAAGTCAAGTACTCGATTTCGGATTTCCGGCTGCCCGGCAAGATGGCCACCACCGTGTCATCCGTCTGCAAGCCGAGCGCCGCACGCGCGGCCGCACGATCCGGCTCGAGCGGAATCACATTGGCCAAGGGGTGCCCGACGTAGGTGGCGGCGATGCCATGCTGCGCCAGCAGCTCGACCTCGAAAGGGAAAATGCACAGCACATGGTCGACGCTGCGGCGGATCTTCTCGATGCGCTCAGGGCGCCAGGCCCAGACCGAGGGGCAGACGAAATGCGCGGTCCGGATGCCGGCCGCCTTGAGGTCACACTCCAGATCCAGGTTGAAGTCCGGCGCATCGACGCCGATGAAGATGTCCGGTCGCTGCTGCAGCAAACGTTGCTTCAACTGCTCGCGAATGCCGACGATCTCGCGGTAGTGGCGCAGCACCTCGACATAGCCGCGTACTGCGAGCTTATCGCTCGGCCACCAGGCCTCGAAGCCACGCCGGGCCATCTGGACGCCACCGATGCCGGCGGCCTGCAGAGCCGGCCAGCGTGCCTGCAAGCCATCGAGCAAGAGGCCCGCCAGCAGATCACCGGAAGCCTCGCCCGCGACCATGGCGACTTTAGGCTCCCCCACGCTCCCCACTTCGTGTGGTTCGCTGCCCCCTGAGGGGGCGTTCGCGCCTTGGGACGGCCCGGCGGCGCTCAGGGGTGCAGCCACGGCAGGCACAGCAGCCACGGAAGCAGCCGCTGAGGAAGGCGATGCCACCATGGCCTTAGCGGACGATGCCGCGCTGCGGCGTGGTTTGCGACAGGAAGGCCTGCATCATGGCCACGTCGGGCGCGGCCTCAGGATGCCTTGCAGTGAGCGCCGCCATCTGCACCTGCGCCTGCTCCAGCGTCAGGCCGTCGCGGTACAGCGCCTTGTGCATGGCCTTCACCGCGGCAATGCGGTCGGCCGAAAAACCGCGCCGGCGCAGCCCCTCGAAGTTCATGGAGCGCGCGCGCGCCGGATGCCCCTCGCTCATCACGAAGGGCGGCTGGTCGGCCAGCAGCACCGAGCCCATGGCCGTCATGCCATGGGCACCGATGCGCACGAACTGGTGCACGCAGGTGTAGGCACCCAGGATCACCCAGTCACCCACCTCCACGTGGCCGGCGATCTGCGCGTTGTTGGCGAAAATGGTGTGGTTGCCCACCTGGCAATCGTGCGCGAGGTGGGTATAGGCCATCATCCAGTTGTCATCGCCCAGACGGGTGATGCCGCCGCCTTGCACGGTGCCGATGTGGTAGGTGCTGTATTCGCGGATGGTGTTGCGGTCGCCGATCACCAGCTCACAAGGCTCGCCCTGGTATTTCTTGTCCTGGTTGATCGCCCCCAGCGAAGTGAACTGGAAGATCCGGTTGTCTCGCCCGATGGTCGTGTGGCCCTCGATCACCACGTGGCTGGCCACCGCGGTGCCCGCACCGATCTTCACGTGCGGTCCGATGATGCTGTAGGGGCCAACGCTGACCGAACTGTCGAGCTCGGCCTGCGTATCGACAATGGCCGTGGAATGGATGAGTGTCACGCAGCCGCCCCGCTCAGGCAATTTTCCGCATGGTGCACATGAGATCCGCCTCCACCGCCAGTTCCTCGCCCACCAGGGCCTTGGCCTTGAACTTGAAGATGCCGGCCTTCATGCGCTCGAGCTCGACTTCCAGGATCAACTGATCGCCGGGCTCCACCGGGCGCTTGAAGCGTGCGCCGTCGATGCCGGCGAAGTAGTACACGGTGTTGTCGTCGGGCACGCTGTCCAGCGTCTCGAAGGACAGCAGCGCCGCCGCCTGCGCTAGGGCTTCGAGCATCAGCACACCTGGCATCACCGGGCGGTGCGGAAAGTGGCCATTGAAAAACTGCTCGTTGATCGTGACGTTCTTGAGCGCCTTGATGCGCTTGCCCTTCTCGACTTCCAGCACGCGATCCACCAGCAGGAAGGGATAACGGTGCGGCAGTTTTTTGAGAATCTGGTGAATATCCATCATGATGTTTTCGTTTCTTTGATCTGTTGCTCCAGCACCCGGACACGCTCGCGCAAAGCGTGCAGCTGCTTGAGGGTGGCGGCATTTTTTTCCCAGGACGCATTGTCGTCGATGGGGAACATGCCGGTGTAGTGACCCGGCTTGAGAATGGAGCGCGTGACCACCGAAGCGGCCGAGACATGCACGCCATCAGCCAAGGTCAGGTGCCCCAGCACCACCGCCCCGCCGCCAATGGTGCAGCCTTCGCCAATCGTGGCGCTGCCGGCCACGCCGACACAACCGGCCATGGCCGTGTTGCGCCCGACGCGCACGTTGTGTCCGATCTGGATCAGGTTGTCGAGCTTGACGCCATCCTCGATCACCGTGTCCTGCAGCGCCCCGCGGTCAATGCAGGTGTTGGCACCAATCTCGACATCGTTGCCGATACGCACGGCACCGAGCTGTTCGATCTTTTCCCATGCAACGCCGTTGGGCGCAAAGCCAAAACCATCGGCACCAATGACCACCCCCGGATGCAGAATGCAACGCTCGCCCACCACGCAGTCCTCACCCACCGTCACGCGGGAAGCGAGGACGGTGTGCGCACCAATCCGTGCACCACGCTCGACCACGCACAGCGGGCCGATGCGCGCCTGCGGGTCGACTTGGGCGGCGGTATCGATGATGGCGCTGGGATGGATACCCGGCCCGGTGCCTTGCCGATGTTCGCGCCGCCAGAGTTGAGTGACCTTGGCGAAATACAGATAAGGCTGCTCCACCACGATGCAGCTGCCACGCGCCAGCGCCTGGGCCTGCATCTGGGGGCTGACGATCACGCAGGCAGCGTTTGATGCCGCGAGCTGCTGTTGGTACTTGGGATGACTGAGAAAACTTAAGCTCTGCGGCGTTGCCGACTCCAGCGGCGCCAGGTCCGCGATCTGCAGCTCGGGGTCCCCATGCAGGCCCCCCCCAAGTGCATCAACAATGGCGCCTAGTCGCAATGCCACACGCGATGTGCCCGCAATAGCTTACCTGGCCGCGTTCAGGGCCTTGATCACCTTGTCGGTGATGTCGTGCTTGGGATTGACATAAACCGCTTCCTGCAGGATCAGGTCGTATTTCTCGGCATCGGCCAGCTGCTTGACCACGCGATTCGCGCGCTCGAACACCTGCTGCAACTCTTCATTACGGCGGGCATTGAGGTCTTCCTGGAATTCGCGGCGCTTGCGCTGGAAATCGCGGTCCTGCTCGACCAGCTGCTTCTGGCGGGAGGCACGCTGAGTTTCCGACAAGGTCGGTGCTTCACGCTCCAGCTTCTCGGCTGCGCTCTTGATGCTGGCACCCAGCTCCTGCAACTCCTTCTCACGTCGCGAGAATTCCTGCTCCAGCTTGGCTTGGGCCGTCTTGGCTGGCACTGCCTCGCGGATGATCCGGTCCAAGTTCACATAACCCAGACGGAATTCCTGCGCCTGGGCAGGAACGACCATGGCCAAAAACCCCAGCAGCAGGCCGAAGCCGACCTGACGAGAAAAATGTTTCATTAGAAAGTGGTTCCAATCTGAAATTGTAGGTTCTGGATTCTATCGTTATCGAACTTGCGCAGGGGCGTCGCAAACGCCAGGCGCAATGGTCCCATCGGTGAAATCCAGCTGATGCCGATACCGGCTGACGACCTGAACTGGTCAACTTGGATAGTTTCGTCAGCGCCATAAACATTCCCCGTATCGACAAAACCGTACAGACGCAAGGTACGGTCATTGCCAGCCCCTGGGAATGGGGCCTGGAATTCGAAATTCAGATTAACTTTCTTGGCACCGCCCAATACCAAACCGGTAGTGGCGTCACGCGGCCCCAAACTTCCGGCCTCAAAACCACGCACTGAGCCGAGGCCACCACCATAAAAATTCTTGAACAAGGGATAGTCCTTGCCATCTATGCCTTGCCCAAGCGCCAAGTCGCCGTTGAATGCAAAGGTATACTGCTTCGTCAGCGGAATGAACTGTTGATACTGATAGGTGCCGCGAATGTAGCGCACCTCGCCCCCGGCACTCCATTCGGCCGTTGCTCGCTGGTAATTACCGCTGGTCGGCACCAGCGCACTGTCGCGATCATCACGCGCCCAACCTGCGGTCAACGGAATGCCGGTACTGGCATAGCCGAACTTGTTCGCATACTCCTGATATCTCGTGGGCAGGTAAGTCCCCTGCACAATCGTGGTCCGCTCCACCCCCACCCCCAAGTAGATCGTGTCACGCTCAGTCAAAGGGACCCCAAAGCGCAGACTGGTACCCGTGGTCTCCAGCGCATAGGAGCTTTCATCAAGGTACGGCCTGGCTACGCGGTGATAGAGATCAATGGTGCGCGAGACGCCATCCTTGGTGAAATAAGGATCGGTGGTGCTGAACACAAGGATACGGTTGATCCGGCTGGTGTTGATCTGCATGCCCAGCGAATTGCCGGAACCGAAAGCATTTTGCTGATTGATGCCGAACATCAGCCCCAAACCGTCATTGCTGGAAAAGCCTGCGCCAAGCGTCAGGCTGCCGGTCGGCTTTTCATCTACCTTGAGTGTCAAATCAACCTGATCGGTAGACCCGGGCACCTCACTTGACTCCAGGCTCACGTTGGTGAAATACCCCAATCGATCGACCCTGTTCCGCGACACCTTGATTCTCTCGCTGTCGTACCATGATGCCTCGAACTGGCGCAGTTCGCGTCGCAGCACTTCATCACGAGTGCGGTTATTACCCGCCACATTGATGCGCCGCACATAGGCGCGGCGTGAGGGGTCGGCCTGCAGTACCAGCATCACCTGGTTATTGCTGCGATCAATGTCCGGACGCGACTGCACGCGTGCAAAGGCAAAGCCGAACTTGCCAAAATAATCCGTAAATGCCTTGGTAGTCTCTGCCACTTGATCCGCGTTATAGGCCTGCCCCGGGCGGATCGACACCAGCGCCTTGAACTCCTCCTCACGCCCCAGGTAATTGCCCTCCAGCTTGACACCTGAGACCACGAAGCGCTCACCTTCGCTCACGTTGATGGTGATGGAAATGTCCTGCTTGTTGGGCGAAATCGCCACTTGGGTAGCATCAACGCGAAACTCCAGATAGCCACGCGTCAGGTAATAGGAGCGCAGGGTCTCAATGTCGGCATTGAGCTTGGTGCGCGAGTAGCGGTCGGACTTGGTGTACCAACTCATCCAGCTGCCCGTGTTGAGATCAAACTGGTCGCGCAAGGTCGACTCGGAAAAAGCCTTGTTACCGACGATCCGGATCTCGCTGATCTTGGCCGGTTCGCCCTCGATCACCGAAAAAGTCAGGTTCACCCGGTTGCGTTCGATCGGCGTGACTGTGGTCACCACTTCGGCGGCATACAGGCTGCGGTTGATGTACTGGCGCTTGAGTTCCTGCTCGGCACGGTCAAGCAGCGCCTTGTCGAACGGCCTGCCGTCGGTCAGACCGACATCGCGCATCGCCTTCTTCAGCACGTCCTTGTCAAACTCCTTGGTGCCGACAAATTCGACATCCGCCACGGTGGGACGCTCCTCGATGATCACCACCAGCACATCACCGCTGACTTCCAAGCGGACGTCTTTGAACAAACCCAGGCCGAACAGGGAGCGGATCGCGGCCGCGCCTTTTTCATCGCTGTAGGTGTCGCCCACCCGCACCGGCATTGAGGCAAACACCGTCCCGGGCTCGATCCGCTGCAACCCCTCGATGCGAATATCGCGCACCTTGAATGGTTCAACCGCCCACGCGGCATGGATCACGAAGAACAGGGCTGCCAGAGCGGAGCTCGTACGCAGGCAAAAGCGCTTGATTTGCATTTTGTTATCTTGAAATAGTCCGGTCTCAGCTGCTTGCAGCGGGGCAGTCAGCCCCATAAGCGGGCCAGGTCGTTGAACAGCGCGATCGTCATCATGATGGCCAGGATCGCAACACCCCCTCGCTGCAGCCGGTCCAGCCACACGTCAGAGATATTTTTGCCCGTCAACCCCTCCCAAAGATAATACATCAGGTGCCCGCCATCGAGAACCGGCAGAGGCAGAAGATTCAGCACGCCCAGACTGACGCTGATGAGGGCCAGGAAGGTCAGGTACTGGGTCAGTCCCAGGCTGGCCGAGCGACCGGCGTAGTCCGCAATGGTCAGGGGGCCACTCAGATTTTTCAGCGAGGCCTCGCCGATCAGCATCCGCCCCATCATGCGCAGGGTCAGCGCCGACACTTCCCAGGTCCGCACCACGCCTTGCCACAGGCCGTCCAGCGGGCCATGGCGCACAGTGACAAATTCCGGCGCCGCCCCGACAAAAGCGCCAATCCGGCCAACCTGCAGATCGCCCTCCTGCCGTACCTCGGGTCGAACCAGCAATTCCAGCTCCTGCCCGTCGCGCAAGACACGCCAGGAAGCGGCCATGGCCTCCCCGTCCTGCACCGAGGCACGGATCAGGTCGCGCAATTGCGCACCATCCTGGACCGCCTGGGCACCCAAGCGCAACACCGTGTCGCCTTGGCGCAGGCCGTCCCGCTCAGCGGCCCCGCCCGCCATGACCTCGCCGATCACTGCGCGGCCAAACGGCGCCACGATGCCGATGCGGCGGAACAGGCCGGCGTCGGCCTCCTGCGCCCCCATCTGGGCCAGCGGCAGCACAAGCTCCCGCTCCCTCCCCGTCCCGCTGACCAAGGCCAGCCGGACATCATGGCGCTCCAGCGCACCACGCGTTAGCCACCAGCGCACATCTTCAAAAGAATCCACCGCCTGCAACTCATCCGCATCGAAAGCGGCACGCGTCACGCGATCTCCCGCCTGAACGCCGGCACGTTCAGCCACCGAGCCGATGACCGGGCTGCCCAGGACCGCGGCCGGCAGTTGCACGCCGCTCCAGTTGACCAGTGCGTACAGCAGGACCGCCAGCAGCAGATTGGCCACCGGCCCGGCCGCCACAATCAGCGCCCGCGCCCGCAAAGGCTGCGTATTGAAGGCCAGATGCCGCTCCTGAGCCGCGACCGGCGCTTCGCGCTCGTCGAGCATGCGGACGTAGCCGCCCAGCGGAAAGGCGCAAACAACAAACTCGGTGGCCGAACCGCGCGGCTGCCAGCGCAGCAAGGTACGCCCGAAACCAATGGAAAAGCGCAGCACTTTGACACCACAGGCTACCGCCATGCGGTAGTGGCCGTACTCGTGAACGGCAATCAGCAGGCCAAGCGCAAGAACAAAAGCGACGAGGGTCAGCATGCCATGCATCCGCTCTAAGCGCCGAACCGGGCCACGGCCCGATCCGCCACAGCGCGCGACTCGGCATCGAGTGCCAGCAAATCGGCCAGCAACTGCGGCGGCGGCGCCGTCACCGCCGACAGCGTCTCGATATTGACGGCATGGATCTGGTCGAAACGGATGCGCCGCGCCAGGAAGGCCGCTACCGCCACTTCATTGGCCGCATTGAGCACGGCCGTGGTACCGACCGGCCCGTTCAGCGCCTCCCAGGCCAGCCGGATGCCGGGAAAACGCTCGGGGTGGCCGCGTGTCTCCAGCGACTCGAAACTCATCTCGGCCAGAGTGCGGAAATCGAGCGCCTCGGCGCCCGAACTCATGCGTTCGGGCCAGGACAGGCCATAGGCGATCGGCACCCGCATGTCGGGCGTACCCAGTTGCGCCACCACAGAGTGATCCTGGTACTGCACCATGGAATGGATCACGCTTTGCGGGTGGATCACCACCTCCAGCTGCGCCGGCGCCAGACCAAACAGGTAGCGCGCCTCGATGACCTCCAGCGCCTTGTTCATCATGGTGGCCGAATCGACCGAAATCTTGCGCCCCATCACCCAGTTCGGATGGGCGCAAGCCTGCTCCGGCGTCACGTCGCGCAAAGTCTGCGGATCGCGCGTACGAAACGGTCCGCCGGACGCGGTCAGGATGATCTTGTCGACGCGACGCGCCCAGGTGGACGGGTCCTCCGGCAGCGACTGGAAGATGGCCGAATGCTCGCTGTCGATCGGCAGCAGCGTAGCGCCCCCATCGCGCACCGCGCGCATGAAAACCTCGCCGCCGACCACCAGGGCTTCCTTGTTGGCCAGCAGCAGGCGCTTGCCGGCACGTGCAGCTGCCAGGCAGGGGGCCAGGCCGGCCGCCCCCACGATGGCCGCCATCACGGCGTCGACCTCCTCATGCGCCGCCACGTCGGCAATCGCCGCTTCGCCGTGCAGCACGTGCGTGGTCGAACCATGCGCTGCCAGCTGCGCCGCCAGCTGTTCACCATGGGGCGCGCTGGCCATGACGGCAAAACACGGCTTGAACTGCAGGCACTGCTGCAGCATCAACGCCACCTGCGTGGCGGCGGTCAGCGCAAAGACTTCGAAACGTTCCGGGTGGCGCGCCACCACGTCCAGCGTATTGGTGCCGATGGAGCCGGTCGAACCCAGAATCGCCAGGCGTTGTTTCATGTCGTCGGCAAAGAGATCAGCATCATGGCCAGTGGCAGCGTCGGCAGCAGGGCATCGACGCGATCCAGCACCCCGCCATGACCGGGCAGCAGGCCGCTGCTGTCCTTGACGCCGGCGCTGCGCTTGATCAGTGACTCCACCAGATCGCCGACCACACTCATGGTCGCCAGGAAGACCACCGCCAACAGCAGAAACCAGACACCATGCGAGCCCAGCCGGCTGTAAAGGCTCGGCACAGAAAGCTGCCAAGCTTGGTCGGCCCAGCGCCAGGCCAGCGCCAGCAGCACGACACCGGCCATGCCGCCCCAGACGCCTTCCCAGCTCTTGCCCGGGCTGATGGAGGGCGCCAGTTTGCCGCGACTGAAGCGCCCACCGAAAGCCTTGCCGGCAAAGTAGGCGGCGATGTCGGCCATCCAGACCAGCACCAGAACCGACAGCAGGAAATTGATACCGATGACGCGCGCCTGCGCCACCGCCAGCCAGGTGGCCCACAGCGCCCCCAGTCCGACAGACCAGCGCAAGCCGGCAGGTACCGAAGACCAGACCGGCACACCCTTGCGCAGCAGCCAGCCGCCGAGCAGCACCCACAAACCGCCCGCCACCGACCAGACCATCGGCACGGAACGATTCAGAAAGCCCAGGCGCCACGTCAGTCCGCACAGCAGCACGCAGGTCAGCGCGCCCAGCAGCGACACGGTCTGGCTGCAGCTGTTCAGGCGCCCCCACTCCCAGGCTGCAGCGGCGATCAGCATCAGGGCCAGCAGGGCAAATGGCTCCGGCGTGGGATAGAACAGCGCCGGCAGCAGGATCAGCAGCAGGACGAGGGCGGTGATGACGCGCTGCTTGAGCATGGGGGGCCCTTCAGGCGGCTTTCTGGTCGCTGCCGACGACCTGGGCCGAGGTTTGGCCGAAGCGCCGTTCGCGCCGGCCGAATTCGGCGATGGCACGGTCGAGTTCGGCTTCGTCGAATTCGGGCCAGAGTTTGTCGCTGAAAAAGAGTTCGGCGTAAGCCGCCTGCCAGAGCAGGAAATTGCTCAGGCGCTGCTCGCCGCCGGTGCGGATGATGAGGTCGGGATCAGGGACATGCGCCAGCGCCATCGCCGCCTGCAGTTCACCCTCGGTGATCGGCTTGCCCTGAGCCGCCAGCCTGGCGGCCGCCTGCGCGATGTCCCAGCGCCCACCGTAGTTGAAGCAAACGTTGAGGATGAGTCGCTTATTCGACGCAGTGGCCGCCTCGGCCTGTGCCAGACCAGCACGCACCTTGTCGGACAGGCCGGCACGCTCCCCCACGAAATGCACCTGCACGCCATCCTGTTGGAGTTTCGGCACTTCCTTGGCCAGTGCCGTGGCCAGTAACTCCATCAGGCCGGAGACCTCATCCGCCGGACGATTCCAGTTTTCGGAAGAGAAAGCAAAAACGGTCAGCACCGCCACGCCGCGGTCCACGCAGGCACGGATGCAACGTCGCAGGCTCTCCATGCCCTGCCGGTGCCCGGCCAGACGCGGCATGAAGCGCTTGGCCGCCCAGCGGCCGTTGCCATCCATGACGATGGCAATGTGGTGCGGCATCCCGCTGGGCGATGTCATGTGAGAAGGCAAGAGGACGACCGCCTTAAACGGCCATCACTTCCTGTTCCTTGGCGGCCACCAGTTGGTCGATGGTGGCGACATGCTTGTCGGTCAATTTCTGGATATCGGCCTCGGAACGCTTCTGGTCATCTTCGGATGCCAGCTTGTCCTTGACCAGCTTCTTCACGGCCTCATTCGCGTCACGACGCAGGTTGCGCACGGCGATCTTCGAGTTCTCACCTTCATTGCGCACCAGCTTGGTCATCTCCTTGCGACGCTCTTCACTCATGGGCGGCATCGGCACGCGGATCAGGTCGCCCATGGAGGCCGGGTTCAGGCCGAGATCACTCTCGCGAATGGCTTTCTCGATCTTGGCGCCCATGCCCTTTTCCCAAGGCTGCACGCTGATGGTGCGGGCATCGAGCAGGGACACATTGGCCACCTGGCTGAGCGGCATCATGGAGCCGTAGTACTCCACGTGGACCGAGTCGAGCAACGCCGGGCTGGCGCGGCCGGTACGAACCTTGGACAGATTGCTTTTGAGCGCCTCGATGGACTGGTCCATCTTGGTTTCCATGGTCTTCTTGATGTCTGCGATCGTCATTGTTCTCTCCTGTGCTGCGTCTTCAGCCCCGCTCAGGCATAGACCAGCGTACCCTCGTCCTCACCCATCACCACGCGCTTCAGCGCGCCGTGCTTGAAGATGGAAAACACCTTGATAGGCAACTTCTGGTCGCGGCACAGCGCAAAGGCCGTGGCATCCATGATGCCCAGGTTCTTCACCATGGCTTCATCGAAAGTCAGCTTGCTGTAGCGTGTTGCCGTCGGATCTTTCTTCGGGTCGGCGGTGTAGACGCCGTCCACCTTGGTGGCCTTGAGAACCACTTCGGCGCCGATCTCGGCGCCGCGCAGGGCCGCCGCCGTGTCGGTGGTGAAGAAAGGGTTGCCGGTGCCGGCGGCGAAAATCACCACCTTGCCCTCTTCCAGGTACTGCAAGGCCTTGGGCCGCACATAGGGCTCGACCACCTGCTCGATGGCGATGGCCGACATGACGCGGGCCGTCAGGCCCGCCTTGTTCATGGTGTCGGCCAGCGCCAGCGCGTTCATCACGGTGGCCAGCATGCCCATGTAGTCGGCGGTGGCCCGGTCCATGCCGACCGAACCGCCGGCCACGCCGCGGAAGATGTTGCCGCCGCCGATGACGACGGCCACTTCCACCCCGAGGCGGGTGACTTCCGCCACCTCCTCCACCATGCGCTGAATCGTGGCATGGTTGATGCCGAAGGCATCGTCCCCCATCAGGGCCTCACCGGACAGCTTCAGCAGAATGCGCTTGTGGGCCGGTTGGGCTTGGGTCATGGGGGACTCTCCTTGCAACGGTAGGGATCAGACTAGGTGGACAGTACGGAATTTACAGGATTGGGGCTTAACCGGCCTGCTGGGCAGCCGCCACCTGGGCAGCCACTTCGGCGGCGAAGTCGTCCACCTTCTTCTCGATGCCCTCGCCCACCACGAAGAGCGTGAAGCCCTTGACGGTGGTGCCGGCAGCCTTGAGCATCTGCTCGACGGTCTGCTTGTCGTTCTTCACGAAGGACTGATTGAACAGCGAGACCTCTTTCAGGTACTTCTGCACCGAGCCTTCGATCATCTTGGCAGCGATGTCGGCCGGCTTGCCGGATTCGGCGGCCTTGGCGGTGGCGACAGAACGCTCCTTCTCGATCAGCTCGGCCGGCACGTCAGCGCTGGTCAGGGCCACCGGCTTCATGGCGGCCACGTGCATGGCCACGTCCTTGGCGGCGCTCTCGTCACCGTCGAACTCGACCACGACACCGATGCGGGTGCCGTGCAGGTAGGCCGCCAGCTTGGCGCCGGAGGCGAAGCGCTTGAAGCGGCGGAAGCTCATGTTCTCGCCGATCTTGCCGATCAGGCCCTTGCGCACATCTTCCAGGGTGGGGCCGAAGCCGTCTTGTGCGTAGGCCAGGGCGCCCAGGGCGGCCACATCGGCCGGGTTGTGCTTGGCGATCAGCTCGGCAGCGGCCTTGGCCAGGGCCAGGAAGCTGTCGTTCTTGGTCACGAAGTCGGTTTCGCAGTTCACTTCGATCAGGGAACCGGTGGTGCCATCGATGAAGCTGGCGACCACGCCTTCGGCGGTGACGCGCGAAGCAGCCTTGCCGGCCTTGGTGCCGAGCTTGACGCGCAGCACTTCTTCAGCCTTGGCCATGTCGCCATCGGCTTCGGTCAGCGCCTTCTTGCATTCCATCATCGGGGCATCGGTCTTCGCGCGCAGTTCAGCGACCATGCTTGCGGTAATTGCAGCCATCTTGTTTCTCCGTATGCAGTTCAGTTCAATTCAAACAGGGGCTAAAAAAAAGGGGCATGCGCCCCTTTCTTCGGGTCGTGAACGACTCAGGCAGAAGCCTCGCTCACTTCGACAAACTCGTCGCCGCTCTCGGCAGACACGGCCTTGACCACGTCTTCCACGGCGTTGGCACGGCCTTCGAGGATGGCGTCGGCGATGCCGCGGGCGTACAGCGTCACAGCCTTGGACGAGTCGTCATTGCCCGGGATCACGTAGTCGATGCCCTCGGGCGAGTGGTTGGTGTCCACCACGCCGATCAGCGGAATGCCCAGCTTCTTGGCTTCGGCGATGGCAATCTTGTGGAAACCGACGTCGATCACGAAGATGGCGTCCGGCAGGGTGTTCATGTCCTGGATGCCGCCGATGTCTTTTTCCAGCTTTTCCAGTTCGCGGGCGAACATGAGCTGTTCCTTCTTGCTCATGCTGTCCAGGCCAGCTTCCTGCTGGGCCTTCATGTCCTTCAGGCGCTTGATCGAGGTCTTGACCGTCTTGAAGTTGGTCAGCATGCCGCCGAGCCAGCGCTGGTCGACATAGGGCACGCCGGCGCGCTGGGCTTCAGCGGCGACGATTTCGCGCGCCTGGCGCTTGGTACCGACCATCAGAATGGTGCCGCGCTTGGCAGCCAGTTGCTTCACGAACTTGGAAGCGTCCTGGAACATCGGCAGCGACTTTTCCAGGTTGATGATGTGAATCTTGTTGCGATGGCCGAAGATAAACGGGGCCATCTTGGGATTCCAGAAGCGGGTCTGGTGACCGAAATGGACACCGGCTTCCAGCATTTCGCGCATGGTTGCGGACATAGTTAACTCCAAAGGTTGGGTCTAAAATCCGGCCCTCTTTGCAGCAGGCGCTTAAAAAGCGCCCGATGCAACACCTGGATGGACCGGTTTGCGATTTGTTCGCCAGCGGACCGGAATGGCCCATCAGCAAAACCCAAAGAGTATAGCACAGGCACCCTCCTCATCACATGCTTGCAGACCTCCACACCGCCCGGCAGCGCCTGCTGACCGGCCAGACCAGCGCAAGCGCCGAAATCGAGCAGGCCATTGCCGTGGCGCAGTCACCGCGCTGCCAGAACGCCTTCACCGAGACCCATTTCGATCAGGCGCGCGCCGCGGCTGCGGCAGCCGGCCCCGCCCACCAGCCGCTGGCCGGGCTGGCGGTGTCGGTCAAGGACCTGTTCGACGTGGCCGGCCAGACCAGCCGCGCCGGCTCGGTGGTGCTGACCGATGCACCGCCGGCGCACCAGGATGCCGTGGCCGTGGCCCGGCTGCGCGCCGCGGGTGCGGCCCTGATCGGCCGCACCAACATGACCGAGTTCGCCTTCTCCGGTGTTGGCGTCAACCCGCACTACGGCACCCCGGCCAATGCCGTCGCCACCGACGTGCCGCGCATTCCCGGCGGCTCGTCCAGCGGCGCGGCCGTGTCGGTGGCGACCGGAGCCGCCTTCATCGGCCTCGGCTCGGACACCGGCGGCTCAATCCGCATTCCGGCCGCCCTGCAGGGCCTCGTCGGCTTCAAGAGCACAGCGCGACGGGTGCCGCTGGACGGCACCATTCCCCTGTCCGGCACGCTGGACACCGCCTGCGCCATCACGCGCTCGGTGCGCGATGCCATCCTGGCGCACGAGATCCTGGCGATGCGGCGCGTCACACGCAGCAGCGCGCCGCTATCCGGCTACCGGCTGGCCGTCACGCCGACCCTCATGACCGGCAACATGGACGCCACGGTGACCCGTGCCTTCGAACGCACGTTGCAGGCTCTGCGTGCCGCCGGGGCGCACATTGAGGACATCGCGCTACCCGAACTGGGCGAGCTGGCCGGCATCCAGGCCAGCGGCGGCTTTGCTGCCGCTGAAAGCTACGCCTGGCACCGGCACCTGCTCAAGGAGCAAGCCAGCCGCTACGACCCGCGCGTCGCGACACGCATCGCGCGCGGCGCCACCATGAGCGCGGCCGACTACATCGAGCTGCGGCAGGCACGGCACGGCTGGATCGCACGCATGGAATTGGCCCTACAAGGCTTCGACGCCGTGCTGTCGCCCACCGTGCCGATCGTGGCGCCGCCCATCGCCGAAGTCGCGTCTGGCACGGAACGCGACGAAGCCTTCTTCCGCATCAACGGTCTGCTGCTGCGCAACCCGAGCGTGGTTAACATGCTGGATGGCTGCGCCATCTCGCTGCCCTGCCATACTGCCGACGAACTGCCGGTCGGCCTGATGGTCTGGCACGGCGCGATGCGCGATGATGCGGTGCTCAATCTGGCCCTGCAAATCGAGAATTTGCTACAAAAACAATAGCTACCCGTAACCACATGGCGGGAGCAAGTATCAAAAACAACAGAAATTCATGAAAATTGCAGTCATCGGTGCCGGCATCATCGGCGTCACCACCGCCTACGAGCTTGCGCAGGACGGACACGAAGTCACCGTTTTCGAACGACGCCTGGCTGCGGCCGAGGAAGGCAGCTTTGCCAATGCCGGCCTGGTGGCGCCGGCCTACACCACGCCCTGGGCCGCACCGGGCATGCCGTTCAAGATCATCAGCCACTTGCTCAGCAGCCACGCCCCGGTGCGCATCCGCTGGCCGCTGTCGCGCAGCGAGCTGGGCTGGATGTGGAAGAGCTGGCGCGCCTGCCAGCCTGACACTTATGCGGCCAACCGCCAGCGTATGCAGCGTCTGGCCACCTTCAGCCGCGAGCGCCTGCACCAGATCAGCACCGATCTGCAGCTCGAATTCGACCGCAGCAGCGGCCATCTGGTGCTGCTGCGGTCGGCCAAGGATCAGGCCCTGATGCAGGCCAGCCTGCAGGTGCTGCGTGAAGCGGAAGTGCCGTTCAAGGAAATCAGCCAGGAAGAGGCGCGCAAGATCGAGCCGGCGCTCAATCCGGACACGCCCATTCACAGTGCCATCCACCTGCCGCAGGACGAGGTCGGCAACTGCCGCCAGTTCGCTCTGCTGCTCAAGAACGAGTCGCAACGCCTGGGTGTGAACTATGCCTTCAGCACCACGGTGGAATCCATTGACCCGGCCTCTGGCGAGCCGGCCTCCGGCGTCGACCTGCACCTGGCTGGCGGCCCCGCACCGCAGCACTTCGACGCTGCCGTGCTGTGCGCCGGCGTCGACTCGGCCCGTCTGCTGCGCCCGCTGGGCCTGAAGATTCCTCTGGCCGCGGTGCATGGCTATTCGATCAGCGCTGCCATCCGTGAGCCAATCAATGCCCCGCGCAGCGCCATCATGGACGAGCGCTACAAGGTCAACATTTCACGCCTGGGCAACCGCGTGCGCGTGGCCGGCACGGCCGAGATCGGCGGCGCCCCCGACCATCAGCGTGCGGGTACCGTCCAGACGCTCTACAAGGTGCTGCACGACTGGTTCCCCGGCGCGGCACAGATCAGCAGCGGCGTGCAAGTCTGGAAAGGCGCGCGCCCCATGCTGCCCGATGGTCCGCCGTTGCTGGGCGCCAGCGGCATCCCGGGTCTGTGGCTGAACCTGGGACATGGCGCCAGCGGCTGGTCGCTGAGTTGCGGCTCCGCCCGAGCCCTGGCCGATCTGATTGGCGGGCACACGCCGGCGGTCGACCTCGAAGGCCTCGACCGGCACCGGCTCAAGCTCTGAACGGAGCCTTCCAGCCTCTGAGCGGCACATGAGACGGGGGATGATTCATGTACATTCGGTTCAACCACCGGTACACCCCTTGCTCATGAGCCCCGAACTATCCCTACGCCTGGCTGCCGCCGTGGACGACATGCCGGCGTTTCCCAAGAGCGTGCAGAAGATCCTGGAACTGACCCGGAACGTTGACTGCACGCCCAAGGATCTGGTGCAGGTGATCGACAAGGACCCGGTACTCACCGTCAAGATCCTCAAGGTCGTCAACTCGGTCCACTACAGCCTGCCCAAGCAGGTCACCTCGGTCAACCACGCCGTGGTTTTCATGGGCTTCAACACCATCAAGAACCTGGCGCTGGGCATCGCCGCCATCGGCATGCTGCCCAAGCACAATGCCGCCGGCTTCGATGCGCAGCAGTACCTGCTGCATTCACTGGCCACCGCCGGCATCGCCAGGCAACTGGCTGGCGGGCTGGAGGGGGCCGATCCGATGGACTGCTTCATCGCCGGCCTGCTGCACGATTTCGGCAAGGTGGTGCTCGCCCAGTTCATGCCCGACGAATTCCGCCAGGCCCTGGAGACCAGCCAGCGCGACGGCAGTTCGCTGCACGAGGCACTGCGGCACAGCATCGGCGCCGACCACGCCCTGGTGGGTGCCATGCTGGTGGAGAAATGGCGCTTTCCCGCACCGCTGGTGGAGGCCATCCGCAACCAGCACGGCACGTCGTTGAAAGACAACGACATGATCACCTGCGTCTTTGCCGCCAACCAGATCAGCAAGAAGCTGCAGTTCGGCTTTGGCGGCAATACCTGCATCGAGGAGCTCGCACCCGCCATGGCGCGGCGCCTGGGCGGCAATCTGGATGCCGTCATCGCCCGACTGGGCGATCTGAGCGCCCTGTTCGAAGAGGCTCAACTCTTTTCCCGACTCGAAGGGTAAGCATGAAAGTCAAGTTCTGGGGCGTGCGCGGCTCCATCGCTTCTCCCGGCCCGCACACCGTGCGCTATGGTGGCAACACCACCTGCATCGAGATCCGCACCGACAACAACGAGCTGATCATCCTCGACGCCGGCACCGGCATCTTCCCGCTGTCACAAACCCTGCTGACCGAACTGCCGGTGCAGGCCAATGTGTTCATCACGCACTCGCACTGGGACCACATCCAGGGCCTGCCCTTCTTCATTCCCAACTTCCTGCCCGGCAACCTGCTGCGCCTGCACGGCGCTTTCGACCCGGTCTCCGGCAAGGGCGTCGAGCAGGTCATGTCGGTGCAACTGCAGTACAGCTACTTTCCGGTGCGCGAAGCCGAGATGAAGGCCCGCATCGAGTACGTGACGCTGGCTCCCGAGCAGAGCATCCAGGTCGGCAGCGCCACCGTCACGCCCTACCTGCTGAATCATCCGGTCATCAACTTTGGCTACCGCATCGAGAGCAACGGCAAATCGGTGTTCTTCACCGGCGACCACGAACCCCCTTACAACATCTACGAAGCGGGCGACGCCGAATACGCCGAGTACCAGGCCTTTGTCGATGCGAAGCAAGCGACCATCCTGGAGGCGATCCGCGGTGTCGACGTGCTGATTGCCGACACCTCCTACACCTCGGAGGAATACCCCGCCAAGAAGGGCTGGGGGCACGGCACCTTCGAGGGCAATATCCAGGCCGCGCGCCAGGCTGGCGCACGCGTGCTCTACTGCACCCACCACGAGCCCACGCGCAGCGACGACGCGCTTGAAGCGGCCTTCGCCCAGGCGCTGGCCGACAACCCCGCCCCACCGGGCGACCGGCTGGACATCCGCCTCGCGCGCGAGGGCGACAGCTACGAATTCTGAGCCGGCAGGCCGCTCCATGGACAAGATCGACACCCGCCGCCCCCATCCGCTGTACCAGGTCACCGCCTCGCGCCAACTGGAAGCCTCCCTGGCAGCCGGGCTGCCGCCCCACACCCTGATGCAGCGCGCCGGTCTGGCCACGGCACGACTGGCACTGGCACTGGCGCCACATGCACAGACGTTCTGGCTTGCCTGCGGCCCGGGCAACAACGGCGGTGACGGGCTGGAGGCCGCCATGCACTTGCAGCAATGGGGCAAGACAGCGTTGGTGAGCTGGCTCGGCACGCCGCAGGATGCACCGGCCGACGCCCGCGCGTCCCACGCGCGCGCCCAGGCCGCCGGCGTACGCTTCCTCGATGCACCACCCGCCGAATGCGACTGCTGCATCGATGCCCTGCTCGGCATCGGCGCCACACGCCCGGCCGAAGGTCGGCTGGCCGACTGGATCGGGCAGATCAATGCCCTGAGCGTGCCGGTGCTGGCGGTGGACCTGCCCTCGGGCCTGAATGCCGATACCGGCGCCACCATCGGTCTGTGCGTGCGCGCCAGCCACACACTGAGCCTGCTCACGCTCAAACCCGGCCTTTACACGGCCCACGGGCGCGACCAGGCGGGCCAGGTCTGGTACGAGTCGCTGGGCGCAGATCCCTTGGATGCTCCGCCGCAGGCCAGGCTGAGCGGAACGCCTGCGCCGATCTTGCGGCCGCACGCCTCGCACAAGGGCAGCTATGGCGATCTGGCCATCATCGGTGGAGCGCCCAGCATGACCGGTGCCGCGTTGCTGGCGGCTTCAGCGGCGTTGCACCACGGTGCCGGCAGAGTTTTTGTCGGCCTGCTCGATGGGGGCAGCATGGGCGTCGATCCGCTGCAGCCCGAACTGATGTTCCGCTCGCCGGAGTCGCTCGATCCGGCACAGTTGACCGTGGTCAGCGGTTGCGGCGGTGGCAGTGCCATCGCCGCGCAGTTGCCGCGTCTGCTGTCGACGGCGCCGCGCCTGGTGCTGGATGCCGACGCCCTCAATGCGATCGCCAGCGACAGCCAGTTGGCCACCCTGCTGCGCGCGCGCGCCGCACGTCAGCGCCAGACGGTGCTGACGCCCCACCCCCTGGAAGCCGCACGCCTGCTTGGCTCGACCACGGCAGAGGTGCAGCACGAACGGCTGGCCACTGCGCAGCAGCTCGCGCAAGCTTTCGGTTGCACCGTGGTGTTGAAGGGTTCGGGCACGGTGATCGCCGCACCAGGTATCACACCGGTGATCAACCCGACCGGCAACGCGCTCTTGGCGACCGCCGGCACCGGCGATGTCTTGGCCGGCATGATTGGCGCTCGCCTGGCCAACGGCCAGCCGGCCTTCCAGGCGGCCTGCGAAGCGGTCTGGTTGCACGGTCGTGCCGCCGATACCTGGCCGCACGACCAGGCTCTGACGGCCGGCGCGCTGGCGCAAGCCGGCTGTTAACTAGCCGCGCCCGACGAAGGGCATCCTGGTCGCCATCACCGTGTGGAACAGCACATTGGCCTCCAGCGGCAGATTCGCCATGTAGAGCACCGACTGGCCGACGATCCCCACATCCATCAGCGGCTCCACCGCGATCTCGCCATTGGCCTGCGGCACCCCCTTGGCCATGCGCTCGGCCATCTCGGTGGCCGCGTTGCCGATGTCGATCTGGCCGACCGCGATGTCGTATGGGCGACCATCGAGGGAGGCGGTCTTGGTCAGGCCTATGACGCCATGCTTGGTCGCGGTGTAGGCAATCGAGTTGGGCCGCGGTGCATACGCCGAAATCGAACCATTGTTGATGATGCGCCCACCGCGCGGCGTCTGTGCCTTCATCACGCGAAAGGCCTGCTGGATGCACAGGAACATGCCGGTGAGGTTGATGCCCACCACGTTCGTCCACTGCTCGACCGTCAAGTCCTCCAGTGGAATGCCCGGCGCATTGACGCCGGCATTGTTGAACAGCACGTCGACCCGGCCCCAGGCCTGCACCGTGGCGTCGAACAGCGCACGCACCGACTCCGGTTGCGATACATCTGTGGGCAACACCAGCGCCCGCGCCCCAGCACCCGAAGCGTCTGCCACCGCCTGCAGCGGCTCGCGCCGGCGCCCGGCCAGTGCGACGCAATAGCCGTCAGCCAGCAAGGCCAGCGCCGCCGCCTTGCCGATGCCCGTGCCGGCGCCGGTGACGATGGCCACTTTGTGATTGCCTGTCATGCTTCTTCGTCTCCAGACCAGGTTTATTTGCGCCGCGTCTTGCGGCCCTTGCTCTTGGCGACCGTCTTCTTCACGGCCGCCTTGAGTGCCTGGATCGGCGACGGCAGCGCGCGCTTTTGCGCATCGGACGCTTTCTTCGCTGCGCGCTTGGCCGAGGCCTTGGAAGCCGGCACACTCTCGGCACCTCGGCCTTCGTGTGCCAGGCCCTTGTCCTTCATGGCGCGTGCCATGAACTCCTCACCCTCGCGCACCAGGCGGAAGTCGATGCGCCGGCCGTCCAGGTCGACGCGGCTGACCTGCACCCGTACCCGCGTGCCGATGGCATAGCGGATGCCGGTGCGCTCGCCGCGCAGCTCCTGGCGAGCCTCGTCGAAGCGGAAGTACTCGCCGCCCAGTTCGGTGATGTGCACCAGTCCCTCGACGTACATGGCGTCGAGCGTGACGAAGATGCCGAAGCTGGTGGCCGCGGTCACCACACCGCTGAACTCCTCGCCCAGGTGCTCGCGCATGTACTTGCACTTGAGCCAGGCTTCCACATCGCGGCTGGCCTCGTCGGCCCGGCGCTCGTTGGCGCTGCAGTGCAGGCCGGCCGCCTGCCAGGCCATCAGTTCGGCGCTGACCTTCTTCGGCTTTTCGCCCGAGATTTTCATCTTGGCGGCTTCGCTCTTCTCGATCCGCTTCGAGAGCTTGGCATGCGCCTCGCCCGGCGTCGGCAGGGCCGGCAGGTGGTAGCGCGTCTTGCCCAGGATGGCCTTGATCACGCGGTGCACCAGCAGGTCGGGGTAGCGCCGGATCGGGCTGGTGAAGTGGGTGTAGGACTCGAAGGCCAGGCCGAAGTGGCCGCTGTTGTGCGGCGTGTAGATCGCCTGCTGCATCGAGCGCAGCAACATGGTGTGGATCTGCTGCGCGTCCGGGCGCTCCTTGGTGGCGATGGCGATGGCCTGGAACTCCGCCGGCGAGGGGTTCTCGCTGATCGTCATGCCCACGCCGGTGGCCTTGAGGTAGTTGCGCAGCAGCTCGTTCTTCTCCGGCGTCGGCCCTTCGTGCACGCGGAACAGGCCAGCGTGCTTGCTGTGGCCGATGAAGTCGGCGCTGCAGACGTTGGCCGCCAGCATGGCTTCCTCGATCAGGCGGTGCGCCTCGTTGCGCACGCGCGGCACGATCTTCTCGATGCGGCCGCTCTCGTCGCAGATGATCTGGGTCTCGGTGGTTTCGAAATCCACCGCACCGCGCTTGGCGCGCGCCGCCAGCAGGGCATGGTAGACATCGTCCAGATTCAGCAGATCACCCACCAGCGCATTGCGCCGTTTCGCCTCCGGGCCGTTGGTATTGGACAGGATAGCCGCCACCTCGGTATAGGTGAGGCGTGCATGGCTCCACATCACCGCCGGGTAGAACTGGTAGGCCGTGATCTCGCCTTCGTTGCTGATGAACATGTCGCACACCATGCACAGGCGCTCGACCTCGGGGTTCAGGGAGCACAGGCCGTTGGACAGTTTCTCCGGCAGCATCGGAATGACGCGACGCGGGAAGTAGACACTGGTGGCGCGCTCATAGGCGTCGACATCGATCGGCGAACCGGTCTCGACATAGTGGCTGACATCAGCAATCGCCACCAGCAGGCGCCAGCCGCGCACGGCGTTCTTGCCGCGCCCCTGGGTCGACGGCTCGCAATAGACGGCGTCGTCGAAGTCGCGCGCATCCTCGCCGTCGATGGTCACCAGCGGAACATCGGTCAGGTCGACACGATGCCGCTTGTCCTGCGGCCGCACCATGTCGGGCAGGCCACGTGCCTGGGCAATGCAGGCATCGGTGAATTCATGCGGCACGCTGTACTTGCGCACCGCGATCTCGATTTCCATGCCGGGGTCGTCGATCTCGCCCAGCACTTCCTTGATGCGGCCGACCGGCTGGCCGAACAGGGCCGGCGGCTCCACGAGCTCCACCACCACCACCTGGCCGGGCTTGGCCTGGCCGGTCGCTCCCTTGGGAATCAGCACGTCCTGGCCGTAGCGTTTGTCCTCCGGCGCCACCAGCCAGACGCCGCTCTCCTGCAGCAAGCGTCCGATGATGGGTTGCGCCGGCCGCTCGATGATTTCCACGACTCGCCCCTCGGGCCGGCCCTTGCGGTCCGAGCGCACGATGCGCACCTTGACGCGGTCCTTGTGGAGCACAGCGCGCATCTCGTTGGGTGGCAGATAAATGTCCGACTCACCGTCGTCGCGCACCACAAAACCATGGCCGTCACGATGTCCTTGGACACTTCCTTCAAATTCTTCCAGCAGTCCGCCGGATCTCTCAAAATTTTTGATATACTTCTCTCTTTCCTGAAATGCCCAGGTGGCGGAATTGGTAGACGCACTAGTTTCAGGTACTAGCGAGTAACATCGTGGAGGTTCGAGTCCTCTCCTGGGCACCAATATAAAGTAAAACCGTTACGGTTTTACAAACAAAAAGCCGCTGATCCTTCAGCGGCTTTTTTTCTTTCCGGCTGCCACTACACCGCAACAGTTCCGCCATGCGTTGTACAACCACGGACGCATGCAACGGTCGAACCGGGAAACGCCGTGGAACCGGCTTTGCCGGTCCACTGGCGTTGCCCCCTGCAAGGGGGGTGGCGAAGCGACACGCAGTGCGCGCAGCCTGGGGGTGTTCCATATCAGATCGGCAATGCCACCAAGTCGTGGCCCTGCGTACCGACGATGCGGGCACGCGTGAACTCTCCGACCTTGAGCGTCTTGCTGATCTTCTCCGGCGGCAGCAGCTTGACCACGCCGTCGATCTCCGGTGCATCGGCATAACTGCGACCCACACCGCCCTTGCGCCCCATCGCCGGCGCCGAATCCACCAGCACCTGCATGGTGGCGCCCACGCGCTGCTGCAGCTTGGCAATCGACACCTCCTCGGCCACCGCCATGAAACGGGCCCGCCGTTCCTCGCGCAGCGCTTCCGGCAGCATGCCCGGCAGCTCATTGGCGGTCGCCCCCTTGACCGGGCTGTAGGCAAAGCAGCCGGCGCGGTCGATCTTCGCCTCGCGCATGAAATCGAGCAGATGCTCGAACTCGGCTTCCGTCTCGCCGGGAAAACCGGCGATGAAGGTGCTGCGGATCACGATTTCGGGGCAGACCTCGCGCCAGCGCTGGATGCGCTCCAGGTTCTTCTCGCCGCTGGCCGGGCGCTTCATGCGCTTGAGCACATCGGGGTGGCTGTGCTGCAGCGGCACATCGAGGTAAGGCAGCACCTTGCCGGTGGCCATCAATTCAATGATCTCGTCCACGTGGGGGTACGGATAGACGTAATGCAAGCGCACCCAGGCGCCATGCGCCTCGGCCAGCTCGCCCAGCGCCTGCACCAGTTCGAACATGCGGGTCTTGACCGGCTTGCCGTCCCAGAAACCGGTGCGGTACTTCACGTCCACGCCGTAGGCCGAGGTGTCCTGACTGATCACCAGCAACTCCTTCACGCCACCTTCGAACAGGGCCTTGGCCTCTTTCAGCACGTCCCCCACCGGGCGCGACACCAGATCGCCGCGCATCGAAGGGATGATGCAGAAGGTGCAGCGGTGGTTGCAGCCCTCGCTGATCTTCAGGTAGGCGTAGTGGCGCGGCGTCAGCTTGATGCCGGCTTCGCCGAAGGCGCCCGGCACCAGGTCGATGAAGGGGTCGTGCGGTTTGGGCAGGTGTGCATGCACCGCGTTCATCACTTCCTGCGTGGCGTGCGGGCCGGTGACGGCCAGTACGCGGGGATGGATTTCCTTGATCAGGTTGCCGCCGTCCTCGGCCGTTTTCGCACCGAGGCAGCCGGTGACGATGACCTTGCCGTTTTCGGCCAGCGCCTCGCCGATGGTGTCCAGGCTTTCCTTCACCGCGTCGTCGATGAAACCGCAGGTGTTGACGATCACCAGGTCCGCGCCCTGGAAGGTCTTGGCGGTCTGGTAGCCCTCGGCGCTCAGTTGGGTGAGGATCAGTTCGGAATCGGTCAGCGCCTTGGGGCAGCCCAGGCTGACGAAGCCGATTTTCGGCGTGCTGGCGGCAGGGGAATCAGGAGAGGTGGGGGACAAGACTTCGCTCATCCCCATATTGTCCCAGTATTCGGCAGCGCGTTCAGCGCTTCAGCCCGAAGGCCCCAAGCATCTGCTCGGTCTGCTTCTGCATCTGCTCCTGCATCTGCACAAACATGTTCTTGGATTGCTCCAGGTTGTTGTTTACCAGCCCCTGCATCATGGGCGCCTGCATGGCCATGAACTGGGTCCACATCTCGGGCGTCACACCCTTGGACTGCTCGGCCAGCTTGCTCTGCATGTCCTGCAGAGACTGGATGTTTTTCTCCAGGTACCCGCCCATGAAACCCTGCATGGCATGGCCGTAGAAACGGATGATGTTGGCCAGCACCGAAGCGCTGAACATCGGCGTGCCGCCGGCTTCCTCTTCCAGGATGATCTGCAGCAGGATGCTGCGCGTGATGTCTTCGCCGGTCTTGGCGTCGCGCACCACGAAGGGGGCGTTGGCCATGACCAGTTGCTTGATCTCGGTCAGCGTGATGTAGCTCGACGTGTTGGTGTCGTACAGACGGCGGTTGGGGTATTTCTTGATGACCCGCTCAGCGCCTGCAGCGGCATCCGCTTTTTTCTCTTTCATGACCGGCATCTCCTCTCCTCGATCCTGTGGATCAGCTCAACCTATTGCGCTGCAACACATTCTAGGAAGAGATATGGCAGAAGGCCCCCAAGGTTTACCCTGAGCGGAAAACGAAAAAGCCCCGGTCTCACGGGAAACCGGGGCTTGCATCTTGGTAGGCGCGATTGGACTCGAACCAACGACCCCCACCATGTCAAGGTGGTGCTCTAACCAGCTGAGCTACGCGCCTAAGAGTATTCGAGAAGCGAGAGTATAGCAGCAAACCGGAGCGCTTCGTGTGCGCAGAGAAAAATCCGTCTGAAATGCTGCGATGCAGGGAACGCAAACGGTGCTTTTTCATGCGCCATAATTGACGTTTACGTAAACGTCAAACAAGTCTTTTTTCTGGAGATCGACATGCAAATTGCAGGCAAGGTATTCATCGTCACCGGCGGCGCCTCGGGTCTGGGTGAAGGCACGGTGCGCATGCTGGCGGCCAACGGCGGCAAGGTCGTCATCGCCGACATGCAGGCGGAAAAAGGCGAGGCCGTGGCCAAGGACATCGGCGGCGCCTTCGTCAAGTGCGACGTCAGCCAGGAAGCCGACGCCCAGGCCGTGGTGGCCAAGGCGGTGTCCCTGGGCAAGCTCATGGGCCTGGTCAACTGCGCCGGCATTGCCCCGGCCGAGAAGACGGTGGGCAAGAACGGCGCCCACGCCCTCTCCACCTTCAGCAAGACCATCATGGTCAACCTGGTGGGCAGCTTCAACATGATCCGCTTGGCCGCCGACGCCATGTGCAAGAACGAACCCGAGTCCACCGGCGAGCGCGGCGTGATGATCTCCACCGCCAGCGTGGCGGCCTACGACGGCCAGATCGGCCAGGCCGCCTACAGCGCCTCCAAGGGCGGCGTGGTCGGCATGACGCTGCCGATCGCGCGCGACCTGGCCCGCAACGGCATCCGCAACATGACGATCGCCCCCGGCATCTTCGGCACGCCCATGCTGTTCGGCATGCCGCAGGAAGTGCAGGACGCGCTGGCCGCCAGCGTGCCCTTCCCCAGCCGCTTGGGCACGCCCGAGGACTACGCCAAACTGGCCAAACACATCTTCGAGAACGACATGCTCAACGGCGAGGTGATCCGTCTGGACGGCGCCATCCGCCTGGCACCGCGCTAAATTCACGCGCTCATCAGCCGGCCGCCCCACCCGGGTCGTCCGGCTTTTTTACGTCCGCAGATCGGCAGGCGCCATCCGCCTACCTACAATCGACTGCATGGCCATCCCCCAATCCTTCATCCAGGAGCTGCTAGCGCGCGCCGACGTCGTCGAGATCGTCGGGCGCTACGTGCAGTTGAAGAAGGGAGGCGCCAATTTCATGGGGCTGTGTCCGTTCCACGCAGAGAAGTCGCCCTCGTTCACGGTCAGCCCGACCAAGCAGTTCTACCACTGCTTCGGTTGCGGCAAGCACGGCGACTCCATCAACTTCCTGATGGAACACACCGGCATGAGCTTCATCGAGGCCGTCAAGGAGTTGGCCCAGCATTACGGCCTGCAGGTGCCGGAGGACGAGGCCAGCCCGCAGGACCGCGCGCGCGCCGCCGAACAGCGGCAAAAGCAGGCCACACTCTCCGATGTGCTGGAAAAGGCCGGCGAGTCCTATCGCAAGCACCTGAAGAGTTCGCCCCGCGCTGTCGACTACCTCAAACGCCGTGGCCTCTCCGGCGAGATCGCCAAGCAGTTCGGCCTGGGTTACGCGCCTGAAGGCTGGCGTTCCCTGGCCAGCGTCTTCCCGCAATACGACGATCCGCTGCTGGTGGAAAGCGGCCTGGTCATCACCAACGCGGAAGAGAACAACAGTGGCGAGGAAAAACGCTACGACCGCTTCCGCGACCGCATCATGTTCCCGATCCGCAACGTCAAGGGCGAGTGCATCGGCTTTGGCGGGCGCGTGCTGGGCGACGAAAAACCCAAGTACCTGAACTCGCCGGAAACGCCGGTGTTCAGCAAGGGGCGTGAACTGTACGGCCTGTTCGAGGCGCGCAATGCGATCCGCGACCTCGGCTACGCGCTGGTGACCGAAGGCTATATGGACGTGGTGGCGCTGGCGCAGCTGGGCTTTCCCAACGCGGTGGCCACGCTGGGCACCGCCTGCACCACCGAGCATGTGCAGAAACTGTTCCGCTTCACCGACATCGTGGTCTTCAGCTTCGACGGCGACGCCGCCGGCCGGCGCGCCGCGCGCAAGGCCCTCGACGGCGCCCTGCCCTATGCCACCGATGTGCGCAGCGTGAAGTTTTTGTTTCTGCCGGCCGAGCACGACCCCGACAGCTACATCCGCGAGTTCGGCCGCGAGGCCTTTGCCCGCTGCGTCAGCGAGGCCGTGCCGCTGAGCCGCTTCCTGATCGAGGCGGCGCGCGAAGGCTGTGATCTGTCGAGCGCCGAAGGCCGCGCCCACCTGGCCAGCAATGCCAAGCCGCTGTGGAGCCAGCTGCCCGACGGCGCGCTCAAGCGCCAGCTGCTGACCGAGATCGCCGAGTTGGTGCAGCTGGGCGGCCAGGAGCTGAACGAGCTCTGGAATCCGCCCGCCCGCAGCAGCGAACGCCCGCCCGCCGTCCGCTCCGAAAACCATAGCACCTGGCGCAATGATGGCGAGGGCTACAACCCGAAATTCAGCAAAAAATGGGCGCCGCGGCCACCCCGCGTACGCGCGCAGCTGGTCAACCGGGCCGACCACGCCGCCCGGCTGCTGCTGGCGCACAGCGGCATCTGGGACAGCCTCTCGAGCGAAGACCACCACCTGCTGTGTGAGTTGCCCGAACCGCACGGCCCCTTGCTGACCTGGCTGGAGAGCCAGTTGCACGAACACGGCCCGCAACCTTGGGCGGCGCTGCGCGAGGGGCTGCGCGAACACCCGTCGGAAGCGCTTGCGCTCAAGCTCATGACCGGCTCCGACCTGGTGGCCGGCGACGACCACGGCGAAACCTTGGCCGAGCTGCGCAACCTGCTCAACCGCATGCTGATCGACCACCTCAAGGCCCAGGAAACCGAGGCCATCGAGGCTTCGCTCAGCAACCCGGCGGCGCTGGAGCGCTACCGCGAACTGCAGGCACGGCGGCGGGCGCTGGAAACCGCGTCGCCCCGGGCGGCGGATTGACCCGACCGGCGGGTGGCCTCGGCTCGCCAGGCAAGCCTCTAGCACAAAACACCCGCCAAAACCGGGCAGGATTGAATTTCCGTTGACCCCGGCTATAATCCCTCTTTGATTTTCGGCAAGAGCGACAGCAGCACCTCCGGGCCAGGCCAACCGTAGCACCAAGTGCACGACCGGCCACCTTACCGCAAGGACTGCATTCCAAATGTTCGCCCTCCCATCTTGCCCCTGAGGATTCCCTCCTCTGTCCCCCAACTGCGCCGGTCGTTTTCGGTGCCTGTGTTTGTTTCTTTGTGCCAGTTTTTGATGTCCTGAGGTTGATCCATGCCCGCTCAAAAGTCCAAGAAGCCTGCAAAGCCCGCCGCAAAACCCGTCGCGAAGGCCTCGCCGAAGCCCGTTGCCAAGAAAGCTGTCGCCCCCAAGGCCGCAGCCAAACCGGTAGCCAAGGCCTTGCCGAAGCCCGCCACGAAAGCCAAATCAGTGCCCGCCTCGAAGACCCCTGCCAAAGCCGACAAAGCCGCCAAGACCCCGGCGGCTGAAGTGAAGAAAACCGTTGTTGCCGCTGCCCCTGAAGTGGTGGTGAAGAAGAAACCGGGCCGTCCGCCCAAGGCGGCTTCCGCCGAAGCGGGTACCCCGCCCAAGACCGGTGCCAAGCGCGGCCGCAAGCCCAAGAATGCCGCGGGCGCCGCGCCGGCGGAAGATCTGGACCTGTCGGACATCGAAGCCGAGTTCGCAGAAGAGCCGGCGGTCGCCCCGGGCGAAAAGGTCAAACCGCTGCGCATGAAGATCAGCAAGGCGAAGGAACGCGCCTTGATGAAGGAATTCGGCCTGGACGAAACCGTCCTGTCCGAAGAAGACCTGGCCAAGCGCCGCCAGCGCCTCAAGCAGCTGATCAAGCTGGGCAAGACGCGCGGCTACCTGACGCACGGCGAAATCTCCGACCACCTGCCCGACAAGCTGGTTGATGCCGAGACGCTGGAAGTCGTGATCTCCATGTTGAACGACATGGGCGTGGCGGTGTACGAACAGACGCCGGACGCCGAGACCCTGCTGCTCAACAACACCGGCCCGACTGCCGCCACCGAAGAAGAAGCCGAGGAAGAAGCCGAAGCGGCCCTGTCCACCGTGGACAGCGAATTCGGCCGTACCACCGACCCGGTGCGCATGTACATGCGCGAAATGGGCACGGTCGAGCTGCTCACCCGCGAGGGCGAGATCGAGATTGCCAAGCGCATCGAAGGCGGCCTGATGGCGATGATGGAAGCGATCTCGGCCTCCCCTGCCACCATCGCCGAAATCCTGCGCCTGGGCGAGGAAATCCGAGAAGGCAAGGTCGTCATCACCACCATCGTGGACGGCTTCTCCAACCCGAACGAGGCCGATGACTATGTGGCCGAAGAAGACTTCGACGAATTCGATGAAGCCGACGACGACGACGGCAAGGGTGGCTCCAAGGCCCTGACCAAGAAGCTGGAAGAGCTGAAGAAGCAGGCGCTGGAACGTTTCGACCGCCTGCGCCAGCTGTTCGAGAAGGTCCACAAGATCTACGACAAGGAAGGCTACGGCACCCCCGCCTACGTCAAGGCGCAAAAGGCCCTGAGCGACGAGCTCATGACCATCCGCTTCACCGCCAAGGCGATTGAAAAGCTGTGCGACATGGTGCGCGCCCAGGTGGACGACGTGCGCAAGAAAGAACGCGAGCTGCGCCGCATCATTGTCGACAAGTGCGGCTACCCGCAGGAAAACTTCATCGCCGACTTCAGCGGCCGCGACAAGCACGGCAACCGCGTAGCCTCCAACCTGCTCAACCTCAAGTGGATCGAGAAGCAGGCCGCCGCTGGCAAGAGCTGGAGTGCCGTCATGGGCCGCAACATCCCGCCGGTGCAGGACCTGCAGCAAAAGCTGGCCGACCTGCAAGCCCGCGTGGTGGTGCCGCTCGACGAGCTCAAGGACATCAACAAGCGCATGAACGAGGGCGAGTCCTCCTCACGCGCTGCCAAGAAAGAGATGATCGAGGCCAACCTGCGCCTGGTGATCTCGATCGCCAAGA
>JASJPI010000017.1:0-66097 GCA_031426755.1 Curvibacter sp.
CTTCCACAGCGATCTCGTCAAACGGGTTCATGCTCATTTTGACGTTGGCGATGTCCACGCCGGTGCCGTCGCTCTTGACGCGCACCTTGACGTTGTAGTCCACCAAGCGTTTGACAGATACAAGTATTTTCATGCTCAGGGTTCCTGAATAATTGAGGTCTGGATCTAGTCAGAAAAAATGGAGCTCATCAATTGCTGTCGCAACTGAAACTTCTGTATCTTCCCAGTTGAAGTCTTTGGCAACTGTCCAATTACAACTTTTTTGGGAACTTTGAAACGAGCCAGCTTTGTGCGGCAATGCTCTATCAGTTCTGCCTCGCTGGCGGAGAATCCGTCGATAAGTTCAACGAATGCGCAGGGCGTCTCCCCCCATCGGGGATCCGGCTGTGCTACGACTGCAGCGAGTCGCACACCAGGATGGGTGTATAGAGCTTCTTCGAGCTCAAGTGAGTTGATGTTTTCACCACCTGAGATGATTACGTCTTTGGAGCGATCACGGATCTGCACGTAGCCGTCAGGGCACAGTACGGCCAAATCGCCCGAGTGGAACCAACCACCCTCAAATGCCTCGTTGGTTGCCTCGGGGTTCTTCAGATAACCTTTCATAGTCATGTTTCCCCGAAACATGATTTCTCCGACTGTTTCTCCGTCCATGGGGACAGGCAGCATGGTCATTGGATCCAGAACAGCCATACCTTCCTGAGCCGTGTATCGAACACCCTGTCGGCTCTTGCGTTTGACCAGGTCTTGTAAATCCAACGATTTCCACTCAACTTGTTCGACACACACCGCGGATGGACCGAAGACTTCGGTCAGTCCATAGATTTGTGTGATCTCGATCCCCATTTTTTGTAATGCTTCGATAACTGGGGCGGGTGCTGGTGCTCCGCCAATCAGGCCGCAAATGGCGTGTCGGATATCCCGTTTTTCCTCGTCCGGTGCAAACGCCAACATGGCATGAACAATTGGTGCCCCGCAGTAGTGCGTGACTCCATACTCTCGGATCGCCGACAGGATGGTGGACGCCTCGACTTTCCTCATACAGACACTGGTGCCCGCGTTAGCGGCTAACGTCCATGCAAAGCCCCACCCATTGCAATGAAACAGCGGCAGAGTCCAGAGAAATACGGAATGCCTCGGCATACCCCAGTCAATCATGTTCGAAAGAGAAACTAGGTAGGCGCCGCGGTGGTGATACACCACTCCTTTCGGGTTGCCGGTGGTGCCCGACGTGTAGTTGAGGGCAATCGACTGCCACTCATCCTCAATTTTGTACCCCTGCCATGTCGGATCGCCGTTGGCCAGGAGCTGCTCAAAGTCGTTTCGTCCTAGACGATGTCCTCCATCGAACGCTGGATCCACGATGTCGATCACGATGGGCTTTTCATTCAGAAGGTCCAGCGCCGAGCCGACCACATCGGCGTACTCCGTATCCGTAATCAGAACCTTCGCTTCTCCATGCTGAAGCATGAAAGCTAAGGTGGCCGGATCGAGGCGTACGTTAAGCGTATTGAGTACAGCGCCACACATAGGAACGCCGAAGTGGAGTTCCAACATTTCGGGCGTGTTGGCCGCAACAACAGCCACCGTATCCCCCAAACCTACTCCGACTGCCGCTAGAGCCGAGGCGATACGACGGCTCCGCTCTAGTAACGCCTTCCAGGTTACCCGACGGTCCCCATAGATGATGGCGATGCGATCTGGATAAACCTCAGCAGTTCGCAACAGGAAGGAGATGGGAGACAGCGGTACAAAATTGACAGCCGTTTTCTCAAGCACATCGGATGTGCCGTATAGTGCTTTCATATCGCGTAGGGTTCGGGTCGAAGGAGGTTCAGCGCAGGACGGACCGGGAAATGATCATCCTTTGAATTTCAGATGTTCCCTCGACGATCTCCAAGACTTTTGCATCTCCAAAGGCGCGCGACACCGGGTACTCGGTCATGATGCCATTGCCACCATGGATCTGCACCGCTTGGTGAGCTGCTTCCATGGCTTTCTCGGTGGCAAAGAGCTTGGCCATCGAAGCCTGCAGGTCGTTGGGACGTCCCTCGTCCTTGGCAACGGCAGCGTCGTAGAGCATGAGTCTGGCTGCGTGAGCGTTTGTGGCCATGTCGGCCACCTTGAACTGCAGAGACTGAAACTGGTTGAGCTGCTTGCCGAAGGCTGTGCGTTCGCTCATGTATTTCACGGAGCGTTCAAGCGAGCCTTGCAGAATGCCCAAACCCAGGATACCGATCAGGATGCGTCCAGTGCTGACCTGTGCCAGCGTCTGCTTCAACCCCGATCCGACTTCACCCAGCAAATGATCAGCCGGGATGGTGCAGTTTTCGAAGAAAAGTTCGCAGGTTGAGGATCCACGCCAGCCAATTTTATGGATCTTCTTTCCGGTGCTAAAACCCGGTGCATCGTTCGGAACAATGAAATTGGAGAGCTCTTTGCGCCCATCAGGGCGCGTGCCCGTGACCGCAGCGATCACCAGCGGGCCGGTGATGCGTGAACCCGAGTTGCTGATAAAGGTCTTCGAACCATTGATTACCCACTGTCCGTTCTCCAGAACCGCCCGCGTTTGGATGTTGGCAGCATCAGAGCCTGCATTTGGCTCCGTTAAACCGATACATCCCACCTGACTTCCGTCCAGGATGGGACGCAGATAGCGCTGTTTCTGCGCTTCGGTTCCGAAGTTGTTGAGAAGACTGGCCGCTGTCGAGTTGGCCATGATGGAGACAGCCACTGCGCAATCGACACGGGCAATCTCCTCCAGTACGATGGCAAATCCGAGCCAATCGCCACCGCCACCGTTGTAGGCTTCTGGGTAGGGAAGGCCGATATAGCCCAGCTCACCCGCCTTCTTCCATATCTCGTAGGGAAATTCCTCGTCTTCCCACAGGGTGTGGGAGTACGGTGCAATTTCCTGTTCGGCAAAGCGGCGCACCGCTTCACGGATGGTTTCGTGATACTCGCTGACTTGGTACATGTCTCTTGTCCTTAGTAAGATTCTTCGAGCATCTGCCTGTAGTCGTCCACGGTGGCCACCCGCGGATTGGTGGCGTGGCAGTGATCCTTCATGGCCGCAGCGGCAATGTCGGCCAGCACCGAGCGAGGCACCCCCATCGCGCCGAGACCACGCGGCATGCCGATCCGCGAGTTGAGCAGTTCGATGTGTTCGGCGGGATCGGCACCGACGGCCAAACCCATTGACTGGACCAATGCTGCCTGCTTGGATTCAGTGACGCTTTTGTTGAAGCGCAGAACGGCGGGCAGCAACACCGCGTTCAACGTGCCGTGGTGGAGCGAAACGCCAGGAACCGCACCCAGGGGATGCGACAACGCGTGCACCGCGCCAAGGCCCTTCTGAAAGGCCAGCGCTCCCTCCATTGCTGCCACCATCATGTTCCACCGGGCATCGCGGTCTGAGCCGTCACGGGTGGCCTTTTTGATGTTGTCCATACCCCGGCGCAGACCATCGAGAGCGATCGCCTCCGCTGGCGGGTTGATGGCAGGAGCCAGAAAAGTCTCGATGCAGTGGGCAATGGCGTCCATGCCAGTGGCTGCGGTGAGCATGGGGGGCAGCCCCAGTGTCAAATCTGGATCGCAGATGGCCACCTTGGGCAGCAGGAAAGGGCTGAGCAAACCCAGCTTGCGGCCCGAATTCATGACGATGACGCTGCCGCGGCCTACTTCGCTGCCGGTTCCCGCTGTCGTGGGTATAGCCACCAGGGGGGCGACACGCTCGGAGATGCGTGATGCACCGCCCTCGACGGCTGCATAGGTCTGGAGGGGATCGGGATGCGTGGCGAGGAGCGCAGTCGCCTTGCCCAGGTCGATTGAGGAACCGCCTCCGATGGCGATGATCCCATCGCATTCGCTTCTGACGAACATTTTTGTTGCTGCAACCACGGCCGCTTCTGTCGGGTTCGGAGGAGTGTCTTCGTAGATGCTGAACGCAACGGTATCGCCCAGCGATTCGAGTACTTTGTCCAGGATGCCTGCGGCGCGAATGCCTTTGTCGGTCACGATCAGCGGACGATGGATGCCCAGACGGTGAAGCTCCGCACTCAGAAGCTTGATGGCGCCATGGTCAAGTTGTACGGTGGTCAGATAGTTGATGGTGGCCATGTGGTTCCTGTGTAGGTCTGTGTCTTGAGTCTGTTGAATGTGGTGGCGCCCAACAGGGCGCCACCGGTGAGGTGGTCAGGGGCGGAAGAGTTGGGCATCCATCAGTCGCAAAGGCGTGGTCACACGGACGGGTGGAAATGCCATGAGGTCTAGCACCTGAGTCTGGACGTCAATGCCCGGTGCCACTTCCTCCAGCACAAGGCCATCAGGTGCGACCGAGAAGACCGCGCGTTCGGTGACGATCCAGGCCTTCTGGCCCCGCTCCATGACGTTGCGTCGGAGCGGGTAGGTGATTTCATCGACCTGCTCGACGAATTTGCGCACCTTGCCCTCGCGCTCGACAGACAAGGTCCCCGCAGAGGCCTCCGCCGCTAGTCCTGCAGTGGTGAAGGTTCCCGTGAAAATCAGTTCACGCGCGTTGTAGGCGATATCGATGAACCCGCCGGGTCCCGGATTGGCAGCGCCGAACCGACTGACATTGATGTTGCCGGAGCTGTCGATCTGGGCGAAAGCCAGTACAGCCATTGGGCAATTCCCACCATTGATGAAGTCGAACTGAGAAGGGCCGTCGATGAGGGCCTCGGGGTATTTATTAGCCGAGAACTGCCAGCCACTCATCACTACACCGCCAAAAGGACCATGCTCTGTGGTGAAGCTGTAGTCGTGCAGGCCTCCATCCTCAAACGCTCCATCTTCCAACATCACGGCGGGTACATCCGAGGACGCGCCGAATCCAAAGATGCTGACCTCTCCTTTTCGGATGTACTGTGCGGCACGGCGGGCAATGACTTTGTCGGGCCCTGGCGCGAGTCGGTTCGGCCTTTGGCCGCTGAACAGTTGTCCCCCGAGGTAAGTGTCGTCGTGGCGTACGTCGGTGGTCATCATCGCGTTGGGCTCGACCACGATACGATCCACCAATTCGCCAGGAATGCGCACCGCATGCACGGGGCGTGCATTACGGGGAACGAGTTTCCGAACCTGGGCAATGACCGTGCCGCCCGATGCTTTCACAGCCAGGGCCATGGCCAGCGCACACGAGACCAAGGGTTCGTCCTCGAAGCTCAGGTTGCCATGCTCGTCGGCGCTGGTGGCTCGAATGAACGCCACGTCCAAAGGCCAAGTCGGGTAGAACAAGTATTCCTTGCCGTCCAGTTCCTTGACCTTGACCAGATCATCTTGGGTACGGGCCGTGTATTTGCCGCCTTGCTGCCGGGGATCGATGTAAGAACCGAGGCCTATCTCTGTCAGGTAGCCCGGGCTGCGCCTGGCTACTTCCCGCAACCAGTGCATGGTGGCCCCTATCGGCCAACAGTAGGCCTCGATCAGGTTCTCCTTGATCAGACGCATTACCTCCGGCCGCTGCCCTGTGGCTGGATTCACGGCATTGATGAAATTGCCGGAGACGATGCGCTTCATCAGTCCCTCAATGGCCACATGGTCCATACCACGGATGTGCATGCCATCCCCGACGCTGACCGGAAAGTAGAAGGTCAGGTCGCGCGGCGTGCCGGTTTCGCGAAAGCGATGGGCCAGAGCCTGAAACAGCGCGTCGGGTGTCAGCCAACCGATCACCCCGACACTGGCGATGCTCTGACCTGGTCGGATGTCACCCACCGCCTGCGCGGCGTTACAAATTTTTCTCATGGCAGTCCTCTCAACGTCGCTGGACTTAGGTCTGAAAGTGGATGATGTGAGTCCCTACGCAGACCGTCTCGCCACGCTGGTTGATCAGCGTGGCTTCCGCCCATAGCCGCCGTTTTTCGTCATCGGCTCGTGCGATGCGGTAGTTGACCGTCAAGGTATCGCCGATACGCACGGGTTTGGTGAAGCGCACGTTGTCGTAGCCGTAGGACACCGCCGGTCGTTTGACCATATCGAGGTATTTGGTGACTGCGCCCGCAATGAAGCCCACCATCATGGCGCCCTGTGCGATGCGACCACCAAAGCCCCTGCGCTTGCAGTACTCCTCGTCCATGTGGTTTGGGTGGTTATCTCCACTGATGCCGGCGAACGCATAGATATCGTATTCGCCCAGCGTGCGGGTGTAACTGGTGCTGGTGCCTATGAGAGTGGATACCGATCCTTCGTGGGGAAATTTCAAATCAGACATGGTGACCTCTGCGTGAGTGAAGAAAAATTGCGACTGCGATGGACTCAGACCTGGGTCGGATCTAGCGTGCCGGCGAGCACCAGCAGGCTTTCAAAAAGGAAGTAGTCGCCCCAAATCAATTCGTTCTCCATCGCGACGCCGTTGCGCTTGTTGAAGCACCCGGCGGTGAGGATGCCGGGCTGACGCAGATCCATCGGCGACACTGGGGTGAGGTAGTGCACGGCGAGCCGCTCGATGGCGGTCGCTGCAGCCTGGCGATATGCCCTTGCTTTGCTTGGGATCAACGCAGCGAGCTTGAGCAGGCTGGCGGCGGCAATCGCCGTGGCCGATGTGTCCCGGTTGGTGTTTGGAATGGAAGGGTCGTCGAAGTCCCAGAAAGCCACACCGTCCGCAGGCGCGTGCGCCAGCCACCAGTCCGCAACCCGAATGGCATCGGCCTCGAACGTTTTCTCACCTAGCGAGAGCGCCTGCGCCAAGCCGAGCATGGCCCAAGCTTGGGCGCGTCCCCAAGTGCTGCTGTCGTGAATGCCCTTGTGCGTGTAGCGCTTGATCAGGGAACCGTTTTCAGGATGGAATGTGGCCGATTGGCAAACTGACCCATCGTCGCGCACACACAAGGCGATGTGCTGACGCAAGTGCTGGCGACCTATCTCTGCACTCTTCAACGTCGGCTCGTGGCTCAGCAAAAGGGCTGCCGTACCAGGCAATGCATCAATGTTGGCTTCATGAGTACCGACGCTGGAGGCCTCCTCAGCCTCCAGTCCCAGCGGTATAAGTCGCGCCCGGGGGTTGTACATATCGACAAGGCTCCGGGTACCGGCCGAGGCTAGTGCCTGCGCCTCCTTGTCGGCCAAGAGGGTCGCGCCCAAGTGCGCGCCATACCAAAACAGGAAGCCTTTGAAAACGGAATTGGACGACACCCGGGGCGTCAACAGGGCGGACCAGCGTCTGGCGCCCTCGAGGTATCGGGCTTGCTCCGTGTGAAGAGTCGCAAGCCAGAGCTGGCCGACCCAGAATCCGCCTGTCCAGTCGCCACCCGGGCTGCGCACCCAGGCGCCATCCTCAGGATTTCCATAGTGAGGGAACCCCTCGTGTTGCTGCGCCAAGGTGGCGTCTATGCGTTGGCACATACGCGCGATCGCGTTGTCAACCGTGGTTTTATCCATGCTTTTTTTGTCTCCAATCTGAGGGCTCTATGGAATGTTCGGCGTGTGTTTGTTGCCGAACAGCGGGTTCTCTGGAGGACATGTTATGAAGCTCATTTCTATGTGTCCAATATATAATTGATCAATTTTTGAGACAAAAAACGTATCAATATGGACCTGCGACACCTGCGCTATTTCGTTGCTGTTGCTGAGGAGTTGAGCTTCACAAAAGCAGCCGAGCGTCTGCACAAGGCACAGCCTCCGGTCAGCCAGCAAATCCGCCAGTTGGAGGAAGAGATCGGCGTGACTTTGCTCTTGCGCACAAGGCGCCATGTCGAACTGACCGAAGCAGGTCGAGTCTTCCTTGATCAGGCCCGACACATCCTGCGGTCTACCGAGAGTGCGGTGGTGCAGGCCCAGCGAGCGCAGCGTGGAGAAATCGGGCGCATCACGGTGGGTTTCTTCGAGCACATGTCCTATACATTGCTGCCCCCAATACTGCTGGCGTACCGTGAGCGCTTCTCTGCCGTGGAAGTTCAGCTGAGGTGGTTCCCCGTGATCAGCCAGGCGGAAGCCTTGCGCCGCGGTGACATAGATATTGCATTTCTGCGCACGGTGCCCGACATGAGCGATGTCACCTGGGAAACCATTCTGGAGGAGCCTTTTGTGCTCGCGGTTCCCTCCAACCATGCACTGGCCGACGCGGAGTCCGTGTCCCTGAAGAGCTGCGCCCAGGAGCAGTTCATCATGTACATAGAATCCTTGGCGCCGGACTTTCGCGCCGCACACATGCGTATGTGTGCCTCAGCGGGTTTCGTGCCGAAGGTGGCTTCCGAAGTAGGTCAGGTCTACACACTGCTGGGCCTGGTCAGCTCTGGTGCCGGCATCGGCTTCGTACCGGCCTCGGTGCAGAAGGTTCACTTCGATCTCGTGAAATACAAGCCCATCCAGGGCAAGCCCGTGACCTACGAAGTGCTTCTGGGCTGGAGTCAACGCAATCCCACGCCACTCATGAAGGCGTTTGTTGAGACTGCGAAATCGGTGTTGTGAGATGCCTCAATCGTCGGGCATCTCAACTACCCACAGGCTTGGATGCCACGTTCCGCTCAGTTCGGCAACAGGACATTGCCATCGACCACACGAGGAATCGCCAGCACATTCACATCGGACAACGCGGCTGGCAACAGGTCGATGGGAAAGTTTTGGTAGCACACCGGGCGGAGAAAACGATCGATCGCGGCGCTCCCGACGGAGGTGGATCGGCTGTCAGTGGTAGCAGGAAACGGGCCGCCATGCACCATGGCGTGGCTCACCTCGACCCCCGTAGGAAACCCGTTGACGAGAATCCGGCCCACCTTGTCTTCCAGCAACGGCAATAGTCGTCGAGCCAGTGGCACATCTCCAGAGTCCATCTGGAGGGTAGCCGTGAGTTGGCCTTCCATGCGTCCCAGCAAATCCGCTATCTCGTCAATATCCCGACAACGAACGAGCATCGAGCTTGGGCCAAAAATTTCGTCTCTCAACTCAGCGTGAGCAAGAAAGCTGGCCGCGTCAGTCGCAAAGAAATGTGCCCTGGCGCTACATCCGCCCGCAGTCGACTGCCCCATGGCGATAGTCTCGACACGCTTATGTTCAGCCAAAAGCTTCACACCCGCTGCATACGCAGCGGCGATTCCAGGCGTCAGCATGACGCCGGCCGCCTTGTTGTGCAAAGACTGGGCTGTTGCATCCACAAAATGATCGAGCTCTGGCCCTTCGATTGCGATGACGATACCTGGATTGGTACAGAACTGGCCTACACCCATGGTCAGGGAGTCCGCAAACGCTTGGCCGATACTTTCGGCACGAGCTGATAAGGCTCGCGGTAATAGGACCACCGGATTGATGCTGCTCATCTCGGCGTAAACCGGGATCGGGATATCGCGCGCGGCAGCCCGCCGAGACAGCGCCAGTCCGCCGACGCGGGACCCCGTGAATCCCACTGCGCGAATGGCCGGATGATCCACCAGGGCTTCGCCCACCGTATTGTCGACACCTTGGATCAACGAAAAAGTTCCTTCTGGAAAACCACATTCGGCCACCGCCGCCTGCACGGCGCGACCCACCAGTTCCGAGGTTCCGGGGTGAGCACCATGCGCCTTAACGACGACAGGACAGCCAGCGGCGAGGGCCGCTGCAGTGTCACCCCCGGCCACAGAAAACGCTAGTGGAAAATTGCTTGCTCCAAAGACAGCCACTGGACCCAGCGCCACGTGGCACTTACGCAGATCGGGCCGAGGGAGTGGAGTGCGCTCGGGCAGTGGCGAATCGAGCGTGGCTCCCAGCCAGTGGCCCATTCGAACCACGCGGGCAAAGTGACGCAATTGACCCGTGGTGCGGCCTCGTTCTCCTTCTAGTCGAGTCTTGGGCAAGGCTGTTTCCAAGGCTGCGCGTTCGATAAGCGAGTCACCGAGTTCCTCGACGTGACGCGCAATCGTTTCAAGTAGATGCGCGCGCTGATGGGGTGTAGTGATCCGGTATACCGGGAAGGCCGCCGCCGCCAGCCTACAGGCGCGGTCTACATCGCCCACTTCACCGCAACCAAACACCGGGTCAATTTCCACGTTCAGGGCTGGTGAAAAGGCCTTGAATCCACCGCTCTTTCCTTTGATCGAGGCGGCTCCAATGAGCATGCTTCCTGTGATTTCCATCATTGTTCCTGAACTGCTGCCCCGGCGGATCGCCGCAGAGCAATGTGCTTATTTCGGCTTTCGCCGACCACTCGTCTGCTAGGTCGGCGGAAACCGTGTTTGCCGCAATCTTTCGGGGGCAGCGGCGAAGAGATCGGTGCTTATTTGGCAAGCGGACAATTACCTTCGGTCAATGGCCGAAATGCTTCGTTCGCCGGGATGGTGGCGACGTGCTTGTAGAAGTCGCCTGGATAGCGCGATTCAGACGGTTTCTTTACTTCAAACAGATAGAGCGGGTGAATCTTGCGACCGTCCTGCCGGATGCTGCCTTTGCCAAAAAGTTTGTCCTCGGTGGGAGTGGCCTTCATATGCGCAACTACGGCAGCGCCATCGCCGTCAGCCTTCAGGGCTGCAACCGACTTGAGGTAGTGGATCACCGACGAATAGACGCCGGCCTGCGCCATGGTCGGGAACTTGCCTTTGTTCGCTGCTGCGAATTCTTTGCCAAACTTGCGGTTTTCCTCGGTCATATCCCAATACCAGGATTCACTCAACACCAGTCCTTGGGCCGCCTTAAGGCCCAGTGCCTGAACATCACTGATGAAGACAAGCAGGCCAGCGAGCTTTTGTCCTCCCTCGGTGATGCCAAACTCTGAGGCCTGTTTCACAGCACCTATGGTGTCTCCCCCGGCATTAGCTAGGCCAATGACCTTCGCCTTGGACGCCTGTGCCTGCAGCAGATAGGAAGAAAAGTCAGTGCCGGGGAATGGGTGACGTACTTTGCCGAGTACCTTGCCCCCGTTCTTGACCACGACGCTCTCCGTATCACGCTCAAGTGCGTGGCCGAATGCATAGTCGGCCGTGACGAAGTACCAGCTGTCGCCACCAGTCTTGACTACGGCCTTTCCTGTGCCGTTTGCCAAGGCCCAGGTATCGTAGGCCCAATGGATCGAGTTCGGAGTGCAGGCCTTCCCGGTCAGGTCGGACGTACCGCCTCCGGATACGATCAGCACCTTGTTCTTTTCTTTGACGATCTCGTTAATGGCGAGAATCACCGACGAGGTTGGGACGTCGAAGATGGCATCGACTTTGTCCACATCCAGCCAGCGGCGCGTGATGCTCGCACCGACATCGGGCTTATTTTGGTGGTCGGCCGAAACGATCTCAACCTTCAGACCGTGTTTCTCGGGGCCAAAATCTGCTACTGCCTTTCTGGCCGCCCAGATTGATCCTGGACCGGACAAATCGGCATACACGCCACTCTGATCGTTTAGCACACCAATGCGAACGACCCCCTCGGTGATTTGGGCCTGCGCCGCTTGGGTGGCCATCAGGGCCGTCAGTACCAGCAGTTTGAATCCGGACTTTTTCAGCATGTCTATCTCCTTCGGGGTGGGTTGAAAACGTAGAGGGCCTGCACCCGAGGCAGAATCGCCTGGGTTTGGCTGGTGGGAATCGGAAGGGGTTCTGACTCAGCGTTTTGCATGAGCTGGCGTCGTGGTGGTGGAGGTGACTGGTGATCCAGTCCAACCTTTGCGTTGCCGTTGGGTTTTACCCTCACGACTACCTATCACGTTTTTGTATAGGGCAGCCAGTTCGCCGGCGATGCCGCGGCGAAAAAGCAGGACGCAAAGTACAAAGATGCAGCCAATGATTACGGTGATCATCGAGCCCACTTTGTCTGCGAGTGTGTTCTGCAGGATGACCACAATGGCAGCGCCAACTAAGGGCCCAAAGACAGTGCCGAGTCCACCCAACAGAGTCATCAGAACTACTTCGCCCGAGGTGTGCCAATGGGCGTCGGTCAGTGTCGCGAATTGGAATACCAGGGCCTTAGTCCCGCCAGCGAGGCCGGATAGTCCAGCCGAAAGCACGAAGGCCATCAGTTTGTACCGATTGACGTCGTAGCCCAACGAGATAGCGCGCGCTTCATTCTCCCGGATCGCTTTGAGAATTTCTCCGAAGGGCGAGTGAATGATCCGATGGATCATCCAAAAGCCAAACACGAAGATCCCGAAGACGAAGTAGTACATGTTGACATCGGATGAGAGGTCAACCAGACCCAGAAGCCTGCCCCGTGGAATGCTGTGCATGCCATCTTCACCGCCCGTGAACGGGGCTTGGAGGAACACGAAGTACATCATCTGCGAGAGCGCCAGAGTGATCATGGCGAAGTAGATGCCCTGGCGGCGGATAGCCAGCGATCCAAACACGAACCCAAGGCCTGCAGATGCGAATACTGCGACCAGAATTGCTATCTCAGGAGGCAGACCCCAGGACTTGGTGCTGTAGCCAACCACATATGCGGAGGTGCCGAGAAACACAGCATGGCCGAAGGATAGAAGGCCGGTGTAGCCGATCAGCAAATTGAAGGCACAGGCAAACAGGCCAAAGCACAGCACCTTCATGATCATTGTTGGGTAGAAAAGGAATGGCACCGCCATGCCGATCACCAACAAGGCTCCGTAGCCCAAGAAACGTCTGTTCATTTTTTGACTCACTTTTCTTTGCCAAAAAGGCCTGATGGCCGAAACATCAGAACGATGGCCATGATTACGAAGACCACGGTGGCCGACGCTTCCGGGTAGAAAACCTTGGTGAGTCCTTCGACCACACCGAGACTTACGCCGGTGACGATTGCGCCCAGAATGGATCCCATGCCACCAATGACCACGACTGCGAAGACGGTGATGATCAAGTTCGATCCCATCAGCGGGCTGAGCTGTCCAGTGGGCGCAGCAAGCACACCTGCAAAACCTGCGAGTCCAACCCCGAAGCCATATGTCAGCATGACCATGACCGGCACATTTATGCCGAACGCTTGGGTGATCTTTGGGTTCTCCGTGGCCGCACGTAGGTAGGCCCCCAGTCGGGTCTTTTCGATCACGAACCAGGTCAGGAAGCACACAGTGATGGACACCACCACCACCCATAGCCGGTACTTGGGCAAGAACATAAAACCGAGGTTGATGCCGCCTGCAAGCTCCTCCGGTACCGAAAAGGGTTGTCCTGATACACCGTACAAGTGGCGGAAAAAACCTTCGATGATCAGTGCTAGGCCGAAGGTCAACAGCAGACCATACAGGTGATCCAGCTTGTAGAGCCACTGCAGTAGGCTGCGCTCAATCGCAATTCCGAAGAGCCCCACCAGCAGAGGGGCCGTGAGCAGGGACCACCAGTAGCTGATGCCCAAGTACTCCGATCCCATCCATGCAACGAACGCGCCCATCATGAACAAGGCGCCGTGCGCAAAATTGATGATGTTGAGCATGCCAAAAATCACTGCCAGCCCTAGGCTCAGGATGGCGTAGAAGGAACCGTTTACAAGCCCCAGAATCACCTGCCCCATCAGGGCTTGTATCGGTATGCCAAATAGCGATGTCATCATGTCTCCTTCGCAAACTCAGACGCCCAGGAGGTCCTGGAGCACGTTTTGCTTGTCATTGATTTCGTGCTGATGGATCTCTGCGGCAATCTGTCCGTGCTCGACCACATACATGCGGTCGGCCAGTGGTGCAGCAAAGCGGAAGTTCTGCTCGACGAGGAGAATCGTGTAGCCCTTGGTCTTGAGGTCACGGATAACCTGGGCCAGTTTTTGTACGATCACGGGCGCCAAGCCTTCCGAGATTTCGTCCAGCAGCAACAATCGGGCGCCGGTGCGCAGGATGCGCGCCATGGCCAGCATCTGCTGCTCTCCACCGGACAGCCGAGTGCCCTGGCTGTGACGGCGCTCGTGCAGATTGGGGAACATCGTGTAGATCTCGTCCAGGCTCATGCCCCCGCTCCCCACCCGGGGTGGTAACAGCAGGTTCTCTTCACAGGACAGACTGGCATAGATCGCCCGCTCCTCGGGGCAGAATCCGACCCCCAGCTTGGCGATATGGTGGGGCGCCATGTCGATGACCTCGCGACCGTTGAGCATGATCGAACCGGTGCGCTTACCTGTCAGCCCCATGATTGATCGCAGCGTGGTAGTTCGACCGGCACCATTACGACCTAGAAGAGTCACGCACTCGCCCTGATTCACCCTCAAGTCAAGCCCGTGCAGGATGTGCGATTCGCCGTAAAAAGTATGCAGATCGGTGATCCGGAGGTATTCGTTGACCATGATCAATGCCCTTCTGGTGAACCAAGCGCCGTCTCGGCACTGCCCATGTAGGCCTCGATCACAAGCGGGTCGGCGGACACCCCGGCATAGGTTCCTTGTGCGAGCACGCTGCCACGGGCCAGTACCGTGATGGCATCGCTGATGCCGGACACCACCTTCATGTTGTGTTCGACCATGAGAATGGTTCGGTTGGCAGCGACCTGCTTGATCAACTGCATCACGCGTTCGACGTCCTCATGTCCCATGCCCTGTGTCGGCTCGTCCAAGAGCATCAGTTCAGGATCCAACGCAAGCGTTGTCGCGATTTCCAGTGCTCGTTTGCGCCCATAGGGCATTTCCGCAGTGACCATGTCAGCAAAGCCTGCCAAGCCCACGTGACCCAACAGTTCCATCGCACGGTCGTTCAGCGTATCTAGGATGGCCGGGGGGCGCCAGAAGTGATAGGAGACGCCAAGTTTTCGCTGAAGGGCGATGCGCACGTTCTCCATCACCGTGAGATGTGGGAATACCGCGGATACCTGAAACGAGCGAACAACCCCACGCCGAGCAATCTGGGCGGGCTTTTCCCGTGTGATCTCGATACCGTTGAAATGAATACTTCCGCGGGTGGGCGACAGAAACTTGGTCAGGAGATTGAAACAAGTGGTCTTGCCCGCTCCGTTGGGACCGATAAGCGCATGAATGTGGCCTCGCTGAATGCCGAGGTTGACGTCGTTCACGGCAACGAAGCCTTTGAACTCTTTTGTGAGTCCAGAGGTCTTGAGTATGAAATCCTGTGTCATGGTCCGAGCGATGTCTCCGCTTGTTGTGGGCGAGAGATTAGGATCCGATAAAACATACGTCCAATATCTTATTTATCTAATTTTGAGATGTTTTTCATATAAATGTTGGTGTGCCACTGCATTGCTTTGTGGACTTTGCGGGTCGACGGCGTGAATCGTTCACCCTTGCGGCAGGGGTGTGTCCTCGCCCTTACAGAGGTGAGGTGATGGGTGGTTTGGTACACCTCAGAAGAACCGCGGAAACCCGAGTGATCGCGGCAGCGGGGCAAGTACCTGTCGATCTTTTGAGCGACTGTCCGAAGGTTTGCAGCTTGCTTGCGTGGGACCCTGCCATTCGGCCACGCTCCTGACCGCTGGCAAAGACCCCCTCGATCATGAACGTCTCAGATCAGCCTCAGAACGGTCATGATGCCAGCGTGCCTGAAAGGTCGCTCTTGGCCGATGGAGTGGAAGTTGGTAGCCATGGCTGTGTGCCATCACCGGACAAATAGAAGCCCGCTTGTGCGGGCCTCTGTTGCTTATTTGCTACGCGCTGCGCAGTGGATCAGTGTTTTTGGCGTCCGAATGGCGTTCGTCACCGTAAGTTGTTGATTTGGTTTGTATTAATTCGATCTTGTAACCGTCCGGGTCGGTGACGAAGGCGATCAGCGTGTTGCCGCCCATCACCGGGCCGGGCTCCCGCGTGATGTTGCCGCCGTTGGCACGGATCTGCTCGCAGATGGCATGGATGTCCGTCACGCCCAGGGCGATGTGACCGTAGGCCGTGCCCAGCTCGTACCGGTCCACGCCATAGTTGTAGGTGAGCTCCAGTTCGGCCTGCTCGGGGTTGCTGGCATAGCCGACGAAGGCCAGCGAGTACTTCTGCTCAGGCCGGTCGGTGGTGCGCAGCAGCTTCATGCCCATGACGCGGGTGTAGAAATCGATGGCGCGCTGCATGTCGCCGACGCGCAGCATGGTGTGGAGGAATCTCATGCGCGCGATTGTGCCGGAAGTTCGAACACCAGGCAGGTGGTGGTGGCATGGGCGTACAGGGTGCCGTCCGGGCCGACCAGCCGGGCCTCGGCCGTGGCCAGCTGGCGTCCGCAGTGGATCACCTGGCCTTCGGCGCGCACGCGCGGTGTCTTGGCTGGCTGGATGGCCCTGACCAGGTTCACACTCAGTTCGGCTGTGGTGTAGCCGCGTCCTGCGGGCATCATGGTGTGCACCGCACAGCCCAAGGCGGAGTCGAGCAGCGTGGCATACCAGCCGCCGTGGATGCCGCCCATCGGGTTCAGATGGGTCGGGCCGGGCTGGCCCTGGAAGACGGCACGGCCTTCGGAGACTTCCAGCAGCAGGAAGTCCAGCGTCTGCGTGATCGGTGGGGCGGGCAACTCACCGCACAGCATGGCCTGCATCATCTCCAGGCCCGTTTTGCCGGCGACCTGATCGGGCCGCGAGACGCCGACGCCAGCACCGGCCTGGATGCGGGCAAGGACTTCCTGTTCCTGGGCCAGCCAGGCATCGAGGCGGGAGGTGATGGACATGTCGGGTGCTTTCAGGGCAGAAGGGACGGGAAATTCTCGCATGCGACCTTCACTTGGCACGGCGCGCAGGCGACAGAGGGATGGCCTCGCTCCGCGACGGTCTGGGGAATAATGGGCAGCCAGTTCAGGAACCCCCATGACGCATTTCACCAAGACCATTCTCTACACCGATACCGACGGCCGCGCGCGCTTTCGCGAGGAAACCGTGCCGCTCGGGCAGGGCACGCCACAGTCCATGCTGTCCGAGGTATTTGCCTGCGGGGGCTATCAGCTGCGCCACAGCCCGGTGGGATTTCGCAGCAGTTTTCACTGCACCGGCGCGCCGCAGTGGTGTTTCATCCTGCAGGGGCAGATGGAGATCGGCTTGCAGGGCGGGGTGTCGCGGGTCTTCAAGCCTGGCGAGCATTTCTACTCGGCCGATTTGCTGCCCGAAGGTGCCACCTTTGACCCGGCCGTGCATGGCCACTGGAGCCGCCAGGTCGGCCCCGACCCCCTGGTGACGCTGTTCGTCCGCGGTTAGAGCCCAGGGCCTGTGTAGTTCAGGGTCATGCGTCCGCTGTCAACGGTCACGATCTCGCTCGTCATGTAGCCGGGGCATCGCCGGCGAGTCAGGCCACCACGTCGGCAAGGCGGCTGCCTGAGTCCGCTGAGTCAGTGCGTCAGACCCGGGGCGGTCGGGCCATGTCGGCCGGTTGCACCCAGGCGTCGAAATCACTTGCGGTGACATAGCCGAGCGCGACCGCCGCAGCTTTCAACGTGCTGCCTTGGCGGTGCGCCTGCTTGGCGATTTCGGCCGCGCGGTCGTAGCCGATGTGCGGCGTCAAAGCTGTCACCAGCATCAGGGAGCGCTCCAGCAAGGTCTCGATGCGTTCTCGATTGGCTTCGATGCCGCGCACGCAGTGCGCTTCGAAGCTGACCATGCCGTCGGCCAGCAGGCGCACGCTCTGCAGGAAGTTGTGGGCGATCAAGGGTTTGAATACATTGAGCTCGAACTGGCCCGAGGCGCCGCCGAAGTTGATGGCGACATCGTTGCCGAACACCTGGCAGCACAGCATGGTGAGCGCTTCACACTGGGTCGGGTTCACCTTGCCCGGCATGATGGAACTGCCAGGCTCGTTCTCCGGAAGGCTGAGCTCACCCAGACCTGAGCGCGGGCCGGAGGCCAGCCAGCGGATGTCGTTGGCGATCTTCATGAGCGCAGCGGCCAGGGTCTTGAGCGCGCCATGCACCGACACCAGTGCGTCATGGGCCGCGAGTGCCGCGAACTTGTTGGCCGCGCTGGTGAAGGGCAGGCCCGTTGTCCGGGCCAGCTCTGCCGCCACGCGCGCGCCGAATTCGGGATGCGTGTTTAGCCCGGTGCCCACCGCCGTGCCGCCGACGGCCAGTTCATGCAGGGCCGGCAAGGAGGCATGGAGCGCGTTTTCGGCGTGCGCCAGCTGTGCCACATAGCCGGAGAACTCCTGGCCCAGCGTGAGCGGCGTGGCATCCTGCAGGTGGGTACGGCCGATCTTCACGATGCCGGCGAAGGCCTGTGACTTTTCTTCCAGCTGCGTGCGCAATGTGCGCAGCGCCGGCAGCAGCTGCTCCGAGAGCTGAAGGCAGGCGGCCAGGTGCATGGCGGTGGGAAAGATGTCGTTGGACGACTGTCCGAGATTGACTTCATCATTGGGATGGATCCGCCGGTCTTCGCCCCGCATGCCACCCAGCAGTTCGGAGGCGCGGTTGGCCAGCACCTCGTTCATGTTCATGTTGCTCTGCGTGCCCGAGCCGGTTTGCCACACCGACAGCGGAAACTCGAGGTCGTGCTTTCCTGCCAGGACTTCCGCCGCCGCAGCGCCGATGGCATCGGCTGTTTCGCGACGCAGCAGGCCGAGTTCGCCATTGACGCGGGCGCAGGCCTGCTTGGTCCGGGCCAGCGCCATGAGCAGTTCGAGCGGCATGCGCTCGGAAGAGATGTGGAAGTGTTGCAGTGAACGCTGCGTTTGCGCGCCCCACAGCCGATCGGCCGGCACCTCGATGGGGCCGAAGGAGTCGCGCTCAATTCTGCTGGTTGCCATGTCGAGCCCCTTCCTGCACCGACAGTCAACCCAAGCGGGCTTTACCCGTCGGCAGGAATCATTAAACTGCAGAACAGGCCGGCCAGGTGCTCGCGTCGCAGGAGTCCGCCATGGATACCGGTCGTCATGATTTGAACAGCCTGTTGTCCCAACTGGGACTGGCCAGTGACGCGGCCGGCCTGAATGCCTTCCTGGCCACGCATCGACTGGAAGGTGGCATGAAGCTGGTCGATGCCCCGTTCTGGAGCAAGGCGCAAGCGCAGTTCCTGCGCGAGGCCTTGGAGAACGATTCGGATTGGGTGGCAGCGGCCGACGGCTTGGCCCCATGCTGCTGAGCCAGAAGCGTTAGCGCTGCGCAGCGGGCAGCTGCCTGCCCGCGGTGCGTTGTGGCTTAGCGGCCGTAAGAGCCGCCGCCGGAGTTGCGGGGGCCGCGGCCACCGGCGAAGCCACCACCACTGCCGCCGCCGTAACCGCCGCCACCGCCACTGCGGTTGCGCTGACCACCGCCGAAGCCGCCACCACCGCCACGACGGCCGCGCTCGGCCATCATGTCGACGCTGGTGCGCATCGGATCGGGTTGGGCCTGGGACGTGCGCGGTGCATTCTGGCGCGGCTCGTCGTTGCGGGCCGGTCGGCCTTGTCCCTGGGCGCTGCGGGCGCCCTGGTTGCCGGGTTGACCGCCGCCCTGGTTGCGCGGCTTGCCGCCGCCACCGCCGGCCGGCTTGCGGGCACCGCCGCCGTTGCCGCCACCCGGGCGCTCGCCTTGGCCGGCCTTGTTGTCGCGGATGCGCTGCATCATCTCGGTACGCGCTGCCTTGGCGGCGGCCTGCATGACGTCGCGGCTCGGCGGCTTGCCGGCGCCACCCCAGATGGTCTGGCGGCCCATGGCAATCGGTTCGGCGCGCTCGCCCGGCTCGGGGCCAAAGCCCTCGACCACCTGCACTTCGATCTTTTGCTTGGTGAAGCGCTCGATGTCGGCCATGAAGCCTTCTTCGTCCAGGCACACCAGGTTGACGGCGGCGCCATCGGAGCCGGCACGGCCGGTACGGCCGATGCGGTGCACATAGTCTTCACTGACGTTGGGTATCTCGTAGTTCACCACGTGCGGCAGCTCATCAATGTCGATGCCGCGTGCTGCAATGTCGGTGGCCACCAGGGCGCGGACATCGCCGCTCTTGAAGCCGGCCAGCGCCTGCGTGCGGGCGCTCTGGCTCTTGTTGCCGTGCAGTGCCATGGCTGTGATGCCATTCTTTTCCAGGAATTCGGCCACGCTGTTGGCGCCGAACTTGGTACGGGTGAACACCAGCACCTGGCTCCAGTTGTGCTGCTGGATGATGTGTGCCAGCAGTGCCTTTTTCTTGCCGCGACCCACCGGGTGGATCACCTGGGTGATGCGTTGCACCGTGGTGTTGCGCGGCGTGACCTGCACGCTTTGCGGGTTCTTCAGCAGGCCGTTGGCCAGATCGCGGATCTCGTCGCTGAAGGTGGCCGAGAACAGCAGGCTCTGCTTCTCCTTCGGTACCAGGGCCAGCACCTTCTTCACGTCATGGATGAAGCCCATGTCGAGCATGCGGTCGGCCTCGTCCAACACGAGAACCTGCACGGTGGACAGATCCAGAAAGCCTTGTTGCTGCAGGTCCAGCAGGCGGCCCGGCGTGGCCACCAGGATATCGACGCCCTTTTTCAGGCGGCTGATCTGCGGGTTCATGCCGACACCGCCGAAGACGACGGTGGAGGAGAGTTGCAGGTACTTGCCATAGGCCTGCACCGACTCTTCCACCTGGGCAGCCAGTTCGCGCGTCGGCGTCAGCACCAGGGCACGGATGCCGGTACCGCCAAATTTGTTCTGGGCGCTGCGGCTCATGGTCAGGCGGTGCAGCAGCGGCAGGGTGAAAGCGGCGGTCTTGCCGGTACCGGTCTGGGCGCCGCCGAGCAGGTCGTGCCCTTCGAGCACCAGCGGGATGGCCTGGGCCTGGATCGCGGTGGGAGTCTCGTAGCCTTGCTCGCGCACAGCCTTCAGGATGGCCGGAGCCAGTTTCAGATCTTCAAAGTTCATGGTGATGGCGCCCATCCGGGCGCAGGGATATCGGCCTGTTCAGGTGTCGCAACACCTGGCCAGTAGAGGCAGATAGGGTTCAAAAGAGGGCCGCATCAATGAGCGGATCAAGGGAGGGGCCCACCAGCAGGGCGCTGGTGTTGCGGGCAACTGGAGCGCCGCAACAGGCCGTATTGTCGCACGCCTGGGTCTCTTGTGTCTTCCGGTGTCCAAATTCGCTCAATTTGACTCTCCGGTAACAAGATGTTGCGCAGACACCGTACACGGCCCTGCAGCAGGGAAAATCCAGTTCTCGCTGGCAAGTCCGGCCTTGGAATACAGACTGGTTGATGAACAAGTACTTGATGCGGCGACTCGGTGTGTCGGACGACCCGACCGGCCTGCGCCCGACCCTGCAAGACTGCATCGAGGCAGTGCTGTTGCAGTCAGACGTTCTGATCGAGGACGTGCTCAAGGGGCTGGAGGGGGTGAGCGGCCAGGCCAAACCGAAGATCGCGCAAATCAGCTACCGCGCCATCAGCAAACCGGCGGTGGCACAACTGCGCCACGACTTCGACGCGGTGCGCGCCACCTTTGGCGTGCAGCTGCGCCTGGCCATCTACCACAGCGGGGCGCAGGATGAGGCCCGCAACCCGGCGGTGCGCTTCGATGACCTGCAGTTGCTCGACGAGCAGCAGATCGACGCCAACATCGAATTCGCGTTGGCCCAGCAGGAAATCCAGTTTGCCGTCGATGAGTTGCTGCCATCCCTCCATGCGCTGATCAGCCGCCTGCTGGGCTGGCTCACGGTGCAGCCGCATCTGAACCCGCTCAAGCCCGAGGCCTTTGCCCGCGCGCTGCGCGAAACATTGCGCCAGCACGTGCCGGACGAGCAGGCGCGCACCGGTCTGATCACGCCGGCCGCCGGTTTCCTGGGCGCCAGCCTGCGCCTCCTCTACAAGGAGTTGATGGACTGGCTGCGTTCGCACGGCGTCGAGCCGGTGGTGTCATTGCATGCGGCGTCATCGCGCCGCAAGACGGCTGAAAACCCGGTCAGCCGCACCATGCTCACGCTGGGCAAGCTGCGGCGGCTGTTGTCGGGCGAGCTCGACAGCCAGGCGAAGGAGCGCAGCATTGACAGTCGTGTCCTCGAGTTTCTGCATACCGTGCCAGCGTCGCTGGAAGCGCTGGAAGAACTGAAGATGGTCGAGCCCTTGATGAAACGCCTCAGCCAGCGCGCAGCCCAGGCCGCGCCGGTGGCACAGGGCAAGAAAGCGGCCAGCAGGGCGCGAGGCCGTCAGCTCGGGCGCGAGCTGGGCGAGGAAGTGGCGCACCTGATGCTCGACAACCTCGCGCAGGACGAACGTCTGCTGCCCGCGATCCGCGAGCAGGTCCAGGGGCTGGCGCCGGTGCTGCTCAGGCTGGCGCAATCCGATCCCCGTTTTTTCAGCGACCGCAAGCACCCGGCGCGCCAACTGCTGGACAAGCTGACCCACCGCAGCTTGGCTTACCTGGCCGAGAGTGACGAAGGCTTCGGCGCCTTTTTGCAGTCGGTTGCGGCGGCCGTGCGTGAGCTGGCCGCCAGCCAGGGGGAGGCGGAAGATTTCGCGCGCGCCTTGGAGGCGCTGCAGGAGCAGTGGGCACAGGCGGGTGCTGGCCACCGGCAACGGCAGGCCGAGGCGGTGCGTGCCCTGCTGCATGCGGAACAACGCAACCTGCTGGCAAAGCGGCTGGCCGCCGATTTTGAGGTCCGGCTGCAAAAGCAGAAGGTGCCCGAATCGGTGGCGGTCTTCCTGCACGGCCCCTGGGCTCAGGTGGTGGCCGAGTCGCAACTGGCCAGCGCTGACGGCACGGCGGACGCTGAGGGCTACCTCGCGCTGGTGGACGAGCTGATCTGGAGTGTGCAAGTGCATCAGATGCAGCGCAACCGGGCGCGGCTGGTGCAGCTGGTGCCGACGTTGCTGATCAGGCTGCGCCACGGCTTGCAGAGCATCCGTTATCCGCAAGAACGCACCGCGCTCTTCCTGGACGAGCTGAGTACCCTGCATGAACACACGCTGGAAAGTCTGTCTGCCCAGGCGTCCGTTGACTTGCCGGTGGATATTCCCATTGAGCTGGCCGACACGGCGGCGCTGGCGATGCCGGAGCCGTTGCAAGAGGTCGTGTCGGCGGTCGCTGACGCGGGCAAGGGTGCGGGTCAAGGCGCAGGTGGACGCCACCCTGGCGCGCAGAGCGCGGACGATCTGCCGGCCGACGATTTCTGGGTGGCGGAGAACGAGGCCAGCAAGGCCGGCTACCTGTCCGAAGGTGCTGTGGTGCCGCCCAGTCCGGGCGGGGTGCTGGCGCACGACTGGCGCGTGGCCGATCTGGGCGTCGGTACCTGGGTTGAGCTGATGCTGAAGGATGAATGGGTTCGCGCCCAACTCACCTGGGCCACGCCGCACCGCACGCTCTTCATGTTCACCTCGGTCAAGGGGCTGGCGCACTCCATGACCCGCCGCACCATGGACCGGCTGCGCAACCGCGGCCTGATTCGCGTCGTTTCCGATGGCCATGTGGTCGACAGCGCGCTGGACGCCGTGGCGCAAGCCGCGCTGCGCAACGAGCAGATGCGGGCGACGGACGGCCTGTAATACGCACCAGGCCGGTGCGGGCGCTGCGCCAAAAGGCCCGGCGGAGGATAATACGGGTTTTACCCCCTTCTCCCCGCAGAACTATTACTAGATGGCTCAATACGTTTTTTCCATGAACCGCCTCGGCAAGATCGTGCCGCCGAAGCGTCACATTCTCAAGGACATTTCCTTGAGCTTCTTCCCCGGTGCCAAGATCGGCGTGCTCGGCCTCAACGGCTCGGGCAAGTCCACGCTGCTCAAGATCATGGCCGGCGTCGACAAGGAATTCGAGGGCGAAGCCATCCCGATGGCCGGCCTGAAGATCGGTTATCTGCCGCAGGAGCCGCAACTCGACCCGAACGAGACCGTGCGCCAGGCTGTCGAAGGCGGCATGGGTGAGTCGAAGGCTGCGCAGGCGCGCCTGGAAGAGGTGTACGCCGCCTACGCGGACGAAAACGCCGACTTTGACGCCCTGGCGGCCGAGCAGGCCAAGCTCGAAGCCATCATCGCCACTGCCGGCGACGGCGGCGAGCACCAGCTGGAAATTGCCGCCGACGCGCTGCGCCTGCCGCCCTGGGATGCCGTCATCGGCAAGCTCTCCGGCGGCGAGAAGCGCCGCGTGGCGCTGTGCCGCCTGCTGCTGTCCAAGCCCGACATGCTGCTGCTCGACGAGCCGACCAACCACCTGGACGCCGAATCGGTGGACTGGCTGGAGCAGTTCCTGCAGCGCTATTCCGGCACCGTGGTGGCCATCACCCACGACCGCTACTTCCTGGACAACGCGGCCGAATGGATTCTGGAAATGGACCGGGGTTCCGGCATTCCCTACAAGGGCAACTACAGCGAATGGCTGCAGCAGAAGCAGGCCCGCCTGGAGCAGGAACAGAAGGGCGAAGAGTCCCGCGCCAAGGCGCTGAAGAAGGAGCTGGAATGGTCGCGCCAGAACCCCAAGGCGCGCCAGGCCAAGAGCAAGGCCCGTCTGGCCCGCTTCGAGGAACTGTCCGATTTCGAATACCAGAAGCGCAACGAGACGCAAGAGATCTTCATCCCCGTGGCCGACCGCCTGGGCAATGAGGTCATCGAGTTCAAGAACGTCAGCAAATCCTTCGGCGACCGCCTGCTGATCGACAACCTGAGCTTCAAGGTGCCGGCGGGCGCCATCGTCGGCATCATCGGCCCCAACGGCGCCGGCAAGTCGACGCTGTTCAAGATGATCGCCGGCAAGGAAACGCCGGACAGCGGTGAAGTCAAGATTGGCCAGACCGTCAAGATGGCGTTCGTTGATCAGACTCGTGACGACCTGGCCAACGAGAAAACCGTGTGGGAAGACGTCTCCGGCGGCCTGGACATCCTGACCGTCGGCAAGTTCCAGATGGCCAGCCGCGCCTACTGCGGCCGCTTCAACTTCAACGGCGGCGACCAGCAGAAGCGGGTCGGTACGCTGTCGGGCGGTGAGCGCGGCCGTCTGCACCTGGCCAAGACCCTGATCGCCGGCGGCAATGTGCTGCTGCTGGACGAACCGTCCAATGACCTTGACGTTGAAACCCTTCGCGCGCTGGAAGACGCGCTGCTGGAATTCGCCGGCTCGGTCATGGTCATCAGCCACGATCGCTGGTTCCTGGACCGCATCTGTACCCACATTCTGGCCGCCGAAGGCGACAGCCAGTGGACCTTCTTCGACGGCAACTACCAGGAGTACGAGGCCGACAAGAAGAAGCGTCTGGGTGAAGAAGGCGCCAAGCCGCACCGGGTGCGCTTCAAGGCCCTCAAGTAAGCGGCATGATCACCCGGGCCTGCGCAGGCCCGGGTTGAGGCTCAGGACTCGGCGGCGTCGGGTTTGGCTTTCGCGAATTCCCGGCGCAACTGCGCCAGCTTGTCCAGGCCGGTGGCGATGCGGGCATTGACCGAGCCTTCCGGCATCTGGCCTTGTGCATCCGGTGCCCCCGCGGGCAGACCGGTCAGCAATTCCAGCGCTTCATCGATATTGCGCACGGCCCAGATCTGGAAGCGGCCGGCACGCACCGCGTCCACTACCTCAGGCCGCAGCATCAGGTGGCAGACATTGCTGGCCGGGATCAGCACCCCCTGCGTGCCCGTCAGGCCGCGGGCCGCGCAGATCTCGAAGAAACCCTCGATCTTCTCGTTGATGCCACCCACTGGCTGCACCACACCGAACTGGTTGACTGAACCGGTCACGCCCAGCGACTGCCTGATCGGGACCCCGGCCAGTGCCGACAGCAGCGCGGCCAGCTCGGCCAGCGACGCACTGTCGCCTTCCACCCCGCCATAGGACTGTTCGAACACCAGGCTGGCCTTGAGCGACAAGGGCATGCGCCAGCCGAAGCGTGAGGCCATGAAAGCCGAGAGGATGAGCACGCCCTTGGAGTGGATCGGCCCGCCGAGCTTGACCTCGCGCTCGATGTCGATCACCTCGCCGTCACCCACGCGCACGGTGGCGGTGATACGCACCGGATGCGCGAAGGTGCTCTCCCCCAGCACGATCACGGCCAGGCCATTGATCTGGCCGATGTGCTCGCCCGTGGTGTCCACCAGGATCTGGCCGCGCAGAATCTCGTCGCGGTAGCGTTCCCGGATGCGTTCATGGCGCCGCTGGTGGGCGGTCAGTGCCGCCTCCACATGCGCACGTTCGATCAGCGGTGCTTTGGCTTCACCGGCGACATGGTTCGCCTCGCGCATCAGATCGTCCAGCGGCTGGGTCTGTGTGCTCAGGCGCTGCGCGTCGCTGGCCAGGCGTGCCGCGTGTTCGATGATGCGGGCCACCGCGGTACTGGAGAGCGGGCGCAGCTTGTCGCGCCGCGCCAGCGTGGCGATCAGGCGGGCGTAGGCGGCGGTGTTGTCCGGGTTGCGCTCGATCTCGCTTTCCATGTCGGCGTTGATCTTGAACAGAGCCGGGAAATCCGGGTCGTACTGGCTGAGCAGGTAGTACACCAGGCGCTCGCCGATCAGCACGATCTTCAGGTCGATCGGCACCGGTTCCGGCTCCAGTTGCACGGTGCTGGTCAGGCCGATCAGATCGGACAGTGACTCGATGCGCACCGAACCGGATTTCAGGCAGCGCTTCAGCCCTTCCCAGGCATAGGGTTGCGACAGCACTTTCATGGCGTCGAGAATCAGGAAGCCGCCGTTGGCCCGGTGCAGCGCGCCGGCGCGGATCAGCGTGAAGTTGCTGATCAGCGTGCCCATGTGCACCACGTTCTCGATGCGCCCGAGCAGGTTCTGCAGGGTCGGGTGGTCTTCGTAGACCACCGGGCGTGCGCCGCTGGCCGGGTTCTCCACCAGCAGGTTGACCAGGTAGCGCTGTACCGAGATCGAGCCGGAGTAGGTGGTGGTCTCGGTATCGCCTTCGCTGTGGGAGGAGGCACGCAGCGATTCGCCGCTTTCGATGATGTCCTGCAGCACGGCGTCGAGGTAGCTGCCGACCTCGGGCAGATCGGTGTAGGGCGGCTTGAGGTCCTCCACCATGTGCGTCACGGTGGCGCGCAGCGCATCGCTGCCGGCTTCCTTCATGCGGCCAAGCATCTCCTGGCGCCAGCGCGGGAACTCGCTCAGAAGCTTGTGCAGCCGCTCATGCAGCGTCTTCATGTGCCCAGCGAATTCATTCTTGCGCTCTTCCGGCAGCTTCTCGAATTCCTCCTGCGTGTAGGGCGCCTCACCGTCCTTCATCGGCGCCATGACAAAGCCGTTCGGCGTGTGAACCAGGCCGATGCCGAGCTGCGTGGCTTCGTCGCCCAGCGCCTTGAGGGCCGCCATCTCACGCTGTTTGGCCTCTTCCTGCAGGGCCTCGATGCGGGCGCGGTAGGCATCGCCCTGGAAGACGGCATTGATGGCCGGCGTCAGCGCCTCGACGAACTGCTGCATGTCGTCGCGCAACCGCGTTCCGCGGCCACAGGGCAGGCGCAGCAGGTCCGGGCGGGTGGCATCGGCGAAGTTGTAGACGTAGCACCAGTCGGCCGGCGGCTGGCCGTTCTGGCGCTCGGCCTCCAGCAACTGCTGGATGATGGCGTGGCGGCCGCTGCCGGTTTCGCCCAGCACAAACAGGTTGTAGCCCGCATGCGGCATGTCGAGGCCGAGGTGCATGGCTTCCACGGCACGGCCATGGATCTGCGCAGCATCGAGATCCGGCAGTTCCCCGGTGCTGGCAAAACGCAGCGTGGCCGGGTCACAGGCGGTGTACAGAACCTCGGGCAGGAGTGGAACGGCAATCGGCATCGGGGGCTTTGCGCAGTTCAGTGATGTGGCGCAAGCATAAACCCACCATGGCTTCGGGACCACGTCCGTGTGGTCTGGCGTCAACAGACCGTCGCCCGTCTGCCGTATATGCCCGCCCTGCGTTCAGGGCGCAGGGCGCCAATCGACAGCGGCCGGCCAGGTCTGCTCGTTCACCGCCAGGCTTTGCGCCGCGCACACGGCGTTCACCACGGCACGGGCCGTGACCTCGGCCGCCAAGGTGGCCAGCAGCAGCATGCTGGCGCTCTTGCCGCTGTGGCCGGTCGCCAGTGCGAACAGGGTGTCGCCGTCGAGCATGGTGTGCACCGGATTGATGGTGCGCGCCAGCCCGTCGTGGCTGACCTGCGCCAAGCGCTGTGCCTGCGGCTTGGTCAACAAGGCATCGGTGGCCACCACGCCGATGGTGGTGTTGGTGCCCGCCAGCAGGTTCTGCGGCAGCTCACCCTTCACCATGGCATCGCGGCTGCCCAGCAGTGCCTTGCCGTCCGCCGTGCGCGCGCCGGCTATTGCCTGGCCGGTGGTCGGGTCGATCACATCGCCCACCGCGTTGCAGACGATGAGCGCCGCCACCGTGATGCCCTCCACGCAGAGCGAGGCGGTACCGATGCCCCCCTTCATGGCACGCTGCATACCGAACAGTTTGCCGACCAGGGCACCGGTGCCGGCGCCCACATTGCCTTGCGCCGGCGGCTGGTGGCTGGCCGCCAGGCAGGCCTGGTAACCGGCCTGCGCATCGGGGCGAATGCGGGCATCGCCGACGCCGAGGTCGAACACCACCGCGGCCGGCACGATGGGCACCAGGCCATAGCCGGTGTTCAGGCCGATGTGCTTGTCTTCCAGCCAGCGCATCACGCCGCTGGCGGTGTCCAGTCCCCAGGCACTGCCGCCTGAAAGCGTTATGGCGTGCACCTTGTCCACCAGGTTGGACGGCTGCAACAAATCTGTTTCGCGCGTGCCGGGCGCGGCGCCACGTACGTCGACACCGGCCACAGCGCCGTCGCGTGCTATCACCACGCTGCAGCCGGTGGGGCGGCGCGTCTCGGTGAAATGGCCGACTTCGATGCCCGCGACATCGGTGAGAGAGCCTGGGTAGGGTGGGCGAGGGTGGGCAGTGCTCATGAACGCAGATTATGCGCAGACCGTGTTTCAGGCGTAGAGTGGGGCGCAGCACCGCCGTGCGGTGCGAGAGGAGTGCGGAAATGTTCAATGGGTATGACTACTACTACGGCCACATGGCCGGCATGCACGCTTTCTGGTGGATCTTCTGGGTCATCTTGATCGTGGCGCTGCTGTTCTGGCGTCGTGACCGTTGGCGAGGACCGCGCGGGAAGTCGCGCGAAACGCCGCACGACGTGCTGCGCCGCCGTCTGGCCAATGGCGAGATCACCCCGGAGGATTACGAGAGCCGCAAAGCCCTGCTGGACCGCGACAGCGCTTGATTCTTTGGCGACGCTACCGAGCGTCTCGGTCTTCGCCCCAATGAAAGCGATGCAACAGCCGGTGCACCACCGGTGTCAGCATGATGCCCATGACGGCGATGAAGGCCAGACCGGCATACAGCGCATACATGCCGGCGAAGAGCTTGCCTGCTTCGCTCAGGTCGGCTGTCTTGACCGGCCCCATGCCGCCGAGCAGCATGGCGGCATTGACGAAGGCATCGACCCATGACATCTGCTCGTAGTAGCGGTAGCCCAGCATGCCTGCCAACAGCGAGACTGCAATCAGCGTCATGGCCAAAGCCGCATGACTCAGCAGCCGCAGGGTGAAGCGGCTGGTGGGGATGGGGGGGATGTGGCGTGGTTCGTACATGAGGTGGGCGCTCGATGGATGCCCGATCTTTGGAGCCCGACCGGATCAATCGTTCACGACAGAAAGACGAGGAGCAGCCCGATGGCGGCCGGAATGGCCTGGATGAAAAGGATCTTGCGGCTGGCGGTGGCGGCACCGTACAGACCAGCCACCAGCACACAGCCGAGGAAAAACACTTTGACTCCCATGCCGCTGGCGCCAAGGCTCAGACCCCAGAACAGGCCGGCTGCCAGAAAGCCGTTGTACAAGCCCTGGTTGGCGGCCAGAACCTTGGAGGCCGTTGCGGCCTCCTGGGTCTGGCCGAAGGCGCGCAGCCCGGCCGGTTTGTCCCACAGAAACATCTCGAGCACCAGGATGTAGACGTGCAGGAGGGCAATCAGGCCGACGATGATATTGGCGATGAGGGACATGGTGGTTCCTTGGGTTGTGGCGCTTGAGCGGGTTGAGATGAACGGTGGTTGAAAGCGGTTGCTTAGGGGTGTCCGATGCAGGGGCATCACCGGTGCGTCGCTGACTTACCCGATATTGGCCCCTTTTTCGGCCAGCAGCCCCCGAAGTACCGAACGATGGCAGTGGGCTTCGTCCTCACAATAGCATCCAACCGAGAAGTTGCCGGTGTGTGACAAGGCGGCGAGTACCTCCAGCGTGCGAGACGCCTCGGGCGCGGCCATCTCGGCCCGGTACTTCTTGCTGAAGGCCGCCCACTGCGCCGGTGTTTCGGCCTGTTGCCCCAGTTTCATCGTCTCGACGCTCGGAGCCAGGTTGGGATACCAGACGTCGTACCAGTTCTGTGACGAAAACTCGGACTTGGGAACCCCGCGTGGCGGGCGACGGACGGTGCCGATGCGCACGCCTTCGTCGGCGGCACGTGCACTCCCCAGCTGGACGATGCGAACGGTCATGGTGGTTCTCCTGTTGGTGATGCCTGATGCTTGAGCTGGTTCTTGTTCAGGGATGGTTTCTACGCTTCAGGCATAGGGCGTGCCGTCCTTGTGGACGAACTGCCACTTTCCAGCGACGAGCAAGGCCTTGAGGTCGTCATCGGGGTAGCTGACTTCATCTCCCGCTGTCCGGTCACCCACCTCGAGGTACACGACTTCCTCTCCGGTTTCGTTGATCAGGCGGTGCCCGTTGCCCGTGCCCGCCTTGAACCCTGCGCACATGCCGGGCGACAGCGGGGTTCGTCCTTCGTCCGTGTGCAGCGTAGGCCGCCCCTGCAGGATGTAGATGAACTCGTCTTGCCGGCTGTGCGCATGACGAAGCGCCGATGTCGCATGGGGTGCCAGACGCGTGAGGTTGACGCCAAAGTTGCTGAGGCCGAAGACATCGCCCAGCTGGCGTTTCTCCCGGCCGGCCATGCGGGACGCGAAGGGCTCGGGATAGGCCGAGGGTTTGCTGCGTGCGGCGATATCGGCCGCCATGACGGCGACGGGATGCTGCTTTTCTGACCTGTCTGACATGTGACCTCGCGAGATGAACTGTAGAGACTGAGGGCCTTGATGCTTGGGCGGGTGAACTATATACTGTTCAGATATACAGTATTGAGGCAGCCATGAAATCCGGCCCCCTGCACCTGCCAACGACCAACTCAAGCCGCTGCACTGCGTCCTGCGTCGCGTATTTTGCCGCGCCATGCCGTTTCGTGCGTTGACGTCATGGCCGAATTCTCCCTCCCGCTGAGCGCCCTCAAGGGCCGCGGCGCGGCCACGCGGGTGGCGCACCGCTTCGAGCGCGATGCGCGTGCCGCGTTCGACGATGGCTGGCAGACCTGGGACGAAACCTTGCAGGGCGAGGCCGCCAAGCCGCAGACCGAGGTGCGCTGGGAGGATGCGCGCAGCGCCATCATGGCCAACGATTCGCCCGACATTGCCTTCGACCATTCCATCAACCCCTACCGCGGCTGCGAGCACGGCTGCAGCTACTGCTATGCGCGGCCGACGCACAGCTACCTCGGGCTGTCGCCGGGGCTGGACTTCGAGACGGTGATCATTGCCAAGCGCGGGCTGGCGGCACTGTTGCGCAAGGAATTGATACGGCCCGGCTACCGGCCGAGCATGATCGTCATCGGCTCGGTCACCGACTGCTACCAGCCGGTGGAGCGCGAGCTGAAGATCACACGCTCGCTGATCGAGGTGCTGCGCGAGGCGCGACACCCGTTTTCGCTCGTCACCAAATCCAGCGGCGTCGAGCGCGACCTGGACCTGATCGCGCCGATGGCGGCGGACCATCTGGTGGCGATCTACGTCACCATCACCACGCTCGACGGGGCGTTGGCGCGCCAGCTGGAGCCGCGTGCCGCCTCGCCGCAGCGCCGGCTGCGCACCATCCGCACGCTGGCCGAGGCGGGGGTGCCGGTCGGCGTGAGCGTGGCGCCGCAGATCCCTTTCATCAACGACGACATGGAGCAGGTGCTGGAAGCGGCGGCCGCGGCCGGCGCGAAGAGCGCCTTCTACACCGTGCTGCGCCTGCCGTGGGAGCTGAACGAGGTGTTCCAGCAGTGGCTGGCCGTGCACTACCCGCAACGCGCGGCGCGCGTGATGGCGCGCATCCGCGAGATGCGCGGCGGTCAGGAGTACCGGAGCGATTTCGCCACCCGCATGACCGGCAGCGGCCTGTGGTCGGAGCTGATCCGCCAGCGCTTTCACAAGGCCTGCGCGCGCCATGGCCTGAACCGCGAGCGCCTGGAGCTGGACCTGTCACAGTTTCGCCCCGGCCTGGCGGCGGGGCAGGGCAGCCTGTTCTAGCGCGGTTGCCCTAGTTCTTCACCGGCTCCAGGGTCAGCACGATGTAGGCGCCGCCCACCTTGTCGGCCGTGAAGCGCACCTTGTCGCCGGCCTGCACCTGGTCCAGCAGGGCGGCGTCCCTCACCTGGAACACCATGGTCATGGGCGCCATGTCGAGGTTCTTGATGGCCTCGTGCTTGAGGGTGATCTTCTTCGCCGCCTTGTCCACCTTGCGCACTTCGGCCTCGGTCGTTTCGGCGCTTGCCGTCGCGTGGTGGCTGTCGTGCTCGCTGGCCTGGCTTTGCGCCAGGGCATGGCTGCCGGCCAGCAGCAGGCCGAGGGTCAGGGCAATGGTCTTCATGCGGGATTCCTTCAACGGTAAGACTGGTAAATGGAGGCGCTGCCGCCGCGCTGCACCAGCAGCACGTCGTACGGGGCTTTGCGGCCACCGTACTCGGGGCCGTCCATGCCGGGCGAGCCCACCGGCATGCCGGGTACGGCCAGGCCCAGGGCGCGCGGTTTTTCTTTCAACAGGCGCTGGATGTCGCGCGCCGGCACATGGCCTTCGAGCAGGTAGCCGCCCACCAGCGCAGTGTGGCAGGAACCGAACTTGTCGGCCAGGCCCAGGCGCAGGCGGTAGTCACGTTTGGTGGCATCGCTGACGTCGTGCGTTTTCACCGCATAGCCGTTGGTCTGCAGGTGTTTGATCCAATCGTGGCAGCAGCCGCAGGTGGGCGTTTTCCAGACCTCGATCACGGGTTGGGTCGCGGTCGTGCCGAGCGCGAGCAGCGGCAGGCCGCCGACGGCGCTGGTCAGGCCGAGTTGCAGCAGTGTGCGGCGGCGCAGGTGTTCAGTGGTGTTGACCATGGTTCATCTCCATCATGGGTTGGTGTTGCATGTCGTGTTGTTTGCCTGGGTGCATGGGCATGGTGGGGCCATAGCCGCGCAGCGTCCTGTAGCGTTCGATCTGTTGTTCCGTCAGCAGGGCGGTCTGTGTCAGATGGGTTTGCAGGTGCTCGGCGCGCAGCTGTGCCAGTTTCTCGCCGGCCGCGCGGGTGAGTTGGGTCAGCAGTTCGGGGTTGATGCTGCGGTTGGCAAAGGCCTGGTCGAGCGCGCGCTCGGCTTCGATCAACTCAGCACCCAGGCGGCGCGCCTCGGCCTTGTGCTGCGTCAGCAGCGCCTGCGATTGGGTGCGCTGTTCGTCGCTCAGCTTCAGTTCGCTGGCCAGTTCCAGCGTGTGCATGGGGCCGGGGTAGCCATTGAGTTCGGCCGCCTTGGCAAAGCCGTGGCCCTGGCCATGTTCGTAGGCTTTCATGTCGTCTGCCGACAGCGCCTTGATGGCGCGCATGTGCTGGCCGGCATAGGGTGTTGCCTGCGGGCTGGCGCTGGTGGTTGGCTTCTGCGGCCGGGCGACGACACGGATCGTGCCCTTCATGCCGGCCTGGTAGTGGCCGTCGATCAGGCAGGCGAATTCGAAGTCGCCGGCACGGTTGAAAGTCCAGACCAGGTTGCCGGTCTTGCCCGGGGCCACGTGCACCATGTGCGGCTCATCGTGTTCCATGCCCGGGTGCTTCTGCATCTGGGCGGCGTGTTCCGCCAGTTCCTGCGACGTGCCGAGCACCAGCTCGTGCAGCACCCGGCCGTTGTTGCGTACCTTCAGGCGCACGGTCTCGCCTTGCTTGACCTCGATGTGCGCGGGGGTGAAGCGCATGGTGTCTTTCATGCGGAGGGTGATGGTGCGCGTGACGGCCTTGGCCTCGCCGGCCATGCCCCAGGTCTTCTGCTCTGCCACCCTGGCGTGCATCGCTTGCCCATGCTGGGGTTCATGGCCAAAAGTGGCACTGGCCCCGGTCAATGCTGCGCAAATAGCTATGAATTTGATAGCGTTCATGGTGTTCCTTAATGTGAAGAATGTGAATGGGGTTTGACGGCCTTGAGTTCGACGGGTGTCGCGCTGGCGGCAGGGGTCGTCTGGCGTTTGGGGTCGGGCAGGGTGCCGCGCCACTCGTAGGCCCGGGTACCGATGGGTTGCTTGAACCAGCCCGGGTCACGGTAGTCGCCGGGCTTCTGGGTCTTGCGCACCTTCAAGGTGGTGAACATGCCGCCCATCTCGACCGGGCCATAGGGGCCGGTGCCGCTCATCATGGGCAGGGTGTTGTCGGGAATGGGCATTTCCATCTCGCCCATGTCGGCCATGCCGCGTTCGCCCATCACCATGTAGTCGGGCACCAGTTTCTGGATCTTCTGTACCAGGCCGCGGTGGTCGACGCCGATCATGGTGGGCACGGCGTGGCCCATCGGGTTCATGGTGTGGTGGCTCTTGTGGCAGTGGAAGGCCCAGTCGCCTTCCTCGTCCGCCACGAACTCGACCTGCCGCATCTGGCCGACGCCGATGTCGGTGGTCACCTCCGGCACGCGTGCGGCCAGCGGCCAGGGGCCGCCGTCGCTGCCGGTCACGCTGAATTCGTGGCCGTGCAGGTGGATCGGGTGGTTGGTCATGGTCAGGTTGCCGACACGGATGCGCACCTTGTCGCCCAGCCGCACGTTGAGCGAGTCGATGCCGGGGAAGGCGCGGCTGTTCCAGGTCCAGAGGTTGAAGTCCAGCATGGTGTTGATCTTCGGCGTGCTGCTGCCGGGCTCGATGTCGAAGGCGTTGAGCAGGAAGCAGAAGTCACGCTGCACCTCGCTGATGAGCGGGTGCTGGCCCTTCGGGTGGGTGACCCAGAAGCCCATCATGCCCATGGCCATCTGCGTCATCTCGTCGGCATGCGGGTGGTACATGAAGGTGCCGGGCCGGCGCGCCACGAACTCGTAGACGAAGGTCTTGCCGACCGGGATCTGCGGCTGCGTCAGGCCGCCGACGCCGTCCATGCCGTTGGGCAGGCGCTGGCCGTGCCAGTGGATGGTGGTGTGTTCGGGCAGTTTGTTGGTGACGAAAATGCGCACGCGGTCGCCCTCCACCACCTCGATGGTGGGGCCAGGGCTCTGGCCGTTGTAGCCCCACAGCGTGGCGCGCATGCCGGGGGCGATCTCGCGCACCACCGGCTCGGCCACCAGGTGGAACTCCTTCACGCCGTTGGCCATGCGCCAGGGGAGCGTCCAGCCGTTGAGCGTGACCACCGGGTTGTAGGGGCGGCCATTGGGGGCAACAGCGGCGGCGCGGTGTCGGGTTTGTCCATCAGCACGGGCTCGGGCAGGGCGGCCATGGCCACCTTGCTGACGGAGGCTGCCGCGACGGCCGTCATGGCGGCGCCAGCAAAAAAATTGCGTCGTTTCAAATTCATGTCAATTGCTCCGTCGCGTGCCGAAATACCTGACGCATGAGATGGTCTAGGCGGGGAACGCCGTGAAACCGGCTTTGCCGGTCCACTGGCGTTGCCTCCTTGAGGGGGGTGGCGGAGCGACACGCAGTGCGCGGAGCCTGGGGGTGTTCCATATTCAGTGTCCTTGGGAGGCGGTGGCCATCGATGCGCCGATGCTGCGCGGGCGGGCCAGGGTGCCGGGCGAAGTGCCGGTCAGCGTCAGTCGCAGGTCGGCGTCGGCCAGCCAGAAGTCGCGCTGCGCCTCGATGGCGTTGTTCACGCTCATCACCTGCTGGCGCATGTCGCCCAGCAGGTCCCACACGCTGGCGAGCATGCCGTTGTAGCGCAGCAGCACTTCGTCGCTGATGGCCTTGCGCAGCGGCACCACCTCGTCGCGGTAGTGGCGTGCCAGGTCGTAGGTGGTGCGCCAGCCGTGATACGCCTCGCGCGCCTCGCTGCGCGCCTTCACCGCCACGTCGCGCACCCGCGTGGCCGACTGCATGTACAGCGCCTGTGCACGTGCGTTGCGCGCCGTGCCCCAGTCGAAGATCGGTAGCGGCAGTTCCAGCTCCCAGCCATGCTTGATGTCGTTGGTACCCGCCGCGCTGTCGCTGATGTTGGCATTCTTGTAGGCCAGGGTCAGGCCGTTGAGGTAGCCCACCGCCTTGGTCATGCCCAGCGAGTCCGCCACATAACCGGCTTCGGCCACGGCCGAGCGCACGTCGAGCCGCTCGCGCAGGGCGCGGGCTTCCATGTCCTGCATGTCGGCAGCTTGGGGCGGCAGGTCGGGCAGGCGTTGTGCGAGCGTGAACTGCGTCTGCGCACCCCACAGGCCCATCAGGCGGGTGAGTTTTTCGCGCTCGCTGAACAGCGTCTGCTGCGCGCGCGCCAGCTGGGCGGCGGCATCGGCCAGAAAGACCTGTTCGCGTGCCTGCTGCAATTTGCTCCAGTTGCCCACGCGCGCCATGCGCCGCGCCAACTCGGCACCGGCTTCAGCGGCTTCCTTCACCTGGCCCATGTAGGTCACCGTCTGCTGTGCCGCCACGGTGTTGATCCAGGCCTTTCGGGTGTCGGTCGCCAGGCGGATGACTTCCTGGGCCGCCTGCAGCTTGGCCAGCTCGTGCTGCTGGCCCTGCCACTTGGCGCGCCAGGGCAGGAACAGCAGGCCGACCACGTCGAAGCGCAGCACGCGTTCGATCTCGCGCTTGTCGCCCTCGGCGTACTCGGCCAGCGAGAAGTGCGGATTGGGTGTCCGCCCGGCCTGCACGCGCTGGGCGTCGCTGATGTCGAGCTGCGCCAGCGCACTGTGCAGGCCCGGGTTGTTGAGCAGGGCGACGCGCACGGCGCTCTCGGCCGTCAGCGGTGCCTTGAGCAACTCCACCACGGCGTTGTCGATCTCAAGGGTGTTGCGCTGCAGGGTGAGGCTGGCGCCGGCGGTGCGGCCCTCGGTGAGCTGCAGCACGTCGCTCAGGTTCTGCTCGGGTGTGAGCGAGGTGCAGCCGGCCAGCAGTGCCACGGCGAGCGCACTGGCACTGAGCAGGAAAGATCGGTGCTTCATGGTTTGGCTCCTGGGGCAGGCGCGCTGGGGCGGCTGGCCGGCAGGTCCGCAGCTTGCGCCTGTTCGGCTTTGAGGATGTCGCTGTGGCCGCGTGCAAACTGGCCGACACGTGCATTGGCGGCAGGCCAGTCGTCATGCGCTTGCACGCCGCCGCGCGGACCGTATTCAAACGCCGAGCGGTAGCGGATGACGCGCACCGTGGCAGCGGGGTCGGCGGCGCTGATGGCTGCGGTCGGTTTTTCCGGCACGGTTTGCGCCGGATTCAGCGCCGGCCAGGCCAGAACGGCCAAGGCCAGCAGGGTGGGGTATCTCACGAATCTTCTCCAAAACAGCGTTCAGGGAACGGTGTTGCACCGCCAACGGCCCGGTTTCGGGACACGGCGGACGCACCAAGGCTGTCAGGGTCAGAAAATGGGCGGTTTGAAGCCCGGCGCGCGCTCGGCGCTGGCGAAGTGGTGGGAGGAAGCCTGCGGCAGGCCTGCCGGCAGGGCGGTCGACGTGATTTGCAGCGTCATCGGCGTCAATGCCATCGTGTGGCAGATCTGGCAGGCGGCACAGGTGGCGCAATCGGCACCGTCGGCATGGTGTTGGCTGTCTGCCGGGGTATCAGGCATGGCCGCATGGCCAGGGCACTCGGTATGGTGCATCGCCTCAGTTTGGGTGTCAAATCCGGGTTCGGCCCTTGTTTTGTTTGGGTTGTGTGCTATTAAATCAGTAGCGTTTTCCGTCGGCTGCAGGGTGGCGGCCATCAACTCCATGGCCATGGCGTCGCCCACCCAACCGCGCAAGGGCAGCAGGGCGATCATGAGGGCGAGCAGCAGGATGCGCATGGATGAATGATAAAGGGAACCGCAAAAAGTTCAGTTCATGCAAAATCAGGCTTGACGATGACACTGATACCCAACGCCAAATCACGCATCCTGGTAGTCGATGACGCCGAGGATGTCCGGATGCTGCTGACGTACATCCTCGAAACAGCCGACTACGAGGTGCTGATCGCCCAGGACGGCCCGACCGCCCTGGAGAGGGTCCGGTGCGATCGGCCCGATCTGATCCTGCTGGATGTGATGATGCCTGGCATGAGCGGCTACGAAGTCTGTGAGCGGCTCAAGGCGGACGAGGCCAGCCAGTCGATTCCGGTGCTGTTCATCACGGCGCTGAGCGAAAACGAGGCGCAGACCCGTGGCTTCGAGTCGGGTGCGGCCGATTTCATCACCAAGCCCATCAGCATGAATGTCCTGCTGGCGCGGGTGAAAACCCATCTGGCCCTGTATGCCCAGCGGCGCAGCCTGGAGGGCATGTTCCGCGACGTCATCGAATTCGCGCCGGATGCCTTCGTTCTGGCCGATTCGCAGGGACGGATCGTGCAGATCAATGCCCGTACCGAAGAATTGTTCGGCTATCCGCGCAGCGAGCTCACCGGCCAGCCGGTGGAGGTGTTGATGCCGCCGGACTTGCGGGGAGCGCATGAAGTGCACCGTACTGATTACACACGCCAGACGCACAACCTGATGATGGGGACGGGTCTGCGCTGTCTGCGCAAGGACGGCACGGAGTTTCCTGCTGACATCAACCTCAGCCCCCTGCACACCAACCGGGGTCGTCTGCTGATGGCGGTGGTGCGCGATGTCAGCGAACGCCAGCGCCAGGAAGACGAGTTGCGCGAAGCGGCACTCTATACGCGCAGCCTGATTGAAGCGAATCTCGACCCCATGGTGATGATCAACAGCATGGGGGTGATCACGGATGTCAACGCGGCGAGTGAACGCATCACCGGTCTCAGCCGGGAGCAACTGATCGGCAGCGATGCCGCCAGCAAATTCACCGAGCCCGAGAAGCTGTACCAGGGCTTTCAGCGGGTGGTGGCCGAAGGGCAGGTCAGGGACTATCCGATGGCCATACGCCATGCCTCGGGTCAGGTGACCCAGGTGATGTGCAATGCCAGCGCCTACCGGGATAGACGTGGCGAAATCGTTGGCGCTTTTGCGAGTGCGCGGGACGTCACGGAAAGCCTGCGGATCCAGCAGGAGATCAGTACCTCACGGCAGCATTTGCGCGAGCTGGCGGCCCAGAGCGAAGCGGTGCGGGAAGAACAACGCAAGCACATCGCGCGCGAGGTGAACGACGAATTGGGCCAGGTTCTGACGGCTCTGCGCATGGACCTGTCCTTCCTCGGCATGCAGCACTGTGCCGAGACCCCTGAACTCAAGGAAAAGATCCAGTCCATGAAGGACCTGGTGGACCGTGCCATCCAGGGGGTGCGCAATGTGGCCAGCAGTCTGCGCCCCACGGCACTGGACATGGGACTGGTCTCCGCGCTCGAATGGGTGTGCGGCGAATTTACCTCCCGCACAGGGACGGCCTGTTCATTCCATGCCGACCGGGAAACCATCGACATGGATGAGACGCGTGCGGTGGTCCTGTTTCGCATCGTGCAGGAATCGCTGACCAACATTGCGCGGTATGCCATGGCCAGCCGGGTGGACGTTTCCATGGGGCTGCGGGATGGTCGCCTCTGGCTGGAGGTGCGCGACAACGGCCTGGGCTTCGACCCGGCCGAAGCGCGCAAGAAGAAGTCCTATGGTCTGCTGGGCATGCAGGAGCGTGCCATTGCCCTGGGCGGGCAAGTCGAGGTGAGCAGTGCGCCGGGGCAGGGGACCCGGATCAACGTGACCATTCCCTTGCAGTTCGATGCAACGTTGGAGGCCAACCCATGATCAGATTGCTGATCGCCGATGACCATGCCATTGTGCGCAGCGGCCTGAAGCAGGTGTTTGCCCTGGCGCCGGACCTGGAGGTGGTGGGCGAGGCGGTCAATGGCGCCGAGGTGCTGGATTGTTTGCGGCAGTACGAGTTTGACTTGCTGCTGCTGGACATCAACATGCCGGGTCTGAGCGGCCCGGATCTGATTGCCCGTGTCAAGGCGCACCGGGCCGATCTGCCCATCCTGGTACTGAGCATGCACAACGAGGCGCAGGTGGCGACGTGCGTGCTCAAGGCCGGCGCCAATGGCTACGTGACCAAGGACAGCGAAATGGACGTGCTGCTCGGCGCCATCCGGCGGGTGGCCGGCGGCGGCAAGTTCATTGCACCCGAACTGGCTGAAAAGCTGGTGTTCGACACATCGATGAGCAGCGAAAAACCGCCGCACACCAGCTTGTCGGACCGTGAGCTCGAAGTGTTCCGCCTGCTGGTGGCCGGCCGAGGCGTCAACGAGATTGTCGAGCAGCTGTGCATCAGCAACAAGACCGTAGGCACGCACAAGACGCGGTTGATGGAGAAGCTCAATCTCGCCAGCGTTGCCGAACTGACGCGCTACGCCCTGCTGAGCTGATTGCCTGCGGGCAAGCGGGTAGGACTTTTCCTACCCGCGCCATCCTTTAAACCGGCCGTGTCCGATAGCGCCGGGGATATGCATTCGGCACCATGGCGGCATGATGAAACTGCTTGTTGCCGATGACTCCGAACTGATCCGTTCCCGCCTGGTGGGCATGCTCGATGGCATTGCCGGCATCGACGGCATCACCTTCCAGACCAACATCCTGGCGCTGAACGCGGCGGTGGAAGCCGCCCGGGCCGGCGAACAGGGCCGCGGCTTTGCCGTGGTGGCGGCCGAAGTGCGCAGCTTGGCGGGCCGCTCAGCCGAAGCGGCGAAGGAAATCAAGACCCTCATTACCGACAGCGTGCAGCGCGTCGAGCAGGGCACCGCCCTGGTCGATCAGGCCGGCAGCACCATGACGGAAGTGGTGAGCAGCATCCGCCGCATGACCGACATCATGGGCGAGATCAGCGCCGCCAGCACCGAGCAGAGCCAGGGCGTGGCGCAGGTGGGCGAGGCCGTGACCAATATGGACCAGGCCACGCAGCAGAACGCGGCCCTGGTGGAGGAGATGGCGGCAGCCGCTTCCAGCCTGAAGTCGCAGGCGCAGGACCTGGTGCAGACGGTGGCGGTGTTCAAGCTGGCACAGGGCCAAGGAGGAGCGGCTTCCCCGAGCCGCGTCGCAACGGCATCCAGCCGCCCCGATCTGCCATTGAGTGCAACCCCGCACCAGCCCATGCCCAAAGTCGTCAAGCCCGTCTTGGCCGCACTGCCCGTGGCAGCCGCCAAGCCAGCTGCGTTCAAGACACCGGCAGCTGCCGGCGACGATTGGGAAAGCTTTTAGTGGCCTAGCCGCTCGCGCAGGAAGCGCTCCATGTCGGCGGCCGGCATGGGGCGCGCGAGCAGGTAGCCCTGCATTTCGTCGCAGCCGAAGGTGCGCAACTGCGCCAGCATCTCTTCTGTCTCGACGCCTTCGGCGATGGTGCGCAGGTTCAGGCTGTGTGCCATCTGGATGATGGCACGCACGATGGCGGCGTCTTCGGGGTCGGTGGCGAGGTCTCGCACAAAGGTGCGATCGATCTTGAGCCGGTCGATGTCGAAGCGCTTGAGATAGGCGAGGCTGGAGTAGCCGGTACCAAAGTCGTCGATCGAGAGCTTGACGCCCAACTGCTTCAGGCGTTTGAGGCTGGCCAGCACGCCTTCCACGTTCTCGACCAGGATGGATTCGGTCAGTTCCAGTTCCAGCAGTGTGGGGGGCAGGCCGGATTCTTCCAGCGCCTGCTTGACGGACTGTTCCACATCGCCGCGTTTGAACTGCACGGCAGAGAAGTTGACGGCGATCGCTATCGCCGGCAGACCGGCGCGTTGCCAGGCCATGGCCTGGCGGCAGGCCTCCAACAGCACCCATTGACCGATCGGGACGATCAGGCCGCTTTCCTCCGCCACCGGGATGAAGCGGTCGGGCCCCACTGTGCCCAGTTCGGGGTTCTGCCAGCGCAACAGAGCCTCGACCCCGATGATGTTGCCGCTGGCCAGATCGCTCTGGGGCTGGTAGTGCAGGGTGAACTCGTCACGCTCCAACGCGCGGCGCAACCCCCCCAGCAATTGCAGATGGTCGACAGCGTCGGCATTCATGGCCTCGTCGAAGAAACGGTAGGTGTTGCGGCCGGCTTCCTTGGCGCGGTACATGGCCATGTCGGCCTTTTTCAGCAGGGTTTCAAAATCCCAGCCATCGTCCGGGAAGATGGCGGCGCCCACGGACACAGACGTGGCAATGTCATGGCCGTCGGTCACAAAGGGCTGCTGAAGCTGCTCCATGAGCTTGATCATGATCTCGGCTGCCACGTCGGCATCGGGCAGGTCGCGCAGCACGATCAGGAATTCATCACCTCCCTGGCGGGAGACGGTGTCGGTGTCGCGCACGCATTGTTTCAGGCGCTCGGCGACCTCCTTGAGCAGCGCATCGCCGCAATGGTAGCCAAGACTGTCGTTGACGTTCTTGAAGCCGTCCAGATCGAGGAACAGCAGGGCGACCCGGTTGCCGTTGCGATGGGCCTGGGCGATGGCCTGCTCGAAGCGGTCTTGCATCAGCAAACGGTTGGGCAGGCCGGTGAGCGGGTCGTGGTGGGCCAGGAACTCGATGCGCTGCTCGGCCGTCATGCGATCGGTGATGTCGGAGCCGACGCCGCGGTAACCGCGGAACATGCCCTGCTGATCAAAGAAGGGCATGCCGCTGACGGAGAAGGTGTGCAGTTTGCCGTTGTCGTCCCGGATCTGGTAGACAAAGTCCTTGAACGGTTCATGCTGCTCCAGCGTCCTGCGGTGTTCGGCCCATTGGCTCTGCGTCACGCCTTCGAGTGGAAGCTCCCAGCGCGTCTTGCCGATAAAAGGCTCAATGTTGGCGCGGATGAAATCGATCGACATTTGCGTGAAGCGAAACGCGGCATCCTGCTCCCAGTACCAGTCCGTCGATAGCTCGGCCAGGCTGCGAAAGCGCGCTTCGCTGTCACGCAGCGTCTGCTGTTGTTCATCGAGTGCGCGCACCATCGCATTGGCGGCCTGCATGAGCGTGCCGACCTCGCCTCCAGCCGTGACCGGCAATAAGCGGTCCGCCCCCGTTTTGCGCGGCAGTTCCTGCACGTGCTGGGTGAGCGTGTCAAGCGATGCCATGAGCCGGCGCATGATCAGCCAGACCATCAGCAGCACGATCACGGTGCCTAGCGCCGCCGCCAGGACGAAGTAGTTCCGGGCCTGGCGCAGCGGCGCTTCGGCCTCGGCCACCGGGAAGTTGGCGCTGAGGATCCAGTCGGTGTTCGCCAGTTGCTTGTAACTGCTCAGTAGTTCAACGCCAAAGGAGTTGCGGTTTCTTTCGCTGCCCTCGAAACCCGCCATGGCGCGGTCCAGCAGGAGGTTTTCACCCGGCCGTGCCGTGGGTGTCATGATCCGCCTCGGGTTGCTGTGGGTGATGATCATCCGCTCGCGTGTCAGCAGGGAAATGTGACCGGTCTCGCCGATCTTGATCTGGTTCAGGTCGGCGAGAAAATTCTTGCCCAGAAGATCAAAACTGCCTTGAATGATGCCGGCCAGTTCGTCATTGAGGTCAAGGATGGGGACGCTCATCGTTACGGTAGGCTGTCCCGGTGAGCGGACAGAAATGAACGGCTTGGAGATATAGGGTTTTTTCGTGGTGGCGGCGACCTGAAAAAATTCCCGGAAGGACGTGTCCCGTCCGCGCCGCTCGGGTTTGAAAGGGCTTTCGGCGATCAACCGGCCGTCGGGAGATATCAGAAGCAGGCCGTTGTCGAAGATCGAGTGCAGCGCAGCCATGCTGTCGAGGCGCTGCTGCGCCAGTTCCGGGTCGGCCAGTGCTGCGTAGGGCAGGTGGCGTGTCGAGGCGACCAGCGCATCCTGCGTCAGGCTGAGCTTTTCATCAATGCTGCGGGCCAGCGACGAAACCAGGGTGTACTGCTGCCGGTGCAGACTGCTTCGGAATTCGATTTCAAAGTGGCGCAGGCCCAGCAATGCGAGGATGCCGACAAAACCGGCGAAGACGGCCGTCATGGCCAAGGCAACGCGTGACTTGAGGCTGATGTGGCGAAATGTGGGCAGCGGCCTGACCATGCAAGCTGTGTTCGAGAATCTGTTTGTTGTTTTGTGCGGAGTCGAAAAGGCTGACGACAACTCCCCCCTGGCAGACCTATATTACCAGCAAGGAAGGCGCTTGCAGACCATGTGGTGGGAGCTCACGGACCATGCAGCGGACTTCATAGGGCCGCTTTGCCGAACCTTGCGTGGGCCTGCGTGAGAAGGGCCGGACATCCTTGCAGGTGCCCTGTTCAGCCATCCTGCGGCGAGGTGCCGGGCATGCCGCGCTCACGCCTTGGCGTTGTCGCCCCGTTCGTCGAGCTGGTCCATTTTGGCCTTGATCCTGGCCCACTCCTCGGCGTCGGGCAGGGCCAGGCGACTGCGGATGATGACCGGCCATTGCTCGGCCAGCCGGGCGTTGATGGCGATGAAGGGCTGCTGATCGGCGGGCACATCCTCCTCGGTGAAGATGGCATCCACCGGGCATTCAGGAATGCACAGGGCACAGTCGATGCAGTCATCGGGGTCGATCACCAGCATGTTCTTGCCGGCATGAAAGGCATCGACCGGGCAGACATCGACGCAATCGGTGTACTTGCACCGGATGCAGGATTCGGTGACGACGTGCGTCATGATCGCTTGCTCACGGTCACCGCGACCGGTGCGCTCGGGCGATCGGGCCGCGGCCGGATCATCCAGGGGAAGAAACGCCAGAGGTACAGTGCCAACGCCGCGATCCAGGCGAAGGCTGCGCCCTGCAGCAGAAACGCGCTCAAGGGCGAGGGGTGCAGCGCGCCCAGCCGCAAGACGACGGCGGCCAGCATCAGCCAGTAGCTCACCACCATGCTGCGGTCCGTTGCCAGCGGCCGTCCCAGGTGCCCCAGTGCGGTGCGCGTGACCATGCCGATGATCAGCAGCGAGAAGCCACCCATGGCAATCACGTGCACATGCACGGCCGGACGCAGGGGCAGACCGGCCGCCTGGGCGGCGGCCACCAGCAGGCCGGCGCCCAGGCCGGCGTAGCCGGCGTACAGAATCCACAGCAGCGGCTTGTGGCGCACGGCCCGGGGCTTCCACGTCAGCAGTTGCCACAGAGGGATGGCGCCAGCCGCCGCCAGGGTCAGCACGAGCGGCCACTGCAGTTGCAGCAGTACGCACAGCACGGCGAGTACGCCGGCGGCCAGCTGCGCCAGACCGCTGCGTTCCTGCATCGGGATCGTCAGACCGGGCACGGCGCGCATGGCGAAGAAGGGAATGACGCGCCGCCCCACCAGCAGGGCGATGACAGCCATGCAGAGCAGGCCGGCATTGAAGCGCTGCATGAGGAGACCGTAGTCGCCGCCGAGGGCGGCCAGCAGGTACAGCACATCGGTCACGCCCAGCCCGAGCAGCAGCAAGGGAACGGCATAGTTGCGCCGGTTGCGCGTGCCGTACACGGCGCGCGCCATGGCGCCGGCCGCCAACAGGAAGAAGGCGGATTCCGCGCCAAAGCCGAGCCAGAACCAGGCGGGACTGTTGCCGAGAAAACCGATGCGGGCCAACAACCAGAAGACGCAGGCGGCCAGCAGTGCGCCCGGGGGCGTGGGGTTGACGCCGGTCCAGTTGGCACCGGCCGTCATCAGGAACCCGACCGCGATGGTGGCGACAAAGCCCCACATCATCTCGTGAGCGTGCCAGGCGATGCCCGCCAGTGTTCCCTGCAGCAGCTGCGGCAGGAAGATCCAGAGGGCCACCGCCACCAGTGCCCAGGCCGTGCCGGCCAGGTACAGCGGGCGAAAACCCATTTCCAGAAAGGCGCGCAGCGACGGCGGGATGGCGGCCGGGGCAGCCGGTTCCTCGATCTGCAGCAGCTTATCCATGCGTCAGCTCCTCATCCATCTGGACTGGGTGGTCGGCCGGGTGGCTGACCATCTGGTAACCGTACCACAGGCTTTGTGCAATGCGGTGGGCCAGTTCGCTGGCGCGTTCACGCAGCGCCGCATTGGGCAGTTCGCCGGCGGTGGCGTCGAAGAGTTGCAGCCAGTGCTGGAACAGCTCTGCATTCAGTCCCGGCAGGGCGGTATGGACAGGCATGGGCGTGCCACGGAAACGCCGCGTACCACGCAGGGCGGAAGACCAGAAATCGGTCAGCTTGACGAGGTGCGCGCCCCAGTCCTGCACATGGGCGTTGAAGATCGGCCCCAGTCGCTCGTCTGTGCGTACCCGGGCGTAGAAGCGGTTCACCAGCTCGGAAATTTCTTCCTCGCTGCACAGTTGCGGGTCGGGCATGGGCGGCTCCTGTCCGGCGCGAAGCCGGTACACAAAAGATTCAAATTAAATGAATCTTATAAAAAATAATGGATCTTGCCTAGCCAATGGCCTGCCGCTCACGGGGTCAAAGGATTGGCACTTCGGATTGACGCCAGTTGCTGGCGGCTCTGTCCCGCTACGGTTGCAGGCTGTCCAGCAGGACCTGCTGGATGAAGCCGGCTGCGCGCAACGGGCCGTTGCGCATGGTGCCGAGTTGCGACTGGAGCGCGGCGGACGCTTGCCGCAGGGTCAGTGGCCGAGGATCTTGGAGAGGAAATCGCGGCTGCGCTCGTTTCGCGGGTGGTTGAAAAACTCGTGCGGCGTATTCTGCTCGACGATCTGGCCCTGGTCCATGAAGATCACGCGGTCGGCCACGGCGCGGGCAAAACCCATTTCGTGCGTGACGCACAGCATGGTGATGTCCTGGGCCGCCAGCTCGCGCATGACGTCGAGCACTTCCTTGATCATTTCCGGGTCGAGCGCCGAGGTCGGTTCGTCGAACAGCATGATCTGCGGCCTCAGGCACAGCGCACGCGCAATCGCCACACGCTGCTGCTGGCCGCCGGAGAGCTGCAGCGGGTATTTGTGAGCCTGCTCGGCGATCTTCACGCGCGCGAGCTGTTCCATGGCGTTCGCCTCGGCTTCTTTGGCAGACAGCTTGCCGACCTGGATGGGGGCGAGCGTGAGGTTTTCCAGCACGCTCAGGTGCGGAAACAGGTTGAATTGCTGAAACACCATGCCGACCTGCTTGCGCACCGCATCGACGACCTTCATGTCGTCGCCGAGTTCCAGCCCGTTGACGGTGAGCCGGCCCTGCTGGTGCTCTTCCAGCCGGTTGATGCAGCGGATCAGGGTCGATTTGCCCGAGCCGGACGGGCCGCAGATCACGACGCGCTCGCCTTTGGCCACGGACAGGTCGATGTCGCGCAGCACATGGAAGTCGTTGCCGTACCACTTGTTGACTTTTTCAAAAACGATGATGGGATCGGACATGGTGCTTCAGCGGACCCGGCCGCGGTTGAGTTGCTGTTCCACCCACAGGCTGTAGCGCGACATCGCGAAGCAGAAGAGGAAGTAGATCAGTGCAACGAACAGGTAGCCCTCCAGCTTGAAGGGCCGCCAATCGGCGTCGGAGTTGAGCGCCAGGCTCAAGGCGCCGGTGAGCTCGTACAGACTGACGATGGTCACCAGCGAGGTGTCCTTGAAGATGGCGATGAAGTTGTTCATCAGGCCCGGCAGCACGGCAGCCAGCGCCTGCGGCAGCACCACCCGGCGCTGCGTCTGCCACCACGACAGGCCCAGCGCCGCAGCGGCCTCCACCTGGCCGCGCGGGATGGCTTGCAGCCCACCGCGGATGACCTCGGCCATGTAAGCGGCGGCAAACAACGTGATGCCGGCGAGCACGCGCAGCAGCACGTCGATGGAGAGGCCTTGCGGCATGAACAGCGGAAACAGGAAGGACGCCATGAACAGCACGGAGATCAGCGGCACGCCACGCACCAACTCCACGTAGACGGTGCAGACGGCACGGATGGCCGGCAGTTCGGAACGTCGCCCCAGAGCCACCAGCAGCGCCAGCGGAAAGGCCAGGGCGATCGAGAGCGAGGACAGCAGAATGGTCAGCGGCAGGCCGCCCCACTGGTCGGTGTCGACCGGGCTCAGGCCGAGTAGCTTGCCGTGCATCAGCAGAAAGAAGGTGGCGAGCCCACCCAGCCACAACAGCATCAGCCAGCGCTGCCAGAACCGCCGGATGCAACTGACGACCAGCAGCGCCATCATCAGTCCGGTGGCCAGCAGCGGTCGCCATTGTTCGTCGAACGGGTAGCGCCCCATCAGGATGATGCGGTACTTCTCGGCGATCACGCCCCAGCAGGCGCCCGCCCGGTCGGCCAGACAGGTTTCGGCGTTGGGGCGCCAGCTGGCGCGCAGTACGGCCCAGTCGAGCAGTTGGGGCAGCCAGTACAGCAGCGCAGCGCCAATCAGCAGCGAGGTGAGCGCCGTGCCCCGGTCGCAGAAAAACCGGCTGCGCAGCCAGATCCATGCGCCCGTGGGGCGGGCAGGGGCCGGGCGAGGCGGGATGGGCTTGAAGCGCTGGGCTGTCATCGGGTCAGCGCTCCTTGAGGGCGACGCGGGCGTTGTACCCGTTCATCAGCAGCGAGGTGGCCAGCGAGAGACAGAGGTAGATCGCCATCACGATGACCAGGCACTCCACCGCACGGCCGGTCTGGTTGATGGCGGTGTTGGCGATCGACACCACATCCGGGTAGCCGATGGCCACTGCCAGCGAGGAGTTCTTGGTGAGGTTCAGGTATTGGTTGGTCAGCGGCGGGATGATGACGCGCAGGGCTTGCGGCAGCACCACGCGGCGCATGGCCTGACGTTGGCTCAGACCCAGCGCGGCGGCGGCTTCGCTCTGGCCACGTGGCACGGCAGCGATGCCGGCGCGTACCACTTCGGCGATGAAGGCGGCGGTGTACAGGCTCAGGCCGAGCGTCAGCGCCAGGAACTCGGGGCTGAGGCTGAACAGCGGTTCGGTATCCGGCGTTGTCTGCCAGACCAGCCCGCTCTTGCTGAGCGTCAGCAGCCCCAGCCGGGCCGGGGCATCGAACGCGGGCAGTGCTTCGGCCAGCAGCAGGTACCACATCAGCAACTGCAACAGCAGCGGGATGTTGCGAAACAGTTCGACATAGCTGGCACACAGGCCGCGCAGCAGTGCGCTGCGGGAGAAGCGGCCGACGCCCAGCGCCGCGCCCAGCACCGTGGCCAGCACGATGCCGGCCAGGGCGGTGCGCAGGGTATTGCCCAGGCCGGTGAGGAAAGCGAGCCAGTAGGCCTGTGAGGCCTCGAAGCCGAACAGGCCCTCGCCGATCTCGAAGCCGGCGGGCTGCAGCAGGAAATCGAAGCCGCTCTGGATGCCGCGCTGCGCCATGTTGCGCGCCGTGTTGCCGGCCAGGAACCAGAGCAGCAGCGCCAGCAAGGCCAGCAGCAGCACCTGGTAGACCCGGCCGCGCACCGCCCGGCTGCGCCAGTTCAAGCGCGGCATGTCATTGGCTCCACGGTGCTGTGTGGGCGCCACGCCGCGTGAAACGGCCCCAGCGGGAAGCGCCGTGGAACCGGCAAAGCCTTAGCCACAGGCGTTGCTTCCTGCAAGGGGGACGGAGCGCATGCCGTGCGCATGGCCTGGGGGTGTCCGTGTCATCGGATGGGCGGGGCGTACATCAGGCCGCCCTTGCTCCACAGGTTGTTGGCGCCACGCGGCAGCCTGAGGGCCGAGCCCGTGCCGACATTGCGCTCGAAGATTTCGCCGTAGTTGCCGGTGGCCCGCAGGGCGCGCACCAGCCACTCGCGATCGAGGCCGAGCAGCTTGCCCATGTCTTCGCCGCTGCCGACGATGCGCTGCACCGCCGGGTCGGCGCTGCTTTTCATCTTGTCGACATTGGCCTGGGTGATGCCGTATTCCTCGGCTTCCAGCAGCCCATAGACCACCCATTTGACGATGGCGAACCATTCGTCGTCACCGCGCCGCACCATGGGGCCCAGCGGCTCCTTGGAGATCAGTTCGGGCAGGATCACGTGGTCGGCCGGGTTCTTGGCTTCCTTGGCGCGGATGGAGGCCAGGCCCGAAGCGTCGGTGCTGTAAGCCTGGCAACGACCGGCCAGATAGGCGCCATTGGCGGCTTCGAGCTTCTCGAAAACGACCGGCTTGAGTTTGAGGTCGTTGCTGCGCGAGTAGTCGGTCATGTTCTTCTCGGTGGTGGTGCCGGCCTGCACGCATACCGTGAAGCCCTTGAGCTGTCTGGCGCTGCGGATCATGCTCTTGGCCGGCACCATGAAGGCCTGGCCGTCATAGTAGGTCACGGCGGTCGTGTGCAGGCCGAGCGAGGCGTCGCGCGTCAGCGTGAAGGTGGTGTTGCGCGACAGCAGGTCGATCTCGCCCGACTGCAGGGCGGTGAAGCGCTGCTGGGCATTGAGGGGGACGTACTTGACCTTCTCGCTGTCGCCCAGTACGGCGGCCGCGGCGGCACGGCAGATGTCGACATCCAGCCCGGTCCATCTGCCCTTGGAGTCGGTGGCGCTGAAGCCGGCCACGCCGGTGTTGACGCCGCAGACCAGCTGGCCGCGCGCCTTGATGCCATCCAGCGTCTTGCCGGCCAGGGCCGGCAGGCTCAGCAGGGCGGCCATCGCGGTCAGTGTCAAGGTTGCGATTGAGATCTGGGGGCGTTTCATGCACATGGCTCCGTAAAAATCGATGGTTCGAGGACGTCACATCGGCGACTGAACTTGGGGGCTACCCCGATGCGATTGTGCCCGTGCGGCGCTAGGCTTGGGGCATTCGAGGAGTTTTTCTGCATGCGCGCCCATTACAAATTCTGGCCTCACCGCCTGCCCCATGCCATCACCCCGCCTGCCACGTCACTGTGGGACAACCTGGCCGTCAGTGCCCGCCGCTATCCCGACAAGGCGGCACTGGTGTTCTTTGGCCGCGTTCTGAGTTATGCCGATTTGCTACAAAAAGCAGAGCGCTTGGCGTCGTATCTGCAAGGGCTAGGGGTCAAAAAGGGCGATCGGGTGGTGCTCAACATGCAGAACTGCCCGCAGCTGGTGATTGCCCACTTTGCCATCCTGCGCGCCAATGCCGTGGTGGTACCGGTCAACCCCATGAACCGGGCCGAAGAACTGAAGCACTACATCACCGATCCCGATGCCAAGGTGGCTCTCACCACGGCCGATCTCGCGCCCGAACTGGTCCGTGCCAGCGACGCGCTGCCGGTCGGCCAGGGGCTGGCCCATCTGGTCGTGACGCAGTTCACAGAGGCCTTCGACGCCGGGGTTGACGGCGATGAGGCGCCGCCGCCGGTCTGGCGCGACTGGCTGCTCACGCAGCATGCGCTGCCGGTGCTGGCCGGCGGGCAGATCCATCGCTGGGAACAGACCTTGGCCTGCAGCCTGCCGGTGCCGGAGCTTTTGGTGGGGCCGGCCGACCTGGCCCTGCTGCCCTACACCAGCGGCACCACCGGCCTGCCCAAGGGCTGCATGCACACCCATGCCAGCATCATGCACAACGCGGTGGCCAGCAGCCTGTGGGGCAATGCCACGGCCGAGAACGTGACGCTGGCCGTGGTGCCGATGTTCCACATCACGGGCATGGTCAGCGTCATGCACTCGAGCATCTACCTGGCCGCCACCCTGATCGTGATGCCGCGCTGGGAGCGCGACCTGGCCGGGCGCCTGATCTCGCGCCGCCGTGTGACGCACTGGACCAACATCCCGACCATGGTGATCGACCTGCTGGGCAGTCCGAATTTCGAGCAGTACGACCTGTCCAGCCTGGTCTACATCGGCGGCGGCGGCGCGGCCATGCCGCAGGCGGTGGCGCAGCGCCTGTTCGACCTGTTCGGCTTGCGCTATGTCGAAGGCTACGGCCTGACCGAGACGGCTGCGCCCTCGCACACCAATCCGCCCGATGCGCCGAAACAGCAGTGTCTGGGCATTCCCTTCATGAGCACCGACTCGCGGGTGATCGATCCTGAGACGCTGGTCGAACTGCCGGTGGGCGAGGCCGGCGAAATCGTGACCCATGGGCCCGAGGTGTTCCAGGGCTACTGGAAGCGGCCAGAGGCCACCGCCCAAGCTTTCATCGAGATCGAGGGTAAGCGTTTCTTCCGCACCGGCGACCTGGGCCGGATCGACGAGGACGGCTACTTCTTCATGACCGACCGCCTCAAGCGCATGATCAACGCCTCGGGCTTCAAGGTCTGGCCGGCCGAGGTGGAGGCGCTGATGTTCAAGCATCCGGCGATCCAGGAGGCCTGCGTGATTTCCACCAAGGACAGCTACCGCGGCGAATCGGTCAAGGCGGTGGTGGTGGTGCGTGCCTCCCACAAAGGGCAGGTGAGCGAGCAGGACATCATCGACTGGTGCCGCGGCAACATGGCGGTCTACAAGGTACCGCGCGTGGTGCAGTTCATCGACGCCCTGCCCAAGAGCGGCAGCGGCAAGGTGATGTGGCGTGCGCTGCAGGAGACCGAGGCGCAAAGTAGCCCATAATTTCGCGCAGAACCGCGTCCGCGGCAGCTTCACAGGATAGGGGCGCACGACGCGCAGCCCGATCACGCGCACCTGCCCGGAGTGCCTGAGCGAAGGCCATGCGCCCGAGGCCAGCTACTGCCTGCATTGCGGCGCATGCCTGCCGGCGTATGAGGTGGAAGGTGATGCCGCGCGCTAAAAGCTAGCAGGTGCGCCGGCTACCAAGTGCTGACCATGGCCTTCTTGCTGCTGCCGGACAGATCGTCGGTCGAGCAACTGTCGCCACAGCCATGAATCATGTCGGCTGGCAGGGCCTGCGGTGCCGAAACGATGCCGGTGAGCGGGTCATAGCCGACACGGCGCAAATGCAGCGCCAGCGCCGCATCCATGCTCTGTGCGTGTTGCGGAAACCAGATGCCCAGTTCGCTGGCCATCTGCCGTACCGTGGCCAGATCGCCGGTCTGGCCACGCGTCAGGCCCTCGCGCATTACTTTCAAGACCACTTCATGCTGCATGCTGTGGCAGTTGGAGGAGGCGAAGCGCGTGTTTTTCATCCATGCGTCCTCGCGGCCGAAATGGTCGTCGGTGTGGTCGATCAGGGCTTGCCAGGTGTCAAGGAGGGTCGCATCGGGTGCTTCTTCCACGCGGGCCAGCAGTTCGACGAATTCGCGATGGGTGTCGTCCATCAGGGGCAGGTCCAGCGCCAGCGCATCGGACCATTGCAGGGAAGGCATGTCAAAACTCCTGAGTTGAGCCGGCAGGGTACGTGCAGCGCCGCCGGCGTGGCTTGACGTAGGTCAGGAAACTGGCTGGAAATCCATCTGGTCGATGCCCGGCGCACACCCGGTCGGGTGGTGCGCGGTAAGCTTGAGGCCGTCATGAGCTATTCCCTGTTTCCCGCGCCCGCCGTTTCTCCGGCCGAACTTGATGCCACCCTGAGCCAGCGTGGCTATGCCGTGCTCGATGCCGCTGGCGTCAGCGCCGTCAGCGGCTGCACGCCGGCCGAACTGCAGGATTTGCTGCCGTTCTGGGACGATCTGCCACCCGATGCCTATCTGAAGGATGGCGGCCGCTACCGGCGACGACGTCACTCCTGCTTCGTGGTCGACGGTGAGCGCGTGACGCAGTCGCTGCACCGCGCCCACTGGCAGCCCCTGGAATACAACGCCTTGCACGGCGGCATGCAGCGCCTGTTCGAGCCCATGCCGCAGGCCCTGCTGCAGCAACCGGCCTGGCCGCGCCTGCTGTGCTGGCTGGGGGCGGTGTGCTCCGCCCTGCGGGGAACGCAGCCTTGGTATGCGGAGGCTCACGCCTTCCGCATCGACACCACCGACGGCATCGGCCGCCCCACGCCCGAGGGCGCCCACCGCGATGGTGTCGAGCTGGTGGCCGTGTTTCTGCTGGCGCGCCGGGGCATCAAGGGGGGCGAGACACGCGTGTTCGAAGCGGATGGCCCCAATGGCCAGCGTTTCACGCTGAGCGAACCCTGGTCGCTGCTGCTGCTCGACGATGCGCGGGTGATCCACGAGACCACGCCGATCCAGCCACTGGCGGCGGCCGGCCATCGTGATACGCTGGTGGTGACGCTGCGTGCCGGCGGTTTTCAGGGCGATGACCAAGGGTTGAGCTGAATTGATGGCGATCAAATCGGCTCGGGCAGCACCGGTACATAGTCAATTCGAAAGAGGTAACCCATGTTCAAACATATTCTGGTTCCGGTCGATGGCTCCGAGACAGCGCAGAAGGCCGTGGAAAATGCGGCTGGTCTGGCCAAGGCCTTCAGCAGCGCCGTGACCGTGATCTATGTGATCGACCCCTATCCCTTCACCGGGCTGGGCAGCGATTTCGCCTACGGCCAGGCTGAGTACCTGAGTGCAGCCACGGCTGAAGCCGAGCAGGCCATTCAGGCTGCAAAACAAGCGCTTGAACAGGTGGGCCTGACACCGCAATCCAAGGTGGTGGAGGAACATGCAACTTGGCGCGGCATTCTGGAGGCCGCCAAAACGACCGGGGCCGACCTGATCGTGATGGGCTCGCATGGCCGCCATGGGCTCGAGAAGATCGTGCTCGGCAGCGTGGCGCAGCGCGTGCTGTCGCATTCGCACCTGCCCGTCTTCGTGGTGCGCGACTGAGTCCTCCAGGTCAGGATTGCCGGCGTTTCTGCATCTGCCGGCTCATGGCGGCAAGGGCGGCACCATCCATTCGCGCGCGTGCCGCCGGAAACACCAGGCCTTCCTCGGCGACGAGGTGATCGTCGTACATTGCACGGAAACGCCGGATGGCTTCGCGCGTGGTGTCGTCCAGTTTTTCCGTGCAGCCCAGTTCACACCAGCGCAACAACGACTGGCGTACGGTCGACCACAGTTCGCCCATGCGCAGGTGATCCGCCTGCAGCCGATGCACCGCATCGCGTAGCGGCGCATCGTCCAGCGCCAGCAGCAGCGGGAACACATGCACTTCCTCGTCGGCGTGGTGCAGGGGCGCGGCGATGTCGAAATAGCGCAGCACGTCGGCCGCGGCCGAGCGCGTCTGCGCGTCATGGCCGTTCTCGTCGACATAGGCCACCAACCGGCCCAGCAGGTCCAGGCTGCGTTGCACGCGCTCATGGCAGGCTTCGAGCATCTCATAGGGCTGCTCGAAGCCGACGGCCGGCGAGCCGAAACCGGGGAAGGGGTCTGTCGGCACGGACTCAGGCCTGGGGCTTGGCCGTCAGCTCCGCCAGCTGCTTGCGCAGGTTCTTTTCTTCCGTGAAGCGAGCGGTCGCGTCACGTGCCACGGCCATGGAGCCGAGCATCTGGCCCTGCTCGTCCCGGACCATCTCGAAACTCATGTCGACGTAGATCTGCTCACCGCTTTTGTGCAGCGAGCGCGTGATCATCGACGTGCGGCCCGGCTTGACGCCCCCGCGTGCCAAGGCCTGGTTGTAGCCGTCCCAATGGGCCTTGCGCATGCGTTCGGGAATGATGAGGTCAAGGCTCTGGCCGATGGCTTCGGCCGCGGAGAAGCCGAATACTTTTTCAGCGCCGCCATTCCAGACGCGAATGATGCCTTCCTTGTCAGAAAAGATCAGGGCTTCTGGCATGCAGCGCAGGATGCTGGCGGCCGTGGATTCGAGGGTGTAGGGTCCCGACATGACTGTGCTTCCAAATAAAGGGCTTGAATAGAGTCAGACCAGGACAGCGTAGCGGAATCCTGCCCAGCGGCCAATAGTTCAACAGAACTAGGACCGGCGTGTAGTGGCTTTGAGGGTGCTCCGCAGAAGCACCCTCAAAGGCCGGCTTACCCGCACTGACCGACGAAACCGCAGGCGGTGCAGAAGTCGCAGCCGTCCTTCTTGATGACGGTAGGGTTGCCGCACTCGGGGCAGGGGCGGCCGGCCAGTGCGGCCGTTTCCTCTTCGGCACCGGGCATTTCGAGTACCCCCATTTCGCGCAGCGGGAAGCCCTCTTCGTCAAGCACGCCCAGCATGGCATAGCGATGAATGATCAGGCGCGCCATGTAAGCCACGGTGGAGGGCCAGATCTGTTGGCGTCGCTCACCGTGCGGCAGGCCGGGCACGAAGGCCATGAAGTGGCCCAGCGGCTCGGCGTAGTTGAGCAGCTTGCGCAGCTTCATGCCGATCCAGGCCGGATCGATCACGCGCATGTCCAGCGAGAGGATGCGCGCCAAGCCGTCCAGCGCCCGCGGGTAATTGCCGGAGAGGCCCACGGCGCAGGGGCGGTTGACCGGGGTGCCGTCGGCGCCGGGCAGGCTGACCTCTTTGAGCGTGAGCGTGAACGCCTCGCCCGTGGCCGGGTTGTCGATGTCCACCGCCCAGGCCAGCGTACCCGAAGGACCGGTAATGGGTTCGTCGCGGCTGAACATGGCGTCGATCACCGGCGTGGCCAGGGGCTGCGCCCGCTCGCGCCACACGCCCAGCTGCTCGCAACGCCAGCGGATCACGGCCGCGGTGGCGGCCACTACGCCCGGGAACAGGCGGCGCTCGCCGTGTGGCGGGAAGGGCATCTCAAAGGCGCGCTCCTCGGCTACCGTGGCCAGCGCATCGAGTTTCAGGCGCAGCCAGGCGGGGTCATTCGAGCGCAGGTCCATGGACAGCGTCTTGGCCATGGCGCCCAGGCCGCGCGGCTGCTCGGTGCCGTTGACCCAGACCTCGAAGGGCTGCGGCGGCGTGCCCTGCTCGGTGGACAGTTCGCCGACGAAAAGCGCAAACTCGCCAAACGGGTGGTGCACCATGAAACTCCAGGCCGGGTTGCCGCCGGGCAACTCGGGCCGGCCAGGCCAGCGCAGTGAGGACAACACGGGCGCTGGCAGGCGCTCCAGTGCCAGGCGCTGGTTGGCGTCGTCGATCTGCAAGGGGGCGGCCGTGGGTGTGACGCTGAGCACCGAGCCCAGCACCGCGTTGGGCCGGTAGGTGGCCAGGCCTTTGAGGCCGGCCTTCCAGGCCTGCAGGTAGAGATCCTGGAAGTCGCCGTAGGGGTAGTCGGCCGGCACGTTGACGGTCTTGGAAATGGCCGTGTCGATGCACGGTGCCACGGCAGCCACCATGGCGGCATGGTCCTGCGCGCTCATCTCCAGCGCGGTCACGAAGGCGGGGGTGAGCGCTGCGTTTTCGCCTTTCAGGTGACGGTACAGGCGCCAAGCGTGGTCTTCCACTGCGTATTCCTTCAGGCTGCCGTCGGGCATGCGCTTCTTGCGTGTGTAGTGCCAGCTGAAGGCCGGCTCGATGCCGTTGCTGGCGTTGTCGGCAAAGGCCAGGCTGATGGTGCCGGTGGGTGCGATGGACAGCAGGTGCGAGTTGCGCACGCCATGCCTGCGGATCTTCTCCTTCAATGCCGCCGGCAAGCGCGAAGCAAAGCGCGGGCTGCTGAGGTACAGGTCGGCATTGAAGAGCGGGAAGGCGCCACGCTCTCGCGCCAGTTCACTGGAGGCGTCATAGGCCGCGTCGCGCATGGTTTCGGAGATCTTGCGCGCCATGTCGCGGGCTTCGTTGCTGTCATAGCGCAGGCCCAGCATCACCAGCGCATCGCCCAGGCCGGTGAAGCCCAGGCCGACGCGGCGCTTGTTGCGCATCTCCTGCTGCTGTTGCGGCAGAGGCCAGACCGTCACGTCCAGCACGTTGTCCAGCATGCGCGTGGCCGTGCGGCACAGATCGGCAAAGCCGGCGAAATCGAAGTGGACCTTGTCTTCGAAGGGCTCGCGCACAAAGCGCGTCAGGTCGATGGAGCCCAGGCAGCAGCAGCCGTAAGGCGGCAAAGGCTGCTCTGCGCAGGGGTTGGTGCTGGCGATGGCCTCGCAGTAGGACAGGTTGTTGTCGCGGTTGATGGTGTCGATGAACAGCACGCCCGGCTCGGCGTGGTCGTAGGTGGAGCGCATCACCTGCTCCCACAGGTCGCGCGCGCGCACCTTGCGGTAGATCCAGAGGCCGCGCTCGCCCGAATAGTAGGCGCCGGCGTCCTTCTGTGCGGTGCCGGCTTCGGCGCGGTGCACCAGCTCGAACTCGGTGTCGTTCACTACCGCCTGCATGAAGGCATCGGTCACGCCGACCGAGATGTTGAAGTTGCGCAGGTCGCCGCTGTCCTTGGCGTGGATGAACTCCTCGATGTCCGGGTGGTCACAGCGCAGCACGCCCATCTGCGCGCCGCGCCGGCTGCCGGCCGATTCCACCGTCTCGCAGGAGCGGTCGTACACGCGCATGTAGCTCACCGGGCCCGAGGCGCTGCTCTGGGTGCTGCCGACCCAGGCGCCGCGCGGGCGGATGCGGGAAAAGTCGTAGCCGACGCCGCCGCCGCGGCGCATGGTTTCGGCTGCCTCCATCAGCGCCACGTAGATGCCGGGGTGGCCCTCGTCATCGTGCGAGATCGAGTCGCCCACCGGCTGCACGAAGCAGTTGATCAAGGTGGCCGTGAGGTCGGTGCCAGCCGCCGACTGGATGCGGCCGGCCGGCAGGAAGCCCTGCTGCAAGGCATGCAGGAATTTTCCTTCCCACTGGCTGCGCTGCTCCGGTGCCTCGACCTGTGCCAGCGCGCGCGCGACGCGCTGGTTGACTTCGAGTATGGATTTTTCATCCCCCTTGCTGTATTTCTCAATCAGGACTTCTTCACTGATGGTCTGGGGCGCCAAGGTCTGGGCAGTGCGCTGGTTGGCGAGCGTGGTGTCGGTCATGAATCGGGGCTCCTCTGTGTTTTCAGGAGATGCTAAAGTGGGACAGGCATTTCTGTTTGACCTGCGACAAACCTCACGGAAAGAGTTGAGGCGAAAAATGTAGGGTCTTGTAAGTCTGATTATTTTTTGCCAAAAATCAAGCCATGAATATTTCCAGTTTTGATGACCTGCTGGCTGCTGCGCGGCAGCAGCATGAGCCGCAACGCCTGCTGTTCGTGTTCGCCTCGGCCGAATTGCCGGAGGACAGCACGCCGGAGCAGGCGGCCCGCTTTGCGGCGGGGCAGGGCGGGGCGTTGACCCCCCTGATGTGCGTGGACAAGACGCCGGACGAGCTCAGTTCGTTTGCCGCCTTGGCCGACGAGTCGCGCCAGTTCGGTCAGGCGTGGGCCCTGGTGTTCGTCAGCAGCCTGTCGGGCCAGGCGGGCCGCGTGCCCAGCAGCCAGGATGCCGATGCGCCGTTGCAGCGCATGGTGGAGGCGATCAAGGCCGGCACTCTGGGGCAGTTCATCCCCTTCAATGCCCAAGGCGAGCCGGTTCAGCTGGGCTGACTTCGGGGCAGGGACAAGAAGGGGCGCTGGCCTGCAAGGGCACAGCCCCCTTGATTTTTTCAAGCACTCATCTCTTGCCTGTCGCTGTGCAGAAAGTCTGTGCAGCGGATCGGGCCGGCATCCCGTCTGCAGTCGGCGCGCTTTGATCAACGGCGCGCGAAGTCAATGACGATGGCGCCCGGTTCACGTTGCACGTATGCAATGGAGACAGCGTCGCCATAGCGGGCATTGAGTTGATGCAGCAAGGGAATCGGATCGTGGTCGTTGCAAAAGCGCATGATCTCGCCGGATTGCAGTGAATCGAGTGCGCCGAAAATGGCGGCATGGCGGAAACGCTTGGCAACGCCGCGTGCATCAAAGGGGTAGATCGCTTCGGGTGTCACGTGGTTATGGGCGCAGGAACTCATAAAAATCCTCAAGAGGTTGGAGTTTGGAAATCCGTGATGTGTCCTGGTCGAAACAAGGCTGCAACAAGGGAGGCCAGGACGTTGATAAAGATGATGGCTTCGCCGTCAGATTATATGATTCATTGGATATGAATCATATAAGTCGATCGAAGTCCGTCGACTCGATTGACCTTCTTCTGATCCAGGTTAAAAAAACCGGAATCGCTGTTCTGGTTCTGGATGGGTGGTGCGTTCAGGGCCGCTGTCGCGGTTGCTTGTCCAGCCACTGCTGAAATCGTTGATACGAATGCCAGCCCGACCACAGTCGGGTTGCCCAGCGCAGGGCGCGACGCGGTCGGCGCAGGGCCAGCAGCGCCAGGGCGGCCAGCGGCCATTGCGGGCGCCGGCGCAACCATTGTGTTCCGTTGCGGACCGTGTCGGCCATGGCCAGTGGCCCTCGCAGTACCTGGGCCTGATGGGCCAGGCTGACGCGCAGTACGGCGCTGCGGATCAACAGCTGCTGCTTGCGCTCAGCCAATTCTGTATCGCGTGGGTGCTGCAGGCTCATGTCAGGACCTTACTCCGCCTCGTCGAGCCCGGCCCGGTCGCGTGCCAGTTCGGCCACGCTGGTATTGAAGAGTCCGCCGGGTGCGCGCAAGCGCTGGCGGGCGATCTGCATGACCCAGACGCCGCTGGCCAAAAAGATGGCGGCCAACCCGCCCAGGGCAAGGAGGCGATGCTGATCCCACAGCAGTACCACGATCAGGCCGCACAGGAACAGCAAGCCCATGCCCAGCAACAGCAGGGCGAGCCCAGCCCACAGCACGGCGTCGAACAGGCGCAGCTTCTCCTGTTCGATTTCAGTGCTGAGCAGTTCCAGCCGTACCCGCAGGGTCTCAATGCCGGTGGCCAGCAACTGGCGTAGCGAGGCGAACAGACCGCCGCCGGTCTCGGGATCAGCCATGGATTACCGGCGACCGATCAGCAGGCCGATGACCAGACCGATGCCGGCGGCCACGCCGATCGATTGCCAGGGCTTCTCATGAACGAACTCGTCGGCCGCATGGCCGGCAGCCTTGGCCTTGGCAACAGCCGCGTCCTGGAGATGCGCCATTTCAGTGCGGGCCTGCTGCAGCCGATTCTGGATGCGGCCACGCACTTCGTCGGCGGCACCACCAGCTTGGTTGGACGTCACGCGCAACAACTCTTCCGCATCGGCGATCATCAACCGCAGGTCGCTCATCAGTTTGTCTTTCTGGGCGGTGGTCAGGTCAGGCATGCGATTCCTCCATGGCTTGTTAATTTACAGCAGCATAAACCCGATCAGGGTGAAATCCATGACGCAGATCAAGGGGGCTGCCGTGTGTCTAACCCGGTCGACCATCGATCCGGGGCCGGCCATACCAGCCGCCATAGCGGATGGCCCAACCGACGGTGGCCGCCACCCAAGCTGCAATGGCCAGCAGCGTCAGAACCGTGGCAGCAGCGGGCCACAGGGCGGCCAGCACGCGCAGCAGGACGGCCGCCTGCAGCAGCCAGTACAGGACCCAAGCCGTGTTGTCCGCGGCCAGGGGGCGGCCGCCATGACCGCTGCTCACGCGCGTTGCCATGGCGAACAGGGTCGCGCCGAGGTAGCCCATGGCCATCGCATGCAGCGGCGCCAGTCCCAGCGAGAGTTCGCCGGCAGTGAGTGCCATCAGCGCATGGGAGACCCCATTCAGCGCCAATGCCAGACCGAGCCAGAGAAAACCGCCATGCAGCATGGCCAGCAGGCGGATCTTCAGACTCTGCACCAGACCCCAGCGTATGGCCAGCCACAGCAACAAGGCGGCAGCCGGAAATTCCAGCGCGACTTGGGCCCAGCGCAGCGCCACCGGCAGCGGCCACCACCACAACTCGGCTACCGCCGGCAGCAATTCAAGCCAGAGGACGGCGACCAGTACCCACAGCAACCACATCGGGCGCCAGGCATCGAGCAGGGGCAGGGCGCTGGCCGAGAAAAACGGGATCATGCGGTGCGATACGGTTGCAAACACGGTGCCGATAAACCCCCACAGGGCCAACTGGGTGCTGGAGCGCAACAACAGCTCAGATTCAAGTCCGAGGGCGACGGCAGCCAGCCACAGCGCGACAGTGCCTACACTGCAGGCGACGGCCACCACCGTGGGGTGGATGCGGTCGGACACGGGGCTGATGCGCACCAAGGTGATGAACATCAGGCTCAGCCGGCTCCAGCCTGCGGCGACCAGCACCATGCCGGCAGCGGCCAGCGTGGCATGCAGGTGAAAGCCGGTCAGTGTCAGGGCCCAGCCGGCGAGCATGAGAAAGATGGGGTGCAGCAGGCGGCGCGCACTCACTTCCGGAAGACCCAGCCACTTGGGCCCGGCTGTGAACAGGAAGCCGGCCATGAAAAAAGGCATGAAGCTCTGGCTCATGAGCAGCGCATGAGCGGTGGGCGGCGAGACGGCCCAGGTGGGGGCGTATCCCTGCAGGCGCGCCAGCAGCACGACGAACCACCAGAGGGCACTGAGGGCCATCATCAGGGCAGCGGCAAAAAAGCCCAGGCGGTGCGGTGCGACCAGCAGCCAGGCCGGACGCCACGCAGCAGGGGTCGCCGCAACGGAAGCAGCATTCATGGAAGGGAACCGTAAGGCCTGAAAAGCGAGGCCATGGATGTAGCTTAGAAAGACGCGCGCGACAGGGGTTTGAGATGTGTCAAGTTTTCCCGCATGAGCAGTCCGGCTCGGCGGCAGGCTGCAATCGGTGGTAGCTTTCATCGATTTCGTTGAACAGCGGGCTGGAAATCGTGTCGGGCATTTCATAAGGGCCGGTGCCGCTGTGCGAGGCGGTGGATGCCGGCACGAATTCGCCGCTTTTGACGTCGAACACGTGGACTTCGCCTTCCTCGATCACGTAATGCCAGCCGTGCAGGGCCAGTTTGTCTTGCTCGACGCGCTCGCGCACCATGGGGTAGCCCATCAGGCGCTCAAGCTGCAGGATGACGGCGCGCTGCTCGGTGCGGCGCAAGGCTTCGGGCGTGACCTGCACCGGTAGCGCGGCTTCGCGGCCGAGTTCCAGCCAGGCCGACAGATTGATGGCCTGGGCTGGAGCTCCTTCGTAGAGCGCACGGATACCGCCACAGTGGCTGTGGCCGCACACCACGATGTGCGAGACCTGCAGGTTGAGGACCGCAAACTCGATGGCGGCGGCCGTACCGTGAAAACCGGCCGAACCGTCGTAGGGCGGCACGAAGGCGCCCACATTGCGGACCAGAAACAGGTCGCCCGGCCCGGTGCCGGTCAGCAGGTAGGGCACCAGCCGCGAGTCGGAGCAGCCGATGAACAGGATGGTCGGGTGCTGCCCCTGCGTTACCAGGTCCTGAAACTGCTCCTGGATGCCAGGGAAGGTGTGGTCGTGGAAGCGGCGCAGCCTCTCTAGCAGTTCGTCGGGCATGTCTGGTTCTGGTGAGGGACAGGAGACTCGGCTCTACTGCACCAGCGGCGTGTCTGCTGCGTCCAGGTCCACACCCTCGATTTCCACTGCGCCCGCGAGCAACTGCAGATATTGACGCAAGGCGGTCACGTAGGACTGTTGGCGCAACGCCATGGCAATGGCGCCGTACACGGCTTCGAAAGACTGGTCCACCCCGGGCTCACGCTGCAGCACTTCGACCACATGCAGGCCGAAGCGGCTGTGCACCAGCCGCGGCAGCACGCCAACCTCCGGTTGGCCGAACAGTTCGCGTGCGAACTCGGGGGCGCAATCTCCCGCTGTCAGCCAGCCCAGATCGCCGCCCTCCAGGCCGCTGGGGCAGTTGGAGAGCTCACGTGCCACGTCAGCGAACGGGTCGCTTTGATTGTCGTGACTGCGGACCTCGAGCAGCGCGTGCTCGGCACGCTGGCGCAACGCTTTGACATCGACGCCGGGCGTGACGGCAAACAGGATGTGGCGCACATGGACGCGTTCACCTTGGCGATAGCGGGCAGCGTGGGCCGCATGGTGGCGTCGGCAGGCTTCTTCCGACGGTTCGGGGACGTGCAGGTTCTGGGCCAGCAGGGACTCGATGGCCTGGACGGCGGCCTCGCTGGGGATCCCGTCGATCGACAGGGTGTCGTCCGCCGGCAGCATGCCGGCGCGTTGCGCCGCCAGGCGCAGCAGTTCGGTGCAGGCACGCTGGCGCAGCTCGTCGGGCGACAGCAGCTCGTCGTCGCGGTGCAGCGGCAAGCCGTTGATGCGCGCCGTGCCGGCCGGGTGGGGGGCGGAATTCAGCATGGTGTTGTCCTCCTCGGCCGGTTCAGACGCCAGCGCCAGGACGGCGCGGCTGGTTGTGGCCGGCCGGCAGGTTCAGGCGACGGCTGCGCACCACCTGATAGGGACGAGCCAGGTAGGCGACCGAGGCAAAGCCGCTCCAGACGTGCACCAGCCGGGTGAAGGGGAACACCAGAAACACGGTCATGCCCAGGAACATGTGGGTCTTGAAAACCCAGCCGGCAGTGGCCAGCAGTTCAGGTGCGCCGGAGCGGAAGGTCACGATGCGTTGTGCCCATTCGGCCAGAAGCATCATCATGCTGCCGTCCAGGTGCTGGGCCGAGAGCGGGATGGTGGCCAGACCGAGCAGCAGTTGCAGCCACAGCAGCAGCAGGATGACGATGTCGCTGGTCTTCGAGGTGGCGCGGATGCGCGGCTCGGTGAGGCGGCGGTGCAGCAGCAGCGTCAGGCCGATGAAGCCGAGCAGGCCGGCGACGCCGCCCGACACCATGGCCATCAGCTGCTTGGCGCCGGCACTGAGGAAGTGCTCATACACGAAGTGCGGCGTCAGCATGCCGAAGGTGTGGCCGAAGAACAGGAACAGCACGCCGATGTGGAACAGATTGCTGCCCCAGCGCAGCTGGCCGGCCTTGAGCAGCTGCGACGAATCGCTTTTCCAGGTGTACTGGTCGCGGTCGAAGCGGATGAGGCTGCCGAGCAGGAACACGGTCAGGCAGATATAGGGATAGAAGCCGAATAGCAACTGGTCGAGGTAGTTCATGATCACACTCCTTGCAGCGGGGCGTTCTTGCGCTGCGCTTCATTCTTGACAATGCGGATAGGTTGGGGCTGGCCCGGCTTGGCCTGGCCCTCGGTGGAGCAGCCGCCGAAGACGACGGGCTCTTCCCAGCTTTCGTCCACCGGCGCATCGGGAACCACCTTCACGGCCTGCGCTTTCTCGCCGGCGATCTCCAGCAGGGCGCCGAGCACGCTGGCGTAGGCGCTGCTGCGTTGCTGCAGGGCGCTGAAGATGGCGTTGAGGATGTGGGCCATCTCGCCGAGGAAAGCGCGGGCTTCTTTCGGTGGCTGGGTCGAGACGAACTCCAGCACCACCGGCAGGTAGTCGGGCAGTTCGCCCGGTGCCAGGTAGAGGCCGGCTTTCTCGTAGGTCTGCGCCAGATCGATCATGGCCGGGCCACGGTCGCGCGAGTCGCCGTGCACGTGCTCGAACAGGTGCAGCGAGGTGGCGCGGCCGCGGTCGAACAGCTGAACGTATTCGGCTTCCACCTCCAGCGCGTCCCGTCCTGTCAGGCTGCGCATGAGGGCGTCCAGTTCGCCCAGACGTGCGGCACCGAGGGCACCCTCGCCATGCAGCGCGTCCCGCATTTCTGACAGGTGCTCGCGCAGCTCGGCATCGGGGTAGGACAGCAGGCGGGCCAATACCCGCAGGCTGAGTGTTGCATTGGACAGTGCCATGATCAGACCTCCGCCTTGATCGGGATGGTACGGCGTTTGGAGCCGCCGAACAGGCTGGTCTCGCTGGCGCCGTCGGAACAGCCGTTGCCGAACGAGAAGCCGCAACCGCCGCGCATGTCGAAGGTGTTCTCGGCGTACTCGCGGTGCGTGCTCGGGATGACGAAGCGGTCTTCGTAGTTGGCAATGGCCATGACCTGGTACATGTCTTCGACCTCGTGCTGCGTCATCTGCACCTGCTGCAGCGCCGTGGTGTTGATGCGTCCTTCCACGTGTTTCTCACGTTGGTAGGCGCGCATGGCCAGCATGCGCTCCAGTGCCCGCTCCACCGGCAGCGTGTCGCCGGCGGTCAGCAGGTTGGCCAGGTACTTGACCGGGATGCGCAACTGCTTGACGTCCGGGATCTCGCCGTTGATGCCGATGTCGCCGGCGTTGGCGGCCGCCGTGATGGGCGAGAGCGGCGGCACGTACCAGACCATCGGCAGGGTGCGGTATTCCGGGTGCAGCGGCAGTGCCACTTTCCAGTCCACGGCCATCTTGTAGACCGGGCTCTTGCGTGCGGCGTCCATCCAGGCGTCCGGAATGCCGTCGATGCGAGCCTGCTCGATCACCTTCGGATCGTTCGGGTCCAGGAAGATGTCCAGCTGGGCCTGGTACAGGTCGCGGTCGTGCTCCACGCTGGCGGCTTCCTGGATGCGGTCGGCATCATAGAGCAGCACGCCGAGGTAGCGGATGCGGCCAACGCAGGTTTCGGAGCAGACGGTCGGCTGACCGGCTTCGATGCGCGGGTAGCAGAAGACGCACTTCTCGGCCTTGCCGGACTGCCAGTTGTAGTAGATCTTCTTGTAGGGGCAACCACTGACGCACATGCGCCAGCCGCGGCACTTGTCCTGGTCGATCAGCACGATGCCGTCTTCCTCGCGCTTGTAGATCGAGCCGGAAGGGCACGATGCCACGCATGCCGGATTCAGGCAGTGCTCGCACAGGCGCGGCAGGTACATCATGAAGGTGTTCTCGAACTGGCCGTAGATGTCCTTCTGCACGTCGTCGAAGTTCTTGTCCTTCGAACGCTTGCTGAATTCACCGCCCAGGATTTCCTCCCAGTTCGGGCCCCATTCGATCTTCTCCATGCGCTGGCCGGTGATCAGGCTGCGCGGCCGGGCCGTGGGCGCGGCCTTCATCTCGGGCGCCGACTGCAGGTGGTCGTAGTCGAAGGTGAAGGGCTCGTAGTAGTCGTCGATCTGCGGCAGGTTGGGGTTG
>JASJPI010000018.1:0-65568 GCA_031426755.1 Curvibacter sp.
AACTCTCGACCTCAACCTTGGCAAGGTTGCGCTCTACCAACTGAGCTATTCCCGCATTTCAAGCCTTGAATTATAGCGGTATTTTTCTGCTTTTGCAAAAAGCCCGCCAAAAATTTCGCATCAATGCTTGACCGATCCACGCGCCGTTGTGGTCGACTCGGCCGCCGGCGTCGACGGCACAGCCGCTGCCACCGCCTCGTCGTCCGGCAAAGGCGTCGGCTGGCGCTCCAGCGCGATCTCAAGCACCTTGTCGATCCACTTGACCGGCACGATTTCCAGACCGTTCTTCACGTTCTCGGGAATCTCCTGCAGATCCTTGGTGTTTTCCTCGGGAATCAGCACGGTCTTGATACCGCCGCGCAAGGCCGCCAGCAGCTTTTCCTTCAGGCCACCAATGGCCGTGACTTCGCCGCGCAGCGTGATTTCACCCGTCATGGCCACATCACCGCGCACCGGAATGCCGGTCAGGGCCGACACCATGGCGGTCGTCATGGCTGCACCGGCGCTCGGTCCGTCCTTCGGCGTGGCGCCATCGGGCACGTGGACGTGCATGTCCTTTTTCTCGAAAAACTCATCGGGAATGCCAAGACGACGTGCCCGGCTGCGCACCACGGTGCGTGCGGCCTCCACCGACTCCTTCATCACATCGCCCAGCGAACCGGTCCGCGTGATGACACCCTTGCCCGGCATCAGTGCCGACTCGATGGTCAGCAGGTCACCGCCCACCTCGGTCCAGGCCAGACCGACCACCTGGCCGACCTGGTTCTGCTGTTCGGCACGGCCATAGGTGAACTTGCGCACCCCCAGGAAATCATTCAGGTTGTCCGCGTTGACCGTCACCTTCGGCGTCATTTTCTTGAGCTGCAGCCCCTTGACGACCTTACGGCAGATCTTGGAAATCTCGCGCTCGAGCGAACGCACACCGGCCTCACGCGTGTAGTAGCGCACCACATCACGCACCGCCTCTTCCGTCACCTCCAGCTCGCCGTCCTTCAACCCATTGTTCTTCAACTGCTTGGGCAGCAGATAGCGCATGGCGATGTTGGTCTTTTCGTCCTCGGTATAGCCCGCCAGGCGAATGACCTCCATGCGATCCAGCAGTGCCGGCGGGATGTTCATGGAGTTGGAGGTCGCCACGAACATCACGTCGCTCAGATCAAAATCGACCTCGACGTAGTGATCACCGAACTTGTTGTTCTGCTCCGGATCCAGCACCTCCAGCAGAGCACTGGAAGGGTCGCCGCGGAAATCGGTGCCCAGCTTGTCGATCTCGTCGAGCAGGAACAGCGGGTTGCGTGTACCGGCCTTGGACAGGCTTTGCAGCACCTTGCCCGGCATGGCGCCGATGTAGGTGCGGCGATGGCCGCGGATTTCGGCCTCGTCGCGCATGCCGCCCAGCGCCATGCGCACGTACTTGCGACCGGTGGCCTTGGCCACCGACTGCCCCAGCGACGTCTTGCCCACGCCCGGCGGGCCGACCAGGCACAGGATCGGCGCCTTCACCTTGTCCACGCGCTGCTGCACAGCGAGGTACTCGAGGATGCGGTCCTTGACCTTGTCCAGCCCATAGTGGTCTTCGTTGAGCACTTCCTCGGCATGGGTCAGGTCGTGCTTGATCTTGGTCTTCTTGCTCCAGGGCAAGCTGATCAGCGTGTCGATGTAGTTGCGCACCACGGTGGCCTCGGCCGACATGGGTGACATCAGCTTGAGCTTCTTGAGTTCGGCATCAGCCTTCTTGCGCGCCTCAGCCGGCATGCGGGCCGCCTTGATCTTCTTCTCGATCTCTTCGATGTCGGCGCCATCCTCGCCCTCGCCCAGTTCCTTCTGGATGGCCTTGACCTGCTCGTTCAGGTAGAAGTCGCGCTGGTTCTTCTCCATCTGGCGCTTGACGCGGCCCCGGATCTTCTTGTCGACGTTCAGGATGTCGACTTCGCGCTCAAGCTGCTCGAACAGGTTCTCCAGCCGGTCGCGCACATTGGACAGGCTCAGCACAGTCTGCTTGTTGTCCAGCTTGAGCGGCAGATGGGCGGCAATGGTGTCAGCCAGACGGCCCGGATCATCGATGCTGGCGATCGACGTCAGGATCTCGGGCGGGATCTTCTTGTTGAGCTTGACGTACTGGTCGAATTGCTGCATCACGGCACGACGCAACGCCTCGATCTCGCTGGCCTGGACGGGCGCCGCGGGTTCGGCTTCCGAAGGCTGCTCCACCGGCGTGACGTCGGCGGTGAAGTGCGACTCGCCTTCGACGATCTTGTTCACCTGGGCACGCTGCTGGCCTTCGACCAGCACCTTGACCGTGCCGTCAGGCAGTTTCAGCATCTGCAGGATGGTGGAGACGCAACCGACATCGAACATGTCGGACACCTGCGGCTCATCCTTGGCAGCCGCCTTCTGCGCCACCAGCATGATGCGGCGCTCGGCCTCCATCGCGGCCTCCAGGGCCTTGATGCTCTTGGGGCGGCCCACAAACAGCGGGATCACCATGTGGGGGAAGATCACCACATCGCGCAAGGGCAGCAGCGGCAACTCGATCGGGGTAGCAGGCAGAGGGGTATGACCGGACATGGGAAAACCTTTTCGTTACCTGTTGAATATGGATTGCAAGTGCGAATTTTCAACCCGCAGCCAATTATGGATCGGGTGGATGCTCCAAAACCATGAAGGAATGGCTGGAATACCGGCTGAATCGAGCCTTCGGATCAGGCCTTTTTCGCGGCTTCCCGGTAGACCAGCAGCGGCGGCTTGCTTTCTTCGATGGTGGATTCGTCCACCACAACTCTCTCGACGTTGTCCTGGTTGGGCAAATCGAACATGGTGTCGATCAAGGCCTGCTCCAGGATGGAGCGCAGACCACGGGCGCCGGTCTTGCGCGCCAGCGCCTTCTTGGCAATGGCCTTGAGCGCGCCGGGGCGCAGTTCGAGGTCCACGCCTTCCATGGCAAACAGCTTGGCGTACTGCTTGGCCAGGGCATTCTTGGGTTCGGTCAGGATCTGCACCAGGGCGTCTTCACTGAGCTCGGCCAGGGTGGCCACCACCGGCATGCGGCCGACCAGTTCGGGAATCAGGCCGAACTTGATCAGATCCTCCGGCTCGACTTCCTTGAACACCTCGGTCAGGCTGCGCTGCTGCTTGCTTCGGACGGCAGCGCCGAAACCGATGCCGGACGATTCGGTCCGGTTCTCGATCACTTTTTCCAGCCCGGCGAAAGCACCACCGCAGATGAACAGGATGTTGGTGGTGTCGATCTGGATGAAGTCCTGGTTCGGGTGCTTGCGTCCGCCCTGCGGCGGCACGCTGGCCATGGTGCCTTCGATCAGCTTGAGCAGTGCCTGCTGCACGCCCTCGCCCGACACGTCGCGCGTGATGGACGGGTTGTCGGACTTGCGGGAAATCTTGTCGATCTCGTCGATGTAAACAATGCCGCGCTGAGCACGCTCGACTTCGTAATTGCAGCTCTGCAGCAGCTTGGCAACGATGTTCTCGACGTCCTCGCCCACGTAGCCTGCTTCCGTCAATGTGGTGGCATCGGCCATGACAAACGGCACGTTGAGCTGGCGCGCCAGCGTCTGCGCCAGCAGCGTCTTGCCCGAGCCGGTGGGGCCGATGAGCAGAATGTTGCTCTTGGCCAGTTCCACATCGTCCTTGCGCGCCTTTTCCTTGTGCTGCAGGCGTTTGTAGTGGTTGTAGACGGCCACCGCCAGCGTGCGCTTGGCGACTTCCTGGCCGATCACGTAATTGTCCAGATTGGCCTTGATTTCGGCCGGCGTCGGCAGATCGCCACGCGCTTCCGCACCTTCGCCACCGGAAGGCAACTCATCGCGGATGATTTCGTTGCACAGTTCGATGCATTCGTCGCAGACGAAAACCGAGGGACCGGCAATCAGTTTCTTGACCTCGTGCTGACTCTTGCCGCAAAAAGAGCAATACAGTGTTTTTTCGCTGGAAGAGCCTTTTTTCTCGGCCATGTGAAGAATGCCTTTTCCGGGGTTTTACCGAATATTTACCAAATGATACCGAAATGGCAAACCGCCCGCGCGCCGCAGCGCAGCAGCGCAGCAGGCGTCTGCCATCCACCAGCAACCGGGCTGAACCGATCAGGGGCGCTTGGCGATGACCTGATCCACCAGGCCGTAGTCTTTCGCCTCGTCCGCCGAGAGGTAGTAGTCCCGCTCGGTGTCGCGCTCGATCTTGTCCAGCGGCTGGCCGGTACGCTCGGCCAGGATCTTGTTGAGTTGTTCGCGGGTCTTGAGGATCTCGCGGGCATGGATCTCGATCTCGGTGGCCTGACCCTGGGTGCCACCCAGCGGCTGGTGGATCATGACCTTGGAGTTGGGCAGCGAGAAACGCTTGCCCTTGGCACCTGCCGCCAGCAGGAAAGCCCCCATGCTGGCCGCCATGCCGACGCACAGCGTGGACACATCCGCCTTGATGAAGTTCATCGTGTCATAGATCGCCATGCCGGCGCTGACCGAACCGCCCGGCGAATTGATGTAGAACGAGATGTCCTTGTCCGGGTTCTCGCTCTCCAGGAACAGCAACTGCGCCACCACCAGGTTGGCGGTCTGGTCATTGACCGGGCCGACCAGGAAGATCACCCGTTCCTTGAGCAGACGCGAGTAGATGTCATACGAACGCTCGCCACGACCGGACTGCTCGATCACCATCGGGATCATGCCGAGGGCCTGGGTATCCAGGGCACCGTTATAGGCGCTGTTGCGCAGATTCATGAAGGATCTCCAGAGAATAGACGTAATTTAGCGAAGATTATGGTCCACAAAACAAGTGGGGCTTGTTATCCGGACTGCAAGCCCGGCACAAGCCCCACCCACGTCGGAAGTTCAGACCGGAATCAGGCCTGGCCCATCAGTTCTTCGAAGGAGATCGCCTTCTCGGTCACCTTGGCCTTGGACAGCACGAAATCGGTCACGTTGTTCTCGATCACCACGGCCTCGACTTCAGCCAGGCGGCGGTTGTCGCCGAAGTACCAGCGCACCACGTCTTCCGGCTTCTCATAGCTGGCGGCCATTTCCTCGACATGGGCCTTGAGGGACTCCGGTGTGGCGTGCAGGTTGTTGGCACGCACCAGCTCGGCCACCACCAGGCCCAGGCGCACGCGCTGCTCGGCCTGCGGCTGGAAGATTTCGGCCGGGATCGGCGCCTTGTCGGCGTCCTTGATGCCGCGCTGCTTCAGATCGGCGCGGGCGCCTTCGATCAGGCGGTCCACTTCGGCCTGCACCACGGACTTGGGCAGGTCCAGCTCGGCTTTGGACACCAGCGCATCCAGGGCCGCCTGCTTGTTGCGACCCATCAGGCGCGACTTCACTTCACGCTCCAGGTTTTTCTTGATGTCGGCGCGCAGGGCCTCGACCGTACCTTCTGCAATACCGAGCGACTTGGCCAGCGCCTCGTTCACTTCCGGCAGGTGGGCGGCTTCGATCTTCTTGAGCGTGACCATGAAGTCAGCCGTCTTGCCGGCCACTTCCTTGCCATGGTAGTCCGCCGGGAAGGCCAGCGGGAAGGTCTTGCTTTCGCCCGACTTCATGCCACGCACGGCGTCTTCGAATTCCTTCAGCATCTGGCCTTCGCCGACCAGGAACTGGAAACCGTCGGACTTGCCGCCGGCGAAGGGCTCGCCGTCGATCTTGCCTTCGAAGTCCACGGACACGCGGTCACCATCCTGGGCGGCAGCATCCACGGCGCGCTGAGCAAAGGTGCGGCGCTGCTTGCGCAGGATCTCGACCGTCTTGTCGATGGCCGCCTCGTCCACCTCGGCGCTCAGCTTCTGCACTTCGGCGCTGCTCAGGTCTCCGATCTTGACTTCCGGGTACACCTCGAACACGGCATCGAATGCCACTTCGCCTTCGGCGGCGCCTTCCTTCTCGCTGATGCGCGGCTGGCCGGCCACACGCAGCTTGGCTTCGTTGGCAGCCTGGGAGAACGCCTCGCCGACCTTGTCGTTCAGCACTTCATAGTGCACGGAATAGCCATAGCGCTGGGTCACCACGTTCATCGGCACCTTGCCGGGACGGAAACCGTCCATCTTCACGGTCCGGGCCAGCTTCTTGAGGCGCGAATCGACTTCGGACTGGATGGCGGCGACCGGCAGCGTCAGCGTGATCTTGCGTTCCAGCTTCTCGAGGGTTTCAACATTAACGGCCATGATTCACTCACTCCTAAAATTCAAAAAATCGGCTTGCGCCATCGGCACTGCGGCATGTTCGTCGCATCTGCCGCCTTGTGTGGTGCGCGGGGGGGGACTCGAACCCCCACACCATTGCTGGCGTCAGGACCTAAACCTGGTGCGTCTACCAATTTCGCCACCCGCGCGACAAAACAAAATGGGGAGGCCTGGACAGACCTCCCCACGAAATCGGTCAACTTTCTATTTTAACCTGCTGGCGGAATCCCCGGCGTTTCGCGCTTCACCCGGAACCACGCGGGGCCTGGCGCTACGCGCTGGCCCCCGCGGGGCGGATTCACGGAGATGCCGGTGTTTCGCGCTTCACGCGAAACCATGCGGCGTACATCGCCGGCAAGGCCAGCAGGGTCAACAGGGTGGCCACGATCAGGCCGCCCATGATGGCCACCGCCATCGGGCCCCAGAACACTGAGCGCGACAGCGGAATCATGGCCAGCACGGCGGCGGCGGCGGTCAGCACGATCGGGCGCATGCGGCGCACCGCACTCTCCACGATGGCATCCCAGGCTGGTACGCCGTTGGCGCGGTCCTGCTCGATCTGGTCGATCAGGATCACCGAATTGCGCTGGATCATGCCCATCAGCGCGATCACGCCCAGCAGGGCCACGAAGCCGAAGGGCCGGCCCAATGCCAGCAGCGCACCGGCCACGCCGGCCATGCCCAGCGGGCCGGTCAGGAACACCAGCATGGCGCGGCTGAAGCTCTGCAGCTGCAGCATCAGCAAGGTGAAGGTGATGAACAGCATGACGGGAATGCCGGCCGCAATCGAGCCCTGGCCCTTGCTGCTCTCCTCCACCGCGCCGGCCACGTCGATGCGGTAGCCGGTCAGGCCGGCGGCCTTCCACCTGGCCTCCAGGGCACGCAGCTTGGGCAGCAGTTCGGCTGTGACGGTGGCGCCCTGCAGACCCTCGACCACATCGCTTTGCACCGTGATGCCGTAGTCGCGGTTCTCACGCCACATCACGCCCGGCTCCCAGGTGAACACCGGCTTGGCAATCTGCGTCAGCGGGATCGAACGCCCGGCGGTGGTCGACAGATAGGCATTGCCGAGGTCGGTGATGGCGTCGCGCTCATCCAGCGGCTGACGCAGCACGATGTCGATCAGCTTGTCGCCCTCGCGGTACTGGCCGACCGTCATGCCGGCCAGAATGGTGCGCGAGGCCTGGGCAATGGCCTGGCTGCTCACCCCCAGCGCGCGCGCCTTGGCCTGGTCGATCTCCAGGCGCAGCACCTTGACCGATTCGTTCCAGTTGTCGTTGACGCCGCGCGTGTTGGGGCTTTCGCGCAGCACGGCCTTGACCTCGTCGGCGCGCTCGCGCAGCACGGCCGGGTCGCCCCCCACCACGCGGAACTGCACCGGGTACGGCACCGGCGGCCCGTTGGGCAGCAGCTTGACGCGGCCGCGCACCTCGGGAAACTCCTGCGCCAGCAAGGCCGGCAGCCTGATCCGCAGCGCCTCGCGCGTCTTCAGATCCACCGGCATGACGATCAGCTGCGACACATTGGTCTGCGGGAACACCTGGTCCAGCGGCAGGTAAAAGCGCGGCACGCCCGAGCCGACCCAGGTGCTGACGGATGCCACACCGGCCTCCGCCATGAGGCGCCGCTCGGCGCGCTGGGTCACTTCTTCGTTGGCGGCAAACGAGGTGCCTTCCGGCGACCAGAGTTCAATCAGGATCTCCGGTCGGCTCGAGTCGGGGAAGAACTGCTGCTGAACACGGCCCATGCCCACCATGCCCAGCACGAAGGTCAGCAGGGTGATGCCGATGGTCAGCCAGCGGTGTTCCACGCACCAGTTGAGCAGCCGGCGGAAATAGACATAGAACGGGCCGTCGAACAGCTCATGCGGATGCTCCTGCTTCGGCGGCTTGGCCCGCAACAGGATATTGCCCAGGTAGGGCACGAAGTAGACCGACACCAGCCAGCTCAACACCAGCGCCAGCGTGGTGACACCGAAGATGGCAAAGGTGTACTCGCCCACGCCCGATTTGGCCATGCCGATGGGCAGGAAGCCGGCCGCCGTGATGAGCGTTCCGGTCAGCATGGGCATGGCGGTGATCTCGTAGGCAAAGGTGGCGGCGCGCACCTTGTCGTAGCCCTCCTCGATCTTGTGCACCATCATTTCCACCGCGATGATGGCGTCGTCCACCAGCAGGCCCAGCGCAATGATGAGCGAGCCGAGCGAGATCTTGTGCAGACCGATGCCCCAGTACTGCATGCCCAAGAAGGTCAGCGCCAGCACCAGCGGAATCGTGATGGCCACCACCAGCCCCGGGCGAATGTCGACGTAGTAGCGCTTCCACAGCCGGAGTTCGCCGTTGCGCTTGTGAAAGCCCAGGCTGACGAAGCTCACCAGCAGCACGATCACCACCGCCTCGACCAGCACGCCGACGAACTCGTTGACCGAGCGCGCCACGGCCTGGGGCTGGTCCTGCAGCTGCACCAACTGCACACCGGCCGGCAGCGTGGCCGCGATCTGGGCGGTCGCGTTTTTCAAGGATTGGCCCAGCCGGATGATGTCGCCGCCCTTGGCCATGGAAATGCCCAGCGCAATCACCTGCTTGCCCTGGTGCCGCACCTTGATGGAGGCCGGATCGACATAACCGCGCTTGATCTCGGCGATGTCGCCCAGGCGCAGCTGGCTGCCCGAGCTGCCGCGGATCGGCATGGCGCGCAACTGATCAATCGCCTCGAACTGGCCGGCCACCCGGACCTGCACCACATCCAGCGGCGTCTGCACCGCGCCGGCGCTCTCCACCGCGTTCTGCTGGCCGAGCTGGGCCAGCACCTGGTTCATGTCCAGCCCCAGCTGGGCCAGGCGCTTCTGCGAAATCTCGATGTAGAGCTTTTCGTCCTGCACGCCGAACAATTCGACCTTGGCCACATCAGGCACGCGCAGCAGCTGCTGGCGCGCATCATCGGCAAAGCGCTTGACTTCGGCGTTGCTGAAGCCGTCGGCTTCCAGCGCATAGATCACGCCGTAGACATCGCCGAACTCATCGTTGAAGAACGGGCCCTGGGTGCCGGCCGGCAAGGTGTAGCGCATGTCGCCCACCTTCTTGCGCACCGTGTACCAGAGGTCGGCCACTTCGCCCGGCTTGGTCGAGTCCTTGACCTGGAAGATGATCTGCGACTCGCCCGGCTTGGAGTAGCTGCGGATCTTGTCGGCATGCGGCACCTCCTGCAGCGTGCGCTCGATCTTGTCGGTCACCTGCTCGGCCACCTGCTGCGCCGTGGCGCCGGGCCAGTAGGTGCGCACCACCATGGCACGGAAGGTGAACGGCGGGTCCTCGTCCTGTCCCAGCTGGAAATAGGCAGCAAAGCCCAGCAGCATGAGGACCAGCATCAGGTAACGCGTCAGCGCCGGGTGCTCCAGTGCCCAGCGCGACAGGTTGAAGCTGCTCCTCTCGTCTTGTTTGGATGTCTGCGTCATGCCGGTCTCACTTGCCATTCACAGAGGCAGCCTGCACCGGAGATGCTACTGAATTAATAGCAGTTTGCGCCGTACTGGCAAGCGGTTTGAGCGTTTTTTCCTGGTAGATCAGGACCTTCTGGCCGGGCGACAGCACATGCACACCGGCAGCCACCACCACTGTGCCGGGCTGCAGACCACTGGCCACCACGGCCTCGTTGCCGTCGGCCGTGGCAATCTGCACCGGCTGCGACTTCACCGTCATGCTGGCGGGGTCGAGCACCCACACTGCGGTGGCCTGCCCCTCCTGGCGCAGCGCGCTGGTGGGCAGCTTGATCACTGGCGCACTCTTCGCCTCCACCGCCTGCGGCAGCACCGTCACGGTGGCGCCCAGCGGCGGCACATCCTTCGCGTCCTTCACCTCCAGCGCCACCTTGACCAGGTAGGTCCGCGTCACCGGGTCGGCACTGGCCGACACTTCACGCACCTTGCCGTCCAGCTGGGTCTGGCCGGGCCAGACGCGCACCACGACCGGCGCACCCGGCCGCACTGCGGCAATCTTGTCTTCCGGCACCGAGAACACGGCATCGCGCGGCCCGTCCTGCGCCACCCGCACCACCGGCAAACCGGCACTCACCACCTGGCCCGGCTCGGCCTCGACGGCCGTGACCACGCCCGCCGCATCGGCCACCAGCGTGGTGTAGGCCCCCTGGTTGCGTTGGGTGGACAGCTGGGCCTTCGCCTGGTCGACCTGGGCCTGCGCCGCCTTGAGCGAGGCCTCGCGCCGCTCCAGCTCGGCGCCGCTGATGAAGTTCTGCTCCTTCAGTTCCTTGAAGCGCTTGAAGTCGGCCGCCGCCAGGTCGCGGTTGGTCACCGCCGCCCCCAGTTGCGCCTGCGCCGCATCGGCGGCCAGCTGGTAATCTTGCGGATCGAGCTGCGCCAGCACCTGGCCCGCCTTGACCCGTTGCCCCAGCTCGACATGGCGTTTGGTCAATTTGCCGGCCACGCGAAAACCCAGGCGCGACTCGACGCGCGGCCGCACATCACCCGAGAACTCCAGCGCCGACTGCAGGTTGCCGGCGCCCACCGTCAGCACCTTGACCGAACGCACCGGCTCCTCGGCCGGTGCCGGCTTGGAGCAGGCGGTCAGCATCAGGGTGGAAGCAGCAGAAACCGCCAGCAGCAACGCCAGCCGCCGGGGCTGAAAGACATGAAGAATGGACATGGTGAACCCGAGCTAAATCAATAATTAATGACCGATTGGTTAGTAATTTAATTGAAAGCATTTCCTCTGTCAAGCCAAGCGACAATCGCCGGCGTGAGTACCCCCCCGTTCCCCCAGCCGATCGAGCACTACGAGAACTTTCCAGTCGCGTCCGTGCTCTGCCCGCCCCGGCTGCGCGCGCCGATTGCCGCCCTCTACCACTACGCCCGTACCGCCGACGACATCGCCGACGAAGGCGACGCGCCGGCGCAGCAACGGCTGGACGATCTGGCGGCCTACCGTGCCGACCTGCTGGCCAGCGCCGCCGGCCAGCCGCACAGCGGGCGCTGGCCGCAGGTGTTCGGGCCACTGCAGGCCATGCTGCAAGCCTTTCATCTGCCGGTACCGCTGTTGACGGACCTGCTCGATGCCTTCACGCAGGACGTGCGCAAGACGCGCGACCGCGCCAGCTATGCCGACCAGGCCGAGTTGCTGGACTACTGCCGACGCTCGGCCAACCCGGTCGGGCGCCTGCTGCTGCACCTCTACGGCGTGCAGGACGAGGCGGCGCTGGCGCAAAGCGACGCCATCTGCACCGCGCTGCAGCTGATCAACTTCTGGCAGGACCTGAGCCGCGACATCCCGCGCGGCCGCCACTACCTGCCGGACGCGGACTGCCTGGCGTTCGGCGCCACGCGGGCCGAACTGCAAGCCCGCCACCAGACACCGAACGCTACCAAACTGATAGCTACTCAAGTCCAGATGGCAAGGGCCAGCATGCAAAAAGGCGCTGAACTCGTGCACCGTCTGTCGGGCCGCGCTGGTTGGGAACTGCGCCTGGTGGTGCAAGGCGGCTTGCGCATCCTGGACAAGATCGAGGCGCTGGACTACGCCACGCTGCAGACCCGGCCCGCGTTGAACCCCTGGGATGGGGCCGTGATGCTGTGGCGCGCATGCTGGATGTGAAGCAGCCCCCAGTGAAAAAGCGACAATCAAGCCCATGACGCCAGAGCAGTACGTTCAACAAAAAGCCGTCGCCTCGGGCAGCAGCTTCTATTACGCCTTCCTGTTTCTCCCGAAACCGCGCCGCGCCGCCATCACCGCCTTTTACGCCTTCTGCCGTGAGGTCGACGACGTGGTGGACGAGGTGACTGACCCCGGCGTGGCCCAGACCAAGCTGGCCTGGTGGCAGGCCGAAGTGGCGCGCGCCTATGCCGGCGAACCCACCCACCCGGTCACCCAGGCGCTGATGCCGCTGGCGGCCGACCACGGCATCGAGGCGCGCCATCTGTTGGCCGTCATCGAGGGCTGCCAGATGGACCTGCAGCAGACCCGTTACCTCGACTACCCGGCCCTGCAGCGCTACTGCCATCTGGTGGCCGGCGTGGTGGGCGAAGTCGCCGCGCGCATCTTCGGCCAGACGCAGGCACAGACCACCGCGTACGCGCACACCCTGGGCCAGGCCTTCCAGCTCACCAACATCATCCGCGACGTCGGCGAGGACGCGCTGCGCGGGCGCATCTACCTGCCGGTGAGCGAACTGCAGCAGTTCGACGTCAAGGCGCACGAACTGCTCAAGCGCCAGTATTCGGAACGCTTCACGGCACTGATGAAATTCCAGGCCGAACGCGCCCACCGCCTGTACGACGAGGCGCTGGCCCTGCTGCCCGCCGCCGACCGGCGCGCACAGAAGCCCGGCCTGATGATGGCCAGCATCTACCGCACCCTGCTGCGTGAGATCGAGCGCGACAACTTCCAGGTACTGCACCAGCGCATCAGCCTCACGCCGCTGCGCAAGCTCTGGCTGGCCTGGCGCGTACAGGCTTTGGGGAAGATGTGAACCCCCTGAGCGGCTGCGCCGCTTCCCCCTTTCTCCTGCGGGAAGGGGGACGACGCCAGCGGCCGGGCCAAGCCCGCTCCGCGGCGTCTGCTGGCATGACCCTGTGCCAGGTGCATGCGCCCGGGGTCACTTGGGGTAACAGGGTGGGTAACTGACATGAGAGTCGCTGTCGTCGGCGCCGGCTGGGCCGGCATGGCTGCCGCGGTGCAGGCCACGCGCATCGGCCACCAGGTCACGGTCTTCGAAGCTGCCCGTACCCTGGGCGGCCGAGCCCGCGCCGTGCCGGGCCGCCTGCCCGATGGCCAGGAGGTCCTGCTGGACAACGGCCAGCACATCCTCATCGGTGCCTACACCGAGTCGCTGCGCCTGATGCGCCTGGTGGGCGTGGACCCGCAGGCCGCCCTGCTGCGCGGGCCGCTGACGCTGCGTTTCCCTGACGGTGCCGGCCTGAAATTCCCGCGTCTGCCCACCCCGCTCGACGCCTTCGCCGGCATCGCGTTGGCACACGGCTGGCCGCTGGGCGCACGCCTGGGGCTGCTGCGCGAAGCGCTGCGCTGGCAAGGCGCGCATTTCCAGTGCGCGCCCGAACTGTCGGTGGCGCAGCTGTGCCAGCGCCTGGCCCCGCCGGTGCTGCAGGAGCTGATCGAGCCGCTGTGCGTTTCCGCTCTCAACACGCCAGCGGCGCAGGCCAGCGCCCAGGTGTTCCTGCGCGTGCTGCAGGATGCGCTGTTCGGCGTGGCCGGGGGCTCGCATCTGCTGCTGCCGCGGCAGGACCTCACGGCCCTGTTTCCTGCTGCTGCAGCCAGCTGGCTGCAGCAGCAAGGCGGCGTGGTGCAGCGGGGCACCCGCGCCACGCAACTGCAAGCCCAAGGTGCGCAATGGCAGCTCGACGGCCAGACGTTCGATGCCGTGCTGCTGGCCACTTCGGCCTCCGAGGCCGACCACCTCCTGACGGCCTCTGCGCCGACAGCACCCGATCCGGTCGCCGAGCACATGCACGCCTGGGCCGCCATGGCCAGCGCGCTGCGCCATGAAGCCATCACCACCGTCTATGCCTGGGACAGTCGCGCCGCCCTGCCCGCGCCCATGCTGACCTTGCGCAGCACAACGGTCGCGCCGGCCCAGTTCGTCTTTGACCGCGGACAACTTGGCGGCCCGAGCGGCCTGCTGGCCTTCGTGGTCAGCGCCAGCCGCGTGGAACGCGAACTGCTGCAACGCCAGGTGCTGGCACAGGCCCATGCGCAACTGGGTCTGCAGCTGCAAGCGGTGCAGACCGTGGTGGAAAAACGAGCCACCTTCGCCTGCACGCCCGGCCTGCAGCGTCCACCGCAAGCCATTGCCCCCGGGCTGCTGGCCTGCGGCGACTATGTGGCCGGCCCCTACCCGGCCACGCTGGAGGGCGCCGTGCGCAGCGGCCTGCAGGCTGTCGCAGGCTTGCCTCATGCCATCCGCTGAGCGTGGACGGCGCACGGTGACTCACGCACAATGGGCGTCACTTTTGCTGTCAACCCCCCAGGCGCCCATGAAACGCGTTCTCAAGTTTTCCTTCATCTCGCTGACCGTGCTGCTGACCGTGGCGGTGATCGCCGCCGCAGTCGCCCTCACCTGGCACGCGCGCAGCAAGCTGCCGCAACGCAGTGGCACCCTGGCGCTGCAGAACCTCAAGGCCCCGGTCAGCGTGGCCTACGACGAACGCGGTGTGCCCCACCTCCGCGCCCAGAACGAGGCCGACCTCTACCGCGCCCTGGGTTTTGTGCATGCGCAGGATCGCCTGTTCCAGATGGAAATGGTGCGCCGGCTGGCGCGGGGTGAACTGGCGGAAATCATCGGCCCCAAGCTGATCGACACCGACCGCCTGTTCCGCACCCTCGGCCTGCGCGCCCATGCCGAAACCGTGGTGGCACGCGCCGACCACAGCAGCCCGGCCTGGCAGGCCCTGACCGCCTACCTCGACGGTGTCAACCAGTACCAGGCCAGCCGGCCGCGGCCGCTGGAATTCGAACTCCTCGGCATCACGCCGCGCCCCTTCACGGCCGTCGACACCATCGCCGTCACGGGCTACCTGTCCTACAGCTTCGCCGCCGCCTTTCGCACCGAGCCGGTCCTGACCTTCGTGCGCGACCAACTCGGCCCGGCCTACCTGAAGGCGTTCGACCTCGAATGGCACCCGCTGGGCGTGGTCGGCCCGATGGCCGAAGCCGCCCTCATCGCCCACCAGTCCCCCCGCCTGACACCGGCCGACTGGCAGGGCCTGAACCGCCTGGCCGAGCTCAGCGACCAGGCCTTGACGCTGGTCGGCGTGCCGCAGTTCGAAGGCAGCAATGCCTGGGTGATCTCGGGCCAGCACACCACCAGCGGCAAGCCGCTGCTGGCCGGCGACCCGCACATCAGTTTTGCCGCCCCCTCGGTCTGGTACGAGGCACACCTGAAGGCGCCGGGGTTCGAACTCTACGGCCACCACCAGGCGCTCAACCCGGTGGCCCTGCTCGGCCACAACCCGCAGTTCGGCTGGAGCCTGACCATGTTCCAGAACGACGACCTGGACCTGATCGCCGAGAAGGTCAACCCGGCCAACCCGAACCAGGTGTGGTACCGAGGCCAGTGGGTCGATCTGCAAAGCCGCACGGAAACCATCACCGTCAAGGGTGCCGCACCGGTCCCGCTCACACTGCGCCGCTCGCCGCACGGCCCGCTGGTCAACGACGCCTTTGCCGACAGCCTGGGGCAAACGCCCATCGCCATGTGGTGGGCCTGGCGAGAGACCGAGAACCTGACCCTCGACGCCTTCTACGAACTCAACCGCGCCGACACGCGTGCCAAGGCGCGCCAAGCGGTCAGCAAGATCCACGCGCCCGGCCTCAACATCGTCTGGGCCAATGCGGCCGGTGATATCGGCTGGTGGGCCGCGGCAAAATTGCCGCAGCGCCCGGAACACGTGAACCCGGCCTTCATCCTGGACGGCGGCAAGGGCGAGGCCGAGAAGCTTGGCTTCTACCGCTTCCAGGACAACCCGCAGGAGGAAAACCCGGCGCGCGGCTACATCGTCTCGGCCAACCATCAGCCGGCGCCGTCCAGCGGCCTGCCGGTGCCGGGCTATTACAACCTGTACGAACGCGCCCAGCGGATCGACCAGCTGCTGCGCGTACCGGGCGTGAAATGGGACCAGGAGAACAACAAGGCCGTGCAACTCGATGGCCACACCGCCTACGGGCCGCGCGTACTCCGGCCGCTGCTGCTCGAACTGAGCAGCGTGGTGGTCGACGGATCCGAGCGTGCCTGGCTGGAGCAACTGGCCGAATGGGACGGCAGCTATGGCACAGCCAGCATCGCGCCTACGCTGTTCCAGCAGTTCGTCTACGAGCTGGCCAAGGCGGCAATGGCCGACGAACTCGGCGAGGTGCCGTTTCGCAACCTGCTGCGCACCCGCGCATTCGATTTCGCCCTGCCGCGCCTGGTGGCCGATGCCGCCTCCCCCTGGTGGGACCAGCGCGGTACGCCGCCGGTCGAAACCCGGCGCGACATCCTGAAGCTGGCCTGGCGCGCCACCATCGACCACCTTCACACCTCGCTGGGCAAGACACCTGCGAGCTGGGCCTGGGGCAAGGCCCACACCGTGACCCACAACCATCCGCTGGGCCAGCAGAAACCCTTGAACCTGCTGTTCGACATCGGCCCCTTCGAGGCGCCGGGCGGCCGCGAGGTCATCAACAACCTGGCCAATACCGTGGGTCCGGCCCCTTGGGCCGTGGGCTACGGCCCGTCCACCCGGCGCCTGATCGACTTTGCCGATGCCGCCCGGGGCCTGGGCATCAACCCGATCGGGCAAAGCGGTGTGCTGTTCGATGCCCACCACCATGACCAGGCCGCGGCCTATATGGCCGGCCAGTACCAGCCCATGCACCTGAGTCCGGCCGATGTGGCGGTCCACACGCGCAGCACGCTGGTGCTGCAAGCGCCGCGTTAACTCATAACTCAGGCTGCGCTCTGCAGCAAGGCGCACAGCTGCGCCATGTCGTCCACCATGGCGTGCGGGCGCAGCGTCTCGTGCGCCCAGTCGTGGCGGGCACGGTTGACCCAGACCGTCTGCATGCCCGCATTCAGCCCGCCCAGCACGTCGAGAGCAACGTCGTCGCCCACATGCAGCACCTCGTGCGGCTGCACGCCGGCGGCCTGTGCCGCCGCGTGGAAGATGCGCGGGTCGGGCTTGCCGATGCCGAAACTCTGCGCGCTCAAGTCCGCATGGAAGAACTCGCCGATGCCGATGCGGTGCACATCGGCATTGCCGTTGGACAGCGCCACCAGCGGATAGCGTGCCGCCAGCCAGGCCAGCGCCGGACGGGCATCCTCGAACAGTTCGACACGCATGCGCTCGGTGATGAACACCTCGTAGGCCGCCTCCACCAGCGCCGTGTCCTCGCCATGGCGCTGCAGCCCGAGGCGGATGAGTTCCTGGCGCAGCGTGCGCAGGTCATGGCCGATGTCGGGCCGCTGCTGCTGCACCTCGCGCCGCAGGGCCAGGCGCTGCTCGGCGTCGGCCAGCAGATCCGCCGTCTGCGGCGCCTGCGGCCGCAGCCAGTCCTGCAGCGCCTGCTCGGCGCGTGCGATCACCGGCCAGATCGGCCACAGCGTGTCGTCGAGATCGAGGGATATGGCCCGTATCTTGGTCGTGTCCAGCATAGGTGGGCGAGAATACCGCATGGCATTCAAACAAGAACCCGCATACACCCATGGCCAGGCGCCGTCTACGGCCATTCTGCTGTGCAACCTGGGCACGCCCGATGCGCCCACGCCGGCCGCGCTGCGGCAGTACCTGGCCGAGTTCCTGGGCGACCACCGCGTGGTGGAGATCCCCAAGCCGATCTGGTGGCTGATCCTGCACGGCATCATCCTGCGCGTTCGCCCGGCCAAGTCGGCCGCCAAGTACGCCAGCATCTGGACGCCCGAAGGCTCGCCGCTGAAGGTCTGGACCGAGAAGCAGGCGCAAGGGCTGCAAGCCTGGCTGCAGGGCCGGGGCCACCACGTCACCGTGCACTACGCCATGCGCTATGGCCAGCCGTCGATCGCCGCGCAGCTCGATGCCCTCAAGGCCGAGGGCGCCACACGCGTGCTGGTGCTGCCGGCCTACCCGCAGTACTCCGGCACCACCACCGCCAGCGTGTTCGACGCGGTCTACCACTGGGCCGAGCAGGTGCGCAGCCTTCCCGAGCTGCGCTTCGTCAACCGCTACCACGACGATACCGGCTACATCAGCGCCTTGGCGCAACGCATCCGCGCCTACTGGCAGGCGCACGGCCGGCCGGACAAGCTGGTGATGAGCTTCCACGGCGTGCCCGAGCGCACACTGCACCTGGGCGACCCCTACCACTGCGAATGCCACAAAACGGCACGCCTGCTGGCAGCGGAACTCGGGTTGAACCTGGCACAGTACCAGCTGACTTTCCAGTCGCGCTTCGGCAAGGCCAGGTGGCTGCAACCCTATACCGAGCCGACGCTGATCGCGATGGCCAAGGCTGGCGTCAAGCGCGTCGACGTGGTGTGCCCCGGTTTCACCAGCGACTGCCTGGAAACGCTGGAGGAAATCGCGCAGGAAGCGAAGCAGGCCTTCCTGACCGCCGGCGGCCAGGAATTCCACTACATCCCCTGCCTGAACGACAGCGCCGAGGCCATCGCCGCGCTGGGCGGCATCACACTGCAGCACCTGGCCGGCTGGCCGACGCACAGCGCGCCCGATGCCCAGACGCTGGCGGCTTCACGCGCGGCCGCACTGGCCTTGGGTGCCAAGAACTGAAGCCCAGAACGCTATAGTTTCAGTAGCTGCTCGCGCTTATTTTAAAAGGGCCAGAGGCCGATTTGGCTTGAAGTTTCTAGCGCTGACGACGCAGCGTCTCGTAGGCCGGCCGCCCCAGGCACTGGACCAGCCAGGCGCCCACCAGCGGGTACTGCGCCAGCAGCTCGCGCGCCGGGCGCACCCACAGCAGCACGCTGGCCACGCACAGGTCGGCCACCGTGAAACGCGCAGTGGCGATGAACGACTCGCCGCGCGCCTGCTGCTGCATCAGGTGCTGCTCCAGCACGCGCAACGGCACCTGCAGGCGCCGTTCGGCCGCTTCGGCCAGCTCATGCTTGCGCTGCTCGGCCGGCATCACCATGCGGTGCATCAGCACGGTCAACGCATCCTTCTCGACTTCGGTCACGGTCCAGAAGCTCCAGCGCAGCGCCTCGGCGTCTTCGCGCGGTGTGGCCGGCACCAGGTTCACGCCGTCGGCCTGGCCGTGGTGGCGCGCGATGTAGAGCGCGCAGGCCATGCTCTCCCACACCGTCACGTCACCCTCCGGGCGATGGTCGACGATGAGCGGAATGTGGCCGTTGGGGTTGAGCGCCAGGAACTCGGGCGTGCGCGTCACGCCCGTCTTGTAGTCCGTCTGGACATGTTCGAAATCGAGCCCGAGTTCGGTCGCCACCCACAAGGGACGGACCGCGCGCGACGCGATGATGCCGTAGATCGTCAAGGCCATGCCTGCTCCTCATTCTTCTTCATGAATCGAGCCTGCATTGTGCCAAGCCGGCACCGCGCCGCCGCGGCCGCCTGGAGCAAGGTCTGTCACCACAGCGTCAGTCGGCGCGGCGGATGAAGTCCAGCACGGCGTCGAGCTGGGCCGGCACGTTGAGCGCCGGGGCATGGCCGCAGCCCGGCACTTCGATGGTCTGCAGCTGCCCGCGTCGGCCCGGGCCGCAGGTCTGCATCTGCGCGGCCGTCTCGGGCAGCACCAGGTCGGACTCGACACCGCGCAGCAGCAGCACCGGCATCTCGATCTGCTCGTAATGGTCCCAGATCAGGTAATCATTCGGGTGGTGCACGAACTGCTGCACCATGGCCGGGTCGTAATGCGGCGTCACACGGCCGTTGGGCAAGCGTCGCGTCGAGGTTTCGGTCAGGCGCCGCCATTGCGCGTCGCTGAGCCAGCCGTAGGGCTTGTAGGCCTGACGGAAGAAGGCCTCCAGATCGCGCACCGTCTCGAACGCCGGCGGGTTGCCGGCATAGGCGCGAATGCGCTCGATGGCGGCCGTCGCCAGCTCGGGCGCGTTGTCGTTGAGCACCAGGCTGCGGATGCGTGCCTTGAGCTGCGGCTGGAACAGGCCCGAGGCGCACACCGTGCCGATGGCCCCGCCCATCGAGGTGCCGACCCAGTGCGCGCGCTCGATCTTCAACTGCTCGAACAGTTCCGCCGCCAGACGTGCGTAGAACGCCAGGCAATACTCCTGCTGCGGCAACGGGCTCCACTGGCTCAGGCCCCGGCCCAGCGTGTCGGGGCAGATCACGCGGTAGCCGTGGGCGCTCAGATGCTGCGCCAGTTCGTCCATGTCGCGCCCGGTGCGTGCCAGGCCATGCCAGGCGATCACCGGCTCCGCATCCGGCGCACCCCACGCCATGCAATGGATTTCGCGGCCGGCCAGCGTCAGGTAATTCGACGTAGGGTTCATCGTGCGCCTCCTTGGGCGGCTGCCGCGCGCAGGCGCCCGACCACCCCGGTGGGAAAGTAATAGACCGACAGCACGAACAGCAGGCCGAGCCAGAGCAGCCAGCGGTCGGGCGACAGCAGGGCCGACAGCTGCGGCACGGCGGATGCAGCCTCGCTTCCCAGGCGCAGCAGGTCCTGCAGATAACTTTGCGCCACCACGAACAGCGCCGCGCCGATGGCCGAGCCGTAGATCGTGCCCATGCCGCCGATGACCACGATCAGCAGCACGTCCATCATGATCTCGAACGAGAGCGAGGTATCCGGCCCGTTGTAGCGCAGCCAGAGCGCCAGCATGGCGCCGGCCAGACAGGCGAACAGCGCCGACAGCACGCTGGAGAGCGTGCGGTAGACCACCACGCGGTAGCCGATGGCCTCGGCACGGAACTCGTTTTCGCGGATGGCCTGCAGCACGCGGCCGAACGGCGAGTTGACGATGCGCAGCAGCGCCAGCAGCAGCACCAGCGCCGCGACGAACAGCAGGTAGTAGCAGATCAGCCGGCCGTCGAGCATGACGCCCAACACCGGCTCCTCCAGCAGTTCGAAGCTGGGCGACAGCCACTCCGGCAGCTTGAAGCTCAGCCCATCCTCGCCGCCGGTGAACTCCGACAGCTGCGAGGCCAGGGTCTGGAAGGCCGAGGCCACCGCCAGCGTGATCATGGCAAAGAAGATGGCGCGCACGCGCAGCGAAAACAGACCGATGGCCAGTGCCAGCAGCAGCGACAGCAGCAGTGCCGCTACCAGCCCCACACCCAGCGCGCCCCAGGTAGGCCCCAGCAGGGTGCTGGCGATGGCAATGCCGTAGGCACCGATGCCGAAGAACATGGTGTGCGCGAAGCTGACGATGCCGGTGTAACCCAGCAGCAGGTCGAAGCTGGCCACCAGCACGACGAAGATCAGCACCTTGGCCGCGACGTTGAGCGCCTTCACGCCCGGTGCGATGAAGGGCGCGGCCGCCAGTGCCAGCAGCAGCAGGACCAGCAGCACCGCCAGCACGCGGCTGCGCGGCAGGTCGTTGGAAATGAGACGAGCGAACATGCTTGACGCTCCTTAACGATTCGCCACGGGGTAAACCCCCTGCGGTCGCCACAGCAGGATGGCGACCATCAGCGCGATGTTGGAAAACAGCGCCACCTTCGGCACCAGAAAGCCGGTGTAGTTGGCCATCAGGCCGACCAGCAGCGAACCGATCAAGGCGCCGCCGGTGGACCCCAGGCCGCCGATGATGATGACGATGAAGATCAGCACATTGACCTGCGCGCCCATCTGCGGCACCACGTTCTGCTGATACAGGCCCCACATCACACCGCCCAGGCCGGCCAGCGCGCTGCCCATGACGAACACGCCGACGAACAGCCGGCGGATGCGGTAACCCAGTGCCTCGACCATCTCGCGGTCCTGCACGCCGGCGCGGATCAGCAGGCCGATCTTGGTGCGCGACAGCGTCCAGGCCTGCACGGCAAACACCGCCAGCCCCACCACCATGGCAATCACACGGTATTTCTCGATCGAAGCCTCGCCCAGCGCCAAGGCGCCGCGCATGCCCTCGGGCAGAGGCAGCGGAATCTGCAGCGGACCCCAGATCACCTTGATCAGTTCTTCACCAATGATCATGCCGCCCATGGTGATGAGAATCTGTTTGAGGTGCTGGCCGTAGACCGGCCGCACGATGAAGCGCTCGAACGCCAGGCCCAGCGCACCGGCCACCGCCATCGCCACCAGCATGGCCGGCAGCACCGCCAGCAGGTTGCGCCACAGCTCGGTCGAGCCAGTCCAGTCGCCCATGGTGCCCAGCACGCTGGTGGCGACGAAGGCACCGAGCGCGATGAAGACGCCGTGGCCGAAGTTGAGCACATCCATCAGGCCGAACACCAGCGTCAGGCCGGAGGCGATGATGAAGACGATCATGCCCATGGCCAGCCCCGCCACGGTGAGCGTGAGCCAGGTCGAGCCGGAGCCGATCAATGGCAGCGCAGCCAGCGCCAGCAAGGGCACCAGCAGCAGCGGTTTGTAGTCGAAATTTTTCATGCTCCCCCCACGCTTGTCACTGCGTGTACTGCGCTGCCCCCCGCGGGGGCGCTCGCGCCTTGGGACGGCCCGGCGGCGCTCGTCTTCATAACGCCAGCCCCAGCAGCGACTGCTGCAAAACCTCGTCCTCGGCCAGCGCCTGCATGGCGCCGGCATGCACCACGCGGCCGTCGTCCATCACGGCCACGCGGTCACCGAGACGTTTGGCGAAATTGATGTTCTGCTCCACCAGCAGGATGGTCACGCCGCCGGCCTTGAGCTGCTGGAAGGCGGTGATCATGTTGTCGATCATCACCGGCGCCAGGCCCTTGCTCGGCTCATCAACGATCAGCAGGCGGCGCGGCTCGACGATGGCGCGCGACACCGCCAGCATCTGTTTCTGCCCGCCCGACAGCTTGCCGGCCGGATGGTTCCAGAACTTCTCCACCGCTGGAAAGAGCTTGAAGATCCACTGCAGGCGCTCCTCGTCCATGTCGCGGGCATGCCTGGCCTGGCGCGCGGCCAGCAGCATGTTCTCCTTCACCGTGAGGTCGGCGAAGATGCCCATGTTCTCCGGCACGTAGGCAATGTCCAGCGCGGCGATGGCCGGTGTGTGCAGGCGCGTGATGTCCTGGCCGTTGAAGGTAATGCGGCCCTGCGAGGCCTGCCACAGGCCCATGATGGTGCGCAGCGTGGTGGTCTTGCCGGCACCGTTACGGCCCAGCAGCATGGTGAGCTGGCCACGTGGCACCTGCAGGTCCACGCCGTGCAGGATGTGGTACGCGCCGATGTGCGTGTGCACGCCTTCGAGCGTCAACAACATATCGCTCATGCTGGCTCCTTGGCCACGCCGAGGTAAGCCTCTTGCACCACGGGCGAAGCAATCACGGCAGCCGGTTCACCGTCGGCCACCAGCGTGCCGTTGTGCAGCACGATGATGCGGTCGGCCAGCTCGCGCACCACGTCCATCTTGTGTTCCACCAGCAGGATGGTCTTGGTCTTGTCCTGCTTCAATGCTCGGATCAGGTTCAGGATCACCGGTGCCTCGTCATGGCTCATGCCGGCGGTCGGTTCATCGAACATGTAGACCTGCGGGTCGAGCGCCATCAGCAGCGCCACCTCCAGCTTGCGCTGGTCGCCGTGCGGCAGGCTGGCCACCGGCGCATCCTGCTGGCGCGCCATCGCCACCGATTCGAGGATGGCGTGGGCCCGCTCGGTCAGCCGTGCGTGGTCGCTCCAGATGCTCCACAGGTTCAGGCCGCGGCGGTGCGGCCCCTCCAGCGCGGCCTGCACCGCCAGCCGGATGTTCTCCAGCACGCTCAGGTTCGGGAACAGATTGGTCAGCTGAAACGCCCGCCCCAGGCCGGCACGCGTGCGCGCCGAAGCCGGCAGGGAGGACAGATCCTCGCCATTGAGCAGCACCGCTCCCTCGCTGGCCGGCAACTGGCCCGAGATCAGGTTGAAGTAGGTGGTCTTGCCCGCACCATTGGGGCCGACGATGGCTGTCAGCGTGCCCGGCGCAAAGCGGCAGGACACGGCATTGACCGCCACGTGGCCGCCGAAGCGGATCGTGAGATCCCGAGTTTCAAGCATGTTGAAGAATGGAAAAGGAATTGAGGGAGCGGCGTAGCGAGCGCGCCGAGGGCAAGGCGCACAGCGCGCAGAAACCGGAACGTACTTGCGGTACGTGAGGATTTCGAGCACTGCGCAACGCCGCCATCGGCGCGCGCAGTAGCCGAGCACTCAATTACCGCTTGTTGCGGATGGGGATGGCCATCTCTTCCGCCTTGATCTCGCGCACCAGCTCCGGCACGCCCCAGGCGAAGGCCGGGTCCACCTTGATCTTGAAGTGGTACATGTTCTGCATGGCCTGGTGGTCTTCCTTGCGGAAGGTCATCCGGCCCTTGGGCGTGTCGAAGCTCATGCCTTCCATGGCAGCGATCAGCTTGTTGCTGGCGGTCTCGCCATTGGTCTTCTTCAGGGCCGTGACCACGGCCATGGCGGCGCTGAAGCCACCCGCGGTGAAGAAGTCCGGCGGCGCCTTGAACTGCTTGTAGTGCATGGACACCAGCGCCTCGTTGACCGGGTTCTTCGGAATGCCGAAGTAGTAGTAGGCCGCGCCTTCCATGCCCGGGAACTGCTTGTAGGCCGTCATCGCCGGCAGGATGTTGCCGCCGGTGGCGATCTCGATGCCGTGGCGCTTCAAGTCCATGTCGGCGATCTTGAACGGGTTGCCGCCGGCCCAGATGATGAAGATCACCTTGCGGCCCGGCAGAGCCTTGAGCTTGTCGATCATGCGCTGGCCGCCGGCGGTGAAGTCGGTGGTGGCCGGCGGCAGGTATTCCTCGTGCACCAGCCGGGCTTTTTTCAGCGCTTCCTTGAAAGCCTTGACGCCGTCGCGGCCGAAGGCCGAGTCCTGCGCCATGGTGACGACGCTGATGCCTTCCTTGTCCAGCGCCACGGCGTTGGCGATGGCGTCCTGGCTGCTGTTGCGGCCGGTGCGGAAGATGTACTTGTTCCACTTGTCGCCGGTGATGGAATCGGCCACCGCCGGCTCGACCAGCAGCACCTTCTTGTATTCCTCGGCCACCGGCAGCATGGCCAATGCCACCGGCGAAGCGGTGGGGCCGACTGCCAGGTCGACCTTGTCGTCGCCGTAGGCGGCGGCCAGCAGGCTCTTGCCGAGGTCGGGCTTGCCCTGGTCGTCCTTTTCCATCACCACGATCTTGCGGCCAGCCACCGTCATGGTGCCGCCGGTGGCGTAGTCCAGGCCCATCATGAAACCGGTCTGGGTCTGCTTGCCATAGGCTTCCAGCGGACCGGTCTTGCTGTAGATGTGGGCGATACGGATGTCCTTGCCCTGCGCAAAAACGCTGGCACCGAACACGGTGGCGGCAATGGCTGTAGCCAGCAGGCTGGCACGGGCGACCCAGGTGCGTCGTTGCATGGATGTCTCCTTGTTATGAATGCGAACAAGGCATGACAGCACAGAGCGTGCCAGACGGCAAGTGCTTGATTCGATTGGGCTTATTGAAAAATCAATTCATGAACGCCTGAAACCAATACATATAAATGCATTAATTTCAGACAAATGATCATATTTCAGACAATCGAACCAAGCCGTTCGTACAAGGTCGCACGTGAAATGCCCAGCAGCTTGGCCGCTGCCACCTTGTTGCCGCCACTGGCCGCCATGGCGGCGGCGATGGCAGCACGCTCCAGCTGCGCCACCTGCTCGGCCAGCGGGCGAATCGGTGCCGATGAAGATATCGGCTGTGCCCCCTCTTCCATCGATGGCTCCACTTGTTCAATGCCGGTCTCGCGCAGCACCTTCTCGATCTGCGCCCGGTCGATGCGGCTGGAGTCGCCCAACATGGCGGCCTGCTCCAGCACATTGCGCAGCTCCCGCACATTGCCGCGCCAGACCTGGGCCGACAGCAGGTCCATGGCATCCAGCATCAGTTCGGGCTGCGGCAGGCCGCTGCGCAGGGCAATGTCTTCGCCCAAGGCCTCGGCCAGCGCCGGGATGTCGGCGCGGCGCTCGCGCAGCGGCGGCACCCGGATCGGCAGCACGTTGAGGCGGTAGTACAGGTCCTCGCGGAACTTGCCCTCGCGCACCAGGCGGCCGAGGTCGCGCGAGGTGGCGGCAATCACCTTGGCATCGAAGCGCATCAGGCGGTTGGAGCCCAGCGGCTCGAACTCGCCCTCCTGCAGCGCGCGCAGCAGCTTGGACTGCAGCCCCAACGGCATGTCGCCGATCTCGTCCAGGAACAGCGTACCGCCGTCGGCCAGCTTGAGCTTGCCGTCGCGCCCCTTGCGCTCGGCCCCAGTGTAGGCCCCGGGCGCCACGCCGAAGAACTCCGCCTCCAGCAGGGTGTCGGGCACGGCGGCGATGTTGACGCTGACAAAAGAGCGCGCCGCCCGCACCGACACCGCATGGATGGCATGCGCCAGCAACTCCTTGCCGGTGCCGGTTTCACCGAGCAGCAGCACGGTGCTGCTGGACTGCGCGGCGCGGCGCGCCAGCCGCTTGACCTCCACCACCGCCGGGCTGGCACCGACGAAACTGGCAAAGGTGTACTTGGCCTGGCGCTGCCCGCTGCGCTGACTGGCCAGCTCGCGGCGGGCATCGTCGAGTTCGCGCTGCAGGGCGGCGAACTTGTTGATCAGCGGCTGCAGATTGGTCTCGGGGTGGTCGAACAGCACGATGCCCAGGGCACCGATGACCTCGCCCGAGCTGTCTCGCAACGGAATCCGGCTGACACCGAAGGTGCCGGCGCGGTTGCTCAGCAGGTCGATCAAGATCGGTTTGCCGCTCTCGATCACATGGTGCATCTGCGTGTTCTGCACCACGCTGGCCACCGGATGGCCGACGAAATCCTCCACCCGCTCGAAACCGAGCGCCGGCAGGAAGCGTTTGTATTGCTCGTTGATCCAGACCACCTTGCCTTGGCGGTCGACCAGCAGCATGCCCTCGCTGGCGTTGGCGAACAGGTCGAACATGGAGCGCGCCGCCAGTTCCAGAATGCTCTGGGCATCGCGCGGCAGGGTGTCCGTTTTTTCCATGCGCCAATGGTACAGTGGCCTTGGTGTGGATCGCATGGTGGATTCACCACTGCAACCCGACATGGAACAACTGCGCATCGACAAATGGCTGTGGGCCGCCCGCTTCTACAAGACGCGCTCGCTGGCCTGCGAGGAAATCGGCAAGGGCCGCGTGCTGGTCAACGAGCAGGTGGCCAAACCGTCACGCGAAGTCCGGGCCGGCGATCTCGTCGCCATGCGCCAGGGCCCTGTCACGCGCACGGTGCGAGTCTTGGGCATCAGCAACCAGCGTGGTCCGGCGCCGGTGGCGCAGCAACTCTACGAGGAAACCGAAGCCAGCCGGCTGGCGCGTGACAAGGCGGCGGAGCAGAGACGCCTGGCGGCTGAACCGGCTCTCAGCATCGCGCAGGGACGTCCCACCAAGCGCGACCGACGGCAGATGGAAAGCGCCTGGGATGCGCGCTGGAGCGCATCGATCGAGTAACGCTCAGGCAGCCTGCCTGGGCAGGCCGCCGCTCACTCGTGGCTGACGCGGTTCTTGCCGTCCACCTTGCTGCGATAGAGCGCGCGGTCGGCGCGTCCAACAGCCGTACCCAGCGGCTCACCGCGTTCCAGTTGTGTCACGCCGAACGACAAGGTGCAGAAAATCTCGCCGGAAGAAAAGACGATGGGTGTGCGCTCCACCGCTTGGCGGAAGCGCTCGGCCACAACCAGAGCTTCCGCGGCATCGACGTCCGGCATCAGCAGGATGAACTCCTCGCCGCCCCAGCGCGCCAGCGTGTCCATCGCACGCGCACCTTGCTTGAGTGTGCGGGCCACCGAGATCAGCACCAGGTCGCCGGTCTCATGACCATAGGTGTCATTGATCGTCTTGAAAAAATCGATGTCCATCATGAGCAGGCAGGCACGGCTACCGGTCCGCAGGCAACGGACCCGCTCCTGTTCGGCCACCAGCTGGAAATGACGCCGGTTGTACAGATCGGTCAGGGCATCCTGCGTCGCCTGCGCGTGCAAGGAGCGCTCGGCCTGAAAGATCTTGCGCCGGTAATAGATCGACAGCGACGAGAACATGGCGATGAAGATCGAGATGTTCAGCCACTTCAGCGCAATCAGGGCGCTGTCCGACAACGGTGCCAGCGGTCCCAGGCTGCGCGACAGAAAATCCAGTGTCCCCAGAAAAACGAGCAGGGCTACAACAAACGCGAGCGACTGTCGGCGTGAGTTGGTCAAGATGACCGACGGGATGAACATCAGCAACAGATAGTGGAAACCGCTGTCCCAACCGGTCATCAGCGTGCCGATCACGGCATGCACAAACGCCTCCAGCCAGATCAGCAAGGCGCCACCGCGCAACTTCCGCCGTTGGGCCAGCCGGTAGGCGGCGGCATACATGGCCACGCTCAGCACATTGATCCAGGCCAGCCAGGGTGAATCCACGACCAGAAAGAACAGGAAATAGATGCAATCGACCCCAGCGGCCAGCAAAGCCACGCGCGCCATGGAAGAGGCGATCACAGCCTGGGCCGACGGGCTGTACAAAGGTCTGGGAGTCGGAGTGGCGGGTGATGTCACGGCTCGATTCTACCGGGGGGGGTACAGATTGAGCACGAGAAATACAGCCATTTTTGGGGAATACCGGCTCTCTTTCTGTCGGTGGCAAGGGAGGACTCGAAATTCGTCTGGCGCGAATTTCCCGGTGCAGCGCCAAAAACAAAGCCCCGCACGAGGCGGGGCTTGTTATTGGCGGAAACGGAGGGATTCGAACCCTCGATGAGGCTCTACACCCCATACTCCCTTAGCAGGGGAGCACCTTCGGCCACTCGGTCACGTTTCCTAAAGTCAGGCGACATTATCGCACGACTTCAATGCAATTTCACGCCTGCGGCTGATCCAGATCGAAGGCCTTGTGCAGCGCGCGCACGGCCAGTTCCATGTACTTCTCGTCGATCACGACGGAGGTCTTGATCTCGCTGGTGGAGATCATCTGGATGTTGATACCCTCTTCGCTCAGGCTGCGGAACATCTTGCTGGCAATGCCGACATGGCTGCGCATGCCGATGCCGACGATGGACACCTTGCAGATCTTGGTGTCGCCCTGCACTTCCTTCGCGCCGAGACTGGGCACGACCTTGTCCTTGAGCAGATCGATCGCACGGGCGTAGTCGTTGCGGTTGACGGTGAAGCTGAAGTCGGTCTTGCCATCCCGGCTGATGTTCTGGATGATCATGTCGACTTCGATGTTGGCATCGGCCACGGCACCGAGGATCTGGTAGGCAATGCCCGGCTTGTCGGGAACGCCCAGCACTGAGATCTTGGCTTCGTCGCGGTTGAATGCAATGCCGGAAACAATGGCTTGTTCCATTTTTTCGTCTTCCTCAAAAGTGATCAACGTGCCGGACTTGGCTTCTTCGTTGAGGTCAATATCCCAGGGCGTGAAGCTGGAGAGCACACGCAGCGGCACCTTGTACTTGCCGGCAAACTCGACGGAGCGGATCTGCAGCACCTTGGAGCCCATCGATGCCATCTCCAGCATCTCCTCGAAGCTCACGGTGTGCAGGCGGCGCGCTTCGGGCACGACGCGCGGGTCGGTGGTGTAGACGCCATCGACGTCGGTGTAGATCAGGCACTCATCGGCCTTCATCGCCGCCGCCACGGCCACGGCCGAGGTGTCGGAACCACCACGACCCAAGGTGGTGATATTGCCCTGCTCGTCGATGCCCTGGAAGCCGGTGACGATCACCACCTTGCCGGCGGCCAGGTCGGCACGCACGCGCTTGTCATCGATCGACTCGATGCGGGCCTTGGTGTAGGCGCTGTTGGTGAGGATCGGCACCTGCCAGCCGGCATAGCTGACCGAGTCCATGCCTTCGGCTTGCAAGGCGATGGCCAGCAGAGCGCTGGAGGCCTGCTCGCCGGTGGCGGCCAGCATGTCGAGCTCGCGATTGGTCGCGTCATTGCTCTTGGACGGCGCCAGTTCCTTGGCCAGGCCCAGCAGTCGGTTGGTTTCGCCGCTCATGGCGGAGGGCACCACCACCATCTGGTGGCCGGCGCGCGCCCATTTGGCGACGCGTTTGGCAACATTGCGGATGCGCTCGGTGGAGCCCATCGACGTGCCGCCGTATTTGTGAACGATCAATGCCATTGAATTAGTCGGATTGGGTGGCAAGCCCTGCGCATGCGCTGCAGGCCGCCGGTGTCAACACGGGAGTGTCTTGCCGCGGTGGCGATACCACCGGCGAAACCTAGGGATTGTACCAAGTCAACACCGCGCCCTGGCGCTCGACAAAGCCGCTGCCGACCTTGAGGCGGATGCGGTGGCCGCGCGTGGTGCAGGCGGCGACCTGGTCCAGCAGTTCCTGCAGTTGGGCGGTGCTGGCCATGGTGCCATGAACGCTGCGCAGCCAGTGGCGCAGCACATTGGCCTGGCGCGGCCGGCTCAAGCGCTGCAGAAGTGCGATCTGCGGCGGTTGGCCAAGTTGTGCCAGGTCTTCGACCGCCACCTCGTTCAGCAGCCGCTGCGCTTCGGCGGCATGCGCGGCGCTGCGGGCGAAGGTGTCGCGGAACTGCGGAAAGGTTTCAGCAAGGGCCGGCAGCAGGCGTGCGCGAATGCGGTTGCGCGTGAACTGCTCGTCGGCATTGGTCGGGTCCTCGATCCAGCTTTCACCGCGCTCGCGCAGCCAGCGGCGCAACTCGCCCCCGGGCACATCGAGCAAAGGCCGGTCATAACGGATGCCGTCGCGCGCCCACCGGGCCGGCATGGCACTCAGGCCGGCCAAGCCGGCGCCGCGGCTCAAGGCCAGCAGCAGCGTCTCGACCTGATCGTCGGCCTGCTGCGCAATTGCTATGCTTCTGATAGCTGACTGCGTAGTATTTTCAAGGGAAATATCGCGAAAAGCCTCATAACGGGCACGGCGTGCCGCCTCTTCCGGGCTCTGCCCCGGCGCAGGGCGCGCATCGACGTGGCACACCCGCAAAGGCACGCCCAGCCGGCTGCAGACATCGCGACAGTGCTGCTCGAAGGCATCGGCCGCTGCCTGCAGGCCATGATGGATGTGGATGGCGCTGACCTGACCCGGCCACTTCTCGGCACAGGCCAGCAGCAACGCCGTGGAGTCGGCACCGCCGCTGAAGGCCACAGCCAGCGGCAGCGCAGGCTCGAAGTCCTGCAGGGCCTGCGCCAGGGTGCGGCTCATCGGGGCGCCCCCGCGCAGCGGCCAGCGTTACTTGCCGCTGGTCTTGGTGTCGGTGAAGCGGCCATAGCTCTGCAGGCGCTCGTAGCGGCGCTCCAGCAGCTCCTTGGCCTTGAGGTCGGCGACCTGACGGTAGGCTTCGCTCAGGGCGCGCTTGAGGAAGGCCGCCATCTGCTTGTGGTCGCGGTGGGCGCCACCGACCGGCTCGTTGACGATCTTGTCGATCAGACCCAGGGCCTTGAGCCGGTGCGCAGTGATACCCAGGGCCTCAGCCGCTTCCTGCGCCTTGTCCGCAGTCTTCCACAGAATGGAAGCACAGCCCTCGGGGCTGATCACCGAGTAGATCGAATACTGCAGCATCAACAACTGATCACCCACCGAGATGGCCAGTGCGCCGCCGGAGCCGCCTTCACCGATGATGGTGGTGATGATGGGCACTTCCAGTTGTGCCATCTCGAAGATGTTGCGGCCAATGGCTTCCGACTGGCCGCGCTCTTCCGCGTCGATGCCGGGGTAGGCGCCGGGCGTGTCGACGAAGGTGAACACCGGCAGCTTGAACTTCTCGGCCGTCTTCATCAGGCGCAGCGCCTTGCGGTAGCCCTCGGGCTTGCTCATGCCGAAGTTGCGCAGGCCGCGCTCCTTGGTATCGCGCCCCTTCTGCTGGCCGATCACCATGCAGGCATTGCCGTTGAAACGTGCCAGGCCGCCGACGATGCTCAGGTCGTCAGCAAAGTGGCGGTCGCCGTGCAACTCGACGAAATCGGTGAACAGCTCATTGACGTAGTCGAGCGTGTAGGGACGCTCCGGGTGGCGCGCGATCTTGGTGATCTGCCACGATGACAGGTTGCTGTAGACGTCCTTGGTCAGCTGCAGGCTCTTCTTGCTCAGCTGGTCGATCTCCGAGGTGATGTCCACCGCCGACTCGTTCTGCACATAGCGCAGCTCTTCAATCTTGGCTTCGAGTTCGGCAATCGGTTGCTCGAAATCGAGAAATGTTTTTTTCGCCATCGACTAACTCCTTGTTCTCTGCGTTGGCGCCTGGGGCGGATCGCCTGCCACGAGGCAGGCACCGGTCAGGCCAACGGCTAATACTCCACCGGCACGGGGTCGAGGGAGCGCCAAATATACCAAGTTGCCACGCTGCAATAAGGCGCCCAGGCGGCGGCCACTTCGCGCGCATCGCTGCGGCTCACGGCCTCGCCGGAAAAATAGTTGCGGCTGATGCCGTTGATCAGGCCCACATCGTCCAGCGGCAGCACATTGGGTCGCATCAGATGGAAGATCAGGAACATCTCGGCCGTCCAGCGGCCGATGCCGCGGATGTCCACCAGTTCGGCAATGATGGCCTCGTCGTCCATGCCCGCCCAGTCGGCCACCTGCACCACGCCGTTGTCGAAGTGCAGCGCCAGGTCCACCAGGTACTCGACCTTGCGCACGCTCAAACCGGCGGCACGCATGTCGTCGACCTTGAGCTTGAGCACATTGGCCGGCGTCATCTTGCGCGGCAGCTTGACGAAGCGGTCCCAGACCGTCTGCGCCGCCTTGACCGAAATCTGCTGGCCCACGATGCTGCGCGCCAGCGTGGTGAAGGCGTCGCCCCGGGTCTGCAGACAGGTGTCGCCGTGCTGCGGAATCAGCCGCTTCATCACCCGATCCTTCTTCATCAGGTGCTTGCAGGCTTCGTCCCAGTAGTCCGGCGTGAAGATCTTGGGCGCTATGCTTTTGGTCGCTGCCACATCACGCCTTTCGGGGGGCAAGGGCCCCAACAATCATGGACGGCCTCACTGCGCCGCCTCCCAAGTGGTGCCCGTAGGCGAGTCCTTCAGGACGATGCCTTTCGCCAGCAGTTCGTTGCGGATGCGGTCGGCCTCGGCGAAGTTCTTGGCCTGCTTGGCTTCGGTGCGCGCCGTGATCAGCGCCGCAATGGCGCCCTCGTCCAGCAACGAGCCGGCCTGGAGGTACGTCTGCGGGTCATCCTGCAGCAGTCCCAGGCAGCCGCCCAGCGCCTTGAGCAGGCCAGCGGCTTGGACCGAGCCCGTCTTGTTGACCTCGGTGGCCAGCTCGAACAGCGCCGCCACCGCCTCAGGTGTGCCGAAGTCTTCGTCCATGGCCGTCTTGAAACGCGCGGCGTGCGGGTTGAGCCAGTCGATCTCCACCGTGGCCGGCTTGACACTGTGCAGCGCGGTATACAGGCGCTTGAGCGCGCCGCGCGCATCGTCCAGGTGGGCGTCGCTGTAGTTCAGCGGGCTGCGGTAGTGCGCTCGGATGATGAAGAAACGCACCGTCTCCGGGTCGTACTTCGCCAGGATCTCGCGGATGGTGAAGAAGTTGCCCAGCGACTTGGACATCTTCTCGTTGTCCACGCGCACGAAGCCGTTGTGCATCCAGACCCGGGCCAGCGGCTGGCCGGTGGCGCCTTCGCTCTGGGCGATCTCGTTCTCGTGGTGCGGGAACTGCAGGTCGGCACCGCCGCCGTGGATGTCGAAGCTCTCGCCCAGCATCTCGCAGCTCATGGCCGAGCACTCGATGTGCCAGCCCGGGCGGCCGGGGCCGTAGGCGCTGTCCCACTTGGCCTCGGCCGGCTCGGTCAGTTTGGCGGACTTCCACAGAACGAAATCGAGCGGATCGTCCTTGCCATCCAGCACCGCCACGCGCTCGCCGGCGCGCAGCTCGTCCAGCGACTTGCCGGACAGCTTGCCGTAGCCGGGAAACTTGCGCACCGCGTAGTTCACGTCGCCATTGCCGGCCTGGTAGGCCAGGCCTTTTTGCGCCAGCCGGCCGATCAGGCTCAGCATCTGCGGCACGTAGTCGGTGGCGCGCGGCTCATGCGTCGGGCGCTCGATGCCCAGCGCGTCGGCGTCCTGGTGCAGGGCGTCCACCATGCGGTCGGTCAGCGAACGGATGGTCTCGCCGTTGTCCAGGGCGCGCTTGATGATCTTGTCGTCGATGTCGGTGACGTTGCGCACGTAGGTCACCCGATAGCCGCTGTTTTTCAGCCAGCGCTGCACCACGTCGAACGCCACCATGGCACGCGCATGGCCCAGGTGGCACAGGTCGTAGACCGTCATGCCGCAGACATACATGCGGACATGGCCGGGCTCGATCGGGGTAAAAGGTTCCAGCGCACGCGACAGCGTGTTGTAAATGCGCAAACTCATGAATATTTCTAAAGCGGGCCAAACCACCGGCGTGACCGGTCGGGTACTTCGGCAGGGCTACAATCCAGCGCAGTATAAAGCCCCATCCAGCCCATCCTCTGTGCGGGCTTCCATTCCAGATACCTATGAAGTACGGCAGCGCCCCAATTTCCCATCTCCTCCGGCTGGCCACCCTGGCAGGCTGTCTGGCCATCCCGGCCGTGCATGCCGACGACTACAGCGATGTGAACCTGCTGGTGCGCACCGGCAAGCTGACCGAAGCCCAGGCCAAGGCCGACCAGTACCTCGCCGCCAAGCCACGCGACCCGCAGATGCGCTTCATCAAGGGCGTGATCCAGCGCGAAACCGGCAAGACCAATGAGGCCATCGCCACCTTCACCAAGCTGACCGAGGACTACCCCGAGCTGCCCGAGCCCTACAACAACCTCGCCGTGCTCTATGCCAACCAGGGCCAGTACGACAAGGCGCGCGCCGCGCTGGAAATGGCGATCCGCACCAACCCCAGCTACTCGACGGCGCACGAAAACCTGGGCGATGTCTACGCCAAGCTGGCGAGCCAGGCCTACAACAAGGCGCTGCAGCTCGACGGCAGCGCCACCTCCGCCCAGCCCAAGCTGGCCCTGATCCGCGAGTTGTTCGATCCCAATGCCAAGGGCCAGCGCCCGAGCGTGCAGCCGCCCGCTACGGCACCAGCGGCCCCCGCCACCCCGCCCGCCCCCGCTGCGGCTCCGGCCGCCAGACCGGCCGTGGTGGCCACCGCACCAACCAACGTCGCACCGGCGGCCCCGGCCGCACCCAAGCCGGCTGCCGCCGGCAATGCGACCAAGGAAGTGGAAAGCGCCGTGCGCGCCTGGGCCAAGGCCTGGGCTGCCAAGGACATGAATGGCTATCTCGGCGCCTATGGCAAGGAGTTCGACCCGCCGGGCAAGCAGTCGCGCAGCAGTTGGGAAAGCGAGCGCCGCCTGCGCATCACCAGCAAATCGACCATCAGCGTCCGGCTCGAAAACCTGAGTGTGAGCGTCAATGGAAGCAGGGCAGTGGCCAAATTCCGCCAGGACTACAAGGCGGACACACTGGCGGTCTCCAGCCGAAAAACGCTCGATCTGGTCAAATCGGGCGACCGCTGGCTGATTGTCAAAGAGTCGACGGGAACCTGAAGCCATGATCCGGGTCCCATCTGGCATGCCCACGGGATCCTCAACATTGCTTTTGAACTGACATGACCCAAGGATTTTTTGCATTTTTGCTCATTGCCGCCACGGGCCTGTTCGCAGCGCCGGTCAGCGCCGACAACGGCAAGAAAAGCCAGAAAACCAACGCCAGCCCCGCTGCCCGCAGCAACGCCACCAATGACGGCGTCGCCGAGGCACGCCTGATCGAGGTCTACCGCCTGACCGGCAGCGGCAAAGCGCGCGAAGCGCTGGCGCGGGCCGAGAATCTGGTGCGCGACTACCCCAATTTCCAGCTGGCCCAGCTGGTCTATGGCGATCTGCTGACCGCACGCACGCGTGCACTGCGCAAATTCGGCGATGTGCCCGACACGCTGGCCCACAGCGCCGGCAATACCATGGCCGAGCTGCGCGATGAATCGCAGATGCGCCTGAAGGCTCTGCGCGAACGTCCACCGGCCGGCACCATCCCCTCCCAGTTTCTGGCCCTGTCACCGCGCAACAAGCATGCGATTGCGGTCGATGCCTCGCGTTCACGCCTGTACCTGTTTGCCAACAGCGAGCGCGGCCTGAACCTGGTGGCCGACTACTACATCTCGGTCGGCAAGTCCGGCATCGAAAAAGCCGTCGAGGGTGATGCGCGCACCCCGCTGGGCGTGTACTTCATCACCAGCAACCTCGACCCCAAGTCCCTGCGCGACTTCTACGGCTCGGGTGCCCTGCCGATCAACTACCCCAATGTGCTCGACAGCAAGCGCGGCAAGACCGGCCGCGGCATCTGGCTGCACGGCACGCCGCCCAACCAGTTTTCGCGTGCGCCGCTGGCCACCGACGGTTGCGTCGTGCTGGCCAACCCCGATCTGGACCGCATCATCCGCACCGTGGAAGTTCGCACCACGCCGGTGGTGATCTCCCAGCGGATCGACTGGGTGGCGCCGCACAGCGCCCGCGCCCAGAGCAAGACCTTCGAGGAAGCCTTGGCCGCCTGGCGCAACGCCAAGTCCAGCGGCAACATCGACCAGTTGCTGAGCTTCTACACCGCCGACTTCAACAGCCACGGCAAGACCCTGCGCGAATGGGCGCCCGCCCTGCGCAGCGAGGTCGACCGCGTGCGCGGCCGTGCCATCCAGCTCAAGGACCTGTCCTACCTGCGCTGGACCGATGCCGCCGACACCATGGTCGTGACCTTCGGCGAAGTGCCCGACGGCACACGCACCGGCCCGACCAAACGGCAGTACTGGATCCGTGAAGGCAGTCAGTGGAAGATTTTTTACGAAGGCAACCTCGGATGACCTCCCAGCCCTCCTCCCTCCTGCGACGCGTCCTGCTGGCCGGCGCGGCTGCGCTGCTGCTGCACGGCACGGCGTCGGCCCAGACCGCACCGCGCGTCAAACTGGCCACCAGCGCGGGTGACATCGTGCTGGAGCTCTATCCGGACCGGGCCCCCAAGACGGTGGCCAATTTCCTGCAGTACGTGGCCGAGCGGCATTACGAAGGCACCATCTTCCACCGCGTCATGGACGGCTTCATGATCCAGGGCGGTGGCTTCACGCCCGACATGCAGCAAAAGCCCACACGCGAACCGATCCCGCTGGAGGCCAACAACGGCCTGAAGAACGACCGCGGCACCATCGCCATGGCGCGCACCGCCAACCCGAATTCGGCCACGGCCCAGTTCTTCATCAACGTGGTGGACAACCGCGGCCTCAACGCCCCCATGCCCGACGGCTATGGCTACGCCGTCTTCGGCAAGGTGGTGGCCGGCATGGACGTGGTCGACAGGATCCGCACCACGGCCACCGGCAACTCGGGGCTGCACCAGAACGTGCCGCTCACCCCCATCCTCATCAACTCGGCGACCCTGCTGAAATAAGAAAGCTGCCCCATGAGCAACCCCCAAGTCGAACTCCACATCGCCGACCTCGGCGTCATCACGCTCGAACTCGATGCCGCCAAGGCACCGAAGTCGGTGGAAAACTTCCTGGCCTATGTCAACAAGGGCCACTACGACCGCACCATCTTCCACCGCGTCATCCCCGGCTTCATGATCCAGGGCGGCGGCTTCGAACCCGGCATGAGCCAGAAGGCCAGCGACAAACCGATCGAAAACGAAGCCAACAACGGTCTGAAGAACGACAAGTACACCATTGCCATGGCCCGTACCAACGACCCGCACTCGGCCTCGTCGCAGTTCTTCATCAACGTGGCCGACAACGGCTTCCTCAACCACACCGCCCCCTCGGCCCAGGGCTGGGGCTATGCCGTGTTCGGCAAGGTGGTCTCCGGCACGGACGTGGTCGACAAGATCGCCGCCGTCAAAACCGGCCAGAAGGGCTACCACGGCGATGTGCCGAAGGACGACGTGGTGATCGAGAAGGCCGTGGCCCTGGCCTGAAGGCTGGCCTGACCGCCGCCCCATGACCCCGACCACCCCCCGGATCGCGGAGCTCACCGCTCCTGCGGCCTGGCGGATGGTCGATTTCATTTCCGACCTGCACCTGCAGGCCAGCGAGCCCGCCACGGTGGCGGCATGGGAACACTACATGGCGCACACCCGCGCCAATGCCGTGTTCATCCTGGGCGACCTGTTCGAGGTCTGGGTCGGCGACGATGTGCTGGACGCCAACGACGCCGAAACACCGTTCGAAGCGCACTGCGCACACATCCTGCGCACCACCGCGCAGCGCTGCGCCGTGTTCTTCATGCACGGCAACCGCGACTTCCTGCTCGGCACGGCCTTTGCCCAGGCCTGCGGCCTGCAGTTGCTGACCGACCCCACTGCCCTGGTCTTCGGCGGGCAGCGCTGGCTGCTCACGCACGGCGATGCGCTGTGCTTGGACGACACCGACTACCTGCAGTTCCGCACCCAGGTGCGCAGCCCCGAATGGCAGGCAACCTTTCTGGCCCGGCCGCTGGCCGAGCGTCGTACCATCGCACGCGGCCTGCGCGCCCAGAGCGAGGCGCGCAAGAAAAGTGGCGCCGTTTACGCCGATGTGGACGCCGCGGCCGCCCGCCACTGGCTGCAGGCCGCCCAGGCACGCGAACTGATCCACGGCCACACCCACAAACCGGCCGATCACGCGCTGAGCCCGGACCTGCAGCGCCGCGTGCTGAGCGACTGGGACGCTGCTGCCACACCGCCGCGTGCGGAAGTGCTGCGCCTGCAGCTGGACGCTGGCGCAGTGCAGGTCCAGCGCCTGGCCACCAGCCAGGCCGTCTGAGCATGTTGTGGGACTGGCTGCGACGCTTGGGGCGTAGCGCCCGCAGGCACAGCGGCATTCCGGATGTGCTGTGGCAGGCCACCCTGGCCGATTACCCGTTTCTGACGGCAGGCACGCAAGCCGAGCAGCAGCGCCTGCGCGAGCTCAGCGCCCTCTTCCTGGCCGAGAAAGAGTTTCATGGCGCCCAGGGGCTGACCATCACCGATGCCATGGCGGTGGCGATTGCCGCCCAAGCCTGCCTGCCGGTGCTGCACTTCGGCCCCGGCCGCCAGCCGCTGGACTGGTACGACGATTTCGTCGGCATCGTGGTGCACCCGGACGAAGTGCTGGCGCAACGCGAAGTGATGGACGAGGACGGTGTGGTGCACCACTACGACGAAATGCTGGCCGGCGAAGCCATGCAGGGCGGCCCGGTGATGCTGAGCTGGCAGGATGTGGCGGCCGCCTCCAGCGAGAGCGGCTACAACGTGGTCATCCACGAGTTCGTGCACAAGCTCGACCTGCGCGATGGCCAGCCCGACGGCTGCCCGCCCCTGCCCGCCGGCTTTCTCGGCATCAGCAGCACACGCCGGGCGCGCGAACACTGGCTGCTTACGTTGCAAGCCGGTTTCGAAGCATTTCGCGAACAGGTGATCAAGGCCGAGCGCTTCGGTGCACCGCCGCCCTGGCTCGACCCTTATGGCGCGGAAGCCATCGACGAGTTCTTTGCGGTGGCCAGCGAGGCCTATTTCGTCAACCGCACACAGTTTGCGCGCGACTTTGGCGCACTGCTGCCCTTGTTCGACGCCTTCTACCGACCCGGCGCCTGAAGGCGCCGGTCGTGAAGATCAGCGGCGCAACAAGACCTTGAGCACGTTCTGCAGGCGCCGTGCCTGCTCAGGCTCGAAGGCCGCGCCCAGCACACGCGCCGCATCCTGGCCCCAGGTCTGCACCGGCGTCGGGTCATTGCGCTTGGTGAGCAACTGCAGTTGCAGGGCACGACGGGCGTCCAGCGCCGCCGCCGGTGTCGGCACCTCGGCGGCAATCTCCAGCCGCAACAAGGCGGTCGCAGCCTCGCCGGAAGCTGCTGCCGACAAGGCCTGGCTCCACAAGGTGCGCACCGCTGGCGTGACCCGGTTGCCCAGCTCCTGCACCGTCGGCAACTGACTGGCATCGCGCTGTTCCCAGGCTGACAGCAGATGCGTCAGCGACTCGCCATGCGCCTGCGCCGCCAGTTTCTTGAGCGCCAGCTGAGCATGCTCCAGCGCCTCGCGCTGGGCGCGGAAGGCGGCATCGCCCAGACGCGGCTGCTCACGGTAGGACTCGCGCAGGGGCTCGCGCCGGCCGCCGCGTTCCGCGCCACGATCGTCCCGGCGGCCACCGTCGCGCCGCTCGCCGGGCCGGCCACGTCCGGCCGGTGCCGCCGGCTCGGCCTTTTTCATGCCGGGACGGTCGTCGCCACGCACGGCCACCACCGGCTTGCGCGGTTTGGTCGGCTCGACGGCGGGTGCAGCGGCTTCGCCCGGCGCCTCTTCCGCTCCTGTTTCTGTAGCGGCTGGCGAAGATTCCACGGGGGCTTGAGCCTGTTTTTCCTGAGAAACCGAAGCGCCCTCCGAAGCACGCAAAGCGCTCTCCAACGCGTTCATGGCGGCACGGATGGTCTGCGCATCACCACCGGCGTTGGCGGCCTCCAGCGCCTTGGCCGCTTCCATCACCTGGCGGTCGCGCTCGCTCATGGCACTGCTCGTCTTCTCGCGCTCGGCCGTCTTGCGGTTGAAGGCTTCGTCGATCGGCTTGCGGAACGCATCCCACAGCTTCTGCTCCTGGCGTCGCTCCAGCGGCACGGCATGGGCTTCGGCCTGCCAGCGTTGCTGCAAGGCCTTGACGGCATCGATGCGCAACACCGGCGTCGCACCCAGCAGGGCGGCTTCTTCGATCATGGCCTGACGGCGCTGCAGACTGGCCTTCTGCACCGCGTCCAGCGGTGCGCTAGCCGCCGCCATGGCGGCTTTCCACAGCGGCTGCAACTCGGCAAAGGCCTTTTCGCTCAGGTGGCCGGCGTCGCGCCAGCGCTCGGCGAACTGATGCAGTTCGCGGTTGAAACCCTTCCAGTCATCGCCCGCCGCGGTCGTGTTCGCCGCCGCCCAGGCCTTCAATTCCTCCACCAGGGCCAATCGCTTGGCCCGGTGCTCGGCCGCCTCGGCCCGCACCTTGTCCAGCCAGGCCTCGACCACCTTGTGCGCCTGGTTGCAGGCTTCGTCGAAGCGTTTCCACAGTGCATGGTTGGGCACGCCGCCCTGGTCGGTCTGCTTCCACTGATCACGCAGGGCGCGCAGGGTTTCCTGCATCTTGCGCCCGCCCAGCGTCTGGCCCTCCGGCCGGTTCAGCAAAGCCTCGGCCTTGCCGACCAGCTCCTCGCGCAGCTGGTCGGCGCGCCAGCGCTGCCAGCCTTCGAGTTCGCCGGCGGCCGCCAGGGCTGCATGAACCTGTTTATCCAGCGCATCGTCGACATGGCGGCCATGCTCCTTGAGCGCCTGGCGCAGGTTGGCGGCCGCGCCGGTGCTGGCCTTGCCATGGCCCTCGGCCACTTCCTGCTCCAGTTTCGAGAGCGCCTCGCGCACAGCCGACGCGGCCTGGGCACGGACTTGAGGGTCAACCTTCGGTTTGGCCGGCTGCGGTGCCGCTTCAGGCGGCAGACCGCGCGCCTGGCGCAGCTCATCGGCCCACACCGGCACCTGCGGCAGAGCCACCGTCGCATCAGCCGCTGCTGCCACGGCTTGTGCCAGCGCCGCGCTGAAAGCCTCCCACACCAGCGTCAATTGCCCGCGTGAGGTCTCCAGCTGCGGCGGGAAACGTGCATCGACGCTGGGCCAGTTGGCTTCGCTCGGCAAAGCCGCGGCCTGCTCCTGCCAGCTGGTCACGTCGGCGCGCAAAGCATCGGCTGCGGCCTGGGCGTCCTTCCACGACTTGGTGGACAGCACCTCGATGCGCTGGGCCAGCAACACTGCCGCCTCGCGCTGCACCTGCACGCGGTGCTGCAGGTCCTCGATCACCTTGACCCGCTCGGCCAGTTGCACCTTGAGGCCGGCCAGCGGCTCGCGGCTCAGCGGCGCACCGGCCTTGGCGGCATCGCGCTGCCAGGCCAGGGCATCGGCAATGTTGAGCTTGTCGGCCTCGAGCAGCGCCTGCGCCTTGGCCGACCATTCGGCGGCCATCGCCTCCTGCCCCTTGGCACGGCGGAGGTCGTCCAAACGCTCGCGCAGCAGCTTGGCCGCACCCTTGTCCTTGACGCTGAGTTCCTTGTAGACCGCATGCAGCTGTTCAGCCCCCGGCTCGCTGGCCAGCCACTCGCGCACGCGCGCCGCGCGCTCGCCCGAGGTGGCGGCAGAGAAAGCGCCACCGGTGAGCGCGTCGAGTTGTTGGGGATCGATGGGTTTGGCAGGCGCGGAAGAGTTCACGGTGAGCTCGGCAACAAAGTGGTTGAATCAGTACAGCCTTGTATTGTCGCCCCGAACGGCGCCCCGCTTCACCCCTGGCGCATGTTTTTGCGCCAGGCCCTCACTTCATCGCCAGGCTGAGCTCGGCATGAGGCACCCCCTTGCCCTCGGCGGCCTCCATCTTGGAGGCGCCGAGGAACAGGCGCTCCTGCGGCAATTCGCGGCTGCTCAGGTAGTCTTTCACCGCCACGCCACGCGTCTGCGCCAGCTCGCGCATGTGCTCCTGCGTCACCGGAATACTGGCCAGCAGCAGCGTTTCCATCTCGGCTGGCGGCAGGTCCTTGGCCAAGCCCAGCACATTGCGTGGTTTGGGAATCCGGGCACGCCGGTACACCACCTTGAGCAACTCCGGCCGCTCCGCTTCAGTCACCGGCGTAACCGTCTCGGCTGGCCTGCCGGCCACCACGGCCGCACGCCGCTTTTCGGCCAGCATCAGCGCGCTCAGTTGTTCCCGTTTATAGCCCTCGCGTTCGGCCTCCAGGCTGGCGGTTCCGGCCACAGTCATGGTCAGCGACGTACGCGCTTTCATGGCCTGCGCCACCTTGTCCAGGTTGGCGCGAGCTTCAGCGCTGAGTGCCGCCGAGCCGGGCGCGAAACTCACCGTGCCGAGTTCCTCGTCCGCCCCACCCAGGGCCGAGGCCAGCAGGGCAAACGGTGCCGTGATGGCCTTGGCGATCAGGTTCATGACCATCCTGAAGATGATGGGCCCGAGACGGAACTCCGGGTCGCTGAGCGAGCCGCTGATCGGCAGGTTGATGTCGATCACGCCGTTGCGGTCGGCCAGCAGCGCCACGGCCAGCCGCACCGGCAGGCTGTTGGGAGCACCCTCGACCGGGTCACCGAAAGCCAGCTGATTGAGCACCAGCTTGTTGTTGGCCACCAGTTGCCCATCCGGCTCCACCTTGTAGGCCACGTCCATGGACAGCTTGCCGCGCTCGATGCCATGCCCGGCGTACTTCACGCTGTAGGGCGACAGCGGCGGCAACTCCAGATCACGCATCTTGCCGGTGATGTCCAACGCCAGCGGCTTGGCCAGCGGATTGAGCTTGCCCAGGATTTCGACCGTGGCCGTGCCCTCGGCGCGACCGCGCAGTTCCAGGTCGGCCATGGCCGGGGTTGCACCGGCGTCACCGCTGGCAGGCTGGGAGGAAAACGCGCTGAGCCGGCCAGTCAGCTCGGACAGATTGGCGCTGTAATTCGGCTTGATGAAGCGGTCCGAGAACAGGACCTTGCCATTGACCAGGCTGACCGGCCCCATCTCGATCACCGGAGCCAGCGCGGCGGGCTCCGCGCTGGCCGGTGCACTTGCCACCGTAGCGGCCGGCGCCGCTGAAGCAGCATCCGCCGGCGCGGCAACCGCCTCCGCCGGCTTCATGAGGTCCTGCAGATTGATGCGTCCGCTCTCGCTGATGATGACGCGCGCATAAAAATCGCTCAGCGCCGTCTCGGCCACCGCCACGCGGGTCGCGCGCCCCGGCACGAGCGCCACCTTGAGGCCGCGCAGGCTCAGCGCCTTCCAGCTCAACAACTCCTCGCCAACCGACAAGTCCTGCGCCTGCGGTGTCCCCGGCACGGTATTGGCACGCAAATCCTCCAACAGCACGTCGCCAGCAAGCCGGAAAACCGTGCCGCGGGCCGTTTGCGCATAACGGAGATTGCCCTTGAAGCCGGCATCGGCCCGCAGCAAGCGGAAGTTGCTCCTGTCCCCCAGATAGGGCGACAGGGCATGCGCCGGCAGATCCACCGCCTGCACCCTGCCCTGCACCGCCAGCGGTTGCAGCCCCATCTGGCCCACAAAGCTGAGTTGGCCCGAATCACCGCGCCGGCTCCGTACCCGGGCCGAAACCTTGAGCGGCCCAGGCTTGCGGCTGTCGGTGGCGAAATCCTTGAGTTGCAGCGACAGGGCCGACACATCCAACTGCACAGGCCGGCCATAGGCACGGTCTTCGTAGCGGATCTGACCGCCCTCCAGGGCCCCCTCGTTCACGGCCACACGCCAGGGTGTGCCGGACTGCGCTGACTTGGTCGCAACAGTCGCGCTGTGACCAGCGGTTGCCGCGCGGGAGCCCCCCTTGGCCGCCTGGCCCGTGGGCTGGAGCCAACGCTCGAACATCCAGCGGCCCTCCCGATCACGCTCCACTGTCACCGAGGGCTGGCTGATGGCCAGTCTGGCCAGCGTCACGTTGCGTGCGTCCGGTTTGATCTCGGCCCCCTGCACTTCGATCTTGTCGACCGACAGCGGCCAGCTGCGGTTCTTGGGATTTTGGGCTCCGAGGGTCAGCTTGCTGGCCTCCAGATGGGGCGCCTGCAGCTGCCACTGCGCATTTTTCCATTGCGCGACCAGCTGCGCGCTCAGGCGGCCCCCCAGTGCCGGCTCGATGAACTGCGCCGCATAAGGCGTCGCCAGCGCCAACGACACCCCCTGAAGTTCCGCATGGACCGTGGCGGCCTGTTCGCTGGCCTCGCCCTTGAAGCTCAGCCGCCCGGCTGAAGATGGGGTCCCACGGTTGTTGTTCTTGCCGTTACTGGAGGTACCGCCTGCCAGCACCACCAGCGACCCGGCGAACGAGGCCGGCTGGCGCAAAGGCAGTGCCAGTGTCGCCGCATCGAGCGTCAACTCGCTCACGTCAATCCGGGTAGCCGGCGTCACCGACGCATCGCTCCAGCGCAGCAGACCGCGACGAACCGTGAACTTGGCAACGACCAGTTGCCAGGCGCTCGCCGGCACCGCGAATGGGCTTGCCTTCGTGTCCTGATGGGACTGGGAAGCGCCGGTTTGAAGGGTAGCCAAATTCAGCAGATTGATCGTGCCAGCCTTGTCACGGCGAGCCTCCAGCCGCGGCCCGGTCAACGCCACCGACGCCAGCTTGACCACCTGCTCCAAGGGGCGAACATCGGCCATGTCGACCCGCAGGGCCTCCAGGTCCAGCAAGCCCTGCCCCTTGGCATCGACCAACTGCAGGCCCTTGAGCTCGGCCACCCCGCTGAGCCGTACCGACGGCCGCGGCGTCTGTTCGAAATGCAGCCGCACATCTGCCCCCACCACCCCGGCCAACAGCTTGACCGGCAGGCCGACCGGCAGATAAGGCAGATAGGGCCGCAAGTCCAGCCCCGCCAGATGGAGCGTGGCATCGGTCTTGTGCGAAGGGGCAAAAGGCGTGGTTTGCGCGCTGGAATCAAAGTTGCTGCCATTGAGCCGGAAGGCCAGTCGCGGCTCCGTGATGACCTCGCGCCGCGAGTCCAGACTGCTCAGAAAAGGAATGCTGAGGCTCAGTTCGCGCACTTCATGCGTGCGACCGACGCCCTGGTCCACGAAATCGATGGAGCCCGACTGCAAGGCAAGGTTGTACAGCGCAAACTTGGGCAGGGCCGCTGGGGGCCGGGCCGGATCAGCCGGTGCCAGCAAACGTGTCAGGATGTCATCGACGTCATAGTGGCCGCCCCCCAGATGGGTCAGACGCAGGCTCATGCCCTCGACCTGCAACGCATCCACCACCGGCGCCAGCCGCAGCAGGGACTGCAGTTCTGCATCCAGATAGACACGCTTGATTTGCAGCTGAGGCGCAGCGCCGGGCGCGCCGGCCAGCACCAGATCGTCAAGTGTCAGTTCCAGCGACCAGGGTCTGAAATGCACGGCGCCCAGGCTGACCTGGCGTCCGATCTGTTCGCTAGCCAGCTTCTCCAGCTGGTTTTTGACCAGGCCGGGCACGATGGCCCAGCCCAGCCCCCACAGCACCACGACCCCGGCGGCAACCATGATGGCCCGCCGCACCCACTTGTTGTTCTTGACTGATTCGAGCGTCATGCGGCAGAGTTTTGATCGGGAGACTGCAAAGGTCAATTCCCGGATCGAAAAAGTATGCCGGAGGGTAAAAAGAAGAAAGCCCGGACGGTTGGCCTGCAGCCGGACCGCCGGGCTTGACGGCTGGCTCAAGGCCCATGCCGTCTGGGTGACGCAAAGGGGAGAGTCGAGTCCCGCAGTGCGCAGGAGGCAAGGGATTGCCTCCATGAATCGCCGGGTTCTGTCAGTCCAGAACACCCAATCGGGTGTGGACCGCTTACTGCCGACAGGGCTTGCCTGATGTGACAGGCCACTTCAATTTAGCCCGCCAACGCGCGATTTCAAATCGGAATTTCAATGAGTTCAAGCCATTTGATTGGCTTGCACCTGCCTTCTAAGCAACATTAAAATGAATAACAAATCATCTTGTTATTATTGACTTGATATATTGAAGCCTTTAAAATTCGCCCAACCCTGCCTGAAGTCAGGGACAACCCGAACTCGCTGCCGACCCCGGCTACATCAGATCGCTGCCCTCGTAGAAGACGACCCGCAGGATTCTGATGGCGTAACCAACCCAGACGTGACGCCCGCATCCTGACGCTGCTACCTTTTCTGCAGTGCCGAGGCGCAGGCTCACGCGAGAAGAGGAAGTGCTATGACAGCGTTCAAAAAATTTGGTCTGGGCCTGCGAACTTTCGCCTCCGATGTCGCCCAGGGCTTTTTTGAAATTACCCACAACGGCTTTGCCCTCCTCGGGCTGGCTGTGATGTTTGCCACGATCGCCCTGATCGCCCGCCCGGAACTGCGCCAGGCTGGCGAACTCCAGCTCATGGGCTGGCTGCAGAACCGTCAGATCGCCATCACCGGTTTTGCGGTGGAGGTCGACGCGATTGACCGCGCCACCGCGGCCAACCCCAAGGATCTGCCCAAGCAGCAGGCTGCCGTGGCTTACTGGCTGAGCAAGAAATACCGCGTGGCGCCGGAGCCCCTGAGCGCGCTGGTCGCCGAGGCCTACGAAATCGGCAAGCGCACCCAGCTCGACCCCACGCTGCTGCTGGCCGTCATGGCGGTGGAATCCGGCTTCAACCCCTTTGCCCAAAGCCCGGTAGGTGCACAGGGCCTGATGCAGGTCATGACCCGGGTGCACAGCGACAAATATGAGAGCTTCGGTGGCAAATTTGCCGCCTTCGACCCGGTGACCAACCTGCGCGTGGGCGCCAAGGTGCTGCAGGAATGCATCGAACGCGCCGGCTCGCTCGAAGGCGGCCTGCGTTTCTATGTCGGCGCCGCCAACATGGAAGATGACAGCGGCTATGGCGCCAAGGTGCTGGCCGAACATGCGCGCCTGCAGCAGGTCGCGGCTGGCCGTGCCGTGCCCCTCCAGGTTCCGCAAGCCATTCCGGTCATGACGCCGGCCAAACCCGACGCCACCCTGGAAAAACTCGCCCTCAGCTGAGGCGCGCAAATGCGGCGGGCTGCAGCTGCCCCCGCCCGTCAGCTACACTTGAGGGGTACGCGACTGGCGATAGGCGCGCGGCCCTTGCGGGTCGGCTGTGCTGACGTGGGACACCACAGGGAAGCGTGCCGCGGAACCACCTTGGTTTCCGTGTTCAGCCGTTCGCCTGGGCAGCCCCCGCCCGACGGGGGACCAGCGTTTTATCCGACTGTCATGTACAACCGAAACATCCTCGTCGAACAAACCGACCCCGAACTCTGGGCCGCCATCCAGGCCGAGAACGCCCGCCAGGAACACCACATCGAGCTGATCGCCAGCGAGAACTACGCCTCGCCCGCGGTCATGGCGGCCCAAGGCTCGCAGCTCACCAACAAATATGCCGAAGGCTACCCCGGCCGCCGCTACTACGGCGGTTGCGAGCATGTGGACGTGGCCGAACAGCTGGCCATCGACCGCGTCAAAGCCATCTTCGGCGCCGATGCTGCCAACGTGCAACCGCATTGCGGCGCCTCGGCCAACGAAGCGGTCTTCCTGGCCTTCCTCAAGCCGGGCGACACCATCATGGGCATGTCGCTCGCCGAAGGCGGCCACCTGACCCACGGCATGGCACTGAACATGAGCGGCAAGTGGTTCAACGTCGTCTCCTATGGCCTCAACGCCAAGGAAGAGATCGACTACGACGCCATGGAGAAGAAGGCGCACGAGACCCGCCCGAAGCTGATCATCGCCGGCGCCTCGGCCTACAGCCTGCAGATCGACTTCGCCCGCTTCGCCAAGGTGGCCAAGGACGTGGGCGCCATCTTCATGGTCGACATGGCCCACTATGCCGGCCTGATTGCCGCCGGCGTCTATCCCAACCCGGTGCCGTTCGCCGACGTGGTGACCTCCACCACCCACAAGAGCCTGCGCGGCCCACGCGGCGGCATCATCCTGATGAAGGCCGAGCATGAGAAGGCCATCAACAGCGCCATCTTCCCCGGCCTGCAGGGCGGTCCGTTGATGCACGTGATCGCGGCCAAGGCCGTGGCGTTCAAGGAAGCCATGGCGCCCGAGTTCAAGACCTACCAGCAGCAGGTGGTGACCAACGCCCGCATCGTGGCCGAAACGCTGACCCAGCGCGGTCTGCGCATCGTCAGCGGCGGCACGCAAAGCCACGTGATGCTGGTGGACCTGCGTGCCAAGGGCATCACCGGCAAGGAAGCCGAGGCCGTGCTGGGCGCCGCCCACATGACGATCAACAAGAACGCCATCCCGAACGATCCAGAGAAGCCGATGGTCACCAGCGGCGTGCGCATCGGCACCCCAGCCATGACCACGCGCGGCTTCAAGGACGAGGAAGCGCGCCTGACGGCCAACCTGATTGCCGACGTGCTCGACAATCCGCGCGACGAGGCCAACATCGCGGCCGTGCGCGCCAAGGTCAACGCCCTGACCAGCCGCTTCCCGGTGTACAAGTAAAGCGCCCGATGAAATGCCCCTTCTGCGGCCACTCTGAAACCCAGGTGGTCGAAACCCGGATTTCCGAAGACGGGGATTTCATCCGCAGGCGCCGCCAATGTGGCGCCTGCGACAAGCGCTTCACGACCTATGAACGCCCGGACGTGAACTTCCCGTCCATCGTCAAGAAGGACGGCCGGCGTATCGAGTATGAACGCGTCAAACTGCAAGCCTCCATGAACCTGGCGCTGCGCAAGCGCCCGGTCAGCACCGAGCAGATCGACAGCGCGATCGAGCGCATCGAGGAGAAACTGCTCAACCTCGGTCTGCGCGAAGTCCCCTCCACCCGCATCGGTGAGCTGGTGATGCGCGAACTCAAGAAGCTCGACAAGGTGGCCTATGTGCGCTTTGCCAGCGTCTACCGCAGCTTCGAGGATATTGACGAGTTCAAGACACTGGTGGATGAGGTGCGGCGTTAAGCCCCAAGCGCGGTCGCCCCTGGTTTTGCGCCTGAACAAGACAGCCGGTTGATCCGGACTGATGCGCGGTCAGCTTGCGGATTGATGTCAGGCTCGCGTTTTTTTAGACTCGGTGCATGGAGATTCATCTGCCATCCCGTGCCCTGACGACACGGCCTGCCTCTTGCCCGTCACGGCAAACAGAAGCAGGCTTTTCCATTCTGGAAGTCCTCATAGCGATCATCATCCTGAGCTTTGGCGTTCTGGGGGCCGTTGGCATGCAGGTCGCGGCCATGCAGGCCAACAAGGAGGCGCGCAACCAGGCAACGGCGACCACCTTTGCCCGCGAACTCGCCGAAAGAATGCGGGGCAATCACACGATTGCGATCAAAACTGCAGCCGCTGACAACCCCTATCTTTTCGACGTGACCCTGGCCAGCACGACGACCATTGCCACCCCCGCGGTCAACTGTTTCACAGCGGGCTGCCCCATCGTCAAGGATGCCGCCACCTGGGACGTGGCGGAATGGCAAGGTCGTGTGAAAGACGCCCTGCCCACCCCGCGAGTAAAGGTGTGCTACGACCAGAACCCGTTTGACGGTACCGGCAGACCGCGCTGGAACTGCACGGACAACGGCGACATTGCTGTTCTCAAAATGAGCTGGACTCGCAGCAACACCGCCGGAACGCTCGAGTTTGCCGCCAGCAGCGGCCTGCCGGTCATTGTGGTGCCGCTCACGGCAGGAAGTTCTCAATGAGATCGCGTCACTTCAGCCTTCTTGTTCGAAAGCAGCGCGGCCTCACCTTGGTCGAGCTCCTGGTTGCACTCAGCATGGGGCTGTTGGTTGTGCTGGTCGCCACATCCTCCCTGCTGATCGGCCAGCAAGGTTTTCGCAGCGTGGACGCCACCACCGAACTGCGCGACCGTGAACGTTTCGCCGTGGAACTGATCACCCGCCTCATCCTCCAGGCGGGTTTTCAGGATTACGGCGCCAGCAGCATTTCCCTGCGTTCAGCCGCTCAGTTTCTGGGCGGCGACCCCGAGCCCGACATTTATGGCTGGAACAACGCGATCTACAAGCTGCCGGACGACCTGCTCCTGAGCACCGGCACCAAGATCACGGACGGTAACCGGCCGGGCGCCTGCTCGGTCAACGACACCTCCTGCAAGAATGGCAGCGACATTCTGGTGGTCCGCTTCCAGGGCGTGAATTCCGCGACCAATCCGGCCAATGCCGACAACACCATGATCAACTGCATGGGACAAGGCGAAGCTGGACTGACCGGCGGCGACCTGAACGACCGGGCGCTGAGCATGTTTCACGTGACTCGGGGGAGCAATGGTGAACCAGCCTTGTCGTGCTCGTATTACAACTTCACGACCGGCAACTGGGCCTCGTCCGCCCCGATGGTCGAAGGTGTCGAATCATTTCAACTGCTGTTCGGCACGGATGGCGTAACCCCTTCGACCGCCCCCGGCGCAGCAGGAGACAGCGTTGCGGAGCGCTGGCTGCGCGCCGATCAATTGACAGTGGCAGGCAATGCGGCGGCCACTCGCGAAAACTGGCGCAGGGTCCGCGCCGTGCGGGTTGGCCTGCTCATTCGCGGCACGGCGGGCTCCGCCCAGCAATCCATCGCCACCACCTATGCACCCTTGGGCACCCTGTATGCCAGCGCCGCCGACACCGGCAGCAGTCTGGCGGTAGCGGCGGACGGCCGACTTCGGGTGCAAACAGCATTCACCGTGCACCTGCGCAACGATCTTTCACTCCGATGAAATATCACCTTGCAACATCTCCCCTCCGGCCGTTGCCGAACGTCGCGCACGCGCAGCGCGGCTTCTCGCTCATCACCACACTGATCCTGCTCATCGTGGTCACGGTACTGGGCATCGGGGCCAGCCAGATCGTGCTGATGTCCGAACGTGCCACCCGATTTGACCGGGATACGCAGATTGCCTTTCAGGCCGCCGAAGCCGCATTGCTGGACGCCGAGTTCGACATCCGCGGCCCCAACGGATCAGCCAACCAGCGCGTCTCGACCTTCACGTCCTCCAGCGGACTCGGGTTCATCGATGGCTGCGGCACCGGCACGGCACGCGGTTTGTGCATGCCCGCCGCGAGCGGGCAGAAACCGGTCTGGTACGCCGTCGATTTCACCGACGAGACCAGCAGCGCCAAGACGGTCAAATTCGGCGATTTCACCGGCAGAACGTTCGCCACGGGCAGCACCGGCATACGCCCTGAGATGCCCCCGCACTACATCATTGAAGCGATCCCCGACACAGCCGGCGGCAGCAGTGCCAGCACACAGAGAACCCTGTTCCGCGTCACCGCCATGGGCTTTGGCCCGCGCAAGGAAACCCAGGTCGTCCTGCAAATGATCTTTAGAAAAGAGTGAAGACGATGAACTTCAAGATCCTGTCTGCAGTTTCGAGCGCCCAACCATTCAGAAAATGGCGTTGGCGACTGGGCATCGCTGCTGCCTTGTCGGCACTGACCGTCGGCGTGGTGATCAGCCAGGTCACGCTGCCGCCGGAAGTGATCTTGCCTGCCGAGCCGCTGTACATGAACGGCGCCAAGACCAAGGGCAACCTGACGTTGGCCCTGTCCGTGGAATTCCCGACCGTGGGGCAGACCTACCGCGACACCTTTGACAAGACCAAGGAGTATGTCGGTTATTTCGATCTGAAGAGCTGCTACAAGCACGTGCCCGGCGGCGGCGGCAAGGGCGCCTATTTCGACTGGACCGGTGCGGCCAACGCCAGTGGCAGTTGCGGCGGCGGCGGCTTCAACGGCAACTTCCTGAACTGGGCTACCTCTTCGGCCATCGACATCATGCGTTACGGCCTCACCGGCGGCAACCGAACCACCGATGAAAGCACGGGCAACGGCCTGACCATCGTCGAGCGTGCCTGGCTACCCGACAATTTTTACCGCAGCAGTTCCTACTTTTCAGAGAAGGTTCTGCCCAATGCGCTGGTTGCCGACATGATCGAAACTTCGGTCGCCAACAAGGTCGGCACGAACGACATGTACATCTACAACTGTCGCGACCGGGTTTACTTTGCAAAGGCGCAGGATACGACTGGCGGTTGCACCAACCCCTTCGGCGTGGCCGATGCTCAAAGCTCGAATCTGGTCGGGCCGACCACCAACCTCACCTACTACGAGGTACGCAATGTGGTTTGCGACCCCAACAGCGCGTCCAACCGGCTCATGAGCTACGACCCGGACACCCGGCAATGGAAAGGTCTGTGCTTCCGCTACCCGAATGGCAAGTACAAGCCGGTTGGCCAGTTCCAGATGAATGCGGACAATCTGCGGGTGTCCGTGCTCAGCTACCTGCAGGACAACAGCCGTTCCCGCTACGGCGGTGTGCTGCGCGCCCCGCTCAAATACCTCGGCCCCAGAAGCTACGACAGCAGTTTCAACCTGCAGACGGCGGCCAACGCCCGGACCGAATGGGATGCCAACACGGGGGTGTTCATCGACAACCCCCAGAGCGGCGACGCCACTTATGGCGCGCAAGGCTATCCCCGCAGCGGCGTCATCATGTACGTCAACAAGTTCGGCACGCTCAACCCCGACGCAGTGGGCGTGTACAAGACGCTGGATCCGTTCGGCGAGCTCTATTACGAAGCGGTCCGCTACCTACAGGGCAAGCAGCCGACGCCGGAGGCGATTTCCGGCCTGACCGGCGTCACCGCGACGGACAAGGCCATCCAGGAGAACTTCCCGGCCTACCGCACCTGGAGCGACCCGTTCGCCGGCTTCGTCGACACCACCGGGGGAATGGATCGAGGCTGCCTGCGCAACAGCATTCTGGCGATTGGCGATGTTTTCACGCACAGCGACCGTTCGCTGCCCGGCAACACCATCACCAGCAACAGCGATTTCGCCCGCAGCGCCGAAACCAATCCCGCCTTGAATGTGCCGTTCTGGACCAGCGCCGTCGGCAGCTTTGAGAGCCGGACGACAGCCACCTCGGTCATCACCTATACCGACAGCCTGGGACGCACCCAGACGGCCGGCAACATCGCCGGCAATACGCTCTACACCACCCTGGTGAATGCAGCGACCATGGACACTGGCGCGACCGGCGGCTCCTACTACATGGCGGGTCTGGCCTACTGGGCCAACACCCAGAGCTTCCGTACCGACCTGCCCAAAGGGCGCATCAAAACCTACTCGATCGACGTCAACGAAAACCGTTCCAGCGACAACGTCGATTTCCGCCGCACGCGGCAGTTGTATCTGGCCGCCAAATACGGCGGCTTCGACGACTATGCAGCAGGCAATACCGGCAATCCCTATGCCGGAGAAACCAACGCGCTGTGGCAAGGCACCGACGGGGATGCCCAGAACTACTTCCTGGTCAGCGATGCCAAAAAATTCCTGGACTCCATTTCCGAAGTATTCGCCCGTGTGGTGGAAGAGACCGGCAGTATTGCCGGCGGCGCCATTTCCACCCAGCGCCTGACCGTCGGCCAGGCGGCGGCGGTGTTCCAGGCCCGCTTCAACCCGGTTGCCAACTTCTGGAGCGGCCGGTTGCTGAAATACCCACTCTCGCTTGCTGCAGACGGTCTTTCCCTGATCATCGGCAGCACAGCGACCTGGGAAGCCGGACAGGTCCTGACCACCCGGACGCTGGCGGATAACGGTGTCGACAGAAACATCGTGATCGGATCTCCCGTCGGCGAGCAAGCCACGGTCCCGCCCACGGCCTTCGTCTGGGCCGATCTGGCGCAGACGCACAAGGACGCGCTGAACAACCAGCCCTTCACCAGTCCGGCCGTTGTGGACAGCCTGGGCTCGGACCGGCTCAACTATCTGCGCGGCGATCGGCGCAAGGAAATCAAGCCTTCGACCCCGCTGGGCCCGTTCCGTCCTCGCGACATCGTCATGGGTGACATTGTCAACAGCGGTCTGGTGTACATGGGCAAGCCGTCGGGCAGCATCCCGGGCACCGACTACAGCGTGTTCTACGACGCCTACAAGAACCGCAAACCCGTCATCTTTGCCAATGCCAACGATGGCATGCTGCATGCCTTCTATGACACCACCGGTCAAGAGGCGTTCGCCTACATCCCGGGATTCGTGGCGGGCAAACTGAATCAGATTCCCGACCAGGACTACACCCACTTCAGCATCAACGACGCCACCCCCGTCGTTGCCGAAGCCTATGTGGGAACCCAATGGCGAAGCGTCCTTGTTTCAGGCGTTGGCGGCGGGGGTCAGGGCCTGTACGCCCTGGATGTCACCAACCCCGAAACCTTCACCAAGGACAGCGTGCTCTGGGAGTTCACGGAACGCGACCATTCCGCCATGGGCAACGTGATCGGCACCCCCCAGATATTGAAGCTCCGGACCACCGATGCGGGCAGCAGCCCTTCGTACAAGTGGTATGCCGTGGTAGCCAGCGGCGTCAACAATTACAAGGCGGATGGTTATGCCTCCACCACCGGCAACCCGTCGCTGTTCATCATTGACCTGTCAAGAAAACCAAGCAACCATCCGACCGAGGCACCGTGGACGGAAGGTGTCAATTTCTGGCGCATCGAGATCCCCCAGACCAGCACCGCGATGGCCAAAGGCCTCATCGGATTTACCAGCGTCAAGAATTTCCTTACCGGCGCGGTCGACACCCTCTATGCCGGCGACATGCAGGGCAATGTCTGGAAACTCGACTTCACGCTGCTGGGCACGAGCAGCCTGACTACCAATGCTTCGACCAACCTGACGAAATTCAACGCCCGGACAGGCACCAGCAACACCATCTTCATTGCCAAAGACAGTACCGGCGCCTTGCAGCCCATCACCGGGGAGCCCGTGGTCGTCAACGCCTTCTATGACAGCAAGCTGCTGTCCTTCGGAACAGGCAAGTACCTGGAAACATCGGACACCACCGTCCCGATCGGCACCGGCGCATCGTTCTACACCTTGTTTGACAACGGCCAGGCCATCAGTGGACGCAGTCAATTGCAGCAAGGCAGCGTATCGACCGGCGGTGTCGTCTCGGTTTCCAGTTTCGCCTACGGCATGCCCCCGGCCACAGGCACGTCCTCACTGCGCATGGGCTGGTTCATCGATTTCGACCAGACCATCGGGGAGCGCCAGATCAGCGAGATCACGTCTGAATTCGGTCAGCTCTTCTTCGGCACCCTGTTCCCCACCCAAGGCTCATGCGGCGAGGGCGGCGGCAGGTTCTATGCCCTCAATGCCCTCACAGGCAATGGCACATCCGAGCTTTCGCAGGTGGGCATTCTGGCGGCCCCGCTGGTTCTGGAAATCGGCAGTGCCACGCTTACCCCCAGCGACACCACCGGGCAACGGTCCGCTACACGTCGCGTTGCTATCATCACGCAGGGGTCCAAAGGCTTGAAAGTTGCCGCCACGGGCGGAGGGGGCCTGACCTTCAGCGAACAGGTCGGACGACTGAGCTGGCGCCAGATCAGCAACTACCGCGAAAACAAGAACCAGTAGCCAGGGCCCAGACCATGAACCGCCTGCCATCCATCCAGCGACGCCGCCACGCCGGCTTCACCCTGATCGAACTCATGGTCACGGTGGCGATCATCGGCATCCTGGCAGCCATTGCCTACCCGGCCTACACCGATTCAGTACGCAAAGGAAAGCGTGCCGAAGCAAGGGCTGCGCTGATGAACCTGCTTCAGCAGCAGGAGCGCTACCTGACCCAGATGAATACCTACGAGACCTTCAGCGCGGGTACCCCGGGCACCTTGCCGTTCAAGGCGGTTTCTGCACCGGATGGCTCCCAGGCCCAGAGCAGTCATTTGCTCGGTGCCAGGCTGTGCCAGGCCGTGGGTGGCGTGACCCCCACAAAACGGGATTGCATCGAAGTGTTTGCCGAGCCCCAGGCGGGCGTTTTCTCCGACCCCCAGATCACGTCCCTGGCGGTCGACACCCAAGGCCGGCGAACCTGTACCGGCACCCAGACCGAGCGCTGCTGGAAATAGGCACCCATGCAGTATCTCCCCCGGACACCACACGGTCGGCACAGGACGGACGCTTCACGGCCGCTCGGTTTTTCCCTGATCGAGCTGATGGTGACCATTGCCATCGCCGTTGTCCTGATGGTCGTTGCGGTTCCCAGTTTTGTGGAATTCCAGCGCAATGCCCACCTGTCGGATGCGGTCAGCAACTTTCTCGCAGCGGCCAATGCCGCCAAGGCCAATGCCATGAAACGCGGGCTCAATACCTACGTCGTTCCCAACACCGCAGGCACAGGCTGGAGTTCCGGCTGGATGGTGTACACCGATACCAACTGGAACCAGTCCTTTGACGCCGGAACAGATGAGGTGGTGATTCGTCACGAAGCGCTGAGTTCGGACATCACCGTCACCACACCGACCGCCAGTTCCCTGGCTGACGGTTATCTGCTGTTCAATGGCAGCGGCTACCCCCGCCTGACCAGCGGCGGATTCGGCGGTGGCACGCTCGTCATGCAAAACGCGTCTCGATCCAGCAAGATCATCATCGATCCCGCTGGACGGATTCGCTCCTGTAAAGTAGGAACCACCGGCTGCTAAGCTTCCCTTCTTTGCTTCGCCTTGCCTGACGTGACAACCAGCCCGCCCCAACCCATGCGCGATGCGCTTGACGCAGCCCGTGCGGCCCTCACGCTCGCCCCACCCAACCCCAGGGTCGGCTGCGTCATCCTCTCCGCCGATGGCCAATGGCTCGGCCAAGGCCATACCCAGCGCACCGGCGGCCCGCACGCCGAAATCATGGCCCTGCGCGATGCGCAAGCCCGCGGCCACAGCGTGGCCGGTGCCACCGCCTATGTGACGCTGGAGCCCTGCTCCCACCAGGGCCGCACCGGCCCGTGCTGCGACGCGCTGATCGCGGCCGGCATCAAAAAAGTGGTGGCCTCGCTCACCGACCCCAACCCCAAGGTCGGCGGCCAGGGCTTCGAGCGGCTGCGCGCCGCCGGCATCGAGGTCGAGATCGGCCCGGGCGCCGCTGAATCGCGCGAGCTCAACATCGGCTTTTTCAGCCGCATGGTGCGCGGTACGCCTTGGGTGCGCATGAAGGTGGCTGCCTCGCTGGACGGCCAGACGGCGCTGGAGAACGGCGCCAGCCAGTGGATCACCTCCGCGCCGGCCCGTACCGACGGCCACGCCTGGCGCGCCCGCGCCTGCGCCGTGCTGACCGGCATCGGCACCGTGCTGGAAGACAACCCGCGGCTGGACGTGCGGGAGGTAGACACACCGCGCCAACCCCAACTGGTGGTGGTGGACAGCCGGCTGGAAACGCCGCTGGATGCTCATCTTTTCATAGCAGGCCGCGCAATCACCATCTATGCTGCGGTGCCAAACGATGCCAAAAAAGCAGCGCTGGAGGCACGCGGTGCCAGCGTCGTCTACTGTCCCGGCCGCCAGCCCGGCACCGAAGGCAAGGTGGACCTGGCCGCCATGCTGCGCGACCTGGCCAGGCGCGAGATCAACGAGGTCCACGTGGAGGCCGGCCACAAGCTCAACGGCTCCCTGGTGCGCGAAGGGCTGGTGGACGAGTTCCTGCTCTACCTGGCGCCCAAGCTGCTGGGTGCTGGACGCGGCATGGTCAACATCGGCCCGCTGGCCGAGCTGTCGCAGGCCATCGAGCTGGAATTCCGCGAAACGGCCATGATCGGCCCGGATTTGCGCATCCTGGCCCGGATTCCGGGGCGAGACCGCTTCTAATTCACGGATTTGGGGGCGCCCCCCCGCCAGGCGCCCCATTCCCTGCGAAAATACAAGGATGTTCACCGGAATCATCACCGCAGTGGGGCGCATCGCCGCCGTCCACGCGCTCGGCAGCTCTTTGACGCACGGCAAGCGCCTGACCATCGAGTGCCCTGCCGACTACCTGGCCGATGTGGGCCTGGGCGACAGCATCGCCCTCAACGGCGCCTGCATGACCGTCACCACCTTCGATCCCGCCGCCAACCGCTTCACCGTGGACATCTCGGCCGAATCGCTGGCCAAGACCAGCGGCCTGGACCGGGTCGGCCCCATCAACCTCGAAAAAGCCCTGCGCGCCAACGACCGCCTGGACGGCCATCTGGTCTCGGGCCATGTGGACGGCATCGGCCGCGTCACTCACTTTGCCCAGGTGGGCGAAAGCTGGGAGTTGCGCATCCTGGCGCCGCTGGCACTGGCCAAGTACCTGGCCTACAAAGGCTCGGTCACCGTCAACGGCGCCAGCCTGACCGTCAACCGCATTCAGGACCAGGCCGATGGTTGCGAGCTCAGCATCAACCTGATCCCGCACACCGTGCAGAACACCGCGCTGGGCTCGCTGCAGGCGGGCTCCGGCGTCAACCTTGAAATCGACCTGATCGCGCGTTATGTCGAGCGCATGCTCGGCAGCGCCCCCACCTCCGAGAAAGCCAACGCATGAGCACCCCCAACCCCGTGGCCCCTGTGGCCATCTCCCCGGTCGAAGACATCGTGGCCGAGATGCGTGCCGGCCGCATGGTGATCCTGGTCGATGAGGAAGACCGCGAAAACGAAGGCGATCTGGTCCTGGCGGCCGACCACGTCACGCCGGAAGCCATCAACTTCATGGCGCGCTTCGGCCGCGGCCTGATCTGCCTCACGCTGACGCGCGAACGCTGCGAGTACCTGCACCTGCCGCCCATGGCCGCGCGCAACGGCACCGTCTACAGCACCGCCTTCACCGTCTCGATCGAAGCCGCCGAAGGCGTGACCACCGGCATCTCGGCCGCCGACCGCGCGCGCACCGTGCAGGCCGCGGTCAACCCGAACGCCCTTCCGCAGGATCTGGTGCAACCCGGCCACGTCTTCCCGCTGCAGGCGGTGGACGGCGGCGTGCTCATGCGCGCCGGCCACACCGAAGCCGGCTGCGACCTCGCCACCATGGCCGGCTGCACGCCGTCCGCCGTGATCTGCGAGATCATGAAAGACGACGGCACCATGGCCCGTCTGCCCGACCTGCAGTTGTTCGCCGCCGAGCACGGCTTGAAGATCGGCACCATTGCCGACCTGATCAAGTACCGCAGCCACAACGAATCACTGATCGAGAAGGTCGGCACGCGCACCCTCAACACCGCCTTCGGCGAGTTCACCGCCCACGCCTTCCGCGACAAGCCCAGCCAGGGCGTGCACCTGGCGCTGGTCAAGGGGCAATGGAGCCCGGCCGACACCGTGCTGGCACGGGTGCACGAGCCGCTGTCGGTGCTCGACGCCCTCGAAGTCGGCCGCGCCATGCACTCCTGGAGCCTGGACGCCTGCCTGTCGCGCATCAACACCGAAGGCCGCGGCGTGGTGGTGCTGCTCAACTGCGGCGAAAGCGCCGAGCAACTGCTGGCCCAGTTCGAAGGCACGGCGCGCGCCAGCCACGGGCCGGAGCACGGCCGCATGGACCTGCGCAACTACGGCGTTGGCGCGCAGATCCTGCGCGAGTGCGGCGTGCACCAGATGAACCTGATGGGCAACCCGCGCCGCCTGCCCAGCATGACGGGCTACGGCCTCGAAGTTGTCGGCTACGTCACCAGATAAAAACACAAAGGAAATTCATATGTTCGGCGCAGACAAGGGAAGCCTGGCTTCCAACGACCAGCGGCTCGACGGCCGCAAGCTCTACATCGGCATCGTGCAGGCGCGTTTCAACGAGTCCATCACCAACGCCCTGGCGCAGGCCTGCAAGACCGAACTCGCAGCCCTGGGGGTGCAGGACAAGCACATCGACCACGTGCTGGTGCCCGGCGCGCTGGAAGTGCCGGTGGCCCTGCAGGCCCTGGCCGAGAAAAACCAGTACGACGCCCTGATCGCCCTGGGCTGCATCATCCGCGGCGAGACCTACCACTTCGAACTGGTGGCCAACGAATCGGGCGCCGGCGTCAGCCGCGTTGCGCTGGACTACCAGCTGCCCGTGGCCAACGCCATCCTCACCACCGAAAACATGGAACAGGCGATTGCACGCCAGACCGACAAGGGGCGCGACGCTGCCCGTGTCGCCGTGGAAATGGCCAACCTGCTGGACGACATTCAATGAGCGACAAGCAAACCGACTCCAAACGCCCGCCGCGCCAGTCGCGCACCGGCCTGACCAGCACCGGCGCGCGCAAGGCCGCCGCCAAGTCGGGCCGCAGCCGCGCCCGCGAATTCGCCCTGCAGGCGCTGTACCAGCACCTGGTGGGCAAGAACGAGGCCAGCGCCATCGACACCTTCACGCGCGACCTGGCCGGCTTCAACAAGGCCGATGCCGCGCACTACGACGCGCTGCTGCATGGCTGCGTGGCCGAAGCGACCGAACTCGACCGCCTGATCACGCCGCTGCTGGACCGCAAGATCGCCGAGATCTCGCCGATCGAACACGCCGTGATGTGGATCGGCACCTACGAGTTTCTGCATTGCCTGGACGTGCCGTGGCGCGTGGTGCTCAACGAGTGCATCGAGCTGGCCAAGGAATTCGGCGGCACCGACGGCCACAAGTACGTCAACGGCGTGCTCAACGGCCTGGCCCCCACGCTGCGCGCGTCGGAAGTTGCCGCCGACCGCACGGCCAGCCAGCCGCGCGCTTGAGCCGGGCCTGCCGCCACGCATGAGAATCGCGAGCCGCGCCCAGCGCATCGAACCCTTTTACGTGATGGAGGTGGCCAAGGCCGCTTCCGCCCTGGCCCGTGAGGTGGCGCACAGCGATGCGCCGATGATTTTCCTCAACATCGGCGAGCCCGACTTCACGGCCCCACCGCTGGTGCAGCAGGCCGCCGAAAAAGCGGTGCGCGATGGCCGCACCCAGTACACCGATGCCACCGGCCTGCCGGCGCTGCGCGAGCGCATCAGTGCCTGGTATGGCCAGCGCTTCGGCGTCAAGGTGCCCGCCAGCCGCATCGTGGTCACCGCCGGCGCCTCGGCCGCGCTGCAGCTGGCCTGCCTGGCCCTGATCGAGGCCGGTGACGAGGTGCTCATGCCGGACCCGAGCTACCCCTGCAACCGGCATTTCGTCAGCGCCGCCGAAGGCACCGCGGTGCTGCTGCCCACCACGGCGGCCGAGCGCTTCCAGCTCAGTGCCGACAAGGTGCAAGCGGCCTGGGGCGACAAGACCCGCGGCGTGCTGTTGGCCTCGCCGTCCAACCCCACCGGCGCCTCGATCGACCCGGCCGAGTTGCGTCGCATCCATGAGGTGGTGAGCGCGCGCGGCGGCATCACGCTGATCGACGAGATCTACCTGCCGCTGAGCTATGACGAACGCTACGGCCAGCCCGCACTGGCCCTCAGCGACGACATCATCAGCATCAACAGCTTTTCCAAGTACTTCAACATGACCGGCTGGCGCCTGGGCTGGCTGGTGCTGCCCGAGGCGCTGGTGCCGGTGGTGGAACGGCTGGCGCAGAACCTGTTCATCTGCCCCAGCACCATTGCGCAGCATGCCGCCCTGGCCTGCTTCGAGGCCGACAGCCTGGCCGAGTACGAGCGCCGCCGCGCCGAATTCAAGGCGCGGCGCGACTTCTTCATCCCGGCCCTCAACGCCATGGGGCTGAGCGTGCCCGTCATGCCCGACGGCGCCTTCTACGCCTGGGCCGACTGCACCACCACCTGCACCAAGCTCGGCGTCAAGGACAGCTGGGACCTCTCGTTCGCACTCATGCAGCAGGCCCACGTGGCGGTAACACCGGGGCGCGACTTCGGCCATGCCGACACCGGGCGCTTCATCCGTTTCTCCACCGCCAACGCGCTGCCGCAGCTGCAGCAAGCGGTGGCGCGGCTGAAAACCTTGCTGGGCTGAGGCACGCATGACGTTTGAATTCCCGATCCGCGTCTACTGGGAAGACACCGATGCCGGCGGCATCGTGTTCTATGCCAATTACCTGAAGTTCTTCGAACGCGCCCGCACCGAGTGGCTGCGCTCGCTCGGTATTCATCAGCAGGCCCTGCGCGACAACACTGGCGGCATGTTCGTGGTGAGCGAAACGCAACTCAAGTACCACCGCCCGGCCCGGCTCGACGATGAACTGTTGGTTACAGCCCGTCTGCTGGAAAACGGCCGCGCATCGCTGACAATCGAGCAGCAGGCTTATGTATTGCCGCCAAACTTGAGCGCCGCCGGGCTGCCCCAAGGCGCGAAGGCCCCCTCGGGGGGCAGCGTAGCACGCGAAGCGGCAAGCGTGGGGGCGCTTCTTTGCGAGGGCACCATCCGCATCGGCTGGGTGGAAGCGGCCTCCATGAAACCTGCAAGAATTCCGCAATCTGTACTGGATGTCCTGAAATGAACCAAGAACTGTCCATCATTCAACTGGTGCTGCACGCAAGCTGGGTCGTGCAACTGGTGATGCTGATCCTCCTCACCATGTCGGTCGCCAGCTGGGCCGCCATCTTCCGCAAGCTCTTTTCGATCAAGCGCGTCAAGTCGCTCAACGACATCTTCGAGCGCGACTTCTGGTCCGGCACCAGCCTGAACGACCTGTTCTCTGCCGCCGCGCAAAACGCGCGCGCCGCCGGCCCGATGGAACGCATCTTCGCCAGCGGCATGCGCGAGTACCAGAAGCTGCGCGAGCGCCGCATCAGCGACGCCGGCACCCTGCTCGACGGCGCCCGCCGTGCCATGCGCGCCAGCTTCCAGCGCGAGATGGACGCCGTCGAATCCAGCCTGTCCTTCCTGGCCTCGGTCGGCTCGGTCTCGCCCTACATTGGCCTGTTCGGCACGGTCTGGGGCATCATGCACGCCTTCACCGGCCTGGCCTCCATGCAGCAGGTGACACTGGCCACCGTGGCGCCCGGCATCGCCGAGGCGCTGGTGGCCACCGCCATCGGCCTGTTCGCCGCCATTCCCGCCGTGATCGCCTACAACCGCTTCGCGCGCGACATCGACCGCGTCGCCATCCACCTGGAGACCTTCATCGAGGAGTTCTCCAACATCCTGCAGCGCAACATCGGCGCCGGCGCGATGACCTCGCCCGCCGGACGCTAAGGGGAAAAACCATGCCCTCCGTCGCCAGCCGCGGCCGCGGCCGCCGCACCATCAATGAAATCAACATGGTGCCTTTCATCGACGTGATGCTGGTGCTGCTGATCATCTTCATGGTCACGGCGCCGCTGATCACGCCCAGCGTGATCGACCTGCCCAGCGTCGGCAAGGCCGCCAAGCAGCCCGACCAGATCATCCAGATCGTGGTCAACAAGAACGAGACGCTGGAGCTCAAGGTGGACGACAAGACCAGCTCCCTCAACCTCAAGGAACTGGCCGCCGCCGTGAAGCAGGCCCAGGGCCCGCGCGACAGCGCCGCCGCCGCCAGCTCGGCGGTGGTCATCAGCGCCGACAAGAACGTCAAGTACGAAACCGTGGTCAAGGTCATGGACACGCTGCAGCGCGCCGGCATCCAGCGCGTCGGCCTGTCGGTCCAGCTGGCCAACTAGGGCCTGTTAACACTAATTTCACAAGATGCGTTGCGGATCAAAAATGCCATGCGCAAGGCGCGAAACGCAGCCGGGGTCGGCCCCCGGCAAGGCTTCGCAACGCCGCGCATGGGATTTTTGGCCGCAACCCGGAGGGAACGCGATGAAAACCGCGCCACTCGTTGTTGCACTCCTAGCCCAGGCAGCCAGCCTGGGCGTCGTCGCGCGCCTAGATTGGCGCGGTTTTCATCGCGTTCGCACTTGCGAAATTAGCGTTAACAGGCCCTAAGAACCTCACCCACGCATGCACGCCGCCGCCGACCGCTTCGAGTTCGCACCCCCGCCCCCGCCGGGGCTGATGCGCGCCTTCGCGCTCGCGGTGGTGGCGCATCTGCTGCTGCTGGCGGCCCTGACCTGGGGCGTGAGCTGGAAGCGCGATGCACAGACACCGGCGGTGGAGGCCGAGCTCTGGTCTGCCGTGCCGCAGCAGGCGGCCCCCAAACTGGTGGAAGCGCCACCGGAACCCGAAACCAAGCCGGCACCGCCGCCGCCCCCACCCAAGGCCGAACCGGTGGTGTCGCAAGCCGACATCGCCCTGGCGCGCGAGAAGGAGCGCAAGGCCAAGGAGAAGCTCGAACAGGAAAAGCGCGAAAGAGAACGCGAAAAGGAAAAACTCGCCCAGCTCAAGCGTGAGCAGGAAAAACGCGAGCAAGAGAAAAAACTGGCGGAAGAAAAGAAAAAGAAAGAGCTGGAAGCCCAGAAGAAGGACAAGCTCAAGGACCAGGAAGAAGCCAAGCTGCGCGAGAAGATGCGCCAGGAAAACCTCAAGCGCATGGCCGGCCTGGCCGGCGCCACCGGCGGCCCGTCTTCCACCGGCACGGCACTCAAGTCTTCCGGCCCCTCGGCCAGCTACGCCGGCCGCATCATCGGGCGCATCAAGCCCAACATCGTGTTCACCGAAGACGTCGTCGGCAACCCGGTGGCGGAAGTGGAAGTGCGCACCGCCCCCGACGGCACCATCGTCGGCCGCAAGGTCCTCAAGACCAGCGGCGTCAAGGCCTGGGACGAGGCCGTGCTCAAGGCCATCGACAAGACCGAAGTGTTGCCGCGCGACACCGATGGACGGGTGCCGCCGGCGCTGGTGATTACGTTCCGGCCGCGGGACTAAGCTGCCGGGTCGTGCTCCGGCGGCGCGGTTTGTTTTGTCGGGATGTGCGCCCGACAGCGCACACTCATACATCCATGCGTTTTTCTATTCAGAATTACGTCAAGTGCCCTGTCAACGCACAAGGGAATTCAAATGCCAACAGCCAATAAGTATTTACTTGCGTTCCACCTTCTTTTCGGAACTGCCGCTGCCTGGGCACTGAGCCCTTCCTCCCAATATCAGGTGCTTTGCTCACGTGACTACATTGCGGTAGCCACCGTTATCTCGGCGAGTGTCCCTAAGTGCCAAAAGTTTGACCTTCTTGGAAGATGTACCACGTCAATGCCTTGGGAGTATGAGGTTTCCATGACAGTTGACAGACTTCTCGGCAATAAAGATGCATCCTCCTTGGAGCGGAAGAACTCACACCGTCCTTCCATTGGTAACTCATACAAGGGAATCGTCAAAGGAACACTAATTCCAAATATTGATCTTCGTTTCGATGCACCCTCAAATGCGATGAGCCTGATATCGCAGCATCAATATGAAGAAATCCAAAACGGGACAGACATGACCGCCGAAACAACCATCAAAGACTATTTCGTTGGGAAGCAGTTCATCTTTGTGTTTGACTTCGAAGACACAGAGTCAGCCACATTTACTTCTGTAGTGTGGCCCGGCGGAAAAGAGCATGAGAATTGGATCCGAAACATGCTGGAAAGAATCGCACGCGAGTCCTCTTGGTCCAAAAAATCATGTGCAAGGTTGCCTTAGTTCTTGCTGCACGTTTCCCATCAAAATTTTCAGTTCGAATGACTACGAGCGCATTTGTCATCAGAACTGCTTCACAGAAACTGATGCATCCTGACGCTTGGACCACAAGGACGCGCCACGGCGCGTCCTTGTTTCTTCGGTATCGGGTATCCAGTTCCCCCGCCGTTATGAGGAGGCGAGTAGCGCAGGGGCAAGCGGAATAAGAGCCG
>JASJPI010000019.1:0-70139 GCA_031426755.1 Curvibacter sp.
CATACACCCGCTGAGATGTTCAGCGAATGTGTTGCACTGACCGGTTGAATCCGCCTGCCAAAGAAGCTGCAGGATGAATTGCAGAACTACGTAGACATGCGAGCGGCGAAGGATGCCAAGCAGCCACTGTTCATCACGTCAGGTCGGCGCGCATTCAGTGCAAACGTACTCACGCAGCATTTCTTCTGGCTTTACAGGAAGGCGGGCATTGAAGGCGCTAGCAGTCATTCTGGTCGCAGGTCGTTTATCACCAACCTTGCCAGCAAAGGAATCTCGATTCGAGTGCTTGCGAGTCTTGCAGGCCACAAGAGTTTGAGGACCACGATTGTCTATATCGACGCGAACGATGACATGAAGCGAAACGCGGTCGAATTGGTCTAGCTGCAGGGATGGTGACGGGGAAGGCTGGTTGGCCTGGGATTTACACGTAAAAATATCGTGCGGCTGCAGCCCAATATTCATGCGGGTTTGCAGCCACCTATTTGCATGCTTTTTCTACCAATAAACCACCATTCCTTCACCGTTGGTTCAATCCGTCGTTTTCAACTTGGCCAATTTGTTTTTTAGCTGCCTAGCCATTTCGGCGTCCTTCTCGGCGTTTGCTTTTCGCTCCTTGTCGCCTAGCAACTCGTTCTCAAGCTCACCAAGCGCACTCCTCAGTGCGTCAAGCTTCACTTCCTTTTTGCTCTTGAATCCAAACGTAGACTTCGCGTCTCCCATATTGTTCGCGCTGCGGCTCGTTATCACACGTGGCATGCTGTCTGGGTCAATATTGATGTGCGTATCGAAGCTGAAATCTAGATCACGGTCAAACCATAGCTGCACTGTCGGATCTGCCGCAAAAATTTCCTGCAAGTGCTCATACGTATCTTCGAATGCGCGGTCACACTTGTTTTTTATCTCAGCAGCCTTCGCTGCTCTGTTTGTCACGACCGAACCTGGCTTAGGACGAAATGAGCTGAAGCGGTCGAGCTTGCCGTGCCAAAGCAAGGCTTGTTGAAGACGCCGCTCATATTCAACTACTGCGGCAGGCTTCTCGATGTTGCGTAGTTCTCTCTGATCGCTCCACACCACCTTCATGGCCTTAAGCTGCTTGGCGCTTAGGACAATTCCAAGATCACGTGCCTGGACATCGCTCCCAACCTCTAATTTTCCGATCAGTTGCTTGATTCGAGAAAGACGACGAGCGGGGGAAAGTGAAGACATCAGTGGCAGATACGGTAATTGCTTCTACTATCAGTAACGTCGGCCATACTCACATCTAGCTAATGTCAAATTTCTTACCAAGCATCTTCGCAGCTCTTCTGCCCGAGAGAGAGCCGTTCGCGGCTTGGTCCATGAAATTAGAGAGCGTCACAAGTGCTTCGGCTGCATACCTGCCCTTCAGTTGTGTCTCAAGCCACTCGCCGAACTCTTCGGCGGTAAAGAGACTCGAAAAGTATTTGTAGTGCAGCCCATGGAATGCGCGCTCAAGATCACTGTCGAATTTTGTAGATGGAAACATTTTGACAAGCACGGCCGCATATTGGAGCCCATCTGCAAAGTCTGGGAACGCCTCCAGTCGCTCCCCCGTGCCAAATGCCGCATCCACGAGCGCAACTACACGGTCTTGCGCTAGCTCTACGGCCTTCTCGTCGCCTCTGTAATCATTGAATTTCTTCTCGATTTCGACGTAGCCATCAGCGCCAAACAGTCGCTCAAGTACATAGTCTGTGTATTGGTGGTCGGCTCCAATACGTCTGCTCAATATTTGAAGTTCTAAATCCACCTTATGCGCCAGGAATAAGCAAGCCTCTTTGTGCAAGGCAACGTATTGACCAAACATAGAACGCTGCCACTCAGGCATGACATATAGGCCAACACCTAGTATGTCGGCGGTCTTTGTTATGTACTCCTTCAGCCATTTTGGCTTGCGCGAAAACGGCCCTTCCGCCGACCTTACCCACCGCACAAATGTTCGAAAGCCCATGTCGCCTCCCTAGATCGCTACCACTTTCTCGCAGCCCTCTCTCCACGACTGACTACAACCTCCAACATTACGGCAGAAAGCGCATAGGAAACTGCCGTCAAGTGCCATGCGCCAATCCAAATCGCGGACACAAGTGCTACGTCATACACCGCCTCGATAAGAAACGGAACAGGTCGCGGATAGGTGCGCGAGGCCATCAACGCAAGTGCGTAGGCGATGAGCATAATCCAAACAAAAACTGCAACGCAAACGGCTATCGCATAGACATCGGCGTACATGCCGACATATACGCAGATCGCTAAGACTGAATTCGAGATCAGCCAGGTTACTTGACGCGATTTCATCCAATAATCTCTTCAAAAGAACAGTTGGAGCTTAAGCACCGCAAGTGCTCATAGACAGCAGCCAGTTCATCTCGGGCCATCTCGTTGCCGCCAGTAGCCTTCGCATGCTGCTGCTCTTTCTTCATACCTAGTCGGCGACCAGCAAACGTGTCGGCCCTCGGCTCGGAAGTAATCTTGCTGAAATTCTGCTCCTGCATAGCAAAGTGCAGCCCATCGACTTGCCAACGACTCCGTGTCTAACCACCAAGGACGGTAACCATTGCAGGCGGCGTCGCTTGCTTTTCGTAGTACCGCTGATGATATGCACGCTTGGTCCCATTTAGACGCACAATCGAGCGCGTCCCTCCAGCATGCTTACAGTTCTTTGCCGCGCTCAAAATCCCCGTCATAGATCTTGCGTGACCGCCTACGCGACTGCAGCATGGCAATATTCATCTCGCCACTCAGCGGCTTGGCGTAGAACCTGTCGATCATCTCCACACTCGTCCGCGCATTGCGCGCCAACAGCAGCGTGTTAATGCCGTCACCAAACAGCAACCTGTACATGATGGCCGTGTGACGCAGCGAATACAGCGTCCGCTCTTCGCCCCCTGCCCCCAGCCCAAGCTTCGTATCCCACATCAGTATTTCAAACTGACGCTGTAGCTGCTTCAGCGCGTAGTCCCTGTTTGTCTTGTACTGCGGCAAGAACACGTAGTCATCGCTATGCTCCTGCCCAATCAGACCTTGACTTAGGTGGTACTGCCTGAGTGCTTCGTAGCACTCAACTGCTTTTGGCATCGTCGTGATCGGATCGCTATGCCCCTTGGTCGGTGGTATGCGCAGCCGTAAGAACGTGTGCTCACCTCGCACCACGTCAACATGCTTGTGCTGCATGAACTTAATGTCCGTTGGCCGTATGTAGCTATTGCAGATGAACACGACCAGGCGCCGCAAGTCTTCAGTCATGTCCACATTGCGCATCAGGTCACCACGCTTGCCTCTTTTTGCGCTGGCGTTGATGTACTGCGTGTGCGTCACGTCCTTCGAGTCTTTGTACTTACGCACTTCGATCTTCTGCCCCGCGTAGCGCTTTGCAGCACTCCAAAGTCGCCTGTACTCCTTGGTCGTAAACCAGCCCCGTGCCACGTCCTTGACGGCCACCTTGGGAAACTCAGGCACAGCAACGATGAACTTGCGCCTTGCTGCGTGCTGCAACACCTTGCGCGTCAGCCCCATGTACGCGCTGATGGTGGACAAGCTAAGCTGCTTGTCGCTCATCACGTTCAGAAACTTCTGCAAGGCGTAGTAGTCAACGTCCTTGACCTCGACGTTACGGAAGTGCGGCACGATGAACTTGTCATAGCGGTACTTGCTGTTGTCGTATGTGATCTTGGACTGTTCACCCCGATCCAGCTTTCCCTTCTCTGTCTTCATCAGTTCCTTCACGCAGCTTTCAAAGCTGGTCGCTGATGCTGTGGCATAGATGCCGTGACGCTGGTTGTAGGTGACTGTGTCGTAGAACTCTTTTGCGAAGGCTATTGCCTCTCGCTTGCTCTCTGTCTTTGTGGTCTTACGAACAGCATTGCCGTTCACAAAGTAGCGCACCCACCAGTACTTGCTTGCCGCAAGCTTGTAGATGTAGAGCTTGGTTGGATAGTTGGGTATGTAGTGCTTTTCTGTCGCACCAGTTCTGTGCTTCGCCACCTTCTTTTGCGCGGCAGAGGTTTTTTTAGCAACAGTCTTCTTTCCAGCAACCATCTATCTCCTCCTAAAGCCACATGCTACGTGGCTTTGGCAGAAATCGCTACCGAAGATTGGGGGATTTTTGGGTCAAAAGTAGTACGGGCATTTCGTACTACTTTTGGACGTAAAAAAAGCACTTAGATTTCGTCTAAGTGCTTGATTTACAACAATATTTGTTGGTGGGCGATACATGGATCGAACATGTGACCCCTGCAGTGTGAATGCAGTGCTCTACCGCTGAGCTAATCGCCCTGAATCTGTTTTCCTTGAGCCGTTTGCTCTCCGGGAAAACCAGCATTATGCCACAGATTTTCGGCTCTTCACCTCAGGCGAGCTTACGCCACACCGTCTTGCCGCCACTGGCCTTGTCGAGTTGGGCCAGCAGGTCTTCATGCGCAGCCAGCTCCTGCTCGTTGGCTGCCAGCACCTGCAATTCGAAACGGCTCAGGTCGATGCGCTCGAAGCCGCCGTTGCCATCTTCGGCATCGGCCGCGTCGATCAGCAGCGCGTCCTGCCCGCGCGTGAGGTTGATGTAGACGTCGGCCAGCAGTTCGGCGTCGAGCAAGGCGCCGTGCAGCGTGCGGCCCGAGTTGTCGACGCCCAGGCGATCGCACAGCGCGTCGAGCGAGTTGCGCTTGCCCGGGAACATCTCCTTGGCCATCACCAGCGTGTCGGTCACGCTGACCACGAATTTGCCAAAGGCCGGCTTGCCGATGAGCTCCAGTTCCTTGTTCAGGAAACTGACGTCGAAGGCCGCGTTGTGGATGATGATGTCTGCATCCTGCAGGTAGGTCAGGATCTCCTCCGCCACTTCGACGAACTTGGGTTTGTCGCGCAGGAATTCGTTGCTGATGCCGTGCACCCGCAGCGCGTCCTCGTGGCTGTCACGCTCGGGGTTGAGGTAGAAGTGAAGGTTGTTGCCGGTGAGCTTGCGGTTGAGCAACTCCACGCAGCCGATTTCAATGATGCGGTCGCCGCCTTCGGCGGACAGGCCCGTGGTTTCAGTGTCGAGAACGATCTGGCGCATGGCTCAATGATAGCTGCGTCAGTCTGACCCTCAATGCTTTTCCTTCGCCAAGTTGATCGTGTACTTGGGTATCTCCACCACCAGATCCTTCTGCGCCAGGATGGCTTGGCAGCTCAGGCGCGAATTGGGCTCCAGGCCCCAGGCGCGATCGAGCAGGTCTTCTTCGTTCTCGTCGAGCTCGTTGAGCGAATCGAAGCCCTCGCGCACGATGACGTGGCAGGTGGTGCAGGCGCAGCTCATGTCGCAGGCATGCTCGATCTCGATGTGGTTGTCCAGCAGCGCCTCGCAGATCGAGGTGCCGGCCGGCGCCTTGATCTCAGCGCCTTGCGGGCAGAGCTCGGGATGGGGAAGGATCTTGATGATGGGCATGGTGTGTTCGGCGTTGGTGGACTCAGACCGTTTCGATGTTCTTGCCCGCCAGGGCCTTCTGGATGCCGCGGTTCATGCGCAGGGCGGCAAAGGGTTCGGTGCCCTTGGCCAGCGTTTCGGTGGCGGCGTCGATGGCTGCCGCGTCTTCTTCCTGGGTGCGCGACACCTCCAGCGCGGCCATCAGGCCGTCGATGGCGACGCGTTCCTCGTCTGACAGCAGGTCGCCGTCGGCCGTCAGCGCGCTGCGCGTAGCCAGCAACATGCGGTCGGCCTCGACACGCGCCTCCACCAGCGCGCGGGCGTGCATGTCGGACTCGGCGGTGGTGAAGCTCTCCTGCAGCATCTTGGCAATCTGCTCATCGCCCAGGCCGTAGGACGGCTTGATGTCGATGCGCGCTTCCACACCGCTGATCTGTTCACGCGCGCTCACCTGCAACAGGCCGTCAGCGTCCACCGTGAAGGTGACGCGGATGCGCGCTGCACCAGCTGCCATCGGCGGGATGCCGCGCAGCTCGAAGCGCGCCAGGCTGCGGCAGTCGGCCACCAGGTCGCGCTCGCCCTGCACCACATGCAGCGCCAGTGCGGTCTGGCCGTCCTGGTAGGTGGTGAAGTCCTGCGCCATCGCAGTCGGGATGGTCTGGTTGCGCGGCACGATACGCTCGACCAGGCCGCCCATGGTCTCGATGCCGAGCGAAAGCGGAATCACGTCGAGCAGCAGCAGGTCGCCGGCGGCATTGTTGCCGGCCAGCTGGTTGGCCTGGATGGCGGCGCCCAGCGCCACCACCTCGTCGGGGTTGAGGTTGGTCAGCGGTTCGTGGCCGAAGAACTCGCCCACGGCACGCTGGATCACCGGCATGCGGGTCGAGCCGCCCACCATCACCACGCCCTGCACGTCGTCGACGCTCAGCTTGGCGTCGCGCAATGCCTTGCGCACGGCATTCATGGTGCGCGCCGTCAGCGCTGCGGTGACTTCTTCGAACTGCGTGCGCATCACCGTCAAATCGACTTCCGCCGCCGTCAATTGGGCGTGAAACGCTACAGAATCAGTAGCAGACAGGGCTTCCTTGCAAGCGCGGGCCGCCATCTTGACGGCCGCCTTGTCCGCCGCGGTCACGCTGCTCAGGCCCGCCTGTTGCAGTGCCCAGGCCGCCAGTGCGGCGTCATAGTCGTCGCCACCCAGGGCCGAGTCGCCGCCAGTGGCGATGACTTCGAACACCCCTTTGGAGAGGCGCAGGATGGAAATATCAAAGGTGCCGCCGCCCAGGTCGTACACCGCGTAGATGCCTTCGCTGGCGTTGTCCAGGCCGTAAGCAATGGCGGCTGCGGTGGGCTCGTTGATCAGGCGCAGCACGTTGAGGCCGGCCAGTTGCGCGGCGTCCTTGGTGGCCTGGCGTTGGGCATCGTCAAAGTAGGCCGGCACCGTGATGACGGCGCCATAGAGGTCGTCGTTGAAAGTGTCCTCGGCGCGAAAGCGCAGCGTGGCCAGGATCTCGGCGCTCACCTCCACCGGCGACTTCTCGCCCACCACGGTCTGCAGGCCCAGCATGCCGGGGTGGTCCACCAGCTTGTACGGCAGCTTCTCGCGCCCGACCACGTCCTGCACGCCACGGCCCATGAAGCGCTTGACGGAGGCAATGGTGTTCTCAGGGTCTTCGGCCAACGCGGCCAGGGCGTCGAAACCGATCTGACGGCCGCCATTGGCGAGGTAGCGCACCACGGACGGCAGGATGACACGGCCTTGCGCGTCGGGCAGGCATTCGGCAACGCCGCTGCGCACGGAAGCCACCAGCGAATGGGTGGTGCCGAGGTCAATGCCCACGGCGATGCGCCGCTGGTGCGGATCGGGGGACTGACCGGGTTCGGAAATTTGCAGCAGTGCCATCGTTGTTCTGTTCGGATCAGGGCCTTGTTCAGGGCCTTATTGTCGCCGGGCAGCGGTATCCATCTGGTCGTAGCGGGCTTCGATGTCACGGCCAAAACGTTCGATGAACATCAGCGCCCGCACCTGCGCCACGGCGCCCAGGTAATCGTGTGCCACGTCGAGCAGCGTCTCGCATCGCTGGAGCGTTTCGCGCCGGCTGTGCGCAATCTGGTCGCTCAGTGCATCCAGGTCTTCGCTGCTGCCGACGTCATCCAGCGCCTCACGCCATTCCATCTGCTGCATCAGGAACTCGGCCGGCATGGCGGTGTTGTTCTCGGCATTCACCGGCACACCATTCAACTCGCACAGGTAGGCGGCACGCTTGAGCGGGTCTTTCAGGCGCTGGTAGGCCTCGTTGATGCGCACCGACCACTGCATGGCCACGCGCTGTGCGGCCGTGCCCTGGGCCGTGAACTTGTCAGGATGCGCCTCGCGCTGCAACTCCTTCCAGCGCGTATCCAGCACCGAGCGGTCCTGCGCAAACTGCTGCGGCAGGCCGAAGAGCTCGAAGTCGTTGGATTGAAGGGAAGTCACGAAGTACTCAGCCTTTTCGAGATGGGAAGCGTTATGAGCGGACGTCAGCAGGGTGCCGCCAGCGCGCAGAAACCGGAATGAACTTTCGGTTCATGAGGATTTCGAGCACTGCCGAAGCCCTGATCACGTTCGCGCAGCAGCTTCACACTCGAAAAGATTCGCCGCAGCCGCAACGATCGCGCTCATTCGGGTTGTTGAAGCGGAAACCCTCGTTCAACCCTTCGCGCACGTAATCGAGCTCGGTGCCGTCGATGTAGGAAAGGCTCTTGGGGTCGATCAGCACCTTGACGCCATGTCCCTCGAACACGATGTCCTCAGGTGCAATGTCGTCCACGTATTCCAGCTTATAGGCCAGGCCGGAACAGCCGGTGGTCTTGACGCCAAGGCGCACACCCACGCCCTTGCCGCGTTTGCTCAAGTAGCGGGTGACATGCCGGGCCGCGGCTTCAGTAAGGGTAACTGCCATTTCTGTCTTTCATGCCCCCGTGGGCCCACACCTCAAGACCAAGGCACCCGTGGAACCGGCTTCGCCGGGCCACCGGGTGCGCCCCCTTGAGGGGGAAGCGCCGAAGGCGCCTCGGGGGGGAATCATCAGTTCGCGTGCTTCTTGCGGTAGTCGTCCACGGCGGCCTTGATCGCGTCCTCGGCCAGGATGGAGCAGTGAATCTTGACCGGCGGCAAGGCCAGTTCTTCGGCGATCTCGCTGTTCTTCAGCGCGGCCGCCTGGTCCAGCGTCTTGCCCTTGACCCACTCGGTCACCAGCGAGCTCGACGCAATGGCCGAGCCGCAGCCGTAGGTCTTGAAGCGCGCGTCCTCGATCACGCCGGTCTGCGCGTTCACCTTGATCTGCAGCTTCATCACGTCGCCGCAGGCGGGCGCGCCCACCATGCCGGTGCCCACCGTGTCGTCGCCCTTGTCGAAGGAGCCGACGTTGCGCGGGTTTTCGTAGTGGTCAACGACTTTTTCACTGTATGCCATGATTTTTCTCCTGAGGCCTTAATGCGCGGCCCATTGAATCGTGCTGAGGTCTACGCCGTCCTGGTACATCTCCCACAGCGGGCTCAGGTCACGCAGCTTGGCCACGTTGAGCTTGATGGTGGAAATCGCGTAATCAATTTCTTCCTCGGTCGTGAAGCGACCGATGGTCATGCGCAGGCTGCTGTGTGCCAGTTCGTCGCTGCGGCCCAGGGCGCGCAGCACATAGCTGGGTTCCAGAGAGGCCGAGGTGCACGCCGAGCCACTGGAGACCGCCAGGCCCTTGATGCCCATGATCAGCGACTCGCCCTCGACGAAATTGAAGCTCATGTTCAGGTTGTGCGGCACGCGCTGGGTCGGATGGCCATTGAGGAAGGTCTGCTCGACATCCTTCAGGCCATTGAGAAGGCGGTCGTGCAATGCCTTCGCCTTGGCGTTGTCCTGCGCCATTTCCAGTTTGGCAATGCGGAAGGCCTCGCCCATGCCGACGCACTGGTGCGTCGGCAGCGTGCCGGAGCGCATGCCGCGCTCGTGGCCGCCGCCGTGCATCTGCGCCTCGATGCGCACGCGCGGCTTGCGGCGCACGTACAGCGCGCCAATGCCCTTGGGGCCGTAGGTCTTGTGCGAGGCCAGGCTCATCAGGTCGACCGGCAGTTTGCCGAGGTCGATCGCCACCTTGCCGGTGGCCTGCGCCGCATCCACGTGGAAGATGATGCCCTTCTCGCGGCACAGGGCGCCGATGGCCGGAATGTCCTGGATGACGCCGATCTCGTTGTTCACGAACATCACGCTGATCAGGATGGTGTCCGGGCGGATCGCCGCCTTGAGCTTGTCCAGGTCGAGCAGGCCGTCTTCCTGTACATCGAGATAGGTCACCTCGAAGCCCTGGCGCTCCAGCTCGCGCATGGTGTCCAGCACGGCCTTGTGCTCGGTCTTCACCGTGATCAGGTGCTTGCCCTTGCCCTTGTAGAAGTGCGCGGCACCCTTGAGCGCCAGGTTGTTGGACTCGGTGGCACCGGAGGTCCAGACAATTTCGCGCGGGTCGGCGCCGATCAGGTCGGCCACGTAACCGCGCGCTTTCTCCACGGCCTCTTCGGCCTCCCAGCCCCAGGCGTGGCTGCGCGAGGCCGGGTTGCCGAAGTGCTCGCGCAACCAGGGAATCATGGTGTCGACCACACGCGGATCACAAGGCGTGGTGGCGCCGTAGTCCAGGTAGATCGGGAAATGAGGGGTCATGTCCATACAGGCTCGCTACGAAACTCGGTAAAAAATGTCTTGGGAATCAGGGCTTGGAAAAAGAATTGCCCAGGGCGAACACCGAATTGGGGGCGTTCACGCGCACCGGCTTGACCACCGGCATGCTGGAGATGGCCCGCTTGACCAGGGGCTTGTCTTCGATGGTGACGCCCTTGGCCAATTGGTCATCCACCAGCTTTTGCAGCGTCACGGAGTCGAGGAACTCGACCATGCGGGTATTCAAGGACGCCCACAGCTCGTGGGTCATGCAGCGGCCGGCATCGCCCAGGCAGTTTTCCTTGCCGCCGCACTGGGTGGCGTCGATCGGTTCGTCCACCGACAGGATGATGTCGGCCACGGTGATGTCGGCCGCCTTGCGCGCCAGCGTGTAGCCGCCACCAGGGCCGCGGGTCGACTCCACCAGTTCATGGCGGCGCAGCTTGCCGAACAACTGCTCAAGATAAGACAAAGAGATCTGCTGGCGCTGGCTGATCGCTGCCAGCGTCACAGGGCCGTTGCTCTGGCGCAGGGCCAGGTCAATCATCGCGGTGACCGCAAAGCGGCCTTTGGTTGTGAGACGCATCGCAAACTCCTGTTCCGGGTTTGACTATTGGTATTTCCCCGGAGTCTGTTGGCTCCGAGGGGCTGCCCCTACCCTGCCCGGCTGGCAACCCGCGGCACGACGTGCCAACCAGCTCTCCGGGCTTTCCTGACTATTTGTGTCAAGTATAGCAAAAAACCCCGTGATGCGCTCGGATAAGAGGTCCTTACCGGGCATCAGCGATGCGGGCTACAGCCCGGTCGGGTGGTCCGGCACGGCAGCGCCAAAAGCGCGGGCCTTGAGCAGGTTGAGCTGGTCGCGGGCGCGGGCGGCCTGCTCGAACTCCAGATTGCGCGCGTGCTCCAGCATCTGCTTTTCCAGCCGCTTGACCTCGCGCGCCATGTCCTTCTCGCTCATCTCCTCCACCTTGGCGCGCGCCATCGCCTCCTGCTCCAGCCGCTCGGCCTCGCGGCCAGCCTTCTCGCTGTAGACGCCGTCGATCAGATCGCGCACCTGCTTGACGATGGCGCGTGGCGTGATGCCGTGGGCCAGGTTGTGCTCGATCTGCTTGTGGCGGCGGCGCTCGGTCTCGCCGATGGCGCGGGCCATCGAATCCGTGACCCGGTCGGCATAGAGAATGGCCTTGCCATTGAGGTTGCGCGCGGCACGGCCGATGGTCTGGATCAGCGAGCGTTCGGAGCGCAGGAAGCCTTCCTTGTCGGCATCCAGAATCGCTACCAGCGACACCTCTGGAATGTCCAGCCCTTCGCGCAGCAGGTTGATGCCCACCAGCACATCGAAGGTGCCCAGCCGCAGGTCGCGCAGGATCTCGACCCGCTCCACCGTGTCCACGTCGCTGTGCAGGTAGCGCACCTTGACACCGTTGTCGGTCAGGTAATCGGTCAGCTGCTCGGCCATGCGCTTGGTCAGGGTGGTGATGAGCACGCGCTCATGCCTGTCGACCCGGATGCGGATTTCCTGCAGCACATCGTCCACCTGGTGGGTGGCCGGGCGCACCTCTACTTCGGGGTCCACCAGGCCGGTCGGTCGCACCACCTGCTCCACCACCTGGCCGGCGTGCTCGTTCTCCCAGTTGCCCGGCGTGGCCGAGACGAAGACCGCCTGGCGCATCTTGGTCTCGAACTCCTCGAACTTCAGCGGCCGGTTGTCCAGCGCACTGGGCAGGCGAAAGCCGTACTCCACCAGCGTGGTCTTGCGCGCGCGGTCGCCGTTGTACATGCCGCCGAACTGGCCGATCAGCACGTGGCTCTCGTCCAGGAACATCAGCGCATCTTTCGGCAGGTAATCGGTCAGCGTGGCCGGCGGCTCGCCTGGCGCGGCGCCGCTGAGGTGCCGGGTGTAGTTCTCGATGCCCTTGCAGTGGCCCACCTCGGACAGCATTTCCAGGTCGAAGCGGGTGCGCTGCTCCAGGCGCTGCGCCTCCACCAGCTTGCCCATGCCCACCAGCTCCTTCAGGCGCTCGGCCAGCTCCACCTTGATGGTCTCCACCGCGGCCAGCACCTGCTCGCGTGGCGTCACGTAATGGCTGCTCGGGTAGACGGTGAAGCGCGGCACCTTCTGGCGGATGCGGCCGGTCAGCGGGTCGAACAGCTGCAGGCTCTCGATCTCGTCGTCGAACAGCTCGATGCGCAGGGCCAGCTCGGAGTGCTCGGCCGGGAAGACGTCGATGGTGTCGCCGCGCACGCGGAACTTGCCGCGCGAGAACTCCGTGTCGTTGCGCTGGTACTGCATGCGCACCAGCTGGGCAATCACGTCGCGCTGGCCCATGTGGTCGCCGGCACGCAGCGTCATCACCATCTGGTGGTAGGCCTCGGGCTGGCCGATGCCGTAGATCGCCGAGACGGTCGCCACGATCACCACGTCGCGCCGCTCCAGCACGCTCTTGGTACAGCTCAGGCGCATCTGCTCGATGTGCTCGTTGATGGCGCTGTCCTTCTCGATGAACAGGTCGCGCTGCGGCACGTAGGCCTCGGGCTGGTAGTAGTCGTAGTAGCTGACGAAGTACTCCACCGCGTTTTTGGGGAAGAACTCGCGGAACTCACTGTAGAGCTGGGCCGCCAGCGTTTTGTTGGGCGCGAACACGATGGCCGGCCGGCCCAGACGGGCAATGACGTTGGCCATGGTGAAGGTCTTGCCCGAGCCGGTCACGCCCAGCAGGGTCTGGTAGACCTCGCCGTCCCGCACGCCTTCCACCAGCTTGTCGATCGCCTCGGGCTGGTCGCCTGCCGGCGGATAAGGCTGGTAGAGCTCGAAGGGCGAGCCGGGATAGCTCACAAAGGTGCCCGCGGGGAGCGATGCAGCCTCCGTGGCCGGTTCGTTCGCAATTGATGCAGGTAAGGACGACATGGCAGTCAGTTCAATAGGCGGAGGCCTGGTCGCCCCAAGACAGGATGACCCCGCAGCCGGGGTTCTCTTCGAGATCGATGCGGCTCAATTGCGGCAGGACAGATTGTGTCTGCGACTTGATCCAGCGGGCCAGGCTGGCGCAATCGCCATCGGCCAGATCACTGCGCTCATGCAAAGGCTGGTGATCCAGCATGGCAAACACCGGGTTGAAGGCCGCCTTCACGTCGCCGAAATCCACCGTCCAGCCCATGACCTGGTCCAACGGCGCCGACAGGTGCAGCCGCAGCGTGAAGGTGTGGCCGTGGATGCGCCGGCGCATGTCGTTCTCCGGGGCATGTTCCAGGCGCACCGCGCTGTCCAGGGAAAAATCCTTCCAGATCCGGTAGCGTGCGCCATCGAAATGCGCCCCACACGACGCCGTCTCGAACACGGTCACCCAGGTCAGCCCGGGGAAGCGGGGTTTGAGCCGCTGCCAGATCCAGCTCGACAGCATTTCGCTGGTGGGGTTCTCCAGGCCGGGAATGTCATTCAGGCAACGGTAATGCAAGTCGGCGGCAATGGGGGCCCACAGGGCATCCAGCTGGTCGTAGCCGGTATCACCGACGTCCTGCCCCGGCGCCAGTGCAGCATGCAGGATCACCTCAAAGCCATGGCCGTGCATGCGGCCGCACTTGTGCCCCTGGGCCACGTTGGGCAGTTGATGCGCCGACTCGAATCCATAACGCCGCCAGACATGCGCATGCCCGGCCCGGCCCAGATCAACACCCTGCTGCCCGGTGCTCTGAATGCCCAGCGTCTCGAGCCCCGGCCATGCCAGTTGATCGCGAAGCCAGCGTGCCAGATGCACATCGCTGGGCTGGGGCAGGCGCTCGTTAAGCGATTGGTAATCCAGTGGCGCCACCGCATTCGCCAGTTGCTGCCGGAGTTCCGACACCTCTGCGCCCGGAAACAGAACTTGCCCGGCAGGCAGCGCCGTGCGCACCTTGGCCTGGAAACTGTGACCATGCAGTCGCCCGGAACGATGGCCCGCCGGCGCCTGCACCAGGCTACGCGCGGCTTCAAAACTCGCCAGCGAGGTATAGAGAAGTTGTTCAGTCATAGAGCAGTGAACTGCTGGAGCCCGGTAAAATAACGGGGAACCTGATAGCGTATTCCATTTTCCAAGACTTATCTTCACAGGATCCTGACATGTCTCTCTTTTCCGCCGTCGAAATGGCACCGCGCGACCCCATCCTGGGTCTGAACGAGCAGTTCAACGCCGACACCAACCCCAACAAGGTCAATCTGGGCGTGGGCGTGTATTTCGACGACAACGGCAAGCTGCCGCTGCTGCAATGCGTGCAGGCCGCTGAAAAGACCATGATGGAAAAGCCGACCGCCCGCGGCTACCTCCCCATCGACGGCATTGCCGCCTATGACGCCGCGGTCAAGGGCCTGGTGTTCGGCGCTGACAGCGAGCCGGTGAAGAGCGGCCGCGTCGCCACCGTGCAGGGCATCGGCGGCACCGGCGGCCTGAAGATCGGCGCCGACTTCCTGAAGAAGCTCAACCCCACGGCCAAGGTGCTGATCTCCGACCCGAGCTGGGAAAACCACCGGGCCCTGTTCACCAGTGCCGGCTTCACGGTGGAAACCTACCGCTACTACGACGCCGCCACGCGCGGCGTGGACTTCGCCGGCATGCTGGCCGACCTGAATGCGGCCCCGGCCGGCACCATCGTCCTGCTGCACGCCTGCTGCCACAACCCCACCGGCTACGACATCACTGCCGCCCAGTGGGACCAGGTGATTGCCGCCGTCAAGGCCAAGAACCTGGTGCCCTTCCTCGACATGGCTTACCAGGGCTTCGGCAACGGCATCGCGGAAGACGGTGCCGTGATCGGCAAGTTCGTCGCCGCCGGCCTGGACTTCTTTGTCTCCACCTCGTTCTCCAAGAGCTTCAGCCTGTACGGCGAGCGCGTGGGCGCCCTCTCCGTGCTGTGCGCCAGCAAGGAGGAGGCCGACCGCGTGCTGTCCCAGCTCAAGATCGTGATCCGCACCAACTACAGCAACCCGCCCACCCACGGCGGCGCCGTGGTGGCGGCCGTGCTGAACAACCCGGAGCTGCGCGCCCTGTGGGAGAAAGAGCTGGGCGAGATGCGCGTGCGCATCAAGGCCATGCGCCAGAAGCTGGTCGACGGCCTGAAGGCCGCCGGCGTGAAGCCGGACATGAGCTTCATCACCCAGCAGATCGGCATGTTCAGCTACTCCGGCCTGTCCAAGGACCAGATGGTGCGCCTGCGCAGCGAGTTCGGCGTCTACGGTACCGACACCGGCCGCATGTGCGTGGCCGCGCTCAACAGCAAGAACATCGACTACGTTTGCCAGGCCATTGCCAAGGTGATGTAAGCCGGTTCGGCCTGAAGCGCACAAGCCGCCCTCGGGGCGGCTTTTTCATGCGCGCCGCCAGACCGGTCCCTGTTTAAACCCTGCGATCAGCAGGTCTTTTTCACACGTCATCCAGAGCTCAAATTAAGATTCATAATAAATGAATCTTATAATGACATCCGTCAAGAATGCAGCGGCAGTGCAAGCAGCGGTCAGCACGTCAGGCCTGGATCGTTGCGTTTCGCACGGCAAATGCCCGCCGGTCCAAGCACCGGCTACATCAACACCATGAATCAGCCCAACCCTTCCGTCGTCATCCCGATCCGAAAGCAGACACCTGAGCCAGATCAAGACATCATGGTGTCGTTGTACGAGAAGCAGGTCAAGATCTACCCGCGCTCGGTCAGCGGCTGGTATGCCCGCTGGCGCTGGCTGATGGTGTGGTTGACGCAGGCGGTGTTCTACGCCCTGCCCTGGCTGCAGTGGAACGGCCGGCAGGCGGTGCTGTTCGATCTGACCGAGCGCCGCTTCTACGTGCTCGGTCTGGTGCTGCACCCGCAGGATTTCATCTACCTCGCAGCGCTGCTGGTCATCGCCGCCATGGCGCTGTTCTTCTTCACGGCGGTGGCCGGCCGCCTATGGTGCGGCTACGCCTGTCCCCAGACCGTCTACACCGAGATCTTCCTGTGGGTCGAGCGCCGACTGGAAGGCGATCGCACCGCCCGCATGCGGCTGGATGCCGCCCCCTGGGGGTTTGAGAAGTTGGCGCGCAAGTCAGCCAAGCAGCTGGTCTGGATCGCCATCGGCTTGATCACCGGCTTCACCTTCGTCGGCTACTTCACGCCGATCCGCACCTTGGTGGGCGAGGCCGTGAGCCTGTCCTTCTCGCCGTGGGAGTGGTTCTGGGTTTTCTTCTATGGCTTCGCCACCTATGGCAACGCCGGCTACCTGCGCGAGCAGGTGTGCAAATACATGTGCCCTTACGCCCGCTTCCAGAGTGCGTTGATCGACATGGACTCCCTGGTCATCGCCTACGACACCGGGCGCGGCGAGGCACGCGGCTCGCGTTCGCGCAAGGCCGATCCGAAATCGCTGGGCCTGGGCGACTGCATCGATTGCACCCTGTGCGTGCAGGTCTGCCCGACCGGCATCGACATCCGCAACGGCCTGCAGAACGAATGCATCGGCTGCGCCGCCTGCATTGACGTGTGCGACGACGTCATGGGCAAGATGGGCTATGAGACCGGGCTGATCCGGTATTCGTCCGGCAACGGCATCGTCAATGCCTGGTCGCCCAGGCAGATCCTGCGCCGCGTCTGGCGGCCGCGCGTCCTGATCTACGGCGCCATCCTGCTGGCGACGAGTCTGGTGTTTGTGGCCAGTCTGTCGCTGCGCAACGGCTTCGTGGTCGATGTCATCAAGGACCGCGGCACCCTGGCGCGTGTCGTCGGCAAGGGCGTCGTCGAAAACGTCTACCGCATGCAGATCACCAACGGTGCCGAGCAGGCCGAGCAATTCAGCATCAGCGTGTCCGGCCTGCCGGGTTTGAGCATCGTCACGCCCACGCTGCTCAACGTCGACGCTGTCGGTATCGGCTCCATGCCTGTCCGGCTGGCGCTCTCGCCCGAAGCCGCCGAAGCCTACCGCGGGCAAGCCAACCCCATCGTCTTCGACATCCAGACGATTCAGTCGGGCCAGACGAAGACCACGCACGTGAAGTCGACATTTTTCGTGCCGCGCTGAACGCCGGCGCAAGCCGCGCTCTGCCGGTGATAAAAAATAGCCGCCCTTGATCGGCTATTTTTCATGATGTTTTTGGCCTCAAGCCCAGGAATTCATTGCGCCAATAGCTATGTTTTTCATAGCAAACCGGACGCCATCACGCCCCGCCTATTCCAGCGCGAATCGCTGCCGGAAGGCTTCGCAAAACTGAGGCCTGCCGCTGAGCGACAAAGTCACCGTATGGCGCGGCGCGCCCGCCGGCGCGAGCTGGCTGCTGAACTTGCCCGTCACTTCGTCGTAGCGGATGGACTCGTGCGCGGTCCACTCCTGCTGGCCTTCCAGGTTGTAGTCCCACTCGCCGCCTTCGTCCAGCGGCGCGCGCGCATCGGGGAAGGTGGCATAGGCCCAGTCCAGCACCCGCGCCATCTCGGCGCGCACGGCGGCAACGTTTTGGGGCGCCGTCGAGGCCATGGCATCGAAGGTACCGATGCCCTGCTCGTCTTCGCTGTAGTCGAAGTCCAGGTAGTGCAAGCTCATGGCGGTGCCGTGCTGGCGCCCAGGTTCAGGCCTGGGCCGGTGCTTCACCCGCAGCCGGAGCGGGCCTGGCTTTGCGGTGGCCGTGCTTGGGCAGAACCTCGACATAGAGGGCGGCAGCGCCCTCCTTGGCAGCAGCATCGAGCTGCTCGATCAGGTTGCCGAAATGGACGGGTGCAGCGCTCTCCGCACCGAGGCCGAACTTGCAGTCGAAGTCCCAGAAGTCCACGCCTTCGGGCAGGGCCGCACGCCGTTGGCGCTTCACGTATTTGCGGATGTCGTGCTTGACGGCGTCAAGCAGGCGGTCGCGGTTTTTGCCCTCGATGTTGAGCTGGTAGGTTTTGCGCACGATGGGCCTTTAGAAATTTCGCGGGGGCTCGATTATCGTCGCCCACGGAGGCAGTGACTCGGGAGCGCTTAAACTGGGCGCCCCTAACGAGCATCTGTTCATGCCATTTTCTTCCCTGGGCTTGTCCCCCGCCCTGCTGCGCGCCGTCTACGCCCGGGCTTACACGACCCCCACCGCCATTCAGCGCGCTGCCATTCCGGCGGTGCTGCAAGGGCGCGATGTGCTGGGCTCGGCACAGACCGGCTCGGGCAAGACCGCCGCCTTTGCGCTGCCGCTGTTGCAGCGCCTGGAACAGGCCCCCAAGGACAAATCGCGCCATGTGCGTACCCTGGTGCTGGTGCCCACGCGTGAACTGGCAGCCCAGGTCGGCGACGAGTTCCGCGACCTGGCGCAGCACCTGGCCGACCCCGTCAAAGTGACCGTGGTGTTTGGCGGGGTCTCCATCAACCCGCAGATGATGGGCCTGCGCGGCGGTACCGACATTGTGGTGGCCACGCCCGGCCGCCTGCTGGACCTGATCGACCACAACGCACTCACGCTGGGCAGCGTCAGCACGCTGGTGCTGGACGAGGCCGACCGCCTGCTGGACCTGGGCTTTGCCGAGGAACTGGCGCGCATCCTGGCACTGCTGCCGGCCCAGCGGCAGAACCTGTTTTTCTCGGCCACCTTCCCGCCCGATGTGCAGGCGCTGGCGCAAACGCTGTTGCGCGATCCGGTACGCGTCGACGTGCTGCCCGAAGCGCAAAACGAGCCCGACATCGCACAGCGCGCGATTGTGGTCGATGCCGGCAAACGGACCCAGCTGCTGCGCCAGCTGATGGCACAGCACGGCTGGCGCCGGGTGCTGGTGTTCGTGGCCACCAAGCATGCGGCCGAGATCGTGGCCGACAAGCTGCGCAAGGCCGGCATCGATGCCGAACCCTTCCACGGCGAATTGAGCCAGGGCAAGCGCACCCAGGTGCTGGCCGATTTCAAGGCCTCGCGCATCAGCGTGATGGTGGCCACCGACGTGGCCGCACGCGGCATCGACATCGCGCAGCTGCCGGTGGTGGTGAACTACGACCTGCCGCGCTCGACTGCCGACTACACCCACCGCATCGGCCGCACCGGCCGCGCCGGCGAGCGCGGCCTGGCGCTGAGCTTTGTCAGCGCCGCCACCGAGGCGCATTTCCGCCTGATCGAGAAACGCCAGGATCTCCAGCTGGCACGCGAGCAGGTAGCGGGCTTCGAGCCGGTGGACACCGCGCCGGCAGAGGCCCCCAGCACGGGTGGCATCAAGGGCAAGCGCCCGAGCAAGAAAGACAAGCTGCGCGCCGCTGCGGCCCGGAATCCATAAGCACCTGCCTGCCGCATGCCTGATGTCCTGACCCTTCTGGTGGCCGAGCCCGTCATCACCGTGGCTTATGTGGTCTTCGGGCTGGTGGGCTTCGGCTCCACGCTGGTGAGCGCGCCGCTGCTGGCGCACCTGTTGCCCGTTTCCACCGTGGTGCCCACCCTGGCGCTGACGGACATGGTGGCCTCCTGGTCCAACGGCTGGCGCCTGAGCCAGCACGTGGCACGGCATGAGTTGGTCCGGCTGGTGCCGGCGCTGTTTGCCGGCAGTGCCTTGGGGGCCTGGCTGCTGTTCTCCTTGCCGGTCAAGCTGCTGATGCCGCTGCTGGGCGCCTTCGTGGTGCTGTACGCGCTCAACGGGCTGCGACCGAAAGCCGCGCCCTCGCCGATCTCGCCGCGCTGGGCCTGGTGGTACGGCAGCGTGGGCGGCGTGTTCAGCGCGCTGTTCGGTGCCGGTGGCTGGGTCTACTCGGTCTACCTGCTGCGCCGGCTGGACGACCCGCAACAGATCCGTGCCACGCAGACGGCGGTGCTGATGTTCAGCTCGGTGGTGCGGGTGGCCCTGTTCCTGCTGGCCGGGCGTCTGCTCGACCCGCAGCTGCTGTGGCTGGTGCTGGCGCTGCTGCCGGCGGTGGGTCTGGGCCTTTACATCGGCCATCACATCAGCCTGCGGCTGGACCGCCGACGCTTCCTCTTGCTGCTGCACAGCGTGCTGCTGCTCACCGGCAGCAGCCTGTTGTTGCGCTCGTTGATTTAATCCCAGATCACCGAACGCATCGAGATCGAGGCGCCCTGGAATTTGGCATTGAAGAACCGCGGTGCCTCCTGGGCGTCCGCCGCACCGGCGGCGTAGAGCAGCGGCAGGTAGTGGTCGTAGGTCGGGTGTGCCAACTGCGCTACCTGGCCGAGCTGCTGGAAGTTGGGCAATTCGTCCAGCTTGCCCTGCGCGATCTGCTCGCCAATGGTGCGATCGAACTCGATGGCCCAGTCGTAAGCCTGGTCGTTCGACGCGCTGCGCTGCATGGTGCGCAGGTTGTGCACGATGTTGCCGCTGCCGACGATCAGCACGCCGCGCTCGCGCAGGCTTTTCAGCTGCTGGCCCAGCGCATAGTGCTCGGCCGGCGGGCGACCGTAGTCCATGCTGAGTTGGATGACCGGGATGTCGGCTTGGGGGAACATGGGCTTGAGAACGGCCCAACTGCCATGGTCGAAGCCCCACTCGTGTTCGTCCAGACCCAGCGGCGCATGGGTGTGGGGCTGCTGCAGGCTGGCCGCCAACGCCTGCGCCACGGCCGGCGCGCCGGGCGCCGGGTATTGCTGGTCGAACAGGGCTTGCGGAAAGCCGCCGAAGTCGTGGATGGTTTTGGGTTGGGCCATGCCGGTGAGCCACCAGCCACGGGTGATCCAGTGTGCCGAGATGCACAGGATGAGCTGCGGCTTGGGCCATTTTTTGCCGAACTCGGTCCCCAGAGCCTCCCATTTCGGCCGGAATTCGTTGTCCTCGATCACGTTCAGCGGGCTGCCGTGGCCGACAAACAGCACCGGCATGCGCGGACTGGGCTGGAGATTCTGGAGCTGGGTGAGGCTGGCGGCCCCGGCGAAGGCGGTCATCTGGGTTCCGATCAAGGTGCTGGCGCTGCCACCGAGGGCAGCCATGAAGGTGCGGCGTTGCATGCATTTTCGCTTTCTTCCCCGGAAGGAGTGGGTGCCGGGCTCTGAAGTTCCGTGCCGGCTAAGGGTTTTTCTGGGGGGTGAAGGTCGGTGAAATTACGCAAGCACAAATAGGCCACAACTGATATATTGCACTGCAGCAAATCTCAAAAAGCGAGTCCGCCATGCTTTACCAGCTCTATGAATCCCAGCGTACGTTGATGGAGCCCTTTTCCGATCTGGCGCAAACCGCGGCCAAGGCTTTCAACAATCCGCTGCTGCCTTGGGGCCAGTTGCCGTTTGCCCAGCGCATCTCCGCCGGCTACGGCCTGATGCACCGCCTGGGCAAGGACTACGAGAAGCCCGAGTTCGGCATCCGCACGGTGGATGTAGACGGCGTCAATGTCGCCATCCATGAGCGGGTGGAACTGGACAAACCGTTCTGCGAGTTGCGCCGCTTCAAGCGTTTCTCGGACGATCCGGCCACGCTGGCCAAGCTCAAGGGCCAGCCGGTGGTGCTGATCGTGGCGCCGCTGTCGGGCCACTACGCCACGCTGCTGCGCGACACCGTGCGCACCATGCTGAAAGACCACAAGGTCTACATCACCGACTGGAAAAACGCCCGTACGGTGCCGCTGTCTCAGGGGGAATTCCACTTGGACGACTACGTCAACTACGTACAGGAATTCATCCGCTATCTGCAGAAAGTCTATGGCAACTGCCACGTGATGAGCGTGTGCCAGCCCACCGTGCCGGTGCTGGCGGCGGTTTCGCTGATGGCCAGCCGCGGCGAGAAGACGCCGCTGACCATGACCATGATGGGCGGCCCGATCGATGCGCGCAAATCGCCCACGTCAGTGAACAATCTGGCCACGAACAAGAGCCACAGCTGGTTCGAACACAACGTGATCTACCGCGTGCCGAGCAACTTCCCCGGCGCCGGCCGGCGCGTCTACCCCGGCTTCATGCAGCACGCCGGCTTCGTGGCGATGAACCCGGACCACCACGCCAAGAGCCACTACGACTACTTCCAGCACCTGATCAAGGGGGACGACGCCAGTGCCGAGGCGCACCGCCAGTTCTACGACGAGTACAACGCCGTGCTCGACATGGATGCCGACTACTACCTGGAAACCATCAAGACCGTGTTCCAGGACTTCAGCCTGGTGCAGGGCACCTGGGATGTGAAGGGCACCGACGGCAAGCTGGAACGCGTGCAGCCGCAGGACATCAAGACCACGGCCCTGCTGTCGGTCGAAGGCGAGCTGGACGACATCTCCGGCTCGGGTCAGACCGAAGCGGTGCACACCATCTGCCAAGGGGTGCCGAAGCAGCGGCAAAAGCACCTGGAAGCCAAGGGGGCCGGCCACTACGGCATCTTCTCCGGCCGGCGCTGGCGCGAGATCGTCTATCCGGCGGTGAAAGCCTTCATCCTGGAACACAACAAGCCGCTCGCGGCGCCGGTGGCGGCCAGGAAAGCCAGCGCCACAAAGCCGGTGGCGCGCAAGGCAACATCCAGAACCGCCGCCAAAGCGGCGTGAGGACCGGCCGGATAATCGGCCCCATGCCCGCGACTGCCGACCAGATTCTCGACGCCCTGCCCCAGACCCAGTGCACGCGCTGCGGCTACCCGGACTGCGCCGGCTACGCGCAGGCCATTGCCGCCGGCGAGGCGCCCATCAACCAGTGCCCACCAGGCGGCGCCGAGGGCATTAAGCGGCTGGCCTACCTCACCGGCCAGCCCGAAGCACCACTCAACCCCGACTTCGGCATTGAAGGCCCGCTCACCGTGGCGGTGATCGACGAAGCCTGGTGCATTGGCTGCACGCTGTGCATCAAGGTTTGTCCGACCGATGCCATCCTCGGCAGCAACAAGCGCATGCACACCGTGATCGAGCCGCACTGCACCGGCTGTGAGCTGTGCATCCCGGTCTGCCCGGTGGACTGCATCCGCCTGGAGAACGTCAGCAGCGAGCGCACCGGCTGGGCGGCCTGGTCGCCGGCGCAGGCCGCCGCCGCCCGCCAACGCTATGAATTTCATAGCGCCAGGCGCAAAAGAGACAAGGCCGAGAACGACAAAAGGCTGGAAGAAAAAGCGAAGATGAAGCTGGCCGACCTCGGAGCCCATTCGCTGCACACCGACCCGGCCGTGATCGACAAGAAGCGCGCAGTGATCGAGGCCGCACTGGCGCGCGCCCGGGCGCGGCGTGAAGGCGGCACCTGAACGGCGCGGCGCCTCAGTGCGCCACCAGGTTCTTGTAGACGCCGCAGCCGATGAACACGTCGTCCACCTGCTGCACGTAGGACATCTTGGTCTGCACCGCCCCGGTCGCCGGATTGGTGATGTCGTACTCCACCCAGCCCGGCTCGTGGCTGGCCTGCGACACGATGGCGTTGAGCAGGCCTTGGCCATCAATGCCCGGGATGTCCTGCACCCGGGTGCCGATCTTGGCCGGGTTGCCACCGAAAGCGACGTAGGCGCCATTGCTGTCGAGCGCAAAGACGTACATGTCGCGATCGTGGAAACCCTGCTGCGGATCGGTCAGGCCACGCAGGAAGCCGTCGCGCCCGTTCTGCTGGCGGAACTGGAGGGCCCGCTGCACCAGCGCCAACGCCTCGTCGGCCGTGCCCTGCTGCAGGCGGAAGGCTTCGACCGCCTGCGCCAGGGTGGAAGCCCGGTGTTCCAGGTTGACGGCCTGCGTCACCGCCCGCTCCACCATTTGCGCATTGCGTTGCGTGATCTCATCGAGCTGGCGCACGGCCTGGGTGATCTCGGTCAACGAGGAGCTCTGCTCGGCACTGGAGGTGGAGATCTGCGACATGCTGTCGGCCACGCCACGGATGCCGGAGACGATGTCGGCAATATGGGTGCCGGCGGTACGGATCTGCCCAACGCTGGTGGTGACCTGCTCGCTGGAGGCGCCGATGAGCTGGCGAATCTCCTTGGCCGACTCGGCCGAGCGCTGCGCCAGCGAGCGCACCTCGCTGGCGACCACGGCAAAACCGCGCCCGGCCTCACCGGCGCGCGCGGCTTCCACCGCGGCGTTGAGCGCGAGGATATTGGTCTGGAAGGCCAGGCCATCGATCACACCGATGATTTCGTTCATGCGCTGGGCGCTGCCCTGCACCGCCTCGACCGACTTCACCGCTTCGGCCATGGCCTGGGCGCCGCGGTCGGCCACGTCACGCACACGATCGGCCTGGCCGCTGGCCTGCTGCGTGGTATGGGCGTTGTCCTGTACGGTGGAAGACAGCTCCTGCACGCTGGCCGACGTCTGTTCCAGGTTGGCCGCCTGCTGTTCAGTGCGGTCCGACAGTTCGCGGTTACCGGTGGCCAGGCTCTGGCCGGCATTGGCCACCAGCGCCGAATTGCTACGGATGCTCGCCACCATGGCCGACAGGCTGTTGACCATGGTCTGCATCAAGTCCGACATCGCCGCCAGTTCGTCGTGGCCGCGCATCTTGACATGTTCGCGCAGATTGCCTGAAGCCGTGTGCGACATGAAGCGCATGACCTGCCGCAGGTCGGCAACGAAACTGAAATAGAACGACAGCATCAGATAAACCAATATCAGCACGGCCAGCACGCTGCCACCCACCGACAGCCAGAGCACCCGGGTGGCGTACTCCAAGCGGTTGGACAGCAGTTGCTGCACGCGCTGCACCATCGCATGGCGGTAACTGCCTACGGCTTCGATCGCGCGTGTGCCTGCATCGAAATAGGCATTCGCATCCGCGGCTGCCGCGTCAGCGGCAAAGGTATCGCGCACCAGCTTGGCGTAGGCCGCGCTGGCTTGCACGGCCTTGTCGGCCAAGGGATCAGACTGGCCGTAGGTCTTGAGCAGATCCATGGCATGCCGCACATCGCGGGCAGCATGCTCAAGGACGTCCACATACACACGCAGCCGTATGACCGCAGCCTCATCCCGGGCGGGCAGGCTCAACTGGGCGGCACCCTGACCACGCAGGATGCCCAATTGCTCCATCCACTCCGGCGTGTGTGATACCGCTATTTGCAAAAGCAGGTTGGTGGCAGGGTCCGGGTCGAACAGCAGGCTGGACTGACTGGCCTGCCCGTGAATGAACTGGCCCAGATCCTCCACGATGCGGCTGTGCAGCGCAAAGCTGGCAGCAGCCGACGGCCCCCCATCTGCGCTGGCGAGACTGTCCACGCGCGCCTTGAGGGCACCCCATTCCTGGTTGCCCCGCATCGTCTCGGACTGTGCGATGGCGGTATCGAGTGCTGCACGGGCCTTGGTCAGTGCGGCACGGGTGGTCTCGCGGCTGGCTTTCGCGGCGCTGTTGCCCGACAACAGCACGATCTGGCTTTGGCCCCGATGGGTCTGCACCAGGCCGATCAGTTCCCCCGCTTGTGGCAGCAGGGCAATGCCGGCGACCTCCTGTTTGATCAGACTGATCTCGGTGGTCTGTTTTCTGACCACTTCTGTCAGAACCACAATCAAGGGAATCAATAAAACAAGAGCCAGCACGGCCAGCTTGGCGGGCACCTTGAGCAGGCGCATCAACCCGATACCGGGGTAGAAAAATTTCATAAAGCCCATCGACTTGTCTCGCTCATGTTTTTTTGTGGTTTTGTTCACAGCGCCTCCCGTGACAGATCACCCGGCTTCTGAGCAGCGGTCCGGCGCAGTTACATCACGATACTCAAATAACTTCCTGACGATTGGCTGACTCCTTGCCCCATCCGGCCGACGAGTCGTGCTGCACTGCAAAATGCTGGAACAGCATCAGTGCCAGTTCTTTCAGGGTGTCGTCATCGAAGCTGTGGGCGTAGGCGAGCTGGTCCTGCGCGTAGCGCCGGTCTCCGAGCATCATGGCGCTGCTCACGCACAGTCCATGGGATGCCATGCGCAACGTGAAGGCCTGCAAGGGCCCCACCGGCCAATAGGTGAAGGACGTCCGGGGAAAGTCGGGGGTGCTCCCGCCAGGAGCCGCCATGAAGCGGCCAGCGGGTTCAGATGAGCGGGTCTGCAGTGAAGCCATCGCGTTCTCCTGATGAGGGATGGACGCAGATTAACTTCACACGGTCTGGACACTGCTTTGAATAAAGCCGCAAAGACACGGCAAATCAGGGGATAGCGCCGACGGCTCAGCCGCCGTTTGCCGCCAGCCGGGCAAAGGCGGCCACCACCTCGGACGGTGCCTGCACCAGCTCGATCAAGACGCCCTCGCCCGCGATCGGGAACTCGTCACTGGCCTTGGGGTGCAGGAAGCAGATGTCAAAACCGGCCGCCCCCTTGCGGATGCCGCCGGGGGCAAAGCGCACGCCCTGCCCCGTCAGCCACGCCACGGCCTTGGGCAGATCGTCGATCCACAGGCCGACGTGATTCAGGGGTGTGGTGTGCACGGCAGGCTTCTTCTCGGGGTCCAGCGGCTGCATCAGGTCGACCTCGACCTTGAACGGCCCCGTGCCCATGGCGCAGATGTCCTCGTCCACGTTCTCGCGCTCGCTCTGGAAGGTACCGGTGACTTCCAGCCCCAGCATCTCGACCCAGAGTTTTTGCAGCCGGGTCTTGTCGGGCCCGCCGATGGCGATCTGCTGGATGCCCAGCACCTTGAAAGGCCGGGCCGCGCTCATGCCTCGAACTCCACGATCGGCTGGTCGACCACCAGGCTGTCGCCCTTGCCAGCCAGCACCTTGCCCACCACGCCGTCAGCCGCGGCGAACAGCACGTTCTCCATCTTCATGGCCTCGATCACGGCCACCCGCTCACCCGCCAGCACCTTCTGGCCCGGCTGCACCGCCACGTCCACCAGCAGGCCCGGCATGGGCGAGAGCACGAAGCGGCTCATGTCCGGCGGCGCCTTGAAGGGCATGAGCTGGTGCAACTCGGCCATGCGCTGGGAAACCACCAGGGCCTCGATGCGTGTGCCATTGTGCTGCAAGCGCAAGGCCAGCGGATTCCTGAGCGTGCCGCGCTCGACCTGGGCGGTGAAGTCCTGGCTGTTCACGGTGCCGCTGATGCAGATGTCATTCAGGCGCGAATTACTGCAGATTTCGTAACTGCTCTCGCCGATTCGGACAATCGCCGTGCCGGTTTCACCCACAAACTCGTCAACATGGACCGGGGTATAGCCGTGCTGGCCATCGGCGTTCAGCGTGATGACCACATAGTCCTTGCCGGCGTTCACGGCATAACCGGGCAACTGACCGGAGATCGTCGTCGCGCGTTCCCGTGATTTGCGCCGCACGAAGGCCGCCAAGGCAATCAGGAAGTCCGGGTCCTCGTGCGGCACATCTTCTGCCGCAAAACCCTTGCCGTAGTGCTCGGCGATGAAACCGGTGTTGAAGTCGCCGGTCACGAATTTCGGGTGCGCCAGCAAGGCGGCCTGGAACGGGATGTTGGAGCTGATGCCGCGGATGACAAAACCGTTGAGCGCCTCGCGCATCTTGGCAATCGCATCCATGCGATCGGTGCCATGCACGATGAGTTTGGCGATCATCGAGTCGTAGTACATCGGGATCTCACCGCCGTCCTGCACGCCGGTGTCCACCCGCACGCCCAGCAGATGCCCGGTATTGGCCTGCCACATGCTCTGGCTCGGCGGCGAGAAACGCACCAGACGGCCGGTGGAGGGCAGGAAGTTGCGGAACGGGTCCTCGGCGTTGATGCGGCATTCGATGGCCCAGCCGTTGCGCTTCACGTCCTTCTGCGTCAGCGGCAGCTTCTCGCCGGCTGCCACGCGGATCATCAGCTCCACCAGGTCCAGGCCGGTGATGCACTCGGTCACCGGGTGCTCCACCTGCAGGCGGGTGTTCATCTCCAGGAAGTAGAAGTCCTGGTCCTTGCCGACCACGAACTCCACCGTGCCGGCGCTCTGGTACTTCACGGCCTTGGCCAGCGCCACGGCCTGTTCGCCCATGGCCTTGCGGGTGGCGTCACTGATGAAGGGCGACGGCGCCTCCTCGATCACCTTCTGGTGGCGGCGCTGGATCGAGCACTCGCGCTCGTTCAGGTAGATCACGTTGCCGTGGCTGTCGCCCAGAATCTGGATCTCGATGTGGCGCGGCTCCTGCACGAACTTCTCGATGAAGATGCGGTCGTCGCCGAAGCTGTTGCGCGCCTCGTTCTGGCAGGCGGTGAAGCCTTCGAGCGCTTCCTTGTCGTTGAAGGCCACGCGCAGGCCCTTGCCGCCGCCGCCGGCCGAGGCCTTGATCATGACCGGGTAGCCGATGTCCTTGGCAATCTCCACCGCCCGCTCGGCCGACTCGATGGCATCGTTCCAGCCCGGGATGGTGTTGACCTTGGCTGCGTTCGCCAGCTTCTTGGAGGCGATCTTGTCGCCCATGGCGGCAATGGAGAAGTGCTTGGGGCCGATGAAGGCCATGCCCTCTTCTTCCACCCGCCGGGCAAAGTCCTCGTTCTCGGACAGGAAGCCGTAGCCGGGGTGGATGGCCTCGGCGCCGGTCTGCTTGGCTGCGGCGATGATCTTGTCGGCCACCAGGTAGGACTCGCGGCTCGGCGCCGGGCCCAACAGCACGGCCTCGTCGGCCAGCAGCACGTGGCGTGCGTCGCGGTCAGCCTCGGAATAGACCGCCACGGTGGCGATGCCCATCTTCTTGGCGGTGGCGATGACTCGACAGGCGATTTCACCCCGATTAGCGATCAATATCTTCTTAAACATAAGCCTTCTCCATCGGGGTGAAATCGCCTGCGCACGCTGCGCGTGCCATGCAATTTAGCTTCGCTGCTGCGCCGCTACGCGGCTGGTCGCCACGGTTGGCAATCAGGATTTTCTTGAACATGATGTTTTCCTGTTCTCTCTCAATGTTGTTGGACCAGCAACGCCTTGCGCCGGGCCGTGAAGTTCCACCACGGCTGGCTGGGCCCGCCGTTCATGAAGTCGTGTGCGGCCAGAAAGGCATCCAGCACGCAGGGATCATGGCGCCGGCCCATGGGGCCGCGCAGTTGCTCGTAGCTTGCCAGCGGGTCCATCTCCTGCACTTGCAGCGGTGTCGTGATGCCCAGGCCGCGCAGATCGGCGGCCATCGATTTCCCGATGTTCGGGATATCGGTCAGCACACGGGCTTGCTCGGCGTGGGTCGCTTTGGGCATGACAAGACTCGCGAAATAGGCTTCAGAGCGGGATGTTGCCGTGCTTGCGCCACGGGTTGTCCAGCTTCTTGTCCTTCAGCATCACCAGCGAGCGGCAGATGCGCTTGCGCGTTTCGTGCGGCAGGATGACGTCGTCGATGAAGCCGCGTGCGCCCGCCACAAAGGGGTTGGCGAAGCGCGCCTTGTACTCGGCCTCCTTGGCGGCCAGCTTGGCCGGGTCGCCCTTGTCCTCGCGGAAGATGATCTCCACCGCACCCTTGGCGCCCATCACCGCGATCTCGGCATTGGGCCAGGCGAAGTTGACGTCACCACGCAGGTGCTTGGAAGCCATCACGTCGTAAGCGCCGCCGTAGGCCTTGCGTGTGATGACCGTGATCTTCGGCACGGTGCACTCGGCGTAGGCGTAGAGCAGCTTGGCGCCGTGCTTGATGATGCCGCCGTACTCCTGGCTGGTGCCGGGCATGAAGCCGGGCACGTCGACAAAGGTCACCACCGGAATGTTGAAGGCATCGCAGAAACGCACGAAGCGCGCTGCCTTGATCGAGCTCTTGATGTCCAGGCAGCCGGCCAGCACCAGCGGCTGGTTGGCCACGATGCCCACCGTCTGGCCGTCCATGCGGGCGAAGCCGATCAGGATGTTCTTGGCGTACTCGGGCTGAATCTCGAAAAAGTCACCGTCATCAACCGTCTTGAGGATCAGCTCCTTCATGTCGTACGGCTTGTTCGGGTTGTCCGGCACCAGCGTGTCCAGGCTCAGCTCCATGCGGTCGCTCGGGTCGCCGCTCTTGCGCACCGGCGCCTTCTCGCGGTTGTTGAGCGGCAGGTAGTTGTAGAGGCGGCGCAGCATCAGCAGCGCTTCCACGTCGTTCTCGAACGCCAGATCGGCCACGCCGCTCTTGGTGGTGTGGGTGATGGCGCCACCCAGTTCTTCGGCGGTCACCTCCTCGTGCGTCACGGTCTTCACCACCTCGGGGCCGGTGACGAACATGTAGGAGCTGTCTTTCACCATGAAGATGAAGTCGGTCATGGCCGGGCTGTACACCGCGCCGCCGGCCGAGGGCCCCATGATCAGGCTGATCTGCGGAATCACGCCGGAGGCCAGCACGTTCTTCTGGAACACGTCGGCATAACCACCGAGCGATGCCACGCCTTCCTGGATACGGGCGCCGCCCGAGTCGTTCAGGCCGATCACCGGCGCCCCGACCTTCATAGCCTGGTCCATGATCTTGCAGATCTTCTCGGCGTGGGCTTCACTCAGCGCGCCACCGAAGACGGTGAAGTCCTGGCTGAAGACGAACACCAGGCGGCCATTGATCATGCCGTAGCCGGTGACGACGCCGTCACCCGGAATCTTGTTGTCCTGCATGCCGAAGTCGACGCAGCGGTGCTCGACGAACATGTCCCACTCTTCGAAGGTGCCCTCATCGAGCAGCACTTCCAGGCGTTCCCGTGCCGTCAGCTTGCCCTTGGCATGTTGTGCAGCAATGCGCTTCTCGCCACCGCCCAGTCGCGCGGCGGCGCGCTTCTTTTCCAGTTGTTCAAGGATGTCGTGCATGGTTCGTCCTCTGTCGGTTCTGATGTTGATCGCTGATATTTGCTATTGATTCGATAGCTGCTCACGCCCGTTTTTCATAGGCCTGAAGCAGATTTCGTGCTGCCGTGGAAGCGGCCAGCCGGCCGGCCGCCACGTCGGCACCGAGTTGGGGCAGGAGTTCACGCACCTGCGGGTAGGCACGGAAAGCCTGCTTGAGGCCAGCTTCGATGCGCTCCCACATCCAAGCCTGAGCCTGGGCCTGGCGCCGCGCCGCCAGCTTGCCATTGGCGGTTTGCAGTGCGCGGAATTCGGTGACTGCTGCCCAGAAGTGGTCCACGCCCTGTCCCAGCAGGGCGCTGAGCTGGACCACCTTCGGGTGCCAAAGCTTCTCGTCGTGGTGCGCATGCTCGGGGTTGCCGTGCAGCCCGAGCAGGCGCAAGGATGAGGTGATCTGCGCCTGGGCGCGGGTGGCGGCAGCCGGGTCGATGTCGGCCTTGTTGATGGCCACCAGGTCGGCCAGCTCCATCACGCCCTTCTTGATGGCCTGCAGGTCGTCACCGGCATTGGGTAGCTGCAACAGCACGAACATGTCGGTCATGCCGTGCACCGTCGTCTCACTCTGGCCCACGCCCACGGTCTCGACGATCACGATGTCGTAGCCCGCGGCCTCGCACACCAGCATGGCCTCGCGCGTCTTCTCGGCCACGCCGCCCAAGGTGCCGCTGCTCGGGCTGGGGCGGATGTAGGCCCGCTCGTGCACCGAGAGCTTTTCCATCCGGGTCTTGTCGCCCAGGATGGAGCCGCCCGACACGCTGGAGGACGGATCCACAGCCAGCACGGCCACGCGGTGGCCCTTGTTGATCAGGTACAGGCCGAGCGCTTCGATGAAGGTGGACTTGCCGACCCCGGGCACGCCGCTGATGCCAAGCCGGAATGAGTTGCCGGTGTGCGGCAGCAGCGCCGTCAGCAGTTCGTCACCCTGGGCGCGGTGATCGGCCCGGGTCGATTCGAGCAAGGTGATAGCCTTGGCCATGGCGCGGCGCTGCTGGGCGGGGGTGCCCTGCAGGATGCCGTCCAGGAGAGGCAGAGGCGCCACGTCAGGCCTTGTTGGCGGCTTTGATTTGCTCCAGCACATCCTTGGCGCTGGCCGGAATCGGTGTGCCGGGGCCGTAGATGCCCTTGACGCCGGCCTCGTAGAGGAAGTCATAGTCCTGGCGCGGGATCACGCCGCCGACGAAGACGATGATGTCGTCCGCGCCCTGCTTCTTGAGTTCGGCAATGATGGCCGGCACCAGGGTTTTGTGGCCGGCGGCCAGGGTGGAGACGCCCACCGCGTGCACGTCGTTCTCGATCGCCTGACGCGCGCACTCCTCGGGCGTCTGGAACAACGGCCCCATGTCGACGTCGAAGCCGAGGTCGGCAAAGGCCGTGGCCACCACCTTGGCGCCGCGGTCATGGCCGTCTTGGCCGAGCTTGGAAATCATCACGCGCGGACGCCGACCATGGCTTTCAGCGAAGTCGGCAATTTCCTTTTTGAGGTTTTCCCAGCCCTGGGCCGAGTCATAGGCAGCTGCATACACACCGGTCACCTTTTGCGTATCGGCGCGATGGCGCCCAAAAACCTTTTCCAGCGCATCCGACACCTCGCCCACTGTGGCGCGCAGGCGAATGGCCTTGATCGACAGATCCAGCAGGTTGCCGTTGCCCTGTTCGGCGGCAGCGGTCAGCGCATCGAGTGCAGCCTGCACTGCCTTGGCATCGCGGCTGGCCTTGATGGCCTTCAGGCGTGCAATCTGGCCCTCGCGCACCTTGACATTGTCGACCTCGAGGATCTCGATCGGGTCTTCTTTTTTCAGCTTGTACTTGTTGACGCCGACGATCACGTCCTTGCCCGAGTCGATACGCGCCTGCTTCTCGGCGGCGGCGGCCTCGATCTTGAGCTTGGCCCAGCCGCTGTCCACGGCCTTGGTCATGCCGCCCATGGCCTCGACTTCCTCGATGATGGCCCAGGCGGCATCGGCCATGTCCTGGGTCAGTTTTTCCATCATGTAGCTGCCGGCCCAGGGGTCGATCACGTTGGTGATGTGGGTCTCTTCCTGGATGATGAGCTGGGTGTTGCGCGCGATGCGGGCGCTGAACTCGGTCGGCAGCGCGATCGCTTCGTCAAAGCTGTTGGTGTGCAGGCTCTGCGTGCCGCCAAAGACCGCCGCCATGGCCTCGATGGTGGTACGCACCACGTTGTTGTAGGGGTCCTGCTCGGTCAGCGACCAGCCCGAGGTCTGGCTGTGCGTGCGCAGCATCAGGCTCTTGGGGTTCTTGGCGTTGAAGCCCTTCATGATGCGGCACCACAGCAGGCGCGCCGCGCGCATCTTCGCGATTTCCAGGTAGAAATTCATGCCCACCGCCCAGAAGAAGGACAGGCGGCCGGCAAAGTCGTCCACGTCCATGCCCTTGGCAATGGCGGTCTTCACGTACTCCTTGCCGTCGGCCAGGGTGAAGGCCATCTCGAGCGCCTGGTTGGCCCCGGCTTCCTGCATGTGGTAGCCCGAAATCGAGATCGAGTTGAACTTGGGCATGTTCTTGCTCGTGTACTCGATGATGTCGCCGATGATGCGCATGCTCGGCTCGGGCGGGTAGATGTAGGTGTTGCGGACCATGAACTCTTTCAGAATGTCGTTCTGAATCGTTCCGGACAACTTGTCCTGGCTCACACCCTGCTCTTCCGCCGCCACCACGTAGCCGGCCAGCACCGGCAGCACGGCGCCGTTCATGGTCATGGAGACGCTGACCTTGTCCAGCGGAATCTGGTCGAACAGAACCTTCATGTCCTCCACCGAGTCGATCGCCACGCCGGCCTTGCCGACGTCGCCGGTAACGCGCGCATGGTCGGAGTCGTAGCCGCGGTGGGTGGCCAGATCGAAGGCCACGCTCACACCCTGGCCGCCGGCGGCCAGCGCCTTGCGGTAGAAGGCATTGGACTCTTCGGCGGTGGAAAAGCCGGCGTACTGGCGAATGGTCCAGGGCCGCACGGCGTACATGGTGGCCTGCGGGCCGCGCAGGTAGGGCTCGAAGCCCGGCAGCGTGTCGGCGTGCGGCAGGTGCTTGGTGTCGGCTGCGGTGTACAGCGGCTTGACGCTGATGCCGTCGGGCGTGACCCAGTTCAGGGCATTCACGTCGCCGCCCGGTGCGGATTTGACGGCTGCTTTGTGCCAAGCCTCAAGGCTGGCTCTCTGGAATTCGGGGTTTTTCTGGCTCATGGCGTGGCGGCGGGGCACAACAAGGCGCCCGGTGTTGCGTTGCGTCGAGTTTACATCATTCATAATTATTGATGCAAAATATTCTGCAAAGCTTACAATCCCGTCCATGTCTGCCGTATCCCTCTCCCCCCGCGCGCTTTACGAGGAAGTGGCCGAACTCCTGCGCCAGCGTATTTTCAAACGCGAGCTGGAGCCCGGCAGCTGGATCGATGAACTGAAGATTGCCGAAGACTACGGTATCAGCCGCACGCCGCTGCGCGAGGCGCTCAAGGTGCTGGCCGCCGAAGGCCTGGTGACGATGAAGGTACGGCGTGGCGCCTACGTCACCGAGGTCAATGAGAAAGACCTGACCGACGTCTACCACCTGCTCTCCCTGCTGGAGTCCGACGCGGCCGGCGTGGTGGCGAGCCGGGCGACGGAAGCCCAGTTGCGCGAGTTGCAGGCCCTGCACGACGAGCTGGAAGCCGCGGCCCATCCGCCAAAGCAGGATCGGGAACGCTTCTTCGAAATCAACGAACGCTTTCACATGCGCCTGCTGGAAATTGCCGACAACCGCTGGCGTGATCAGATGGTGGGCGATTTGCGCAAGGTCATGAAGCTCAATCGCCATCATTCGCTGTTCAAGTCCGGTCGCATCGAGGAGTCGCTGGCCGAGCACCGCGCCATCATGGCAGCGCTTCAGGCCCGCGACACCGGCGCCACCATACAAAAAATGCAGGAACACTTCCAAAACGGGCTGGAAGCCGCGGTTTGAGCCTGCTCCCCGCTTGTCTAGAATAGGGGGCTAGATACCCCCCAGGCCTATATATAGCCAGTGCTGTGCGGCCACAGGTGGTAGCGTCCCGACACCTACATGCCTGACACATCCACACTGCAGCCCGACCGCTTGCCTGAGGCTTCGATGCAGCAAACCCTGCTCGAATACCAGGCGATTCTTGAAAATGCCTCGGTCGGCATCCTGTTCACGCGAGACCGAAAGGTACTTCACTGCAACCCCAGGTTTTCCGAGATCTTTGGCTGGCCGCACGGCGAACTGGTCGGCCAACCCGGTTCGGTGTTCTACCTCACGGAAGACGACTACAACAACATCGGACGCATCGCATTCCCCATCCTCTCCAGCGGGGGCCTGCTCGACAGGGAATTGCGCATGCGCCGCAAGGACGGCAGCACGATCGATTGCCGCATACAGGCCAAGGCCATCAACCCGCGGGACACCGCGGAAGGAACCATCTGGATTGCCGAGGACATCAACGAGCGCAAACGAGCCGAGTCGCAACTCCAGGACCTACTACTCAAACAACAGGCCATTCTGGAATACGCCTCGCTAGGCATCATGTTCACCAGCAACGGCAAGATCGTTCATTGCAACCCTCGCGCCGAGACCATCCTTGGCTGGCCCAGCATGACCCTGCAGGGGCAAACGGCCGACGTTTTTTTCAGCTCCAGGCAGGATTACGCCCGCTTTGGCGAACAGGTGGGGCCGCGCCTGGCCCAGGGCGAACTGGTGGACATCAGCTGGAAGAACACACGCAAGGATGGAACCCCGCTCTGGTGCCGCCATCTTGCCAAGGCACTGCCCACGACCGATGGAGGCCAAAGCACCATCTGGATCACCGAAGACATCAGCGAGAAAAAAGCAGCGGAAGAAGCCCTGGCCGAGGCCCACCGGGAGCTTGAGCAGCGGGTTCGCAAGCGCACCGAAGAGCTGGCCCAAGCCAATGCGCGTTTGATGCGCGAAGTGGCGGAACGCAAGGAAATCGAAAGTCATCTGCGCGCCAGTGAAGCACGGTTCCGCGACCTGTCTGAAATGTCGTCGGACTGGTTCTGGGAACAGGACGCCAATTTCCGCTTCATCGAAATGTCCGTGGGGCTGATGGCCACCAGCCTGCATCCGAACCGCACCATCGGCAAGACGCGCCGGGAGTTGCCCATCATCGGCGTTACGCAAGCGCAGTGGCAGGCACACCAGAAAGCCCTGGACGCACATCAGCCCTTCAAGGACTTCGTCTACCAGATGGAGACCCAGCCCGGCCATTTGCACTGGTTCTCCATCAGCGGCAAGCCGATGTTCGAGAACGGCGAATTTCGCGGCTATCGGGGCATCGGCACCGACATCACGGAGCGCAAGACGTCAGAACATCAGATCGAGTTCCTGGCCTACCACGACCCGCTGACCGGCCTGCCCAACCGCGTCCTGCTGGAGGACCGGCTCCAACAGACGATCGCCCATGCGGACCGCAGCCGGACTCAGCTGGCGCTGCTCTTTCTGGACCTGGACAACTTCAAACAGATCAATGACTCCCTCGGACATGCCACGGGAGACATCCTGCTGCAGGAGGTGGCCAAGCGCCTTGGCGAATGCGTCCGGGATAGCGACACCATCAGTCGACAAGGCGGGGACGAATTCATCATCCTGCTGCGCGACCTGCCAGATCCGGACGCTTCCTTGCCGGTACTGGCCAAGATCATTGGCCGGTTGCAGGATTCGTTCGTGGCCGATGGCAATGAGCTCTCGACATCCGTCTCGATCGGGGTCGCCATCTACCCGGCAGACGGGAGCAATTTCGAAACACTGCGCAAGAAGGCCGACATGGCCATGTACCGCGCCAAAGAAGCCGGCCGCAACACCTACCGTTTCTTTGATGAAGCCATGAACGTCGAGGCCATGGAGCATCTGGTGATGCGCAACGGCTTGCGCCGTGCGCTCGAGCGCGATGAGTTCATCCTGCATTACCAGCCCCAGATCGATCTGGCGTCAGGTCAGGTCATCGGCGCCGAAGCGCTGCTCCGCTGGCTGCACCCGGAACTTGGTCTGATATCCCCAGCCAAGTTCATTCCTGTCGCCGAAGAAAGCGGCATGATCGTGCCGATCGGGGAATGGGTCCTCAACACCGCCTGTCACCAGGCCGTGGCTTGGCAGCAAGCCGGGGTGCCTGAGCTGCTGATGGCGGTCAACCTGTCAGCGGTCCAGTTCCGGCGTGGCAATGTGGAGCAGAACATCGTCAGCGCCCTGGAGCAATCAGGCCTCACCCCCAGTCTGCTGGAGTTGGAACTGACGGAATCGATCCTGATCCAGAATGTCGAACAGGTCTTGGCGACCGTCAAAGGGCTCAAGCGGCTCGGTGTCAAGCTGTCGATCGATGACTTCGGCACCGGCTACTCCAGCCTCTCCTACCTCAAGCGCTTTGACATCGACAAGCTCAAGATCGATCAGTCGTTCATTCGGGATCTGGCGACCGACCCGGACGATGCCGCCATCGTGCACGCCATTGTCCAGATGGCACACAGCCTGAATCTGAAAGCCATTGCCGAAGGCGTCGAGCATGCCGCCATCCTGCAACAGTTGCATGATTTCGGTTGCGACGAGGCGCAGGGTTACTATTTCGCCCGCCCCATGCCGGCTGACGAATTCGAACGCTACCTCGCCGGTCGGCAGCTCACCCCGCCCTGAGCCCGGCCCAACGGTCCATCCGCCTCAGGCGGCCAGTTGCTGGCGACCGTGCGCCAGCACCATCACGTCGCGTGGATCCAGGGCTTTCAGCTTGTGGTCGCTCCAGACTTGGCGCCAGCGTCGCGCGCCGGGCAGACCGTGGCGCAGACCCAGCATATGACGGGCCATCGCGTACCAGGGCGTGCCGTGTTCCGCCGCTTCGCGCACCATGTAGTCCACCATCTGCGCCTCTACCGCTTCACGCGTCAGAGTTGACGGTGCTGCACCATAAAACACTTCGTCCCAGCTGCTGAGCCACCACGGGTTGTGATAAGCCTCGCGTCCGACCATCACGCCGTCGAGCTGTGAAAGTTGCGCCGCGACCTGGGCCGTCGTGCTGATGCCGCCATTGACGGCGATGGTCAGTTGCGGAAACTCGCGCTTGAGCTGGTGCACCAGCTCGTAACGCAATGGAGGCACCTCGCGGTTTTCCTTCGGGGAGAGACCCTTGAGCCAGGCATTGCGCGCATGGACGATGAACACATGGCAGCCAGCCTCGGCCACCGCCCCCACAAAATCGCGCACAAACCCGTAACTCTCGGTCTTGTCGATGCCGATGCGATGCTTCACCGTGACCGGCACCGAGACCGCATCGACCATGGCCTTGACGCAGTCGGCCACCAGCTGCGGTTCGGCCATCAGGCAGGCTCCGAAGGCGCCGCGCTGCACGCGCTCGCTCGGACAGCCGCAGTTCAGGTTGATTTCGTCGTAGCCCCATTCCTCGCCCAGCGCCGCACAGCGCGCCAGATCGGCCGGCTCGCTCCCGCCGAGTTGCAAGGCCACCGGATGCTCTTCGGCGTTGAAGCGCAGATGGCGCGACACATCGCCGTGCAGCAGCGCACCGGTGGTGACCATCTCGGTATAGAGCAGGCTCTGGCGGGTCAGCAGGCGGTGAAAGTAACGGCAGTGGCGGTCGGTCCAGTCCAGCATGGGTGCGACCGACATGCGCCAGCGCTCGGGCGCAACAGGCTTCTTCAAAGGCATGAGGCGGATTATCCCAGCCCGACCGATGTCATGCGCGGCTGAGGCAGAACAGCCCTAGGGCACGGCACACCAGGGCGCCGTGTCATGCACCAGCCCCATCCACAGGGCCCAGGCCGAACTGGCGGCCAGGGCCAGGCCCGCCAGCCGCACCCCCCAATCCCCTGCCCCGGGCTGGCCGCGCAGGCGCAGCCACAACCAAGGGCCGGCCATCATCGAGACACTGGTGCCGAGGGCAAACAACGCCATCACCGCGGCACCCTCCAGCGGATGGCTGGTCATGGCCGCCACCAGCAGGGCCGAGTACAGCAGGCCGCAAGGCAGCAAGGCCCACAGCATGCCGATCACCAGCGGCGCGCCATGGCCCCGCCCGGCGGCCAGCGCACGGGCACCGGCCCAAAGCCTGCGCCCGGCGCTCTCCAGCCAGATCGGCTGCTGCGCCTTCCACAGCAGCAAAAGCCCCAGCAACAGGGCGGCCACGTGGAACAGGCTCCAGACCGGACGCAGGGCCGCAGACTGGATGGTGAGCCAGCCCAGCCCCTGAATGGAGGCGGCGGCCAGACCACCGAGGATGGCGTAGCCGATGATGCGGCCCGCCTGGAACGTCCACATGGCGGCGTTCTTGTGCGCGCCAGCGGCCTGGCCGATGCCGGCACAGGCCGCGCCACACATGGCAATGCAATGGGGGCCGCCGGCCAGCCCCATGAGCAAGGCCGTCACGGCCAAGGATGTCTGCATACGCCGAAGTGTAGAGGGCTGCGAGAGCCCTTAAATGATCTTCGAGAAGCGGGCCCGGTTGCGGTCGGCCTGCAGGTAGCGGTCAAATACCATGGCGACGGCACGGACGAAGAACCAGCCGTTGGCCGTGACCTGGATGCCACTGTCGTCCACCGTCACCAGCCCTTGCTCCACCAATCCCTGCACCGTCTCCATCTCGGCTGCAAAGTAGCTGCGGAAGTCGATCAGGTAGGCCAGATCGATGGATTCGAACAGCACTTCCCCCTGGCACATCAGGGCCATGATGACGGCGCGGCGCACCAGATCGTCGCGCGACAAGGCCAGACCACGCACCACGGCAAAGCGACCGTGGTCAATGGCGTCGTAATACTCCTCCAGCGTCTTGGCGTTCTGGCTGTAGGTCGCGCCGATGCGGCCGATGGACGACACGCCCAAGCCGATCAGGTCGCAATCCGGCTGGGTGCTGTAGCCCTGGAAGTTGCGATGCAAGCGCCCCTGTCGCTTGGCCACGGCCAAGGCATCGTTGGGCAGGGCAAAATGGTCCATGCCCACATAAACGTAACCCGCCCCCATGAAGGTCGCCAGCGAGTTCGACAACATGGCCACCTTGGCGGCTGCACCGGGCAACTCGGCAGCGGCAATGCGCCGCTGCGGTTTGAACCGTTCAGGCAGGTGCGCGTAGGCATACAGCGCGATACGGTCCGGCCGCAGTTCGGTCACTTGCTTGAGGGTGCGTTCGAATGACTCGGGGGTCTGCTGCGGCAGGCCGTAGATCAGGTCCACGTTGATGGAATCGAAGCCACGCTCGCGTGCGGCCTCCACCAAGGCGAACACCTGCTCGGCCGGCTGCACACGGTGAACCGCTTTCTGCACGGCTGGGTCGAAGTCCTGGACACCGAAGCTCAGGCGGTTGAAGCCGAGCTCGGCCAGGGTATCCAGCCGTTGAACATCGATCGTCCGCGGGTCGACTTCGATCGAGTACTCGCCACCCGGCGCCAGCGTGAAACTGCGCCGCAGCATGGCCATGAGTTCACGCAACTCGGCATCGTTCAGAAAGGTTGGCGTACCACCACCCAGGTGCAGTTGCGTCACGGTCTGCCCCGCCCCCAGCTGGGCGGTATGCAAGTCCACCTCGTGGCTCAGGTAACGCAGATACTCGGTCGCGCGATCATGGTGCTTGGTGATGATCTTGTTGCAGGCACAGTAGTAACACAGTGACTCGCAAAACGGAATGTGCACATACAGCGACAGCGGCAGCACCAGCGCCGCCGCACCGGAGCGGCGCTGCTGCAGGGCCCGGGCATAGTCGTCGGCGGTGAAAGCCTCAACAAAGCGGTCCGCCGTCGGATAGGAGGTGTAACGCGGCCCTGCCACGTCATAACGGCGCAGCAATTCGGAAGATACGGGCTCGACGGTATCTGGGTTCATGAAGGATCCTCGTCTAAGTACGCACTCTGCCCGGAAAGCGCACATCCTTTCTTGATGTGCATCAAAAACTGGTAAGGTGTAGCTCTGACCTCGGGAAAACGAGAAGGATGTCCAATGGCTGATGTCAAAATACAGCATATGAATCCGCAAACGATCAAAGTTGCCTGCTCCAACTGCAACCTGCGCGAACTGTGCATGCCCATGGGGCTGAGCCCCGAAGAGATTGACCGACTGGACAACGTGGTCGCCAACCGCCGAAAAATCAAGCGAGGCACCTCGCTGTTCCGCAATGGCGAGAAGTTCACCTCGCTCTATGCCATTCGCACCGGCTTCTTCAAGACCTGCGTGGCTTCCGAGGACGGGCGCGATCAGGTCACCGGCTTCCAGATGGCGGGCGAAATCATCGGCCTGGACGGCATCGTCAACGACCACCATACCTGCGATGCCGTGGCGCTGGAAGATGCCGAGGTTTGCGTCATGCCGTTTGACCGGATCGAAGACCTGTCACGCGAGATCAACGGCCTCCAGCGCCATGTTCACAAGATCATGAGCCGGGAGATCGTACGTGAACACGGTGTCATGCTGCTGCTCGGCAGCATGCGCGCCGAGGAGCGACTGGCGGCCTTTCTGCTGAATCTGGTGCAGCGCCTGCACGCACGCGGCTTCTCGCAATCCGAACTGGTCCTGCGCATGACGCGCGAGGAAATCGGCAGCTACCTCGGTCTCAAGCTCGAGACGGTGAGCCGGACTTTTTCAAAATTCGTGGAAGACGGCATTGTCGAGGTCAAGCAGCGTCATGTGCGCATCCTTGACACCGATGCCCTGACCCTGATCGTCAACCACCAGGAATGCAACTGAGGCGCCCGCCGCGCCTTCAGCAGCAGCCTTCCTTTTTGGGACAGCCCTCGGGCCGCTCCTCACCCGGCAAGGGGCACTGGTTGACCTCGAAGGGCGACATGGCCAGCAGCGTTGTAAGTCCGCTGGACAGCATCGCCACCACCCAGAACACAAAAAATGCCAAGGTGTAGACCCCTTGACGCGACAAGGTCACCGGCTGACCAAACCAGTGCAGATCCTGCGGATCCACCATCGCAAACACCAGCATCTCCAGCACGCCCGCCACCAGAAAGGCTGGCCAGGCAATCCACATCATTTTCTGCATCTTCACGCTTGTCTCCTGATGACCTGAGTGTAATCAGCGCTGAGGCGATGGCTTGGCGGCAGGCGCCACCCCCGTGGCGGCATGGTTGCGTGCCTGGATCGCCGGCGCCAGGCTGTTAGGATCGGCCTCCAAGGTCTTGTTGATCTCGATTCCCTTGCGATAGTAGTCCTCGCTCACCACCGGGTCCGGCGTGCGTATCGCCAAGTACAGCGTGATGAAACCGGCCACCACCACCACCGCCGGGCCGGCCAGCACCATCCAGACATGGCCGAACTTCCACCAGGGTTGGCTGGCCACCTGGGCACTCTTGCTCATATGTACTCCTTAGCGCGGCACGAGAAACACGGATTTTTCGCTGACGCGTGCAGGCGAATCCTGCGCTGCGATCTCGAAATGAATCGGATGCGAACCGGGGGGTGCTGCCTCATACGGCAGCTGAACACGAATCACCACCCAACGCGACTCGGTTGCCGCCACCTTGGCCAGCTCCTCCTGGTCGGCAGCCAACGTCAGCCCAGGTAGCCCGGCAACCGTGATTTTGTATTGCTGCTCGGCCTCGGTCGCATTCATGACCTGCAGGCGATAAACGTTCTCGATCATGCCGCCGGACACGATCCGGGCCATGACTCCGCGGTCACGCACCACATCCACTTTCAGCGGTGTACGCAGCGCCAGGCTGACCAGCATCGCCACACTGACGGCAACGAGGATGCCCGTGTAAATCAGCACGCGGGGCCGCAGCACATGCCGCAAGGTCTGCGAACGCGTCCAGCCCTGCTGAACCGAGTTCTGCGTCGTGTACTTGATCAGTCCGCGCGGGTAGTTCAGCTTGTCCATGACGTCGTCACAGACATCAATGCAAGCGGCACAGCTGATGCACTCGTACTGCAGGCCCTTGCGAATATCGATGCCGGTGGGACACACCTGGACGCACAGGGTGCAGTCGATACAGGATCCCAAGCCCAGGGTCTTGGGATCGGCCTTGCGCGAGCGGGCGCCCCGCGGCTCGCCACGCTTCTCGTCGTAGGAAACGATCAGCGTGTCCTTGTCGAACATGGCGCTCTGGAAGCGCGCATAGGGGCACATGTACTTGCAAACCTGCTCGCGCATGTAGCCGGCATTGCCATAGGTGGCGAAGCCGTAGAAAAAGACCCAGAAGGTTTCCCACGGCCCCATCGTGACGTGCAGGAAAGACTGGCCAAGCTCGTGGATAGGCGTGAAATAACCGACAAAAGTGAAGCCGGTCCAGAGCGCCACGGCGATCCAGGCCACCTGCTTGGCACTCTTGGTGAAGAACTTCTTCAACGACATCGGTGCGCTGTCGAGCCGCATTCGCGCGCTACGGTCGCCTTCGATCTTGCGCTCGATCCAGAGAAAAATCTCGGTGTAGACCGTCTGCGGGCAAGCGTAGCCGCACCACTGACGCCCCGCCACAGCGGTGAAGAGAAAAAGCGAAAGTGCCGAAATGACCAGCAGACCGGTCAGGTAGATGAAGTCCTGCGGATACAGGACCAGACCGAAGATGTAGAAACGCCGGGCCTCAAGATCAAACAACACCGCCTGGCGCTGTCCCCACTCCACCCACGGCAGGCCGTAAAACACCAGCTGGGTCAGGAATACCAGTCCCCAGCGCCAGCGCGCGAACAGACCAGAAACACTGCGGGGATAGATCTTCTTGTGCGCTTGGTAAAGAGAAACCATCACCATATCGTCCGCGTCGGACGGCGTCGCCTCTTGCGGAACGATAGGGATGATTCTTTTGTCTGCGCTGTCGGGGTGATTCAAAACAACTCCGGTCGACTTCCTGGCTTACCTGGCGGCCACCTTCGCGCCGTTGGACAGGCCCCAGACATAGGACGTCAGCACCTGGATCTGGCCGTCGCTGAGCTTGCCTTCCTGCGCTGGCATCTGGTTGACCTTGCCGCTGTTGACGATGGCAACGATGGCATTCTCGCCATAGCCATGGAGCCAGATGTCGTCCGTCAGGTTGGGCGCACCGAGGGCAGGATTGCCCTTGCCGTCCATACCGTGGCAGGCGGCACAGGCGCCAAACTTGGCCTTGCCCAGCGAAGCGCGCAGCGAGTCGTGCGGGCTGCCCGACAGGCTCAGCACATAGTGCGCCACGTTCTTCACATCATCTGGCGTACCGACGGCGGCGGCCATGGGCGGCATGTTGCCAACGCGGCCCTTGGCGATGGTTTCCTTGATCTTGTCCGGTGTGCCGCCATGCAGCCAGTCACCATCCGTCAGATTGGGGAAGCTCTTGCTGCCACGCGCATCCGAACCATGGCACTGGGCACAGTTGTTCATGAACACGCGCTCACCGATGGCCATGGCCTGCGGGTCTTTGGACATGTCTTCCGGGCTCATGCCAGAGAACTTGGCATAGAGGGGCGCAACGTCCTTTTCGCCCTTGCTCATTTCAGCCTCGTATTGTCCCTTCTGGGTCCAGGACAACTTGCCGGGGCTGTTGCCCAGACCCGGGTACATGGCAAGGTAGATCGCACTGAAGACAATGGTGATGACAAACAGCCACACCCACCAACGCGGCAACGGATTATTCATCTCGCGCAGATCGCCGTCCCAGACATGGCCGGTGGTATTGTCGTTGGCAGTCATGGCTTTGGCCTTGCCACTGAACCACAGCAGCAGCAGGCAGGCGGCGATGCCCACCACGGTGATGACGGCAACGTAGACCGACCAGAAGTTACTTGTAAAGTCGCTCATTTTTCTTCCTTTGACGGCTCGTTATTCCTGTTCGAAAGGCAGCATGGCCGCCTGCTCGAAATCGGCCGCGTTGCGCTTGGACCAGGCCCACAGCACGATGCCGATGAAAGTGATGAAACAGGCCACGGTGGCAATGGAACGAAGGGTATTCACGTCCATGATGTGTTCTCCCTTCTGTTATTTCAGGGCCGTGCCCAGCACTTGCAGGTAGGCGATCAGCGCTTCGACTTCCGTCTTGCCCTTGACCTCCTCCGGTGCTTTGGCAATCTGCTCGTCGGTATAGGGAACGCCCACGGTACGCAGCGCCTTCATGTGCGCCGGCATGGTCGCGGCGTTCACCGTGTCCTTGAGCAGCCAGGGATAGGCCGGCATGTTGGACTCGGGCACCAGGTCACGCGGGTTGTTCAGGTGGATACGGTGCCACTCGTCGCTGTAACGGCCACCCACGCGGGCCAGATCGGGACCGGTGCGCTTGCTGCCCCACTGGAAAGGATGATCGTAGACCGATTCACCGGCCACCGAGTAGTGACCATAGCGCAGGGTCTCGGCGCGGAACGGACGAATCATCTGCGAATGGCAGTTGTAGCAGCCTTCGCGGATATAGATGTCGCGCCCGGCCAGCTGCAGTGCCGTGTAGGGTTGGATGCCCTTGATCGGCTCGGTGGTGGACTTCTGGAAGAACAGCGGGACGATCTCGACCAGACCGCCGACCAGCAGCACCAGCAGGATCAGAACGATCATCAGGAAGTTGTTCGTTTCGATTTTTTCGTGCGACAGACCGCCGCTCGTTTTGTGGTTTGCCATGATGGTTTCCTTCTTCTTATGCGTGGGACGCTGCGGCCGGGATGGTGGCATTGACCGAACGGCCAGCCGTGGCCGTCTTGATCACGTTCCACAACATGACCAGCATGCCGCCGAGGTAGAGCAAACCACCCAGCAGACGCAGCACATAGAACGGGAAGGTCGCCTTGACCGACTCGACAAAGGTGTAGGTCAGCGTGCCGTCGGTATTGATGGCGCGCCACATCAGGCCCTGCATCACGCCGGCAATCCACATCGCGGCGATATAGATCACGATGCCGATGGTGGCGGTCCAGAAGTGGACTTCCACGGCTTTCATGCTGTACATCTGCTTCTGGCCGAACAGGCGCGGGATCAGGTAGTACATGGAACCCATGGTGACCAGGCCCACCCAGCCGAGGGCGCCAGAGTGCACGTGACCCACGGTCCAGTCGGTGTAGTGGCTCAGGGCGTTGACGGTCTTGATCGACATCATCGGACCTTCGAAGGTGCTCATGCCGTAGAAGGACAGGGACACGATCAGGAAACGCAGGATCGGGTCATCGCGCAGCTTGTGCCAGGCGCCCGACAGCGTCATGATGCCGTTGATCATGCCGCCCCAACTCGGAGCCAGCAGGATCAGGGAAAAGACCATGCCGACCGATTGCGTCCAGTCCGGCAGCGCGGTGTAGTGCAGGTGGTGCGGACCCGCCCACATGTAGGTGAAGATCAGCGCCCAGAAGTGGACGATGGACAGGCGGTAGCTGTACACGGGACGCTCGGCCTGCTTGGGGATGAAGTAGTACATCATGCCCAGGAAACCGGCCGTGAGGAAGAAGCCCACGGCGTTGTGGCCGTACCACCACTGGACCATGGCGTCCTGCACACCGGCATAGGCTGAGTAGGACTTCAGCAGGCCGGCCGGAATGGCGGCGCTGTTGACGAGGTGCAACAGGGCGACAGCGATGATGAAGGCACCGAAGAACCAGTTCGCCACGTAGATATGGCGCACCTTGCGCGTACCCACCGTACCGAAGAACACGATGGCAAACGCCACCCAGACCAGGGTGATCAGGATGTCGATCGGCCACTCCAGCTCGGCGTATTCCTTGCCGGAGGTGTACCCCAGCGGCAGCGTGATGGCCGCCAGCAGGATCACCAGTTGCCAGCCCCAGAAGGTGAAGGCAGCCAGTTTGTCGCTGATCAGGCGCACCTGACAGGTGCGTTGCACCACATAGTAAGCCGTGGCGAACAGGCCGCAGCCACCAAAGGCGAAGATCACGGCATTGGTGTGCAGTGGTCGCAGGCGGCCATAGCTCAGCCATGAAATGCCCAGATTGAGTTCGGGCCAGGTCAGCTGTGCGGCAATGATCACGCCAACCAGCATACCCACCACACCCCAGACCACCGTCATGATGGCGAACTGCCGTACAACGGTGTCGTTGTAGACAGTGGCTTTTGTGTTTGCAAATGTCATGTGCACCTCTTTTCTAAATTGTCCAGCGTCAAGTCTCTACCATTCACCCTGAAATCGCTTTGACTCATGTCAACCGATTTCAAGAATCCCGCAGAATCCGCTCGCCTTCCGCCTCGATATCTTCGAATTGACCGCGCTCGATGGCCCACCACAGACCGGCCAGAATGAAAAAAACCAGCACAACCGAGAGCGGGATCAGCAAATAGAGTATGTCCATCAGATTTCATCCTTGTGACGCCAGCCACCGGCCAGCCGCAGGGCGTTAAGAACCACCAGCAGGGAGCTCGACGCCATGCCCAAACCGGCCAGCCAGGCCGGCAACCAGCCCACGACGGCCAGCGGAACGCACACAGCGTTGTAGGCCACCGCCCACCACAGGTTCTGACGCACGATACCCAGGGTACGGCGCGCCAGCGACAACGCCTGACCCACGCTGGCCAGCCGGTCGCCCAGAATGACAAAATCAGCCTGCGCCCGTGCCAGTGGCACCGCATGGCCGACCGCAAACGACACATGCGCGCCGGCCAGCACCGGTCCGTCGTTGAGACCGTCACCCACCACCGCCACCTTTTTGTCGCGTTGCTGAGCTTGCTGCAAAAACGCCAGTTTGTCTTGCGGCGTGCAACCACCCCGCGCCCGGTCGATGCCGAGTAGCAATGCAACGCGGGCCACCGCCTGTTCGCTATCGCCGGACAGTATCTGGACTTCAATGCCTGCGGCCTGCAGGGCTGCCACGGTGCGGCGGGCATCGGGCCGGATGTCTTCGCCCAGCTCGAACGTGGCCAGCCAGCCTTGCGCGTCACTCAAACAGGCGAGCGGCCCTTGCGGCACGTGCCCATCGACACCGCAGAAACGGGGGGAGCCCAGCCGCATGTCATGCACCGGCCCGCCCCCCTCTGCCGGCTGCACCCGGCCTGCCAGCCCCTGGCCGACGGTCTCATTCACATCCAGCGCTCGCCAGGAAGCACCTCCCCGCGCCTGTCCGGCTGCCGCCAGGGCGCGCGATACCGGGTGCAGCGACTGCTGTGCCAGCGCCATGGCCATGGCCAGCGCCTGTTCCTCGGACACACCAGGCCGGGTGCGCGTGGATTGCAGCGCCATGGCGTCGCGCGTCAGGGTGCCGGTCTTGTCGAACACCACCATGTCCACATCGGCCAGCGCCTCCAGTCCGCCGAGCCGTCGCACCAGCACCCCCTGGCGTGCCAAGCTGCCGGCCGCGGCCAGCATGGCCGCCGGCGTGGCGAGCGACAAGGCGCAGGGACAGGTCACCACCAGCACCGCCACCGCCACCATCAGCGCGTGGCCCGGATCGTGCCCCCACCAGTAAGCGGCGGCGCCAGCCGCTGCCAGCAGCACCCCGATCAGGAAAGGCCTGGCAATGCGGTCTACCAGCTGTGCCAGCTGTGGCTTGCTGCTGGCGGCCTGCTCCATCAGTACCACGATCTGGGCAAAGCGGGTATCGGCACCGGTGCGGTCGATGCGCACCCGCACGGCCGCCGCCAGGTTATGGCTGCCGGCAATCACCGTCGCCCCCACGCCCCGGGGAATCGGCCGCGACTCCCCCGTGAGCAAGGCCTCGTCGGCCAGCGTCTGGCCCTGCAATACGGTGCCATCGGCCGGAAAGGCCTCGCCCGGCAGGATGCGAACCACATCCCCGGGGTGCAGCCGCCGCACGGCGACGCGTTCGAAGGAACCGTCCGAGCGTTGTCGCTCCACGCTGTCGGGCAGGCGGTTCATCAGTGCATCCAGGGCGCCCGCGGTGCGGTCGCGCAGCCGCAACTCGAGCCAGCGCCCCGTCAGCAGGAAGAAAACGAACATGGTCAGGGAATCGAAATACACCTCTTTCCCCAAAATACCTTGCGGCTCAAAGGTGCCTGCCGTGCTGACCACAAAGGTGATGGCCATGCCCAGCGCCACCGGCAGGTCCATGCTGATGCGCCGTTGAAGCACGTCGCGCAGCGCAGCAGAGAAAAAGGGGCCGCAGGAAAAGAGCATGACCGGCAGGGTCAGTACCCAGGAGGCCCAGCGCAGCAACTGATCCATCTCGGCCGAGAGGTCGCCCGGCAGTGCCACATAGGCCGGCCATGCGTACATCATCACCTGCATCATGCACAGGCCGGCCACCGACCAGCGCCACAGCGCCTTGCGCGTTTCCTTCCGGCGACGCTGGTTGGCAAAGGCATCGTTGGCCGGCACGGCGCGGTAGCCGGCTTTCAGAACGGCCTGCATCCAGTTCGACGGCTGTACGGTGTCGGCTTGCCAGACCACGCGGGCGCGGTGGCTGCCGGCGCTGACGCTGGCACTGGCCACGCCGGGGACGCCTCGCAGGGCGTCCTCGACCGTCAGCGCACAGGCCGCGCAGTGCATTCCCTCAATGACCAGATGGGACTCCCAGCAATCCGTCCGGCCTTCGACCGGCCGGCTGAAGGCCGACCATTCCTGCGGGTCATCGAGCAGGCCCAGACCTGCCGGGGATGCCTCCGCTGTGTGCTCAGCCGCTTCTCCCCCCTTGCGTTCCGGCAAAAACGCTGCGGCATGCGCCGTCGCGGCAAGACTTGCTGTTTGCATGGTGCTCAAGCGTATCGGGCTGCGCCCGCCTCCAACTTGATTTGGATCAAGACGATAACAGAAGCTGGCGTAGTAATCTAGAATCCGTTTCGCACAACAAGGAGATCACCTCATGTACCAAAGAATCCTCGTCGCCACCGATGGCTCCACCCTCTCCAAAAAAGCTGTCAGCACCGCCATTGCGATGGCCCAGCTCACCGGCGGTGAACTGGTGGCGCTCAAGGTGATCCCGCGCTACCCGCAAAGTTATTTCGAAGGTGGCCTGGCGCTGCCGGCCAGCGATATCGCCCGTGTCGAGAAGCAATGGGCCGAGCATGGCCAGGCCATCGTCGATGCCGTTAGCAAGACGGCCCTTGCCAAGGGCGTCAAGGTCAAGGCTGTCACGGCCAAGTCGGATCTGGTGAGCGAGGCCATCATCGCCGCCGCCAAGAAACACAAGTGCGACCTGATCGTCATGGCCTCGCACGGCCGCAAGGGCATCAAACGCCTGCTGCTGGGCAGCGAGACGCAACATGTGCTGACGCACTCGCACGTCCCGGTGCTGGTCCTGCGCTAAGCCACTCCGGTTTTAACAGGACAAAGACCCGCCCCGATGAGGGGGCGGGCCTTTTTTCATGCGCCGGGCACGGCTCAGTAGAACAGGTGCTTGTGCTGCTCGCGCAGCAGGTTCTTCTGTACCTTGCCCATGGTGTTGCGCGGCAGCTCGTCCACCACGAAGCAGCGTTTCGGAATCTTGAAATTGGCCAGCCGCGCCTTGAGCGTGGCAATGACGTGGTCCGGGTCGAGCGGCATGCCGGGCTGGCGCACCACCACCGCCACGCCGACCTCGCCGAAATCGGCGTGCGGCACGCCCACCACGGCGCTCTCGGCCACGCCCGGCAGTTCGTTGATATAGCCCTCGATCTCGGCCGGGTAGACGTTGTAGCCACCGCTGATGATCAGGTCCTTGCTGCGGCCGACGATGGTCACGTAGCCGCGCTCATCGAACTTGCCGACATCGCCGGTCTTGAAATAACCGTCCACGGTGAACTCTTCCCTGGTTTTCTCGGGCATGCGCCAGTAGCCCTTGAACACATTGGGCCCCTTGACCTGGATGCCGCCGATCTCGCCCACCGGCACCGCTTGGCCGGCATCGTCCTGCACCCGCAGGCTGACACCCGGCAAGGGAAAACCGACCGTGCCGCCGCGGCGTTCGCCGTCTTGCGGCTTGTAGGGGTTGGAGGTCAGCATGATGGTCTCGCTCATGCCATAGCGCTCCAGGATGGTGTGACCGGTGCGCTGCTGCCAGGCGACAAAGGTCTCGATCAGCAGCGGCGCCGAACCGGCGATGAACAGGCGCATGTTGCGTACGGCCTCGCGGTTCAGGCCGTGCTCGGCCAGCAAGCGTACATACAAGGTGGGCACGCCCATGAAGACGGTGGCCTCGGGCAGCTTCTCCAGCACGCGCTTGGGATCGAACTTGGCCATCCAGATCATCTTGCTGCCATTGAGCAGCGCGCCGTGCAGCGCCACGAACAGGCCGTGCACGTGAAAGATCGGCAGCACGTGCATCAGCACATCGCCAGGCTGCCAGCCCCAGTACTTCTTCAGTACCTGCGCGTTGCTCAGCAGGTTGCCGTGCGTCAGCATGGCGCCCTTGCTGCGGCCGGTGGTGCCGCTGGTGTAGAGGATGGCGGCCAGGTCGTCGGCCTGGCGCGGCACCACCTGGTGATGGTCGGAACAGTGCGCAGCGCGCTCCAGCAGCGAACCGCTGCGGTTGTCGTCCAGCGTGAACACGTGCTGCGTGCCGGCCTTGAAGGCGATCTTGCTGACCCAGCCGAAGTTCTTGCTGCTGCACACCACCACGGCCGGCTCGGCATTGCCGACGAAGTACTCGATCTCGGCACTCTGGTAAGCGGTGTTGAGCGGCAGAAATACATAACCGGCACGCAGGGTGGCCAGGTACAGCATGACAGCCTCGACTGACTTCTCCACCTGCACCGCAATGCGCGCGCCCTCGGGCAGGTCGAGCGACTTGAGCAGGTTGGCCATCATGGCCGTGGCGCGCTCCAGGTCGCGCCAGGAATAGCTCAGGCCATTGTCGGTTTCGATGGCAATCGCATCCAGATGGTGCGGGAAAGCCGCGCGCAGGGCGGCGAACAGGTTGGCATTGGCTTGTGACATGGCTTCGCTCAGGTCTCAGGAGGTTGAAAAATGGCTGGGTCGCTTCTCAAGAAAGGCATGGATGCCTTCGCGATGCTCCGGGCTGTCGGCATAGGCATAGGCCCGGGAGAGAAATTTCGCTATCGAATTGGCAGCACCTGGTGCAGGCTCAACAAGGGCCAGAGGTGAATTCAAGGCCCGAATCGTCTGCTTGTTCAGGCGCGCTGCCTGCGGCGCCAGGGTGGTGATGCGCGCCGCAGTGGCGGCGGCCTCGTCGGCGCACTGCCCGCCCGGCAGCACACGGTTGAGAAAACCACGGGCCAGCATCTGCATCGCCGTGGACACGGCCGCCTCCAGCAGCATCTCGCGCGCCGTCAGGGCGCCGGCCTCGCGCAGCACCAGCGCCGCCTCGCGCGGCGCCATGGGAAAACCGAGCCGGGCGATTGGCGCGCCGAATTTGGAGGCGGCATCCGCCACGCGAATGTCGCAGCAGCAGGCGATCTCCACCCCCGCACCCATGCAGTTGCCCTCGATCTGCGCCACGATGGGCACATCGCAGTCCAGCATGGCCTGCAGGCCGCCCCAGACATCGTTCTCGTGGAAATCGCGCAGGCCGGCTTCGTTGAAGCGGAAGTCCGGGTACTCTGAAATATCGCCGCCGGCACAGAAATGACCGCCCTCGCCGCGCACCAGCACACAGCGCACCGCCGGCTCCGCCTGGATTGCCAGGAACCCCTGGCGCAGTTCGCGCCACATGACACGCGACATGGCGTTGAATTTGCCGGGGTTGCTCAAGGTCACCCGTGTCAAGGCACCCTGTCGCTCGAATCGAATATGGCCGCTCATGCTTCAGACGCTTTCATCCGGCTTCGCGTGACTGGGCTCGGCTTTCATCAGTCCAGCTTGGCACCCGAGAGCTTGACCACGCTGGTCCAGCGTTTGACTTCCGAGCTGACGAACTGGCCGAACTGCTGCGGCGTCAGGTTGCTGAACTCGGCCCCCTGATTGGCCCAGACGGCCTTGGCTTCCGGCGTCATGCCGGCCTTGCGGATTTCCTCCACGGCGCGCGCCTGCACATCGGCCGGAGTGCCCTTGGGTGCCCAGATGCCGTACCAGGTCTGGACCGTGTAATCCGGCAGGCCGAGCTCGGCCGCGCAAGGCACGTCCGGGAAGGCCGGGTTGCGCTTCGGTCCGGCCACCATCAGTGCCTTGATGCGCCCCCCCTTGATGTGGGCGGAGGAAGAACCCAGGCCGTCGAACATCATGTCCACGTTGCCGGAAATCAGGTCCTGCAGCGCCGGTCCGGCACCGCGGTAGGGAATGTGGGTGATGAAGGTCTTGGTCTGTTGCTTGAACAGCTCGCCGGCCAGATGGTGCGAGGTGCCGCTGCCGGCCGAGCCATAATTCAGCTTGCCGGGGTTCTTGCGCAGCATGTCCAGGAACGCCTTGAAGTCGGGTTCGGTGATCTTCTTCGGGTTGACCACCAGCACCTGCGGCACGGTGGCGACCAGGGCCAGCGGCACGAAATCCTTCTCCAGATCGTAATCGAGCTTGGGGTACATCGAGGGCGCAATGGTGTGGTGCACGGCGCCCATGAACAGGGTGTAACCATCGGGCTGTGCCTTGGACGCGATGCTGGCGCCCAGGGTGCCACCGGCACCGCCCCGGTTGTCGATGATCAGCTGCTTGCCGGTCAGCTTGGAGAACTGGGCCGACAAGGGCCGGGCAAAGGCATCGGTCCCGCCGCCGGCCGGGAACGGAACGATCATCGTCACCGGCTTGGTCGGCCAGCCGGATTGGGCCTGAGCGGCCAGGGCGGTGCCGGCCAGGCCGGCTGCAGCCAGGCGCAGCACCGTACGTCGGCTGGAAATGATGTGGTCGATCGAAGTCATGTCTGTCTCCTCTGGTTTTAGTGAACTGGCTAACAACTAACGAAACTGCGGCGGGCGGTCAGAACGCCAGCTTGGCGACCTCGCCTGAAACGGGTATTTTGCCCTGCGCCAGCTGCGCCCGATGCTTGTCCAGGCGCTTGAGGTCGTACAGGTAGTTGACCATCATGCCGTAGGACTGTTTCCACCCCTTGGGCGAGGCGTCACCGGCCCAATTGAGCCGCTCCACGCGGGCGCCATTGCCCAGGTGGAAACGTGCCACCGGGTCGACCGGCTTGCCGTCCTGCAACTCCTGGCCAAGGTAGTGCACGGCGCACTGCAGCAGCAGGTGGCCGAGCGGCGAGCGCGCCTCCAGCTCGCGTGCGTTGTCGGCCGCGGCCAGAAAATGCTCGGCCGTCAGCGCACCGCCGCCGAGCGAACGCTGCAGCTCAGCCCGGTCCTGCTGGTCCAGCCGCTCAAGCATGTCAGCGGCATGGCGGACCAGCCAGGCGCGGAACCCAGGGATGGGCGAGAGTGTGACGAAGGTCTTGAGCTTGGGAAATTCGGCGCACAGGGTTTCAACCACCCGCTTGATCAGCGAGTCGCCAAAGCTCACACCACGCAAGCCGGTCTGCGTGTTGCTGATGGAGTAGAAAATCGCCGTCGTCGCCCGCGTCAGGTCGGAGGCGGCTGCCGTCTCGTCGAGCAAGGGCGCAATGCTGCCCGGCATCTCCCCCAACAAGGCCACCTCGACGAAGATCAGCGGCTCGTCCGGCAGGCGTGGGTGGAAGAAGCCGTAGCAGCGACGATCGGAATCAAGCCTGTTCTTGACGTCTTCCCAACTGCGGATGTCGTGCACCGCTTCGTACTTGATCAACTTCTCGACCAGGGAAGCCGGTGAGTCCCAACTGATGCGGCGCAACTCCAGGAAGCCCACATCAAACCAGGTGGAGAACATGTACTCCATCTCCACGTCCAGCGCCTGCAGTCGCTTGTCCTTTTTCAGATAAGGCTGCATCTCGGCACGCAGGTCCACGAGAAACCGGATGCCCTCCGGCAGGACACTGAAGCGCTGCAACAGGCGCCGGCGCGGCGACACGGTGGCCCGGCGGTACTGCACCTCGGCCGCGGCTTCATCGGGCGTGCCCACCGCGGCGGCAAACTTGGCCTGCGCGCTCTTGACCTTCGCGGGATCGGCGACGAACATCTCGCTCATCAGCAGCCACATGTCGCGCCGCCGCTCAACCGTGGCCCCGGCGTAGCGCTCGATCAGCACCTTGGCACGCCGCCCGCCCTCGACTTCGCTGATCTGCGGGTCGATGATGCCCTTCAGTTCCTCCAGCACCCGGCGCAGCATGCGCGGCGACATCGCCTCGTCATTGTGGCGCAGACTGGCCGCAAGACGTTCGCGGGTCGGCCGCTCGGCCTGCGCGCTGGCAGCCGGGCCGGCGCCCTGCCCTCGCACGGCTCCGGCCGATCCAGCCGCCTCGACCGACAGCATGGCACCTGCCGCAGCGGGGAACAGACGTGACACATTGCGGTTGATCCAGTTGGATGCATTCATGCCAGCCTCCGGCTCTTCTGATGGCGGGCCAGTTCGCGCAAGGCTTCGCGCTGGCGTATCAGGTGCGTGCGCATGGCGGCTTCCGCCCCCTCGCAATCGCGCGCCTTGAGCGCGGCAAACACCGCCAAGTGTTCGCTCAGGCTCTGCGTCAGGCGGCCGGGCGCATGCAGGCCCTGCAGGCGCGCCAGCTTGAGGATCTTGCGCAGATCGCCGATCACCTGAGCCAGCCAGCGGTTGTTGGCCAGCGTGATGATGGCCTCGTGAATGGCGTGGTTGGTCTGGTAGTAGTCGACGATGCGTTTGGCCTTGGCGTGGGCCTGCAGCTTCTGATGCAGCGTCTCCAGCACCGCCAGATCGGCATCACTGGCGTTGCGCGCCGCCTCGAAGGCGCAGCGCCCTTCGAGCAGGGCAATCACGGGAAAGATCTCGTCCAGATCCTGCTCGGTCACTTCATTGATGAAACACCCCCGACGCGGCTCGTGCCGCACCAGCCCTTCGGCCGTCAGCACCTTGAGGGCTTCTCGTAGCGGGGTGCGCGAAATCTTCAGGCGCTCACATAGCGCCACTTCATCGACAAAGCTGCCCGGGCCCAGCGTGCCGTCAAAGATCTGCTCGCGCAGCGTGGCGGCAACGCGCTCGTGCAGGGAATTGTGGACCAGACGCATACAGATGCTTCGAACAGGTTGATGAATACAGATACAGCCGGACTGACGCTTGAGCGCATCGGCCCGTTTCGTAATTTTCCATAATTATGCGTAATTATATGATCCAGATAAACCCTGACATCCACGCAGAGCGCTCAAGCACCGGAAAATGCTATGTTTTTAATAGCTATTGATTTATATCCGACGAGGGCAGGCGGCTCTTTTTACCCTGAACGCGCTCACGTCAGGCTGAGCGACCTGCCGGGCGACGGCCGGCCCACCACCACACGCCCATGCCCCCCACGATCATCGGCAGGCACAGCCACTGCCCCATGCTCAGGCCAAGCGACAGCAGGCCGAGGTGGTCATCCGGTTCGCGGAAGAACTCCGCCACGAAGCGCAGCACCCCGTAGCCGAACAGGAAAGCCGCCGCCACCTGGCCCGCACGGCGCGGTTTGCGGGCATACAGCCACAGCAGCACGAACAGCAACAGACCTTCCAGCAAAAACTGGTAGACCTGAGACGGGTGACGCGGCGCCTCGCCGGCACCGCGGAACAGCATGGCCCAGGGCAAGGACGGGTCGGCCACACGCCCCCAGAGCTCGCCGTTGATGAAGTTGCCTACCCGCCCGGCCGCCAGCCCGGTGGGCACGCAGGGCGCCACGAAGTCGGCCACCTGCAGCCAGGGCTTCTGGCGGCTGCGGGCAAACCAGAGCATGGCCCCCACCACGCCGAGCATGCCGCCGTGAAAGCTCATGCCGCCCTGCCAGACAAAGAAGATTTCCAGCGGATGGCTCAGGTAGTAGCCCGGCTTGTAGAACAGGCAATAACCCAGGCGACCGCCGATCACCACCCCCACGACGCCGAGAAACAGGATGTCCTCCACGTCGCGCCGGCTCCAGGCCTGCGCGCCGCTGAGAGAAGCGTACGGTTCGTGCCGCAGCCGGCGCACCCCCAGGAACATGAACAAGGCAAAGGCCACCAGGTAGGTGATGCCATACCAGTGGACAGCAAGTGGCCCCAACTGCAGGGCGACCGGATTGATTTGCGGGTGAATCAGCATGGGCGCCATTGTGCCCCGGCTCGCGGGTGCGGCACGACTTCACAAGCCGGCCGTCTCTCTTTGTGGCCGGCCGCCGCTGGATGGACAGGCCGGCAACACATCAACGCGACGGTCAGTCGAGCAGCGACAGGTCGCGCACCGCGCCCTTGTCGGCCGACATCACCAGCTTGGCGTAGGCCTTGAGCGCCGCCGATACCTTGCGTTTGCGCGGCTGCGCCGGCTTCCAACCCTGGGCATCCTGCTCGGCGCGGCGCTTGGCCAACTCCTCGTCGGACAGCAGCACGTCGATACGGCGGTTCGGGATGTCGATGCGGATGCGGTCGCCATGGCGCACCAGGCCGATCGCACCACCGGCCGCTGCTTCGGGCGAACAGTGGCCGATCGACAGGCCGGAGGTGCCACCGGAGAAACGGCCGTCCGTCAGCAGGGCGCAGGCCTTGCCGAGGCCCTTGGACTTGATGTAGGAGGTCGGGTAGAGCATTTCCTGCATGCCGGGGCCGCCCTTGGGGCCTTCGTAGCGCACGATCACCACGTCACCGGCCTTGACCTTGTCGTCCAGGATGTTGGCCACCGCCTCGTCCTGCGATTCGGTCACATGGGCCGGACCTTCGAACACCAGCAAGGCATCGTCCACGCCCGCGGTCTTCACCACACAGCCGTTCTGGGCGATATTGCCCACCAGCACGGCCAGGCCGCCCTCTTGCGAGAAGGCATGGTCAATGGAGCGGATGCAGCCCTCGGCGCGGTCGGTGTCCAAGCTGGGCCAGCGCGTGGACTGGCTGAAGGCGATCTGGGTCGGCTTGCCGGCCGGCCCCGCCCGGTAGAAGGTCTGCACCTCGGGCGAGGGGTTGCGCTTGATGTCCCACTGGTCCAGCGCGTCCTTCATGGTTCTGGCGTGAACAGTCGGCACGTCGGTGTGCAGCTTGCCGGCGCGGTCGAGCTCACCCAGGATGGCCATGATGCCGCCAGCGCGGTGCACGTCCTCGACGTGGTACTTGTTCGTGTTGGGCGCCACCTTGCACAGCTGCGGCACCACGCGCGACATGCGGTCGATGTCCTTCATGGTGAAGTCGATCTCGGCCTCCTGCGCAATCGCCAGCAGGTGCAGGATGGTGTTGGTCGAGCCGCCCATGGCGATGTCGAGCGCAATGGCGTTCTCGAAGGCCTTGAAGCCCACCGAGCGCGGCAACACAGTCTCGTCACCCTGCTGGTAGTAGCGCTTGCACAACTCCACCACCAGGCGGCCGGCACCCTTGAACAGCTGCTCACGGTCGGCATGCGTGGCCACCACCGTACCGTTGCCGGGCAGCGCCAGGCCCAGCGCCTCGGCCAGGCAGTTCATGGAGTTGGCGGTGAACATGCCGGAGCAGGAGCCGCAGGTCGGGCAGGCGGAACGCTCCACCTCGGCCACGTCCTCGTCCGACACCTTGTCGTCGGCGGCCATCACCATGGCGTCGATCAGGTCCAGCTTGATCACGCCCAGTTTGGTCTTGCCGGCTTCCATCGGGCCGCCGGAGACGAACACCACCGGGATGTTCAGGCGCATGGCGGCCATCAGCATGCCGGGGGTGATCTTGTCGCAATTGGAGATGCACACCAGCGCATCGGCGCAGTGGGCGTTGACCATGTATTCCACCGAATCGGCAATGATCTCGCGGCTCGGCAGCGAATACAGCATGCCGTCGTGGCCCATGGCAATGCCATCGTCCACGGCGATGGTGTTGAATTCCTTGGCCACGCCACCGGCGGCTTCGATCTCGCGCGCCACCAGCTGGCCCAGATCCTTCAGGTGCACGTGGCCAGGCACGAACTGGGTGAAGGAGTTGGCAATCGCGATGATGGGCTTGCTGAAGTCGTCGTCCTTCATGCCGGTGGCGCGCCAGAGTGCACGCGCACCTGCCATGTTGCGACCGGCGGTGGAAGTTTTGGAACGGTAAGCTGGCATGGTGATTCTTCGGGTCAGTGATTGCTGAAAAACAGGAACGAAAGCTGATGCAATTATGTCCCACCACCCGGTTCGCTGCTGGATTGCAAGGTCATCCCTACCGACAGCCGCAGCACGCTGACGGCTTGCACAGGCTCCTGCGACGTCAGGGCCGCTTGCGCTTGGTGCCAATGGCGGCATGGCTGCGATCGATCCGCGCTTGCCGGCGCTGCTCCTCCCGCGCCATGGCCTTGCGCCGGGTATAGCCGGAAGCATCAGCCCAGGCCCACCAGGCAGCCGCCAGTGCGAACGGCGCCAGCACCACCCACCAGCCCCAGGCCGCGACCGGCCCGATCTCGAGAAATTTCAGCAGCAGCAGAATGACGCCCAGCCCCAGTAAATACATCTCAATTCCCCAGTTTTTTTGTATGGCCGATACCCGGCGGTGGTCAACCGTACTTATTACAATATCGTTGCTCACTTAATTTAACTCAACCCACGAGGAAATGATGAAACGTGCTCTGTTTGCCCTGGTCGCTGCTGTTTCCGTGACCGCCCCCGCCTTCGCCGACCAGGCTCTGGCCACCTCCAAGAACTGCATGGCCTGCCACGCCGTCGACAAGAAACTGGTCGGCCCGTCCTTCAAGGACATTGCCAAGAAATACGCTGGCGACAAATCTGCCACCGACAAGCTGGCCGCCAAGGTCATCAAGGGTGGCGCTGGCGCCTGGGGTCCGGTGCCGATGCCGGCCAACCCGCAAGTCAACGACGCCGAAGCCCATAAGCTGGTTGCCTGGGTGCTTGCCACCAAGTAAGCTTCACGCTTGCCCAACAAAAAGCCCGCTTTCCAGCGGGCTTTTTTTCATGGCGCTTGTGGACTGCCGCCCCTTGCGGGGCGGCATGAGCTGCGCTCATGTCAAGCGCATCAATAAGCCTGGCCCAGCTGATCCAGGATCGCCGGGTTCTCCAGCGTGCTGGTGTCCTGGGTGATCGTCTCGCCCTTGGCGATCGAGCGCAGCAGGCGGCGCATGATCTTGCCGGAGCGCGTCTTGGGCAGGTTTTCACCGAAGCGGATGTCCTTGGGCTTGGCGATCGGGCCAATTTCCTTGGCCACCCAGTCACGCAGCTCCTTGGCGATCTGCTTGGCTTCGTCGCCGGTGGGACGCGCACGCTTGAGCACCACGAAAGCGCAGATGGCCTCGCCGGTCAGGTCGTCAGGACGGCCCACCACGGCCGCTTCGGCCACCAGGTCGGTCTTGGCCACCAGCGCCGATTCGATTTCCATCGTGCCCATGCGGTGGCCCGAGACGTTGAGCACGTCGTCGATGCGGCCGGTGATGCGGAAGTAGCCGCGATCGGCACTGCGCACGGCACCGTCGCCCGCCAGGTAGTAGCCCTTGAGCTCTTCGGGAAAGTAGCTCTTCTTGAAACGCTCAGGGTCGTTCCAGATAGTGCGAATCATGCTCGGCCAGGGGCGCTTGATGACCAGGATGCCGCCCGCGCCGTTGGGCATGTCGTTGCCAGCTTCGTCCACGATGGCGGCCGTGATGCCCGGCAGGGGCAAGGTGCAGGAGCCCGGCACCAGCGGCGTGGCGCCCGGCAGCGGCGTGATCACGTGGCCACCGGTCTCGGTCTGCCAGAAGGTGTCGACGATCGGGCAGCGCTCGCCGCCGACGTGCTTGTGGTACCACATCCAGGCTTCCGGGTTGATCGGCTCGCCCACCGAACCGAGGACGCGCAGGCTGCTCAGGTTGGAGCGGGCCGGATGCACACTGGCATCGCTCTCCGACGCCTTGATGAGCGAACGGATGGCCGTCGGTGCCGTGTAGAAGATGGTGCACTTGTGGCGCTCGATCATCTGCCAGAAACGGCCGGCATTCGGGAACGTCGGCACGCCTTCGAAGACGATCTGCGTGGCGCCGGCGGCCAGCGGGCCGTAGGCCACATAGGTGTGGCCGGTGATCCAGCCGATGTCGGCCGTGCACCAGAAGACGTCATCCGGGCGCAGGTCGAACGTCCAGTCCATGGTGAGCTTGGACCACAGCAGATAGCCGCCGGTGGAGTGCTGCACGCCCTTGGGCTTGCCAGTCGAGCCCGAGGTGTAAAGGATGAACAGAGGATGCTCGGCGCCCACGGCCACCGGCGCGCATTCACTGCTCTGGCCGGCCAGTGCTTCGGCAAAGGTCTCGTCGCGGCCAGCCACCATGTTGCAGGCGGTGGCGGTACGCTGGTAGACCAGCACGGTCCTGATGGTTTCGCAGCCGCCCATGGCCAGCGCTTCGTCCACGATCGCCTTCAGCGGCAACTCCTTGCCGCCACGCATCTGGTAGTTGGCGGTGATCACGGCCACGGCGCCGGCGTCGATGATGCGCTCCTGCAGCGACTTGGCGGAGAAGCCGCCGAACACCACGCTGTGGGTGGCGCCGATGCGGGCGCAGGCCTGCATGGCAATCACGCCTTCGACCGTCATGGGCATGTAGACCAGAACACGATCGCCCTTCTTGATGCCTTGCGCCTTGAGCGCATTGGCGAACTGGCTGACACGTGCCAGCAGTTCCTTGTAGGTGACCTTGGTCACGGCACCGTCGTCAGCCTCGAAGATGATGGCGGTCTTGTTCTCGACCGGCGTGCCGATGTGCTTGTCCAGGCAGTTGGCCGAGGCGTTGAGTTCGCCATCGTCGAACCACTTGAAGAACGGCGCATTGGACTCGTCCAGCGTGCGGGTGAAGGGCTTGGTCCACACCACGTTTTCGCGCGCCAGCTTGGCCCAGAAACCCTCGAAATCCTTTTCCGCGGCGGCACACAGGGCGTTGTAGCCGTCCATGCCGGAAATCCGGGCCGCCTTCACGATCGATTCGGCCGGGGGGAAAACCCGGTTCTCGACCAGGACGGATTCGATGGCGGACGAAGATGAACTCATGGCTTGTTTCCTCTAGTAGAAATTGAATCGCTCCGGAATGTCGGGTTTTGCCCTTACAAGTCACTGACGCGACAAGATCCGGTCAATGTAGCCACTCTGCGCCTCTCATGGGAAATGCAGCCTAAAATCTTTGGCCTAGATGGAAACCCGAGTTTTGTCCTGATGTCCACCCCCGAACCGTCCAAAGCCTCGCCGCTGCGTCCCCTGCCCGCCTTCATCTTCGCCAGCCGCTGGTTGCAGCTGCCGCTGTACCTGGGCCTGATTGCCGCGCAAGGCGTCTACGTCTTTCACTTCTGGGTCGAGCTGGTGCACCTGCTGGAGGCTGCGTTCGGCAGCCAAGCCGCACTGCAGGCGCTGGTGACCAGCATCGGCTACAGGGAAACCGCCAACATCACGTCGCTGAACGAGACCATCATCATGCTGGTGGTGCTGGCGCTGATCGACGTGGTGATGATCTCCAACCTGCTGATCATGGTGATCGTCGGCGGCTATGAAACCTTTGTGAGCCGCATGAACCTCGAAGGTCATCCCGATCAGCCCGAGTGGCTGAGCCACGTGAACGCCTCGGTGCTCAAGGTCAAGCTGGGCACCGCCATCATCGGCATCAGTTCGATCCACCTGCTCAAGACCTTCATCAACGCCGCCAACTACGACGTCAAGGTCCTGATGTGGCAGACCATCATTCACATCACGTTCCTGCTGAGCGCACTGGCCATTGCCTACACCGACAAGCTGCTCACCAGCAGCCACCAGAACGATCACTAAAAATCCCCCCACGCTTAACCACCCGCCTGAACATGTCCACGACCACCATTCGCCAAGCCGACCTGATCGAATCCATTGCCGCCGCGCTGCAGTACATCAGCTACTACCACCCGGCCGACTACATCGCCCACCTGGCACGTGCCTACGAGCGCGAGCAAAGCCCGGCCGCCAAGGACGCCATCGCGCAGATCCTGACCAACAGCAAGATGAGCGCCACCGGCCACCGCCCGATCTGCCAGGACACCGGCATCGTCAACGTGTTCCTGAAGATCGGCATGGATGTGCGGCTCGAAGGTTTCACCGGCAGCCTGGACGACGCCATCAACGAAGGCGTGCGCCGCGGCTACAACCACCCCGACAACACGCTGCGTGCCTCGGTCGTGGCCGACCCGCAGTTCGCACGCAAGAACACGCAGGACAACACGCCGGCGGTGATCTTCACCGAGATCGTGCCGGGCAACAAGCTCGACGTGACCGTCGCCGCCAAGGGCGGCGGCAGCGAGAACAAGAGCAAGATGGTCATGCTCAACCCGAGCGACTCCGTGGTCGACTGGGTGCTCAAGACCGTGCCGACCATGGGCGCCGGCTGGTGCCCGCCCGGCATGCTGGGCATCGGCATCGGCGGCACGGCCGAGAAGGCGGTTCTGATGGCCAAGGAAAGCCTGATGGACGACCTCGACATGTACGAACTGCAGGCGAAGGCGGCCAAAGGCGAGAAGCTCACGCAGGTCGAGGAACTGCGTCTGGAACTGCATGAAAAAGTCAACGCGCTGGGCATCGGCGCGCAAGGCCTGGGTGGCCTGACCACGGTGCTCGACGTCAAGATCAAGATGTACCCCACGCACGCGGCCAGCAAGCCGGTGGCCATGATCCCCAACTGCGCCGCCACCCGCCACGCGCACTTCGTGATGGACGGCTCGGGCCCGGTCTACCTCGACCCGCCGAGCCTGGACCTCTGGCCCAATGTCGACTGGACCCCTGACACCCAGAAGAGCAAGCGCGTCAACCTCGACACCCTGAGCAAGGAAGAAGTGGCGAGCTGGAAGCCGGGCGACACCCTGCTGCTCAACGGCAAGATGCTGACCGGCCGCGACGCCGCGCACAAGCGCATCCAGGACATGCTGGCCAAGGGCGAGAAGCTGCCGGTGGACTTCACCAACCGCGTGATCTACTACGTCGGCCCGGTCGACCCGGTCAAGGGCGAAGCCGTCGGCCCCGCCGGCCCGACCACCGCCACCCGCATGGACAAGTTCACCGACATGATGCTCAGCCAGACCGGCCTGATCGCCATGATCGGCAAGGCCGAGCGCGGTCCGGAAGCCATCAAGGCGATCGAGAAGCACAAGAGCGCCTACCTCATGGCCGTGGGCGGCGCCGCCTACCTGGTAAGCAAGGCCATCAAGACCGCCAAGGTGGTCGGCTTTGCCGACCTCGGCATGGAAGCCATCTACGAGTTCGACGTGGTCGACATGCCCGTCACCGTGGCAGTGGATTCCGGCGGCACCAGTGCCCACATCACCGGCCCGGCCGAGTGGCAAAAGCGCATTGCCAGCGGCGAGTTCAAGGGCATCTCGCTCGCCACCGCTTGACCCAGGCCGCGCATCCCATCGGCGTTTTCGACAGCGGCATTGGAGGGCTCAGCATCCTCCAGGCCCTGCGCGCCGAGCTGCCGGCCGAGGACTTCGTCTACGTGGCCGACAGCGGCCACGCCCCCTACGGCGAGCGCGATGCGGCCCACGTCATCGGGCGCTCGCAAGCCATCACGCGCCACCTGCTGGCGCAACACCACATCAAGGCGCTGGTGGTGGCCTGCAACACGGCAACAGCCGCCGCCATCCACCTGCTGCGCCAGCAGTACCCGTACCTGCCCATCGTCGGCGTCGAACCCGCACTCAAGCCGGCCGCGCAGCTGAGCCAGACCCGACGCGTCGGCGTCATGGCCACGCGCGGCACGCTGGAGAGCGCCAAGTTCCGTGTCCTGCTCGATGCACTGCAGGGCCAGGCCGACTTCATCCTGCAGCCCTGCGACGGCCTGGCCAATGCGATCGAACGCCAGGATGCTATCAAAATAGAAGCGCTCAGCGGAGATTACACAAGGGCCATCGGCCAGTTTGGCCATGAAACCGGGAAGATCGACACACTGGTTCTGGGCTGCACCCACTACCCGTTTGCCACCGAACAACTGCGCGCCCTGCTCGGGCCGCAGGTGCAGCTGATCGACAGCGGCGCGCCGGTGGCCCGACAGACGCGGCGCCTGCTGCAAACCCACGGCGGCCTGCTTCCGGAAAGTCGCTCCGGCCATGTCCGGTTCTTTACCTCGGGCATCGACGGCAGCCTGCAGCGCGCCGTGCGGCGCTGGCTCCAACTGGATGCCAGGATCGCCCCCTGGCGCTCAGACACGCAGAACTAGCAATTTCGTCACCTTGGACTATCATCTGCAGGCTTTGCCGAAACGCAGAGGGGGACTCCTGACATGACGACGCGCAGACGCTTTCTTCAGACTGTGACAGCCCTGCCACCGGCACTCTCGCTGGCACCCGCTTGGGCCAATGCACCGGACCCGTCCCGCCTGGCCCTGATCATCGGCAACAACGCTTACCCTGGTTCACCACTGAAGAATCCGGTCAACGATGCCAGTGACATGGGCAAACTGCTTGCGACCGCGGGATTCACTGTCAGCGCCCACCTGGATATCCGGCACAAGGACATGGCCGCCGCGATCGAACGTTTTGGCAACGGCATCCGGAACCCCGAGGTCAAGCTGGTCGTCTTCTACTACGCCGGACACGGCGTTCAGCTCGACTGGCGCAACTACCTGCTGCCCGTCGATGCCGTGGCAGATACCACTGCGACGCTGCGCCAGAGTTGCATCGACCTGAACCAGGTGATCGGCAATTTCGGCAAGACCAAGGGCAAGACCTTCGTCATTGTTCTGGACGCCTGCCGCGACAACCCGTTCGGCAGCAGCTACCAGCCCGAGCAGAAAGGTCTTTCACAGTTCGATGCCCCGGTGGGCAGCCTGCTGGCCTATGCCACCTCGCCCGGCAACGTGGCCTCGGACGGCAGCGGGAAAAATGGGCTCTATACCGAAAACCTGCTGCGTGAACTCTCGGTCCGCGGCGCCCGCATCGAAGATGCACTCAAGCGGGTTCGCCTTAACGTCCGACTGTCTTCCAACGGCGCTCAGATCCCGTGGGAAACCACCTCGCTTGAGGACGACATCTTCATCTTCAACGACCAGAAAAAGAAACTTTCCGAAGCGGAGCAGGAGCAGTTGCTGGAAGCCGACCTGGCCGCCTGGGCCCGCATCAAGGCATCGAGCAAGGCCGAAGATTGGGTCGATTACCTGCGCAACTTCCCCAACGGACGTTTTGCCGAAATCGCGCAGACCCGCCTGGCCCGTTTGCTGGCGGAAAAAGAGAGAAAACCGGTTGCCGCAGCACCGGTGCCGCCGGTGGCAACAGCTAATGCGCCCCAGAGTCCTGCCGCCATCGAACTATCAGCCCAAACCTCTGCGCCGAAATTGATGCAAGCATCGGCCAACCCCTATTCCGCCGGCCGCTATCCCCTGGGCCGTCTCTTTTCTGCAGGAGACACGGCCACCTACCGCAACAGCGACCTGCTGACCGGCGTGCAAAATCCCTCGATCTCGTTCACAGTCACCAGCGTCGATCCCGATGGTGATCGCGTCGTCTTCAATAACGGTCAGGGCATCGCCGATTCGATGGGTAACTTCCTCAAATCGCCGGAGGGGGCCGAATCGGAAGTCCCGCAACAATTCATGCCTGCAGAACTGCAGGTGGGGAAAAGCTGGAGCGCGGGGTGGAAGCAGAAACATCCCCAATGGGGCGAGGAACACCTCAGCTATGACCTGCACATACCGGCTTTCGAGAGGATCAAGGTTCCGGCTGGTGAGTTTCACGCCTTCCGGATCGAAGGGCGCGGCTGGATCAGGCGCAGTACAGGCAGCATCCGGGTTGAATTTTCCGTCTGGGTCATGCCGGGCCTGAACTTCATGCTGAAACGCGAAGTCACCTCCAGGGGCTGGGGGCGGCTGCTGCGCACGGATCGCAGTGAACTGGTTTCGTTGCGGCAGAAAACTGTTGGCGCCATATGCGCTGGCGCCACGAACAGCTGCTCTTGAGCCTGCAGGCATGTCGCTAGAACCATAACTGTGCCGCGCTGAGTAGCAATTCCGTGCCGCTTTGGGCACTTTGGGCTACGTGGCTTATGGCGACGACTGTTCCGCTTTCTTGCTGCGTCTGGCCCGTTGGCGTGGCTTCTTGGCCTTGAGCATCTGCATAGGGCTGATGGTGACTTCCGGCTGTAAGCCAACAAGCCAATCTTCGAGACACAGGGATCTGATCACCCGAACCAGGGTAGTAACGGTCGCGCCCTTACCTACCTCGAGGTTTCTCAGCGAGCCCAGTGCGATGCCGGCACTTGCGGCCAAATCCGCTTGGCTCAGGTTGCGCCGCAGCCTTGCGGCACGCAACTGAGCGCCTAGCTCACCTTCAAGCTCTTCCGTGGTGATGGACTGGAACATTTCAATCAAATATATGACGATTATTAGATCCTTTCAAGATAACTGTCATATTTTTGATTGTTATAAGCAATATCCACACAGTCATTGAAGCTGACCGATGGGGCCGTTTTGACACTCATCTCACTGGCAAAGACAGATCGGCCACTGAGTGTCGAGTTCGTTCTGAGGAGTCCCCGACTTGGCCAATCAAGGTCGGCCTGATCGCTCAAATGACGTTGACAATAACGTCTTTGAGGCTTTATTCGAACAAGCGTCAGGCTCACACGCCCCTTGGCATATTGGTAAATTAATGGTAAATTTCACATATCAATTTACCAAATGCATGGATTTCAGAAGTGACAGATCGCTTACCACGGAAAATTTTTAGCAAATCCGAATGGATTGCCATGTTTCGCGATGGCCTCTATGCAGGCCAAGATGCCTTTGCCCGCCACGTTCGCAAGCTCGCCACCCGCTTGGCCACCGACGATCCTGATATGGCGGCCGCTCTTATGACAGAGCTTGGACGCGACCCGGCTGTGCGCTCTCTTCATGCCAACCCCGTGGATGCTGATAGTCGCCAGCAATTGCTGCAAGAAACCTACCCAGTACTACTACCACGTACCCCAGTTTGGAGTCCGGGAGTTACCAATGAGCTACACCGCGTGGTGAACGAGTGGCGTGGCGCTTCCCGTTTGCGAGAGGCAGGCCTGAGCCCAACCCGCTCTGTGCTGCTGTCGGGTCCGCCAGGTGTTGGAAAAACCTTAGCCGCTAGTTGGCTGGCCATGGAACTCAATGTACCCTTGCTGACTCTTGATCTAGCCACGGTCATGAACAGTTATTTAGGTAAAACCGGGCAAAACCTGCGTCTTGTACTGAACTACGCGCTGGCCACCCGCAGCGTATTGCTGCTCGATGAGTTTGATGCCATTGCAAAGCGTAGAGACGATGACTCCGATGTGGGTGAGCTCAAGCGTCTGGTCAATGTACTTCTGCAGGCGGTAGACAACTGGACCGGGGAGTCCTTGTTGGTGGCCGCTACCAACCACCCTGACTTGTTGGACCCAGCGGTGTGGCGCCGCTTTGACTTGGCCCTGTCCATAGAGGCGCCCGATCAGACCATGACCATGGAATACTTGGTCCAACATGGACTTGACCCAACGCAGGCAAAAACTGTGGCGGTCTTGGTAAAGGGTGAGCCCTTTGCCCATCTAGAGCGTTGGTTGCGTGCAGCCCGTAAAGACGCATTGCTTAATGGTACGCAGTTCATGCCAGCACTGACCAGCTTAATTGCACGCGACCGCGTTGGCAATGCGGAGGGCAAAGCTGGCCGTGACTTGCGAGTATGGGCTCTGCATCGGCAGGGTTTGTCGGCTCGAGAGATTGGAAAAGAGGTGGGCCTGACCCACCCCACTGTACAGACCATCATCAACCGTTTAAAGGGGGAGAGCAAGAATGGCTAAAAACAATTTGCTGCTTGGCAACGGACAGGCTCTGGTGGGCCCGACGCGTTGGCCCAATCCTCCATCCGATAAAGGAGAGGTCTACACCATTGCCGAGACCCGAAAACGCTTACATCCCCAACTGGAGCTATTCGCATCCAGTGGAGCCAAGGTGCCAAGTGGCGCAGCACCACGTGGAGAAGTGGTTGGGCGCATGATCGTTCATCCCGAGTACCTGGCTAAAAGCTACTTCCCCACCAGCGTGTTGCGCCTGGCAGGCTTACGCCATTTAGGAACCCGTAGCACTAGCATCAGCCCGGTCAAACGTACTCGTGTAAAAAACGCAGATCAACCCATGTTCACTGCCGAGCTGTTAGTGGCTGGTCGTGTGGCGAACTTCAACACGTTCGATCAGATGTTAATGCAGTCTCAAGCAGTGGGCGTGCAGCAATCCATGGGACGCATTGAAAATATTACCTTAATGTCGCCGCGAGACCGGGTGCGTCGCATAACGTCTCTGCCCGATGGTACCGTATTGCTGGAGGCCGTTCTTCATGCATCGAGCGACGACGAAGACATCGTCACCCAGTTTGCACAGTGGGTTAAGCAGTGTGACGGCGATGTTGACCTTGATCGCCGAATTTCGGTGGATACCCTTACATTTTTGCCGGTGCGTGTGTCCGTCAATAAGGTCAACTCGGTCGCCGATTTTGCGCATGTACGTGTGCTGCGCTCTATGGCGTCCTTGCGTAGTCATGACGGGGCCCTGCGTATCGCAGGTTCGGTCAAGCCACTGGCAATGCCTATAGGTGGTCCGATAGCCACTGAAATACGCGCTGCTGTATTTGATGGCGGTATGGATGCACCAGCCATTTCTGCGCTAGCCTCCGAACACACATGGCCAGAAACAGCGCGCACCACGCCTGACTATCTCGCGCATGGCGCAGCCGTCACATCTGCCTTACTTTTTGGGGCCAGATCAGACATAACACAACCGCTTCCACGCCCTTTTGTTCCTGTAGATCACTACCGCATCGCCACGCCTCACGATGCCAAAGACCCTGAAATGTTCGATGCCTTGCACCGTATTTGTGAAGTCATTGACCGAGGTCAGCACCAGTACATTAACATCAGCCTCGCCCCAAGTGAGATCGTCAACGACGATGACGTACACCTCTGGACGAGCGTACTGGAAAAGCGTCTTGCCAAGGGTGACGTGTTGGCTACCATTGCAGTAGGCAATCATGGCCACAAAACATATCCAGACAGCCGGGTACAAGTGCCAGCCGACCTAGTCAATGCGCTGGCGATTGGCTCCTGCACTGCCGCAACGGGCCCGGTTGTGCGGGCGACGCATAGCAGCATTGGTCCAGGGCGTTCGCCCGGCTTGGTCAAACCGGATGGCCTTGCCTGGGGAGACGATGTACCTTTGTTTGATCCCAGAACGGGTGGTGCATTAACAATGGATGGCTCCAGTGTTGCGTCACCCTTAGCGCTGCGCACATGTGTTGGTGCAGCGGCGTTGGCCCATGGCATCAGCCCGCGCGTGGCGCGTGCGCTATTGGTGCACACCACGGAACGCCCCAAGTACGCAGAGTTGCACGAAATTGGGCATGGTCGCTTTGCATCAGATCCGCTGGATTTACTGAGCTGTGCAGACCAAGAAGCAATGGTGGTGTATGAGGGGCAGTTGGAGCCCAGTACACCCGTGGGAGCAACCTTGCCGTGGCCTATCGGGACAGTAGCAGGTAATGTGAAGATCCGCGCTACTTTGGTGTTCTACACCCCAGTGGATGTTGCCCATCCCATCAACTACACCCGCGCTGGCATTGAGGCTCGCTTGCGCCGCACACCCGGCGGGAAGACAAAAACCTTTTTCAGCAAAGCCAATTTGTATGGCAATACTGAGCAAGAAATGCGCGCCGATGCCCACAAGTGGGAGACTGTAGTTTCCAAGGAAATTGGAGCCGATGCCAGTCTCATGCAGGACCCAACTTTGGAGTTGATTTACCGCGCCAGGGAGGAAGGTCGCAGTATCTCAAAAGAGCGAGGGTGTGCAGAATTTTGTGTAAACGGACAATCCACCGCAGGCGCAGGCCTGCA
>JASJPI010000020.1:0-103629 GCA_031426755.1 Curvibacter sp.
TCCCCTGGTCAATATTCAATCGGCACAGGTGGTCAATATTGAATCGGCGCCAACATGAGTAGGTCGCGATAAGCCAAAAGCAGGGTAGTGGCAGCACTGTGCACCGTGATTGAGTCGGCACTGATAAACTCAACTTGTGGACGCGGGTTCAATTCCTGGCAACGGATTTCCCAAGACTGAGGTGTGTTAGCAGTGCGTACGCAAACACCTGCAACCAGTACTCATTCTTTGAAAGAGAGGAGTTGTTTCATTCGCGAAACTGCTCCACCAATCCCCTCAAAACCCGACCGTGACCGGTCGGGTTTTCCCTTTTCGGCCGGGCCTTTCTTGTCTTGTATAGTGGATCGAGCAAGACAACAAGAACGCTGATTTTGGAAAACGCCATGACCTTCAGCTACCAGTGGTCCCTGGTTGCGTTTTCGGTCTTCATCGCCATCTTTGCCGCCTACACCACGTTGCGCCTGGCCTCCCGGCTGGCGTGGGTCAGCCGGGCGACACGTTCCTACTGGATTGCCGGCGGCGCCTGCGCCATGGGCATCGGCGTCTGGGCCATGCATTTTGTCGGCATGCTGGCCGTTCATCTGCCGATACCGGTGGCCTACGACCCCCTGATGACGGCCTTTTCGCTGCTGCCGGCCATTCTGGCTTCGGCCATTGCCCTGTCTGTGCTGGGCCGGTCGCAAGCCAGTGTCATGACACGTTTCATGGCGTCGATGCTGATCGGCCTGGGCATTGTGGCCATGCACTTCTTCGGCATGACCGCCATGAAAATGGCGCCCCCCATCGCGTACGACCGTACCCTCTCCCTCCTGTCGCTGCTGATTGCCGCCGGCACCAGTTGGGTGGCCCTGTCTCTGTACTTCCGCGAGCGGACGCAAGCGAGACCCTGGGGGCACCGGCTCATCAGTGCAGTGCTCATGGGCCTGGCCATCGCCGGCATGCATTACACCGGCATGGCTGCCGCCGAGTTTTCGCCTGAGGCGGTCTGTACCGTTGCATCCAGCGGGCTGGGGGGCAACGCCATCGGTCTGCTTGTCGGTCTGCTGGCGGTGCTGGTGCTGGTGGCCTCGCTGGCGCTGACGTTCTACGACGAGGTGATTGGCGAGAACAACTTCTACAAGGCGTTGCTGGCCGCCCAGTCGGATGCCGGCGAAGGCGTTTTGCTGATCGAGAACGGCCGTGTGATCTATGCCAACCCCGCGATGGAGAGTTTGAGCGGCCTGTCACAGGCCGAACTCAAGGCCCTGCCGACCTGGACAGACCTGGTGGCGGATGCCGGGGCCGAGCTGCTTCAGCCGTCTGATGTCGCCGACGTGGCGCCAGAGCCGGGGCCAGGCCGTCGTGAAGTGATGCTGCGTGTGCACGGCGGCAAGCACCGGACGTGCGAGGTGGTGATGACCAGCTTCCGACATGGCGAGGCCAGCCGGCAGTTGCTGGTGTACCTCGACATCACAGAGCGCAAGCGGACCGAGTCGGCCCTGCGCCAGAGCGAGGCGCGTCTGAACGAGGCGCAGCATCTGGCGCGGCTGGGCAGTTGGGAATTCGACATGATGACTGACGAGTACATCATGTCGGATGAGTCGCTGCGCATCCACGAGCTGACGTCATTGACAGGCCGCGTGCCACGCGCGACGGTGGCCGCACTCATCCATCCGGATGATCTGGTCCTGGTGCGTCAATACCGGGCGCAGGCGCTGGCCGATCTGGGGACCTTTTCGGTCGAGATTCGGCTGGTTTTCCCCGGTGGGCGTCTCAAGCATGTGCATCTGCGCGGCGCGGTGCAGGGCGATGCGCATGGCAACCCGATCCGCGTCAGTGGCACCATTCAGGACATCTCCGAGCAGAAGCTGGCCGAACAGGCATTGCGTAGCCTGAACGAGACGCTGGAGCAGCGGGTGCTGGATCGAACGTACGAGATCGAGCAGCAGAGCGCCTTCATCGAGGCCATCATCGACACGGCCGAGGCGCTGATCTTCGTGATCGACAGCCATGGCCGCTTCGTGCGCTTCAACGGAGCCTGCGAGCGGCTCACGGGCTACCGCTTCGAGGAATTGCGCGACCAGCCTTTCTGGGCGCATGTGGTGCCACCGGAGCGCAGCGAAACCGTGCAGCGCCAGTACGAAAACCAGACCTCGCCCGACCAGCTGCCGCGTACGCTGGAGGTGGAGTGGCTGACGCGCGACGGCCAGCGCCGCCTGATCGCCTGGAACAATGCCACGCTGACCGACGAGGCCGGACGGCTGCAGTACATGATCGGCACCGGCATCGACATCACCGAGCGCAAGCGGGCCGAGCTGGCCCTGATCGAGGCCAACCAGAACCTGAGCCACACCATCGCCACGTTGCGCGATACCCAGTCGCAACTGGTGCAATCGGAGAAGATGGCTTCGCTGGGCGCCCTGGTGGCCGGCATTTCGCACGAGATCAACACCCCGATCGGCATCGGCGTGACCTCGGCCACCACGCTGCAGGAGGAATTCAAGGTCCTGAGCCGGGCCTTTGACGGCGGCACGCTCAAGCGCTCGTCGCTGGAGCGCTTCATAGCGCATGGCCTCAACGGGTGCGACATTCTGGTCAACAACCTGCTGCGGGCGGCCGAATTGATACGCAGTTTCAAGCAGGTGGCGGTGGACCAGTCCAGCGACGAATGGCGCCATCTCAACCTGCACGACTACATCGACGAGATCATCCTCAGCCTCAGGCCGCGCTTCAAGGGCAGTGCGGTCCAGGTGTTCAATGTCAGCAACCGTCATCTCACCATTCGCACCCATCCGGGGGCGATTTACCAGATCCTGAGCAATCTGCTGCTCAATGCCCTGATCCACGCCTACGAGTCGAGGCAGCCCGGCAACATACGGATTTCGGCCGAGCAGGTGGGCGCGGAGATCCAGCTCGACTTCACCGATGACGGCAAAGGCATTTCCCCCGAGATTGAGGACCGGATTTTCGATCCTTTCTTCACCACGCGGCGCGGCGCGGGCGGCAGCGGCCTGGGGCTGCACATCGTCTACAACCTGGTTGCCGGCACCCTTGGCGGGGTGATTCATCTGATCAAGAATGAGGGCCCGGGCACCACGTTCCGCATCAGGTTCCCGCTGCAGCCGCAGAAGGAGGAAGCATGAAGAAAACAGACCATCCGGAAGGCGAGATGATTTTTGCGCAGGAGCTGGAGGTGACGCCGGCCGGCCGGCCGGCCCGGGCTGGCTGGAAGATCATGATCATCGATGATGATGCCGGGGTGCATGAGGTCACGCGGCTGGCCCTGGGCGGTTTCGAATTCGACGGCCGTGGTCTGGTGTTCCTCCACGCCTATTCGGCGGCCGAGGGCGAGGCCTTGCTGGCGGCGCATCCCGACACGGCCGTGGCGCTGGTGGATGTGGTGATGGAGCACGAGCGCGCCGGTCTGGACCTGATCCGTACCATCCGCGAGGTGCAGCGCAACCGGATGATCCGCCTGATCCTGCGCACCGGCCAGCCCGGGCAGGCGCCTGAGCGAGCGGTGATCAGTCAGTACGACATCAACGACTACAAGGAAAAATCCGAACTTTCGGCGCAGAAGCTTTACAGCGCCATCCTCACCAGCCTGCGTTCCTGGCGCGACCTGATGGCGCTGGATGGCAACCGCGCCGGTCTGCAGCGCGTGATCCACGCGACCGGCGAGATTTTCCGCACGCGCGACCTCAGCCGCTTTGTGCAGGGCGTGCTGGAGCAGTTGGTGGCGCTGCTCTTTCTGGAGCGCGATGCCCTGTTGATCAAGTGCGACAGCCTGGCGCTGCGGCATGAGGGCGGCCAGGTGGTGGTGGTCGCGGCCACCGGAAGCTTCGTCGGGCTGGTCGGCACCCAGGCCGTGTCGAGCCTGCCGGCCCACATGCTGGAGGATGTGGCCACCGTGTTGCGCACGCGCCAGCCGCTGCTGCGCGAGGGCGAGTACTGGGGCTACTTCCAGGCGCATGGCGGCAAGGAAAACGTCATCTATCTCAAGAGCCATCAGCCGCTCTCGAACGATGACTCCAGCCTGATCCAGCTGTTCCTGCAGAACGTCTCGATCGCCTACGAGAACACGCTGCTGCACGAGGAAATCGAGGGCACGCAGCGCGACATCGTCTACATGCTGGGCGAGGCGATCGAAACCCGCTCGCGCGAGACCGGCCAGCACGTGCGGCGCGTGGCTGAATACTGCCACCTGATCGCCCGTGGCCTCGGCCTGGCCGAGCGTGAGGCCGACATTCTCAAGCTCGCCGCGCCGCTGCACGACTTCGGCAAGATCGGCATTCCCGATGCCGTGCTGCACAAGCCCGGATCGCTCGATGCGGACGAGTGGGCGGTGATGCGCCAGCATGCCGAGATCGGGCACGAGATGCTGGGGCAGTCCCGGCGTGAAATCCTGCAGGCCGCCGCGGTGCTGGCTGGTCAGCATCATGAGAAATGGGACGGCAGCGGCTATCCGCTGGGCCTGCAGGGTGAGCAGATCCACATCTTCGGCCGGATCGGCGCGGTGGCCGACGTGTTCGACGCCCTGGGCAGCCGCCGCAGCTACAAGGAGCCCTGGCCGCTGGAGGCCATCCTGGATTTCCTGCGCCAGCAGCGCGGCCTGCACTTCGACCCCGACATCGTTGACTGGGTGCTGGACAACGTGGACCGCATGGCCACGGTGGCCGCGCACTTTCCCGATTCAAGACACTGAAGGCGTCGACGCCATCCAGGCGGTCGGCGGCTGCCCGTCACAGCGCCACGCGGGCAGTTTGCGATACTCAGTGCCATGCAACTGCAAGACATCCTTTATTCCCAGGGCTTTGGCACGCGGCGCGTCTGCGCCGGCCTGATCCAGCAGGGCCACGTCCAGATTCATGACTCAGATGAGGCTGCAGCCTTTGTCGAATGTACGCAGGCTGCTATGGAATTTGAAGCGACCGGCCTGCGCTTCCGGGTGCAGGGGGAGGACTGGGCTTACCACGAGAAGGCCTACCTGATGCTGCACAAGCCGGCCGGCACCGAGTGCTCGCAAAAGCCCTCGACCTGGCCCAGCATCTACACCCTGCTGCCGTCGCCGCTGCGCCTGCGGCCGAACAAGGGCAGCGTGCAGGGCGTGCAGGCGATCGGCCGGCTCGACCAGGACACCACCGGCCTGCTGCTGTTGAGCGACGATGGCAAGTTCATCCACCGCATGAGCTCGCCGCGCCACCACGTGCCCAAGGTCTACGAGGTGACGCTCAAACACGTGCTCGATGCGCAGCAGGTGCAGCGCCTGCTGGCCGGCGTGGTGCTGGACGACGATCCCAAGCCGGTGCGTGCCGCCGCCTGCGAGGCGGTGGACAGCCATCACCTGCGCCTGACCTTGACCGAGGGCAAGTACCACCAGGTCAAGCGCATGGTGGCGGCGGTGGGCAACCGGGTCGAGGGGCTGCACCGCTCGCAGATCGGCGGCTTGATGCTGCCTGCCGATCTGGCGCCGGGACAGTGGCGCTGGTTGAGCGAAGCCGACCTCGCGCTGATCGCCGGCTGACCAGCGCACTGGCCAGGCTGGTGCGCCGGCTTGGCCACTACGGTTCTTGATGCTGGTCAAACGTCGTGCGGCGCCGGGGCGGGGCCGGCCGCTACACTTGCAGATTGCCTGAACAAGTTCCCCGCCGTGCACCATCCTGTCCCTTTCTTTCTCGCGTTCCTGGTCCTGCTGGCGGCAAGCGCCTTTTCTCCCGTGGCCTGGGCCCAGTTGCGGCCGATCTTCGTGCTCAATTCACTCGATGCCAATGTCAGCGTCATCGACCCGGCCAGCTGGAAGGAAGTCAAGCGCATTGCCACCGGCAAGGAGCCGCACCACCTGTACCTGACGCCGGACGAGAAATCGCTCATCATCGCCAACGCGCTGGGCGACTCGCTGACCTTCGTCGACCCGCAGACGGCCGAGGTGCAGCGCACCGTGCGCGGCATTCTCGACCCCTACCAGCTGCGTTTTTCGCCCGACATGAAATGGTTCGTCACCGCCGGCAACCGGCTCAATCATGTCGACATCTACCGCTGGGACGGCCGCGACCTGACGCTGGCCAAGCGCATTGCCACCGGCAAGACGCCCAGCCATGTCTGGATCGACAGCAAGAGCAGTACCGCTTACGCGTCCATGCAGGACAGCGATGAACTGGTGGCGATCGACCTCGCCACCCAGACGCTCAAATGGCGCCGCAGGACCGGCCCGCTGCCGGCCGACGTGTTCGGCACGCCTGATGACCGCTTCCTGCTCATCGGCCTGACCGGCGGTGAAGGCGTGGAGGTCTACGATGTTTCCGGGCCATCACCGCGGCTGGTCAACTACATCCGTACCGGCAAGGGGGCGCACGCCTTCCGCGCTGTCGGCGACCGGCGCCATGTCTTCGTCAGCAACCGCGTGGCCGACACCATCAGCAAGATCGATTTCCAGACCATGAGCGTGGTGGACCAGTACCCGGCACCCAGCGGCCCGGACTGCATGGACCTGACGGCTGACGGCCGCTACATCTTCGTCGCCTCGCGCTGGGCCAAGAAGCTCAGCGTGATCGACACCACCACGCGCGAAGTGGTGCGGCAGGTCAGGGTCGGCAAATCGCCACACGGCGTCTGGACACTGGATCATGCGCCGCGCCAGTAAGCTGCTGCCCGCTTTTCTGATTGCTATTATTTTCATAGCAATCTATTCAGGTTCGGCAAGGGCGGAGCCCCCAAAAGATTGCAAGAAACCGGTCTATCTGACCTTCGACACCGGCCACATGGGTGTGGCCGAACTGGTGGCCGAGGTGTTGCAGCGCCAGCAGGTGCGGGCGACCTTCTTTGCGGCCCAGGAACGCACCCGCGTCGGTGACGGCAGCCTGGGGGAGCACTGGGCGCCCTGGTGGCGCGCCCGGGCCGCGGAAGGACATGAATTCGCCTCGCACACGCTCGATCACGTCTACTGGCGCGCTGATGTCGCCGGCGAGAGCGGGGCGCCGCGTTTTCGCGTGCGCCCTTCGGCCGGCGCCGACGAGGGGCGCGAGAGGGTCTGGGATGCGCGGCAGTACTGCGCGCAGATCACGGCCGCGTCCGACCGGCTGGAACAACTCACCGGGCGTAAGCCGCTGCCGCTGTTCCGTGCGCCTGGCGGCAAGACCTCGCCGGCGTTGCTGTCGGCGGCCAAAGGCTGCGGCTATGCGCACGTGGGCTGGGCCGCGGCCGGTTTTCTGGGTGACGAGTTGTCGAGCGAGTCCCACAGCAACGCGGTGCTGCTGAAGAAGGCCTTGCGTGACATTCGCGCTGGCGACATCCTGATGGCGCACCTGGGCATCTGGTCACGCAAGGACCCGTGGGCACCGACCGTGCTGGAGCCGCTCATCATGGGCCTGAAGGATCGGGGTTTCTGCTTCCGCACTTTGCGTGAGCACCCGGCCTACCGCGGGTGGATCGTCAGCCGCCAGCCGCGCGGGAATTGAGGCATGGACGCCCTGACCAATGCCTTTGCCGACCTGCAGCAGTGGCTGTTCGAGGCGCTGGTGCAGCCGCTGGCTTTCGGGCTCGGGCTGGGCAACCGGCTGGAGGACGCCTACGACGCCACCGGCTGGCTGCTGGTCGGGCTGCTGCAGCTGATCGTGCTGCTGGCGGTGATCGGACCGCTGCAGCGCTGGCGTCCGGTCGAGACCGTGACCGACCGCGTCACCGTGCGCGTCGATGTGCTCTACACCCTGATCCACCGCCTCGGCCTGTTCCGCCTGGCGCTGTTTTTCACGCTGACGCCGCTGCTCGACGACCTGTTCGGCGAGTTGCGCGTGGCCGGGCTGGCCACCTTCCATCTCGACGATCTCTGGCCCGGGGTGACCGACCAGCCGCTGGTCAGTCTGCTGCTGTACCTGGTGGTGTTCGATTTCGTCGACTACTGGATCCACCGCGGCCAGCACCAGTTCGAGTGGTGGTGGCGCCTGCATGCCCTGCACCACGCGCAGCGCCAGATGACGATGTGGAGCGACAACCGCAACCACCTGCTCGATGACCTGCTGCGCGACGTGATCGTGGTCGGCGTGGCCCAGCTGATCGGCGTGGCGCCGGGGCAGTTCGTCGCCATTGTTGCCTTCACCCAGCTCAGCGAGAGCTTCCAGCACGCCAACCTGCGCCTGTCCTTCGGCCGCTGGGGCGAGCGGTTGTGGATCAGCCCGCGCTTTCACCGACTGCACCACGGCATTGGCATCGGGCACGAGTCGCCAGCCAAGCCAAACAAAGAGACCATGAGCGCCGCCGGGCCGTCCCAAGGCGCGAAGGCCCCAAGCCCCAGCGAAGCGCAGGGCAAGCCTGCGCGTGGGGGCAGCGAGGACACGCCAGTGCCGAGCGTGGGGTCTGTCAAGCTCGGCGGGCACAATTTTGGCGTGCTGCTGCCCTGGTGGGACGTGCTCTTTGGCACCGCCAACTTCGAGCAGCGTTATGACCCGACCGGCGTGCGCGACCAGGTGGAGCAGGGCAGGGATTACGGACGCGGTTTCTGGTCGCAGCAATGGCTGGGGCTCAAGCGCCTGGTTGGACGCGCCTGACATTTCCCCGTCATGCCATCCAAGGTATGCTCCGCGCCATGAACCTGTTCCTGGACTCCTTCTGGCGTGCCCTGGTTTATTCGCTGCGGCCGCGCGTGATTGCGCTGTCCTTCCTGCCGCTGGTGCTGATGGTCGTGCTGTCCGGCGGGCTGGTCTATTTCTTCTGGGAGCAGTCGGTGCAGGCCATGCAGGTCTGGCTGGGCGAGCTGGCGCTGCTGGAGAGCCTGATGCGCTGGCTGGAGAGCGCGGGCGCCGGCAACCTGCGCAGCGTGGTGGCACCGCTGGTGCTGTTGATGCTCACGCTGCCGGTCATCATCATCCTGTCGCTGCTGGCGGTGGCTTCGCTCATGACTCCGTCATTGGTGTCGCTGGTGGCGGAGCGGCGGTTCCCCCGCCTGGAACACCGCCATGGCGGCACCTTCTGGCGCGGCCTGCTGTTCGCCCTGGGCACCTCCTTGCTGGCGGCACTGGCCCTGGTGGTGTCCATGCCGCTGTGGCTGATCCCGCCGCTGGTGGTGGTGCTGCCGCCGCTGGTCTGGGGCTGGCTGACCTACCGCGTGATGGCCTACGACACGCTGGCTGAACACGCCAGCCGCGAAGAGCGTGCCGAGTTGTTGCGCCGGCACCGCCTGTGGATGCTGGGCATCGGCATCCTGACCGGCTACCTGGGTGCCGCGCCCGGCCTGATCTGGGCGGTCGGCGCCATGGCCATCGTGTTCGCGCCGCTGCTGGTGCCGCTGGCCATCTGGATCTACACCTTCGTCTTCGCCTTCTCCTCGCTGTGGTTCGCGCATTTCTGCCTGGCCGCACTCGATACCCTGCGGTCCGAGGCTGTGGCCGCGTCGGCCGTGCCGATGCCCAGCCCTGCCAGCCCGGCGCCTGCCGCCAGCGACAACCCCACCTTGCCCCATGCCGACGACCAGCCACCCCCCTGAATTCAGCCTCATCATCATCGGCGACGAAATCCTCTCCGGCAAACGCGCCGACAAGCACCTGCCCAAGGCGATCGAGCTGCTGCACGCGCGCGGCCTGCAGCTGACGCATGCCGACTATGTGGGCGACTCGCCCGAACGCATCACCGCCACGCTGGCGCGTGCCTTCGCCTCCGGGGAGGTGGTGTTCTCGTGCGGCGGCATCGGTGCCACCCCCGACGACCACACCCGCCAGTGCGCGGCGCGCGCGCTGGGTGTCGAGTTGGCGCTGCACCCGCAGGCCGAAAGCCTGATCCGCGAACGCATGCAGGACGTGGCGCGGGAGCAGGGCGTGCCTTACGAGCCGGACCGGCCGGACAACATCCATCGTCTCAACATGGGCATGTTTCCGCTTGGCGCCAGCATCATTCCCAACCCCTACAACAAGATTCCGGGCTTCAGCTGCGCCGGTGCGGCCGGCGGTACCGTGCATTTCGTACCGGGTTTCCCCGTCATGGCCTGGCCCATGATCGAGTGGGTGCTCGACACCCATTACCGCCACCTGTTTCGCCAGGCGGCCTGGGTCGAGCAGTCCGTCATCGTCTACGGCTCGATGGAAGCCGCGCTGACGCCGCTGATGGAAGACATCGAGCACCGGTTTGAGGGTGTCAAGGTGTTCAGCCTGCCCAGCGTCGACCATCCGCAGCATGGCCGCCACATTGAACTCGGCGTCAAGGGCGCGCCTCACCGCGTGGCACAGGCTTACCCGGGCCTGCTGGCCGGCTTGCACAGTTTGGGTGTCAAGCTGGGCCCTGAGTTGGTGCGAAATTAGTGATGCACCTTGTTGGTGCCTTATGGGTGCCCTAATTGGGTGCTTATCGGGGTTCAAAAAATAGTGGCTTTGGCGTGAATGGTGCGACCGTACCGGCACAAACTGAAGGCAAAATACGAGATTCGGCGCAATCGTGCAGAAGCCAGCCTGGCACAGAAACTGCATTCATGCCCATGAAATTTTCAACCAACCATTCAACCAGGAGTATCTGATGGCTAAGACCGTCGCAGACGTGATGAAGATGGTGAAGGAGAACGAGGTCAAATTTGTTGACTTCCGTTTCACCGACACCCGTGGCAAGCAGCAGCACACCACGGTGCCCGTCTCCCATTTTGATGAAGACAAGTTCACGTCCGGCCATGCCTTTGACGGCTCTTCGATTGCGGGCTGGAAAGGCATTGAAGCCTCCGACATGCTGCTCATGCCGGATCCCAACTCGGCCAACATCGACCCCTTCTTCGAAGAAACCACCATCATCATGACCTGTGATGTGGTGGAGCCGACGGATGGCAAGTCCTATGACCGTGACCCGCGTTCCATCGCCAAGCGCGCCGAGGCTTACCTGAAGGCCTCCGGCATCGGCGACGCTGCCTACTTCGGTCCGGAGCCGGAGTTCTTCATTTTCGACGGTGTGCGCTGGAGCACGGAGCCCCACAACACCTTCTACGAGATCGAGGAATACGAAGCCCCCTGGAACACCGGTTCCAAGCTCGAAGGCGGCAACCGCGGCCACCGTCCCACCGTCAAGGGCGGCTATTTCCCGGTGCCCCCGGTCGACAGCACGCAAGACATGCGCGCTGAAATGTCCCTGATCCTCGAATCGCTGGGCATTCCGGTCGAAGTGTTCCACCACGAAGTGGCGGGCGCCGGCCAGAACGAGATCGGCACCAAGTTCAGCACGCTGGTCGAGCGCGCCGACTGGACCATGCTGCAGAAGTACGTGATCCACAACGTCGCCAACGCCTACGGCAAGACGGCGACCTTCATGCCCAAGCCCTACCACGGCGACAACGGCAGCGGCATGCACGTGCACCAGTCGGTCTGGAAAAACGGCAAGAACCTGTTTGCCGGCGACGGCTATGCCGGCCTGAGCGATTTCGCCCTGTACTACATCGGCGGCATCATCAAGCACGCCCGTGCCCTGAACGCCATCACCAACCCCGGCACCAACAGCTACAAGCGTCTGGTGCCCCACTTCGAAGCGCCGGTGAAGCTGGCCTACTCGGCCAAGAACCGCTCGGCCTCGATCCGCATCCCCTTCGTGTCCAACCCCAAAGGCCGTCGTGTGGAAGCCCGCTTCCCCGATCCGCTGATGAACCCCTACCTGGGCTTTGCGGCCCTGCTGATGGCGGGTCTGGACGGCGTGGAAAACAAGATCCATCCGGGCGAGGCTGCCTCCAAGGACCTGTACCACCTGCCCCCGGAAGAGGACAAGCTGGTGCCGACCGTCTGCCACAGCCTGGACCAGGCGCTGGAGCATCTCGACAAGGACCGCGCTTTCCTGACCAAGGGCGGCGTGTTCACCGACTCCATGCTCGACGCCTACATCGAACTCAAGATGCAGGAAGTCACCCGTTTCCGCATGGCGGTGCACCCGGTCGAGTACGACATGTACTATTCCCTGTAAGAGGGGTTAGAACACTGTGGGTATCCACAGTGTGTCGCCAAAAAAGGACGGCTGCGGCCGTCCTTTTTCATTTCAGAGTGTTACCGACGTTTGACTTTGCGGGGCTTTGAGGGATACTGATCGACCGTCCCTGCATTGTTCGATGCGTGGAGAGAGAGTATGAAATACGCACTACTGATCCCGTTGGCTGCTACTTTTTTCGTAGCGAATGGTCATGCCCAGGGCCGCATCTACCGTTGCGGCAATGAATACACCAACACGATTTCCGAGTCGCAGAAGAGCAGCTGCAAGCTGCTCGATGGCGGCAATGTCACCGTGGTGCAGACCCCGCGCCTGGCGCCGGTGCGCGTGGCATCCGCAGCCCAGGCGGGCTCGCGCATCGACACGGCCGAGCAGCGTTCGCGCGATTCCGATGCGCGCCTGATCCTGGAGTCAGAGTTGCGCAAGGCCGAAGTCCGGCGCGAGGAACTGCTCAAGGAATACAACAACGGTGAGCCGGAAAAGCTCGGTCCCGAGACGCGCAACCACCAGAAATACCTGGACCGCGTGGCCGAACTCAAGGCCCATATCGAGCGTAACGACAGCGATATTGCCGGCATCCGGCGTGAATTGGGCCGTGCGAGCGCGCCAACTGCGTCAAAATAGGCGGCTTGAAAAAGTCCGCCTCATCCTCCTCCCGTTTTCAGACCTTCGACCTGCTCGCCACCCTGGTGGCGGTGGTGCACAGTGACGGCGCGGTGCTCTTTGCCAACGCCGCGCTGGAAGACGCGCTGGGAACCTCGCGCCGCCTGATTGTCGGCACTGATTTCACGGTCAGCTTCACCGAGCCGCAGGTGCTGCGCACGGCGCTGGAGGGGGTCAAGAGCAACGATTTTGCCGCCCTGCGCTACGACGCCTGGCTCAAGCGCCCCAACCGCGACCTGCTGCCGGTGCACGTGATCGTGACGCAGACCGAGCACGCGGAAGAGATCGTGGTCGAACTGCTGCCGCTGGAGCAGCAGGCGCGCCAGGAGCGCGAGGAGCGCCTGCTCGACCAGGCCCTGGCCAACAAGGAACTGATCCGCAATCTGGCGCACGAGATCAAGAACCCGCTGGGCGGCATCCGCGGTGCGGCACAGCTGCTGGAGATGGAGATCGATTCGCGCGAGCTGACCGAGTACACGCGCGTCATCATTCATGAGGCCGACCGGCTGCAGACCCTGGTGGACCGGTTGCTGGCGCCGCACCGCCGCCCGCACGTGGTGGGCGACGTCAATATCCACGAGGTGTGCGAGCGCGTGCGCTCGCTGATCCTGGCCGAGTTCCCGCGCGGTCTGCGTGTGGTGCGCGATTACGATACCTCGATCCCCGAATTCCGGGGCGACCGCGAGCAGCTGATCCAGGCGGTGCTCAACATCGCCCACAATGCCTGCCAGGCGCTGGCCGAGCGCATGGCCGCCGGCGAGGCGCAGTTGACCTTCCGCACCCGGATCGCGCGCCAGGTCACTTTCGGCAAGCAGCGCTACAAACTGGCACTGGAATTGCATGTGATAGACAACGGGCCTGGCGTGCCAGACTCGATCAAGGACCGCATCTTCTATCCATTGGTGTCAGGACGGGAGGGCGGTTCCGGCCTGGGGCTGACGCTGGCGCAAACCTTTGTTCAGCAGCACCATGGCCTGATCGAGTGTGACAGCGAGCCGGGCCGGACCGATTTCAAGATTTTGATCCCGCTGCCATGAATCGTTCACGGCAGCATGACCTGAGGTAAGCCACGACATGAAGCCGATTTGGATCGTTGATGATGACCAGTCCATCCGCTTCGTGCTGGAAAAAGCACTGCTGCGCGAGCAACTGCCCACACGCAGCTTCACCAACCCCAGGGATCTGCTCGCCGCACTTGATGAGGATCCTGAAGGCCCGCAAGTTCTGGTGAGTGATATCCGCATGCCGGGGGGCTCCGGGCTGGAACTGCTGGAGAAGGTCAAGGCGCGCCTTCCCGGCCTGCCGGTCATCATCATGACGGCGTTCTCCGACCTCGACAGCGCGGTGTCGGCCTTCCAGGGCGGCGCTTTCGAGTACCTGCCCAAGCCCTTCGACCTGCCCAAAGCGGTGGAACTGATCCACCGTGCGGTGGAGGAGAGCCAGCGTGAGGAAGTGGCGCAGGAGAGCATCAGCGACGCGCCCGAGATGCTGGGGCAGGCGCCGGCCATGCAGGATGTGTTTCGCGCCATCGGCCGGCTGAGCCAGAGCAATGTCACCGTGCTCATCACCGGTGAATCCGGTTCCGGCAAGGAGTTGGTGGCGCGCGCCTTGCACAAGCACTCGCCGCGTGCCGACGGTCCGTTTGTTGCCATCAACACGGCCGCCATCCCGAAGGACTTGCTGGAGAGTGAGCTGTTCGGTCATGAGCGCGGCGCCTTCACCGGCGCACAGACCATGCGCCGTGGCCGCTTCGAGCAGGCCGATGGCGGTACGCTGTTCCTCGACGAGATCGGCGACATGCCCTTCGACCTGCAGACCCGGTTGCTGCGCGTTCTCTCGGACGGTCATTTTTACCGTGTCGGCGGCCACAGCGCAGTCAAGGCCAATGTACGTGTGATCGCGGCGACGCACCAGGACCTGGAGCAGCGCGTCAAGGACGGCGGGTTCCGCGAAGACCTGTTCCACCGCCTCAACGTCATCCGTCTGCGCTTGCCGACCCTGCGTGAGCGGCGCGAGGACGTGCCGATGCTGACGCGCCACTTTCTGCTGCAAAGCGCACGCCAGCTCGGCGTGGAGCCCAAGCGCATTTCCGATGCGGCGCTGGAGCGTCTGAGCCGCTTCGGTTTCCCTGGCAATGTGCGTCAGCTGGAAAACATCTGCCACTGGCTCACTGTCATGGCGCCGGCCCAGGTGATCGAGCCCAAGGACCTGCCGCCCGAGGTGACGCTGGGTGAGAACGGCCAGGCTGCCGATGGGGCCACAGCGCCCGTCCCGGCCGGCATGCCGGCCCTGGTGCCGGCCACCACCACGCCAGCGACCGATCACGAGGCTGTACCTGCATGCACACTTCAGACCTCGGGTGACGGCTGGGAAGGCGGGCTGGAGGTGGAAGCACTGGCGCTGCTGAGCAGCGGGCGCGAAGACGTGTGGGACGAACTGACGCGCCGTTTCGAGCGCAAGCTGATCCTCACCGCGCTGGCCAACACCAAGGGGCGTCGGATCGAAGCAGCGCACAAGCTCGGCATCGGCCGCAACACCATCACGCGCAAGATCCAGGAACTGGGGCTCGAATAAACCCCCTGCTTGGGCCGGTCGCCGCCACACCTCCATAATGCCATGAGGGAAACCGTGGCGGAGATGGAGTCAATTCAATGGGCGCACTAGGGATCGCACTGGTCTTGCTGGCGGTGGGGGTGTTGTCGGGTTTCGTTCTGGGCCGACGCCGGCGCGGCGCTTCCCCTGCAACGCAGCATATGCCGATGGAAGCCGTCTTCCGCGATGAAGCTGAAGAGGCGCTGCGCAAACGCAACGCAATCTTTGCCAAGGTGTTCAATCTGGTGCCTGACACCCTGACCATCACGCGCGTTGCGGACGGCCGCTTTGTCGAGGTCAATCACAACTGGGAGGCCTTGACCGGCTTTGCCCGGGAGGAGGCCCTCGGCCACACTTCTGCCGAACTCGGTGTCTGGGCGATGCCGGAACAGCGCACCCAACTGATTGAAATCCTGCGCCGCGATGGCGAGGTGCGCGATTTTGAGGTGACCTTCCAGCACAAGCAAGGGCATTTCTATTACAGCCAGGTGTCCGCCAGCCTCTTCCAGGCCGAAGGGGAAACCTACATGATGCTGGCGGTCAAGGACGTGACGGCCCAGCGCGCGGCAGAACAGGAAATCCGCGAAATCAACCAGCAGCTCGAAGACCGGGTGCACCGCCGTACCCTCAAGCTCGAACAGATCAATACGGAACTGGCCGAGGCGCTGGAAACCCTGCGCCGCGCCAAGGATGACCTGGTGCGCTCGGAAAAGATGGCGGCGCTGGGCTCGCTGGTGGCCGGTGTCGCCCATGAGCTCAACACGCCGATCGGCAACGGCCTGACCGTGGCCACCACGCTGGAACACCGGCTGCAAGAGTTCGGCGAGCATGTCGATGCCGGTCTGCGCCGTTCGGAACTGGAGAAGTTCATGACGGATGCGCAGTTCGCCACTGAAGTGCTGGTGCGCAACCTGATGCGTGCGGGTGACCTGGTGCGAAGCTTCAAGCAGGTGGCTGTGGACCGGGCCAGTTCACAGCGCCGGCAATTCAAGCTGCAGGACATCGTTTCGGAAATCGTCATCACCCTCAGCCCGATGATCAGCCGCTCCGGCTGCGAGGTCCAGATGGACATTGCCAGCGGACTGGAGCTGGACAGTTATCCCGGCCCGCTCGGGCAGGCCCTGGACAACCTGATCAACAACGCGATGACCCATGCCTTTGTGAATGGCCAGCGGGGGCGCATTGAAGTCCACGCACGCGACATCAATGCCGGCGAGGTGCAGATCGAGGTGCGCGACAACGGCGTGGGTATTCCCGCCGACAACCTGAAGCGGGTGTTCGATCCCTTCTTCACCACCCGGCTCGGCCAGGGCGGCTCCGGCCTGGGGCTGCACATCGTGCACAACATCGTGACCGAAGTGCTCGGCGGGCACGTCGATGTGAGCAGCCAGCCCGGCGTCGGCACGGTCTTTGCCCTGCGGGTGCCGCTGCGGGCGCCGAAGTCGGCGCAGCCGGCCTGAGTGCCTTTTGCGCCTCCGGGCGCTAGGGGGTTTGAAGCTCGACGATGACCGGCGCGTGGTCGCTCGGTCGTTCGTTCTTGCGTGGTGCCTTGTCGATGCTGCAGGCCTTCACCAGCGGCTGGAGCGCCTGGCTGACCAGGATGTGGTCGATGCGCAGGCCGCGGTTGCGGCGGAAGGCGAAGTCGCGGTAGTCCCACCACGAGTAGCTTTTCTCGGGCTGCTCGAACAGCCGGAACGCGTCATGCAGGCCCAGCGCGATCAGCGCACGCAGCTGGTAGCGTTCTTCTTCGGTGCAGTGGATGGTGTCCTTCAGGCCGACCGGGTCCCAGACATCGGCGTCGTCGAAGGTGATGTTGTAGTCGCCCATCAGCACCAGCTTCGGATGCGCCGCCAGCTCGCCGCGCAGCCAGTCGCGCAAGCCCTTGAGCCAGGCCATCTTGTAGTCGAACTTGTCCGAGCCCGGCTCCTGCCCGTTGGGGAAATAGGCCCCCACCACGCGCAGCTCACCCACGTCAGCGCTGATGACACGCGCCATGTCGTCCGCAAAGCCCGGGATGTTGCGCACCACGTTGGTGGCAGGCGCACGCGTCAGCAGGGCCACGCCGTTGTAGGTCTTCTGGCCGAAGCACTGGGCGTGGTAGCCGGCCTGCGTAAAGGCCTCGAACGGGAACTTGTCGTCGGTGAGCTTGAGCTCCTGCAGCGCCAGCACGTCGACCGGGTTGGCGGCCAGCCAGTCCAGCACCTGCGGCAGGCGCACGTTCAGGGAGTTGATGTTCCAGGTGGCGAGCTTCATGGGTTCAATACTTTTTCAGGCGCTGGCCCTTGTCAAATATGCGCAGGTAGCTACTAAATATGTAGCGCCGCCAAGGCGCCAACGATCACGCCGAGCCCCCCGGTGCCGAACATGGCGTACTCCAGCCACTTCTTGCGCGTCAGCAGGGCAATGGCAGCCAGCGCGATGCAGACCTGCAGCACGGTGGTGGCCTGGGCCCAGCGATGGTGCTGGTGCATCTGCTCGTCGCTTTTCTTGTCCCACTCGGTGGCGTCCGCTTCGAGCTTCTCGGCCACGGCCTTGATTTCGTTCTTTTCCTTCTCGTAGCGGTCGATCTTGGCCTGGTACTTGGTCTTCTCTTCCTCGCGCGCGGTCAGGTCGCGCGAGACCTCGGCCAGCGACTGCTTGGTGCTTTTGGACTGGAAGTAGTTCCACTGGTTGGAGGCTTCTGTCTTCTTGATGGCTGCGTTGTTCTTGTACAGGCCGGCATTGGCCTGGGTGGCGCCGCCCATGTAGGCGAAGATGGCGCCCACGGTGGCGATGATGGCGGTGAACATCGCGATCTGGTTGGTCATGCCGCTGCCATGATCGCCGTGGCCACCCTGCTGGGCGTGCTCCAGTTCGTGGTCGTGCGGGCCGTGGACGTGAAAACCGTGTCCGGACATATCAATTTCCTTCTGTGCGCTGGTGAGTGACAAAACTGAAGTTCAAACCATTGGTGGCTGTGTGGCGTTCGCGCGCCACTTCCTGCCACTCGGGGCCGAATTGTGGCGCAAATGCGTCCCCCTCGAAGTCGGCCTCGATCTCGGTGACCACGGCCGTGCTGGCCAGCGGCAGCGACTGGGCGTAGATGTCGGCGCCGCCGATGATCCAGGCATCCGGCGCATCGCCGCACAGGGCCAGCGCTTCAGGCAGCGAGTGCGCCACGCTGGCGCCGCTGTCCTGCCAGTCGCGCTGGCGCGTGACCACCACGTTGATGCGGCCGGGCAGGGGGCGAAAGCGGACGGGGAGCGACTCCCAGGTCTTGCGCCCCATGATCACCGGGCAGCCCAGTGTGGTGCGCTTGAAGTGGGCCAGGTCTTCCGGCAGATGCCAGGGCATGGTGCCGTCCTTGCCGATCACGCCATTGGCGGCGCGCGCATAAATGATGTGCAGTTTCATGCGGTTTTCCCCTGGATGTGCCGCGTACGCGGCGGCAGCAGGACGGCGGCAATCGCCGCCATCACGAAGGCAATGGCGACAAAGTCCTGCCAGTGCGGCCATTCTCCGACGATGACGGTGGCGCTGAGCGTGCCGATCAGCGGAATGGCCATGATGCTCATGGCGCTGGTGGTCGGCGGCAGGTTGCGCGCCAGCCCGGCCCACATGGTCTGGGCGAAGCCGTAGTTGATGAAGGCACCGTAGGCCAGACTGGCCCACATGGCGGCGCTGAACTGCCAGCTCGGCCACGGCTCACTGGCCAGCGCGATCAACCACAGGCAGGCACTGGTGAGGATCATCATCCAGACGGTCAATGTTTCCACCGGCAGTGTGAGGTGGGCACGGCGCACCATCAGCGTGCCGATGGCCCAGCAGACGGCGGCGATCTCCATCCAGACGATGCCCAGCGGCCGACCGGACAGTGCCGCGAACTCGCCGGAGGTCAACAGGGCAATGGCGATCGCTACCGCCACGGCAGCAAACGCGACACGGCGCGTGAGTTTTTCCCCGAGAAGCAGCACGCCGATCAGCACCGTCCAGATCGGCATGGTGAAGCCCAGAATGGCGGCCCGGCCCGAGGCCAGCTCCTTCACGCCCAGGATGGACACGGTGTGCCAGCCCAGCATGTTCGGCAGGCCGATGCGGATCACCGATTGCCATTCGGCGCCCTGCGGCAGCATGCGCAGGCCACGCACGCGGTACCAGCTGTAGAGGAAGAGCGCGCCGGCCGTCATGGTGACGGCGCGGAAGTACATGGGCGAGAGCTCGCGCAGCGAGAGCTTCATCATCGGCCAGTTGATGCCCCACATCAGCGTGAGGGCCACCAGGGCCAGCAACTGCTTTTTGCTGATCACACCGCCACCGGTGCCTTGATGGCAGCGTGGCACTGGTAGTCCAGCACCTCGAAGTCCTCGTACTGGTAGTCGAAGATCGAATCCGGCCGGCGCTTGATGTTCAGCGTCGGGTAGGGGTAGGGTGTACGCGAGAGCTGCAGCTCCACCTGCTCGTGGTGGTTGCTGTAGATGTGGCAGTCACCGCCGGTCCAGATGAAATCACCCACGGCCAGGTCGCACTGCTGCGCCACCATGTGCGTCAGCAGGGCGTAGCTGGCGATATTGAAGGGCACGCCGAGGAAGATGTCGGCGCTGCGCTGGTAGAGCTGGCAGCTCAGTTTGCCGTCGGCCACGTAGAACTGGAAGAAGGCGTGGCAGGGCATCAGCGCCATCTTGTTCAGCTCGGCCACGTTCCAGGCGCTGACGATGATGCGGCGCGAATCGGGGTTGGTCTTGAGGGTCTTGATGACGTCGGCGATCTGGTCGATGTGGCCGCCGTCCGGCGTTGGCCAGCTGCGCCACTGCACGCCGTAGACCGGCCCCAGGTCGCCGTCGGGCCGTGCCCATTCGTCCCAGATGGTGACGCCGCGCTCTTTCAGCCAGTTGTTGTTGCTCGAACCGGTGAGGAACCACAGCAGTTCAAGGATGATGGACTTGAGGTGCACCTTCTTGGTGGTCACCAGCGGAAAACCCTCATTCAGGTCGAAGCGCATCTGGTGGCCGAACACGCTGCGCGTGCCGGTACCGGTGCGGTCGGTCTTGGTCACGCCCGTGGTGTACACGTGGCGCATGAAGTCTTCGTACTGGGAGCGGATGGGGCGGGAGGTCATAAGAAAAGCATTTTCCTACAAGTCGGACCGACCCTGCACAGCGCTGGCGCAGACTGTCATGACGCTGCTTTATAGTGGTATCAAAGAAAAAAGCAGTTATGCGAACTGCAACATATCAGGTGAGGAATTCATGTCATCGACGCTTACGCCCACCCCGCTAGATAGCGAACGCCGGCAGGTAGAACGCAAACCCTTGAGGGTGCGCGTGCGCATGGCGCTGGCCGGCAAGCCGGAGACGGAAGTCCGCGCCGTCGACGTCAGTACCGGCGGCATCAGCCTGGTCGTCGATCTCAACCTGGCCCCCGGCACCCCCTGCAAGCTGGCTTTTACGCTGCAGTTGCCGGACAACAGCCTGCACAAGGTTCAAGTGGGCGCCGTTATCGTCCATAGCACTTACAGTGGCCAGCGCATGGGTTTTGTCACCGGCGTGCAGTTCAAGGGTGCTTCAGAGGATCTGAAGGCGGCACTGCTGCGCTACGTGAAAGGCTGATCGGGCCGGCTGCAGCTCAGGCCTTGAGCACCCGGTTCGGGTTCATCAGGTTGTGCGGGTCCAGCGCCTGCTTGATCGAACGCATCAACTCCAGCGCCACCGGCGACTTGTGGTGCGCCAGCTTGTCGGCCTTCAGGCTGCCGATGCCGTGCTCGGCCGAGATCGAGCCGTTGTAGCGGTCCACCACCTCGTACACCAGTTCGTTCATCGGCGCCTCCTGCTCGTTGAGGAAGCGCGCCTGGTCGTCGCCCTCCGGCGCCTGCACGTTGTAGTGCAGGTTGCCGTCGCCCAGGTGGCCATAGGTCACCAGGCGTGCGCCGGGGAAGCGCTTGAGCAGCAGGGCATTGGTCTCGTTCACGAATTCGGGGATGCGCGATACGTTGATCGAGATGTCGTGCTTGATGTTCAGCCCTTCCTCGGCCTGCGCCAGCGGAATGCTCTCGCGGATGTGCCACAGCGCATGGGCCTGCGCCATGCTTTCGGCCACCACGGCATCGGTCACATGGCCGGCCTCCATGGCGGCTTCCAGCAGGCGCTCGAAGCATTCGCGTGCATGGGCTTCCGATTCGTTGTCGGAGTTCTCCAGCACCACACACCAAGATGACTCTTGCCAGAACGGCACGCGCTGCTGCGGGAAGTGCTTGGCCACCAGGCTGAGCGCGAACTGGCCCATGACCTCGAAGCCGGTCAGACCGGCGCTCAGGTGCTGGTGCGCCAGGCCCAGCAGCTTCACGGCATCTTCCAGCGAGGGCACGGCGGCAAAGGCGGTGAGTTGCGCCTTGGGCATCGGGTACAGCTTCATGGTGGCGCCGGTGATCACGCCCAGCGTGCCTTCCGAGCCGATGAACAGGTGGCGCAGGTCGTAGCCGGTGTTGTCCTTGCGCAGGCCGGTCAGGCCGTTCCAGATCTCGCCTTGGGCCGTCACCACTTCCAGCCCGAGGCACAACTCGCGCGTGTTGCCGTAGCGCACCACCTGGGTGCCGCCGGCATTGGTGCCGAGGTTGCCGCCGATGGTGCAGCTGCCTTCCGAAGCCAAGCTGAGCGGGAACAGGAAGCCGGCCTTCTCGCATTCCTCCTGCAGGCTCTGCAGCACGCAGCCGGCATCCACGGTGATGGTCAGGTTGCCGGCATCGAGCGCGCGCACCTTGTTCATGCGGGTGAGGCTCAGCACCACCTGGGTGCCGCTGGCGTCGGGTGTGGAGCCCACCACCATGCCGGTGTTGCCGCCCTGCGGCACCATGCTCACGCCGGCAGCAGCGCAGGCTTTCACCACGGCGGCCACTTCAGCGGTGGTGCCGGGGCGCACCACGGCCAGGGCACGGCCGCGCTCGCGGCGGCGCCAGTCCAGTTCCCAGGCGGTCAGGTCGCCTTCGGTCAATACATTCGGGGCGCCGACGATCTGGCGCAGTTGGTCAAGCAGTGGGGTGGAAGCGGTCATGGTGTCGCGGTTTCAGGTTGGGGGGTGATGGCCTTGGCGGCCTTCAGGCGCAGGCGCACGTGCAGGGTGCAGCCCGTGAACAGCGTGAGGCACAGCAGCACTTCCAGTGCGGCCAGCCAGGCGCCGGGTGCGGGCTCGCTGGTGGCGCGCACCACGCCTTCGATGAAATACAGCCAGACCACCAGGCTGACCCAGCGGTAGGTGTACATGCGGTTCTTCAGCAGGCCGGCCAGCGGAATGCACAGCGGCAGCACCTTCAGGGCCAGCCAGGAGCCGCCGGGGCGCAGCGGCGCCAGCCACAACTCCCAGGCCAGGCCGAGCAGGATCAGGCCGAGCAGGCTGCCCACGGCCAACAGGCGGCTGAGGCGAACGGAGAGGGGAACGGGATGGTCGGCGGCGGTCATGGAGGTGGCATCATAGCGGGATGAGCGAGCCCACCCGACTGCAAGCCTTTGTCCAAGACCTGTCGCACTTTCCCTGGGGAAACACGGCGCTGACCCTGCGCGAGCGCTTCCGCGAAGACCGCCTGGGCCTGACCGCCAGCAGCCTGACCTTCACCACCATCATCGCCCTGGTGCCGCTGGTGACGGTGGCGCTGGCGGTGTTCACCGCCTTCCCCATGTTCGGCAAGCTGCAGGAGGTGCTGCAGAAGTGGCTGGTGGAAAGCCTGATCCCCGACAACATCGCGCGCCAGGTGCTGGGTTACCTGACGCAGTTCGCCGGCAAGGCCAGCCGTCTGGGGGCGGTCGGTCTGGCAGTGCTGTTTGCCACCGCGCTGAGTCTGGTGTTTACCATCGACCGCACGCTCAACGGCATCTGGCGCGTGCGCCGGCCGCGCCCGCTGGGGCAGCGCCTGCTGATCTACTGGGCGGCCATCACGCTCGGGCCGCTGCTGCTGGCGGGCAGTCTGGCCATCACCTCCTACCTGCTGTCGGCGTCGCGCGGCCTGGTCGGGGGGATGCCGGGCGGCGTGCGTTTCCTGCTCGACCTGCTGGAATTCTTCATGGTCGCCGGCGGCATGGCGGCCACCTACTACTACGTGCCCAACACCCAGGTGAAGTGGGGCCACGCCTGGACCGGCGGCATCTTTGCCGCTGCCGGCATTGAAATTGCCAAAAAGCTGCTGGCCCTCTACGTCAAGGCGGTTCCCACCTATTCGGCTGTCTATGGCGCCTTTGCCACCGTGCCCATCCTGCTGGTCTGGGTCTACGTGGTCTGGGTCATCGTGCTGCTGGGCGCGGTCATCACGGCCTACCTGCCCAGCCTGCTCATGGGCGTGTCGCGGCGCGGCGGCATGCCGGGCTGGGAATTCACGCTGGCGCTGGACACCCTGTCGCAGTTGCTGGCCAGCAGCCAAGCCGGGCGCCACGGCCTGTCGGCCGGTGCCCTGGCCGAGGCGCTGCGTGTCGACCCGGTGCAGCTTGAGTCGGTGCTCGGCACCTTGGTGGCGCTGGACTGGGTCGGCCGGCTGGAAGATGGCGATGGCCGTTACGTGCTGCTGGTCGACCCGGAAGGGACCTCCATAGGCCCCTTGGTCGACAGATTGTTGCTGACGCCGTCGCCGCGCACCGCGTTCATGACCATTAATGGCATGAAGTCCTCGTCGATGTTGCGTGAGGCGCTATAAAAAATATAGCATCTTGTCGTGCCGGCTAGAACGGAATCTTGCCGGTCCAGATGTCCTTGTACATCACCCAGTCACCCATGAAGCTGTAGAGCGGGCGCTTGAAGCTGGCGGGCTTGTTCTTCTCGAAGCCGAAGTGGCCGAGCCAGGCAAAGCCGTAGCCGCACAACAGACCGTACAGAAAGTACTGTGGCTTGCCCGTGACGAGCAGCATGACCAGACAGGCGAGTGCCAGCGAACTGCCGACAAAGTGCAGACGGCGGCAGGTGCGGTTGCTGTGCTCGCCCAGGTAGAAAGGGTAGAACTCGGCAAAGCTGCTGAAAGCCTTGGGGTCGGTGGATGCGGCGGTGGTGTTCAAGCGGGTCTCCTGATTTTGTAATGGCCGCAGTTTAGGCGCTGGTGCAGCTTGTGTGCAACAGGCGGCACAGGCCTGCGGGCTCGGATGCCAAGTTATAGTGCCAAAAGCTGGGATCAGGAAGGAAGTGCATGGGATGACCTCTGCCGCAATTCGCCATCTGCGCATGCTCACGCGCTACACGGCCTGGGCCAATGTGCGCCTGTTCGATGCCTTGGTCCAGCTGCCGGTCGGCGAGGCCACGGCCTGGCGCAGCACCGGCTTCGGCAACATGATCGGCACGCTCAGCCATGCCATGGTGGTGGACCGGATCTGGCAGGCCCATCTCGAAGGCCGTCCGCACGGCTACACCAGCCGCAACACGGCGACCGAGCCGGCGCTGCAGGCCCTGTGTGCCGACCAGACGGCACTGGACCAGTGGTACATCGCCTATGCCGACGGCCTGACGGACGTGGCGCACGACGAGGTGGTCAATTTCCGCTTCGTCGACGGCGGTGCCGGTGCCATGAGGCGTGGCGACATCCTGCTGCACATCGTCAACCACAAAACCTACCACCGTGGCTACGTCGCCGATATGCTTTACCAGGCTGGCAGCCATCCCCCGGTGATGGACCTGCCGGTCTTTCTACGTGATGAACCGCTCAATCTCTAAGCCATGCTCAAAACCATCTTGATGTCGTTGTTCCTGCTGGCGGCAAGCGGCCAGGTGATGGCTGAATGGGTGAGGCTCTCCCACAACGAGCAGTCGGTTTTCTACATCGACACACCGATCCCCAAAAAGGGCGGTGGCCATGTGATGATCTGGATCCTGCGCGACCACTCCGGCTTGCGGCATGGTCCCGCCGGTCCCTTCCTGTCGTCCAAGGACCAGATCGAGGTGGATTGCGCGGGAAGACGGATCCGGCGGATCTATTCCTCGGACCATCCGCAAGCCATGGGTGCGGGCAAGCAGGTGCACTCCGAGCATGGCCCGATGAGCTGGAACTACGCCTCACCCAACACCATCGCTGGCCGGATGGTGGATGTCGCCTGCCGGTGATGCGCCATGGCCCGAGCCGCTAGAGGCCGACAACGGGGCGCTCATTTCCGTCGAAGGGAGTTTTCATGTTCATAGGTCACTTCGCCCTGGGCTTTGGCGCCAAAGTGGTCACACCGCGCGTGTCACTCGGCGCGCTGTTCCTTGCCGCCCAGTTCATCGATCTGCTGTGGCCGACCTTCCTGCTGTTCGGCATCGAGCGCGTGCGCATCGAGCCGGGCGCCACGGTGGTGACGCCGCTGGTGTTCGAACATTACCCGTACTCCCACAGTCTGCTGGCCGTACTGGGTTGGGCGGTGATGCTGGGGGTGGTCTACGGGCTGCGCAAGCGCGACCGGGGCGGTGCCGTCATGATGGGGGCTCTGGTGCTGAGCCACTGGTTGCTGGACCTCATGGTGCATCGGCCGGATCTGCCGCTGTCGCCTTGGGGCGATGCCGTGTCTGGCCTGCATCTCTGGGCATCCTTGCCGCTGACGCTGGCGCTGGAAATTCCGATGTTTGCCCTCGGCGTGTGGGTCTACGTGCGCAACACCATCGCCCTGGACGAGGTTGGCCGTTGGGGGCTGCTGGGCCTGGTGCTCTTCCTGTTCGTCATCTACGCCGGCAACCTGTTCGGCCCACCGCCACCGAACACGCAGGCCATTGCCTGGCTCGGGCAACTGCAATGGCTGCTGGTGCTGTGGGGCTACTGGGTGGACCGGCACCGCCGCCCTCTGGTGCCGGCCTGAGCGTCAGCGGGCCAGGAAATCGCGGAGCGCGAACAGCGTTTCGTCCGGCGTCTCGCTCATCTGGTGGTGACCGACCGGCAGTTTCACCACCTGCACCGTCTTGCCGGCTTCGCGCGCCTTGGTCATCAGCCCCTGTGCGGCTTTCGGCATCGTCATCTGGTCTTGTGCGCCGAGCAGGAACAGCACCGGGCAGGTGATCGCCTGCACCGCGTTCTCGCCATTGGCATAGCTGTCGCAGGCCTTGAAGCCGCGGTGGAACACGTTGACCTGGCGGTTGCTGGCCAGCACGCGCCGGCCCAGCGCCATGCCGGCGCCATAGACCCAGGTGCCGGGGCCGAGCACCGAGGGCGGCGCGGCCAGCGTGCTGCGTGAAAAGACGTTGATCATGGTCAGCGCCTTCATCGGCTCGTTGAGCGAGGCATCGAGCAGGGCCGGCGACACCTTCATCGGGAAGGCGGTGCCCACCAGCACCAGGTGGCTGATGCGCTCCTTGAGCCGGGCGGCCGCCTCCAGCGCGATCAGCGAGCCCCAGCTGTGGCCCACCAGCGCGGCGCGTGGCACGTTGGCCGCATCGAGCAGGGCGGCGATGAAGTCCGCGGCCTGTTCCACTGTTTCCGGTGCCTCGCCGGCGCTGCGGCAGTGGCCGGGCAGATCCACCGCCAGCACGTTCCAGCCGTGATTGGCCAGGTAGCGGCTCTGCAGAATCCAGACGCTGTGGTCGTTGAGCACGCCGTGGATGAAGACGACAGTGGGTTTGGCCGGGTCGAAGGCCTTGCCGCCGGTGTAGCAATAGGTCTTGGCACCGTTGACGATCAATTCCATCATGCACCTGCCTTTTCTGCGGCCTTCAGGGCGCGCTTCAGGTCGTCGATCAGATCGTCCGGGTCTTCCAGGCCGATCGACAGGCGGATGGTGCCCTGGCTGATGCCGGCACCGGCCAGTGCCTCGTCGCTCATGCGGAAGTGGGTGGTGGACGCCGGGTGGATCACCAGGCTGCGGCAGTCGCCCACGTTGGCCAGGTGGCTGAAGACCTTGAGCGTCTCGATGAAGGCCTTGCCCTGCTCGCGGTTGCCCTTGATGTCGAAGCTGAACACCGAGCCGGCACCGCGCGGCAACAGCTGCTTCGCCAGCGCGTGGCTGGGGTGGCTTTCCAGCAGCGGGTGGCCGACGCGCGAGACGAAGGGCTGGCTGGCGAGGAATTCCACCACGCGCTCGGTGTTGCTCATGTGACGCGCCATGCGCAGCGGCAGCGTCTCGATGCCCTGCAGGATCAGCCAAGCGGTGTGCGGGCTCATGCAGGCGCCGAAATCGCGCAGGCCCTCGCGCCGTGCGCGCAGCAGGAAGGCACCGATGGTCGATTCCTCGGTGAACACCATGTTGTGGAAGCCGTCGTAGGCCTGGCTCAGTTCGGCAAACTTGCCCGAGGCGTCCCAGTCGAAGCTGCCGCCGTCCACCACCACGCCGCCGATCACGGTGCCGTGGCCGCTCAGGAACTTGGTGGCCGAGTGGTAGACCAGGTCGGCACCGTGCTCGAACGGCTTGATCAGCCAGGGCGAGGTGAGGGTGGAGTCCACCAGCAGCGGCACGCCGGCCTCATGGGCGATGGCGCTGACGGTCGGGATGTCCAGCACGTCCAGACCCGGGTTGCCCACGGTTTCGCCGAAGAACAGTTTGGTGTTGGGCCGTACCGCCTGGCGCCAGCCGTCGATGTCGCCCGGTTTGACGAAGGTGGTCTCGATGCCGAAGCGGCGCAGCGTGTAGTGCAGCAGGTTCTGCGAGCCGCCGTACAGCGCCGTGCTGGCCACGATGTGCGCGCCGGCGCCCATGAGGGTGGCCACGCTCAGGTGCAGTGCCGCCTGGCCGCTGGCGACCGCAATGGCGCCAATGCCACCTTCCAGCGCCGCCATGCGCTGCTCGAATACCGCGTTGGTCGGGTTGCTGATGCGGCTGTAGACGTGGCCGGCGCGCTCCAGGTTGAACAGGGCGGCGGCGTGGTCGCTCGATTCGAAGACGAAGGAGGTGGTCAGGTGAATCGGCACGGCGCGTGCGCCGGTGGCGGGGTCGGGCGCGGCGCCGGCGTGCAGCGCCAGGGTGTCGAAGCCGGGATCGGAGTAACCGGGCATGAAAGTCTCCGCAGTTTTGTGGTTCAGACGACAGTAGGCGGCCCGGGCTTGTCGCGCGCCGGCTTGACCTGCTGTTCCGTTCAGGGTTGAATGATGCCATTGTGGGCTATATTCCATGCCCTTGAGAGTCACGAGGAGCACATCATGAAAGTCAGCGACATCCTGCGCGTCAAGGGCAACACCCTGTATACCGTCACCCCCGACGAGCCGCTGGCCCGTGCCACCGAGGTGATGGCGGAAAAAGACATCGGTTCGCTGGTGGTCATGGAGCATGGTGACCTGGTGGGCATGCTGACCTTCCGCGAGGTCATCCAGCAGACCGTCAAGAACGGTGGCGCCATCGGCACGACGCTGGTGCGCACCGCCATGGACGACGCGCCCCTGACCTGCACCATGGAAACCGACATGGACGAGGTGCGCCGCATGATGCTGGACCGCCACGCCCGCTACATGCCGGTGATGGACAAGAAGATGCTCATGGGTGTCGTCAGCTTCTACGACGTGGCCAAGGCCGTGGTGGATGCCCAGAACTTCGAGAACAAGATGCTCAAGGCCTACATCCGCGACTGGCCGGAAGAAGAAGGGCAGCCGGCTGCCAAAGACGCCTGAGCGAGCGAGTCCTGGCCGCTCCAAGGCCAGGGCGACCGCAACCCCACGCACAAGCGGCGCGCAGCAAGCGAAGTGAGCCAATGCAGAGGGGTGAATACTCTCTGGGATAATCCCTCCCATGAGCGGCAATACCTTCGGAAACCTCTTCGCAGTCACCAACTTCGGTGAATCCCACGGCCCGGCCATCGGCTGCGTGATCGACGGCTGCCCGCCGGGCATGGAACTGAGCGAGGCCGACATCCAGCCCGACCTGGATCGCCGCCGCCCCGGCACTTCCAAGTTCGTCACCCAGCGCAACGAGCCCGATGCGGTGGAAATCCTCTCCGGCGTCTATGAGGGCAAGACCACCGGCACGCCGATCTGCCTGCTCATCCGAAACACCGACCAGCGCAGCAAGGACTACGGCAACATCCTGCAGACCTTCCGCCCCGGTCATGCCGACTACACCTACTGGCACAAGTACGGCATCCGCGATCCGCGTGGCGGTGGCCGCTCCTCGGCCCGCCTGACGGCGCCCATGGTGGCCGCCGGCGCGGTGGCCAAGAAGTGGCTGCGCGCCCAGTACGGCACCGAGTTCCGCGGCTGCATGACGCAGATCGGCGAGATCGCCATTCCCTTCGAGTCCTGGGAGCACGTGCCCGCCAACCCCTTCTTCGCCCCGGTGGCCGATGTGTCGGCGCTGGAGGCCTACATGGAAGCCCTGCGCAAGGCGGGCGACTCCTGCGGCGCGCGCCTGCGCGTCACGGCCAGCAAGATGCCGGTCGGCCTGGGCGAGCCGCTGTTCGACAAGCTCGACGCCGACATTGCCTTCGCCATGATGGGTATCAACGCCGTCAAGGGCGTGGAGATCGGCGCCGGCTTCGCGGCCGTGGCCGACAAGGGCAGCAGCCATGGCGATGCGCTCAGCCCGCAAGGCTTCAAGGCCAACAAGGCCGGCGGCGTGCTGGGCGGCATCAGCACCGGCCAGGATCTGGAGGTGTCGATCGCCATCAAGCCGACCAGTTCCATCCTCACGCCGCGCGAGTCGATCGACGTCGAAGGCCATAGCACCGAGGTGGTGACCAAGGGCCGGCACGACCCCTGCGTCGGCATCCGCGCCACCCCGATCGCCGAGGCCATGCTGGCCCTGGTGGTGATGGAGCACGCACTGCGTCACCGTGCCCAATGCGGCGACGTCAAGCTGGCGGTCGGCCCCATTCCGGGCGCCATCTAGTCGCACGGTGCGACCGTCCACCCTCCAATTTCCCGGGAATCCCACCATGCCTACCATCCGCGTCGATATGTTCGAAGGCCGTACGCCCGAGCAGAAGAGTGAATTCGTCAAGGCCCTCACCGAAGCCACCTCGCGCACGCTGGGCGTCTCGCCCGAGGCGGTCGAAGTGGTGCTGAACGAGATCAAGAAGTCCAACTGGGCCGTCGGCGGCGTGCTCTGGAGCGAGAAAAAGTAGCTGGGACGAAAGTGCCCAATACCCAACGCCATCTCGCGCCGTTCGCGGCCCTGTCGGCCACCTACTTCGCGCACATCGGGTTCTTCAACCCCTACCTGCCACTGTGGCTCAAGGACCTGGGCCTGGGCATCGTTGCCATCAGCCTGCTCACCGCCGTGCAGTCGGCCACGCGACTGGTCGCCCCCTACGGCTGGGGCTGGCTGAGCGACCACACCGGCGAGCGTGTCAAGCTGCTGCGCTATGGCGCCACGGTGGCGTTGGTGGTGTCGTGCGGCTTGTGGATCGAGGGCGGCTTCTGGTGGCTGGCGGCGGTGCTGGGGCTGATGTTCCTGCACACCAGCGCCATGATGCCGATGAGCGAAGCCGCCATGGCCCATCTGGTCAGCAGCGGCGGCGCGTTCGACGCCAAACGCTACGGCCGTGTGCGCCTGTGGGGTTCGCTCGGTTTCCTGGTCACGGTGTTTGCCGCCGGCGCCTGGTTCGAGCATTTCGGCATGGGGCATTTCCCGGCCTGGACCGTGCTGTCGCTGCTGGCGGTGGTGGCCAGCGTCTGGTGGCTGCCCGACCTGAAGGAGGCGGTGCCGGAGCATGAGAAGAAGCAGCCGGTGCTGCCGATCCTGCGCAAGCGTGCGGTGCAGTGGTTTTTTGCCACGGCGTTTTTCCATGTGCTGTCACACATGGGCATCTACATCTTCTTCTCGCTCTACCTCGACGCCTTGGGTTACAGCAAGACCGTGATCGGCCTGTTGTGGGCAGTCTCGGTCATCGTGGAAATTGCCTGGTTCTTCACGCAAAGCCGCTGGCTGCCGCGCTTCAGCCTCACGGCCTGGCTGGTGTTGTGTGCGGCGGCGGCGGTGCTGCGCATGGGGATCACCGCTTCCAGCGCGGCCATCTGGCCCTTGCTGCTGCTGGCACAGGCGCTGCACGGGCTGACGTTTGCCGCGCATCACTCGGTCTGCATTGCGTTGCTGTCACACCATTTTCCCGGCACCTTGCGTGGCCGTGGCCAGGCCTTGTATGCCGTGCTGGGCTACGGCTTGCCGGGCGTGCTGACCGGTCTGGCCGGTGGCCTCTTGAGCGCGCGCTTCGGCCTGGTCAGCGTGTTCTGGGCGGCGTTGGTCAGCAGCGTGCTGGCCACGGTGTGCGCCTGGCAGGTCTGGCGCTTGCGCCACCGCTAGGGTCTGTTCACCCTAATTTCTCAAGATGCGTTGCGGAACAAAAAGGTCATGCGGTAGGCGCGCGGACGCCGCCGGGGCATTCCCCGGCCAGTCCACGCAACACCCCGCATGGCCTTTTTGGCCGCAACCCGAAGGGAACGGGGTGAAAACAGCGCCACTCGTTGTTGCACTCCTAGCCCAGGCGGCCAGCCTTGGCGTCGTCGTGCGCCTAGATTGGCACTGTTTTCACCCTGTTCGCACTTGAGAAATTAGGGTGAACAGACCCTGGCCCTAGCCAGCAGTCCACGGCGACAGCAGCGGGCGTGGGTCGTCCGGCTCGCGGGGTTCCAGCTCGCGCGTGGGCGTGCCGATGCAGACGAAGCCCACCAGCAATTCGCCGGCTTGGCAGAAGGCCTGCACCAGTGCCGGATGCTGGCACTTGCGGCCGCTCAGGATCTTGGCGCCAAACCCCATGAAGTGCAGCGCGTTCATGAAGTTGCTCAAGGCTCCGCCCACACAGATCCATTGTTCGTGCGGCGGCACCTTGGCCACGCCGCTGTCGATGCGTGCCACCCAGGCCACCAGCACCGGCCCGTTGTAGGCGCGCTCGCGTTCGATCGCCACGTCCTCCGCGCTTTTGCCAGAGTCGCGGGCGAACTGCTCGAACAGTGCGGCCAGGGCGGGGCGTTGCGCCTCGCTCACCGTGACCACGCGCCAGGGCTTCATGCGTCCATGGTTGGGCGCTCGCAAGGCGGCCTGCACCGCTTGGGTCAGTTGTGCATCACCGGGGCCGGGGGCGACCATCCAGCGCGGACCGATCGAGTGGCGGCCGAGCAGGGCAGCCAGGGCCGCGTCTGGCGTTGTGTTCTGTAGGTCAGTCATGTCATGTGGTGTCTTCAGCGTGTCAGTCGCTCGTGCACCCAGTGCGCGGCGGCCAGCAGCTTGTGGTCTTCGCCGAAGCGGCCCACCAGCTGCAGGCCCATGGGCAGGTCCAGGGCGCCGGTGGCAAAGGGCAGGTGCACGCTGGGCAGGCCCAGCAGCGACCAGCTGCGGCAAAACAGCGGGTCGCCAGTGGCTTCCAGCCCTTTCGGTGCTTCGCCCATGGTGCTGGGGGTCAGCAGCACGTCGTGGCGTTCGAACAGCGAATCGATGCGCAGGCGCCAGTCGGCGGTGCGCTGCAGGTTGGCGTCGTGGGTGGCGCCATCGATCGCCATGCCGGCATCGAGCAGGGCCACCAGTTGTGCGCTCAGGGCCTCGCGGTGGCGCAACCGTTCATGGCTGAGCGAGCGCGCCATCTCGAAGGTCATCACGTCCTTCTGCAACTGGATCAGGTCGCCGAAGTTCTGCGGCATGGTCACGTCCTGGCAGGCGTCGGTGTGCGCGGTCAGCGCCTGGGTCGCCAGCGACCAGACGTTCTGCGTGTCGACGTCGGCCTGCGGCCAGGCCGGGGTCTGGAACAGGCCGATGCGCGGCGCCCCGTGCTCGCCCCATTCGCATTCGAACAGGCGCCGGTCGCCGGTGAGCACGGCGCCCAGCAGGGCGACGTCGCGCACGCTGCGGCCGAAGCCGCCGATCACGTCCAGCGTGGGCGACAGGCTTTTCACGCCGGCCCCGACCACGCGGCCGTGGCTGGGCTTGTAGCCGACCACACCGCAGTAGGCGGCTGGGCGGATGATGGAGCCGGCGGTCTGGGTGCCCAGCGCCAGCGGCACCATGCGGTCGGCCACCGCCGCGGCCGAGCCGCTGGACGAGCCGCCCGGCGTGTGCCGCGGGTTGTGCGGGTTGCAGGTGGGGCCCGGCTGGAAGTAGGCGAACTCGGTGGTCACGGTCTTGCCCAGCACCACGGCACCGGCCTCGCGGCACAGGGCCACGGTGGCGGCGTCGGCCACTGGGCGGTGGTGGGCGTAGAGCGCCGAGCCGTAGCCGGTGGGCAGGTCGGTGGTGTCGAACAGGTCTTTGACGCCGATGGGCAGGCCGTGCAGCAGGCCGCGCACCGGCCCGGCGTCGAGCGCCCGGGCCTGCGCCAGGGCATTGACGGCATCGAGGTGGGCGAAGGCGTGGATGTCGGCCTCGCGCTCGGCCACGCGCTCCAGGCAGGCAATCACCAGGTCTTCGGCCTTGATCTCGCGTCGTGCCAGCAGCACGGCCGTCTGGGCGGCATCGAGTTCATTGAGCTTGGGCGTGGCCATGTCGGTCATCCTCAGGGGTTGTCATGAACCGATGGTAGCCCAGTGGCACAATTGGCCATCTGCTGATCTGCACCCCTTTGGCTAGGGAATTCCCCATGAAAACCGTTCTCGTCCTCAATGGCCCCAACCTCAACCTGCTCGGCTCGCGCGAGCCGCACGTCTACGGCTCGCAAACGCTGGCCGACGTGCAGGCCCTGTGCGAGCGCGCCTGTGCCGCCAACGGCTTGGCGCTGGACTTCCGCCAGAGCAACCACGAGGGCGAACTGGTGGACTGGCTCCACGAGGCCGGCCGCCTGCAGGCCGCGGGCCAACTGGCCGGTGTCATTCTCAATGCCGGCGCTTTCACGCACACCAGCATTGCGTTGCACGACGCCATCAAGGGCACCGGCGTGACGCTGATCGAGCTGCACATCAGTAATGTCCACGCGCGCGAGGAATTCCGCCACCACTCCTTCATTTCGCCGGTGGCCCGGGCCGTGATGGCCGGTTTCGGCGTCAACGGTTACGCGCTGGCCATTGCCGGCCTGGCCCAATTGGCGGAAACGAAATGAAGCGCAAGGCGCCCGAACTGCTGGCCCCGGCCGGCTCGCTGGCCATGCTGGAGACGGCCTTCGCCTTTGGGGCGGACGCCATCTACGCCGGCCAGCCGCGCTATTCGCTGCGCGTACGCAACAACGACTTTGGCGACCTGGCGGTGCTGAAGCAGGGCATCGACCGCGCGCACGAACTCGGGCGCAAGTTTTTCCTGGTCTCCAACATCTTTCCGCACGGCAACAAGATCAAGAACTACGTGGCCAACATGGCACCGGTGATTGCCTTGAAGCCCGACGCCGTGATCATGTCCGACCCTGGCCTGATCATGATGGTGCGCGAGACCTGGCCCGAGATGGAGATCCACCTCTCGGTGCAGGCCAATACTGTGAATGCCGCCGCCGTGCGCTTCTGGAACAAGGCCGGCGTCAAGCGCGTGATCCTGTCGCGCGAGCTGTCGCTCGACCAGGTCGAGCAGATCCGCCAGGACTGCCCGGACAGCGAGATCGAAGTGTTCGTGCACGGCGCGCTGTGCATCGCCTACTCGGGGCGCTGCCTGCTGTCGGGTTATTTCAACCACCGCGACGCCAACCAAGGCACCTGCACCAACGCCTGCCGTTGGGATTACAAGACCCACACCGCGCAGGTGGACGCCAGTGGCGACGTGCTGTCGCCGGCGCGCGCTGCGGCCCAGGGCTGTGGTGGCGGCGGGCAGACGCTGCCGAAGGAGGCGCGCGACTCGATCTCCTACCTGCTGGAAGAAAGCAACCGTCCCGGCGAGTTCATGCCGATCGAGGAAGACGAGCACGGCACCTACGTCATGAATTCCAAGGACCTGCGTGCCATCGAGCACATCCAGCGCCTGGTGGAGATCGGTGTCGACTCGCTCAAGATAGAAGGCCGCACCAAGAGCGCTTACTACGTGGCGCGCACGGTGCAGAGCTACCGCCAGGCGATCGACGACGCCGTGGCCGGCCGCAGCCTGGACCCGGCCCTGATCGGCCAGCTCGAAGGGCTGGCCAACCGTGGCTACACCTCGGGCTTCTACCAGCGCCACACGCCGCAGGAAACGCAGAACTACCTGCGCGGCTATTCCGAATCGGGCCGCAGCCAGTACGTCGGTGACGTGGTGGCCTTCGATGCCGCACGTGGTCTGGCCCAAGTCAACGTGAAGAACAAGTTTTCGGTGGGCGACCGGCTGGAACTGATCCAGCCCGGTGGCAATGTGGATTACGACATCACCCGCATGGAAAACGCCGAAGGACAAGCCATCGACGTGGCGCCCGGCTCCGGCCACACCGTCTGGTTGCCCTTGCCGGCCAGTAGCGTGGGGGCCTTCGTGGCGCGCTATGTGAACCTGCAGGCGGACGTGCCGGAGGCGGCGGTCAGCTGACACGGCGCCGGCCGGCTTATGACTCCGCCCGCGCTGCTCCAGATCGATGAAGCCGAGGTGCAGATCAGCGCCATCCGCGCGCAAGGCGCCGGCGGCCAGAACGTCAACAAGGTCTCAAGCGCGGTGCACCTGCGCTTCGACATCCGGGCCTCGTCGTTGCCCGAGGACGTGAAGAAACGGCTGCTGGCGCTGCGCGACAGCCGCATCACGCAAGACGGCGTGCTGGTGATCAAGGCGCAGCAGCACCGCAGCCAGGACCTGAACCGGCTCGACGCTTTCTCGCGCCTGCACGAGCTGGTCAACAGCGTGGCCCGGCCGCCCAAGACACGCCGCGCCACCCAGCCCACCTACGGTTCGCGTCAGCGGCGCTTGGAAGGCAAGAGCCAGCGTTCCCAGACCAAGGCCTTACGCGGCCGCGTTCGCAACGGGTCCGATTCGCACTGAATCAGGCGATTTGTCCTTTGCCTGCGAGGTTTAACAAGATCTTCTAGGATTGCCGCATGACTACCTCTCTCCAAATCGATTTCGTCTCCGACATCGCCTGCCCCTGGTGCGCCGTCGGCCTGGGGGCGCTGGAACAGGCGCTGGCCCATGTGCAGGGTGACATCAGCGCCGAGTTGCACTTCCAGCCCTTCGAGCTCAACCCGCACATGGGGCCCGAAGGGCAGGACGTTGGTGAGCACCTGGCCGAGAAATACGGCTCCACGCCCGAGCAGCAGGCGCAGATCCGCGAGACCATCCGCCAGCGCGGCGCCGAGGTCGGTTTCACCTTCAAGCCCGAAGGGCGCGGCCGCATCTGGAACACCTTCGATGCCCATCGCCTGTTGCATTGGGCGGCGCTGCAGGGTGCCGACAAGCAGCATGCGCTGAAGAAAGAGCTGCTCAACGCCTACCACGGCCGGGCCGAGAACGTGTCCGACGCCGAGGTGCTGGCGAATGCCTGTGCCAGCGTGGGGCTGGACGCGGCGCAGGCGCGCGCCATCCTGGCCGGCGACGACTATGCCGACGCCGTGCGCCAGAACGAGATGCAGTGGCAGCAGGCCGGCATCCGCTCGGTGCCGGCCATCGTCATCAACCGCCAGTACCTGATCTCCGGCGGCCAGCCGGTGGAAACCTTCGAGCAGGCCCTGCGCAAGATTGCTGCTGGCGCAGCCTGAGTCTTGTTCCGAACCGTGGTTCGGTATCCATGATGAAACGTCTACTTTCTCTGGGCCTGGCACTTCTGCTGGCCGGGCCGCTGGCCGCCCAGCCTGTTTCCTTCGGCTTGTTCGGCGACACGCCTTACAGCCACTGGGAGCGCGAGCAACTGCCCGACCTGCTGGCCGAGATGGGCCGTGAGCCGCTGGCATTCGTGGTGCACGACGGCGACATCAAGAGTGGCTCCAGCGAATGCAGCGACGTGGTGTTGCGCGACATGCTGGGCGTGTTCCAGGCTTCCCGGCATCCGCTGGTCTTTGTGCCGGGCGACAACGAGTGGACCGACTGCCACCGCAAGAACAACGGCAGCTACGACCCGCTGGAGCGGCTGGCCAAATTGCGCGAGCTGTTTTTTGCCGGCGACACGGCGCTGGGCCAGCGGCCCATGACGCTGGAACGCCAGAGCCACGACCCGGCCTATGCCGCCTACCGCGAGAACGTGCGCTGGGAGGCCGGTGGCGCGCTGTTCGTTGGCCTGAATGTGACTGGCAGCGACAACAACTACCACGGCGTGCACCGCAGCGGCGGCCCGGTGCCGGAGTTCATTGAGCGTAGTGCCGCCAACCGGGTCTGGCTGACACAGGCCTTTGCCCTGGCGCGCAGTCAGAAGCTGGCCGGCGTGATGGTCATCATCCAGGCCAACCCCGAGTTCGAAGCCGCCAGCGCCGGCAACTTCAAGCCCGGCTACCGCGACTTCCTGATCCAGTTGCGCGATGAAACGCAGGCTTTTCCCGGCCAGGTGGTGCTGGTGCATGGCGACTCGCACCACCAGCAGATCAACCAGCCGCTGCTCGATGCCGCAGCGCGCGAGGTAGTGCCCAATTTCACCCGCGTGGAAACCTTCGGCTCACCTTTCATGGGCTGGGTCAAGGGCACGGTCGATGCGGCCGACCCCAAGGTGTTCCGCTTCGAGCCGCGGCGCTGGAAGCCGCAGCCGGCGCCGGTGAACTGAGCCGAAGGTGCAGGGGGGCAGCAGCTACGCAAGGTGTGCCAGATCCGGGGTGTTGGCAGGAGTAGCGTCTGGGTGGGGGTGTCCGAAGTCGTAAGCAGTCAGCCTTTGGACTAAACAGAAGCGGTGTGGTGCCTGGCACTGCTGATAGATCAGCCACCAGGCACCTGCAGACTGAGATGGTCGTGACTCAAGGCGTCTCCTGCTCCATCTCATTCACCGGCACGCAGCTGCAGAACAGGTTCCGGTCGCCCCACACGTTGTCGATGCGGCCCACCGGCGGCCAGTACTTGGCGTGCTGCTCCTCGCCGCGCGGGTAGGCGGCTGTCTCGCGCGGGTAGGCGTGTTGCCACTCGGTGCTGAGCAGGCTGGCGGCGGTGTGCGGGGCGTTCTTCAGCGGGTTGTCGTCCTGCGGCCACTCGCCGCGCTCCACACGGGCGATCTCGCGGCGGATGGCGATCATGGCGTCGATGAAGCGGTCCAGCTCGTCCAGCGTTTCGCTCTCGGTCGGCTCCACCATCAGTGTGCCGGGCACCGGGAAGCTCAGCGTCGGTGCATGGAAGCCGTAGTCCATCAGGCGCTTGGCCACGTCTTCGGCACTGACGCCGCTGGTTTCTTTCAGCGGGCGCAGGTCCAGGATGCATTCGTGTGCCACGTGGCCGTTCTCGCTCGCGTACAGCGTGGGGTAGAAGTCCTTCAGGCGGGCGCTGATGTAGTTGGCGCTCAGGATGGCGGCCTCGGTGGCGGCCGTCAGACCGGCCGCGCCCATCATGCGGCAGTACATCCAGCTGATCGGCAGCACGGCGGCATTGCCCATTGGGGCTGCTGATACCGCGCCCACGCCGTTGACCGGCAAGCCACCGGTGGCATGGCCGGGCAGGTAGGGCACCAGGTCTTCAACCACACACACCGGGCCGACGCCGGGGCCGCCGCCGCCGTGCGGGATGCAGAAGGTCTTGTGCAGGTTCAGGTGGCTGACGTCGCCACCGAACTCGCCGGGTGCGGCCACGCCCACCAAGGCGTTCATGTTGGCGCCGTCCACATAGACGCGGCCGCCGTGCTGGTGCACCAGGGCACAGAGCTCCTTCACGCTGGTCTCGAATACGCCGTGCGTGCTGGGGTAGGTGATCATCACGCAGGCGAGCTTCTCGCGGTGCTGCTCGCACTTGGCTTTCAGGTCGGCCAAGTCCACATTGCCTTGCGCATCGCAGGCGGTCACCACCACCTGCAGGCCTGCCATGTGCGCGCTGGCCGGGTTGGTGCCGTGGGCGGAGGACGGGATGAGGCAGATGTTGCGTTGGCCCTGGCCTTGGGCCTGGTGCCAGGCGCGGATGGCCAGCAGGCCGGCGTACTCGCCCTGGCTGCCCGCGTTGGGTTGCAGGCTGATGCCGGCGTAGCCGGTGGCCTGGCACAGCCAGGCGCGCAACTGGGCATCGAGCTCGGCATAACCCTGGCGCTGCGCGGCGGGGGCGAAGGGGTGGACGTGGGCGAACTCCGGCCAGGTGATGGGAATCATCTCGCTGGTGGCGTTGAGCTTCATGGTGCAGCTGCCCAGCGGGATCATGCTGCGGTCCAGCGCCAGGTCCAGATCGCTCAGGCGGCGGATGTAGCGCAGCATGCCGGTCTCGGAGTGGTGGGTGTTGAACACCGGGTGCGTGAGGAAGGCGCTGCGGCGGCGCAGGGCGGCCGGAATCAGCGCCTCGGTATTTTCCAGCGCTTCCACCGTCGGCACGGCCTGGCCGTCCTGGGCGAAGAAGGACCACAGCAGCGCGATGTCCTTGCGCGTGGTGGTCTCATCGAGCGAGATACCCAGCGACGTTTCAGAGCAAAAACGCAGGTTGGCCCCGGTCTTTGCTGCGCGATCAGCTATCAAATCAGTAGCGTTTCTGGTTTCCACTGTCAGCGTGTCAAAGGCGCTGGCCGCCTGAAGTGTGTAGCCCATGGCCTGCAGGCCGCGTGCCAGGATGGCGGTGAAGGTGGCCACGCGCTCGGCAATGCGCGTCAGCCCCTGCGGGCCGTGGTAAACGGCGTACATGCTGGCCATCACGGCCGGCAGCACCTGCGCGGTGCAGATGTTGGAGGTGGCCTTCTCGCGGCGGATGTGTTGCTCGCGCGTCTGCAGCGCCAGGCGGTAGGCCGGGCGGCCATGCACGTCCACGCTCACGCCCACCAGGCGGCCGGGCAGGGAGCGCTTGTAGTCGTCGCGGCAGGCCAGGTAGGCGGCGTGCGGGCCGCCGTTGCCCATGGGCATGCCGAAGCGCTGCGTGTTGCCGAGCACGATGTCGGCACCGAATTCACCCGGCGGCAGCAGCAGCGTGAGCGCCAGCAGGTCGGCCGCCACGCAGAAAGCCGCTTGTTGCGCGTGCGCCTGTTCGGCCAGGCCGCGCAGGTTGGGCACGGCACCGCTGCTGCCGGGGTACTGGGCCAGCACGGCGAAGTAGTCGCCTGAAGCCATCAACTCGGCCAGCGCGCCCACGCGCACCTCGATGCCCAGCGGCTCGGCGCGGGTGCGGATGACCTCGATGGTCTGCGGGTGGCAGTCGGCATCGACCAGGAACGCATCGCTCTTGCTCTTCACGCTGCGCTTGGCCAGCGTCATGGCTTCGGCGGCGGCGGTGGCTTCGTCCAGCATGGAGGCGTTGGCAATCGGCATGCCGGTGAGGTCGCACACCATGGTCTGGAAGTTCACCAACGCTTCCAGGCGGCCCTGGCTGATCTCGGCCTGGTAGGGCGTGTAGGCGGTGTACCAGGCCGGGTTCTCCAGGATGTTGCGCAGGATCACGCCCGGTGTGTGCGTGCCGTAGTAGCCCTGGCCGATGAAGCTCCTGGCCACCTGGTTCTTGGCGGCAATCGCCTTCAGCTCAGCCAGCGCGGCGGCTTCCGTCACCGGCGCCGGCAGGTCCATGCTGCTGTGGCGCGTAATCGAGCGCGGCACGATGCCGTCGATCAGCTCGCGGCGCGAGGCCGAACCCACGGCCTGCAGCATGCGGGCTTCGTCCTCGGGCGTGATGCCGATGTGGCGGGCCAGGAATTCAGTGGCGTTTTCAAGCTCGCGCAGGGGGTGTGCGGCAGACATGGTCGTGGTTCTCCCTCGTCAGAGACGATCTGGTTTCAAAATCAAAGCGAAGAGGCGGTGTGAGCGGGCTGTTGGGCGGTGCGTCACAGCCGCGCATCAGCCGTCAGGCGTTCTTGGTGAACTCGGTGTAGGCCGTCTCGTCCAGCAGCGCAGCGAGCTGCGAGGCGTCGGACAGCTTGACCTTGAAGAACCAGCCGGCGCCCAGCGGGTCGCTGTTGGCCAGCGACGGGTCGGCGCGCAGCGCTTCGTTCACCTCGGTGACTTCGCCCGAGACCGGCATGTACACGTCGGCCGCGGCCTTGACGGACTCCACCACGCCGGCCACGTCTTTCTGCGCCAGCGTCTTGCCCACCTCGGGCAGGTCCACGAACACCACGTCGCCCAGCGCGTCCTGCGCATGGACCGTGATGCCAACGACGGCGGTGTCGCCCTCGACCTTGAGCCACTCGTGGTCTTCGGTGTACTTGATCATGTTGTTATCTCCAAAAAACTTGCGGTCCGGTTCGTGAGTGAAGCACTCAGCCCCGGTAATAACGGTTCGGCACAAAGGGCATGGCCGACACTTCCATCGGCACCGGTTTGCCGCGCACGATGGCGTTGAGCCGGGTGCCGGCCAGCGCACATTGTGCCGCCACATAGGCCATGGCCACTGGCTGGTCCAGCGTGGGGGAGAGCAGGCCGCTGGTGACCTCGCCCACGCGCTTGCCGTTCAGGTCCTGCAGCTCGGTGTGCTCGCGTACCGGCACGCGTTCCAGCGCCAGCAGGCCCACGCGCTTATGCGAGAGCGTGGCCGGGGTGTCCAGTTGCGCCAGCACCTTGTCGGCGCCGGGGAAGCCGCCGGCACGGGCGCCGCCGGTGCGGCGCACTTTCTGGATGGCCCAGTTCAGGCCGGCTTCGATGGGGGTGGTGGTGGTGTCGATGTCGTTGCCATAGAGGCACAGGCCGGCTTCCAGGCGCAGCGAGTTGCGCGCGCCCAGGCCGGCGGGCTTCACTTCCGGCTGAGCCAGCAGCAGGTGGGCCAGCGCTTCGGCCTGCATCTCGTGCACGGAAATCTCGAAGCCGTCCTCACCGGTGTAGCCGCTGCGGGTGATGAAGCACTCGATGTCCTGCGCCGAGTGCTTGATGTGAAACGGCCCGCCGCTCATGAACACCAGCTTTTCCACACCCGGGCACAGGCGCTGCAGCGCCGTCACGGCCTGCGGCCCCTGCAGCGCCAGCAGCGCGCGCTCCGGCATGGGGATGACCTGGCAGCGCTGGCCGATGCGGGCCTGGATGTGAGCGATGTCACCCACTTTGCAGGCGCCGTTGACGATGACGAAGATGTCAGCGCCGCGGTTGACGAACATCAGGTCGTCGATGATGCCGCCGGTGTCGTTGAGCAGCATGCCGTAGCGCTGCCGGCCCACGGCCAGGTCCTGTACATCCACCGGGATCAGGGTTTCAAAGGCGGTTGCGGCCTCCGGACCGACCAGGCGCAGCTGGCCCATGTGCGATACGTCGAACAGGCTGGCTGCCATGCGGGTGTGGTGGTGCTCGGCCATCAGGCCGGCCGGGTACTGCACCGGCACGGCGTAGCCGGCAAAGGGCACCATGCGGGCGCTCAAGGACAGGTGCAGGTCGTACAGCGGGGTGTGAAGCAGATTCTGGTCAGGGCTCGACAAAGCAAAACTCCAGGGGCATTGGAAACCACGGCCAGAACCAATGTTCGAGCCATGGGCTGCCCCCGCTGTCCGCTTTACCTGAGAGATTCACCGGGCCGGCCAGGGTTGGCACGCGCTGCGGTTTGCTCCTTCGGTGGGCTGCCCGCCATGCAACATGGCCTGCAACCTCTCTCCAGTGGGGTATCACCAACCGGCATTGCTACCGGCGGGCGTTCGTCAGTCCTTTTGCCTGAGCGTTCAGACCGCTGCTCTTGAGCCGTCCTGCGCCTTCGGCGGTTCTCGATGATGAAAACTCTCTCCTGACGGGGCGCGATTGTACGCCAGCCCATTCAGCGGCCCGCGAACGGTGGCGAGCGCACATGTTTCGGGCATAAAAAAACCGGCCCGAAGGCCGGTTGCTCAGCTGAAGTTCAGACTTCAGTAACGGTTGCCGCCGCCATAGCCGCCACCGCCGCCTTCGCGACGGCCGCCGCCACCGCCGAAGCCGCCAGTGCGCGGCTCCATCGGACGGGCTTCATTGACCACCATGTCGCGGCCGTCAACGTTCTGGCCGTTCATGCCGGCAATCGCTGCCTTGGCTTCTGCGTCGGAGGACATTTCCACAAAGCCGAAGCCCTTGGAGCGGCCGCTGTCGCGGTCCATCATGACCTTGGCCGACTGCACGCTGCCGTAGGCACCGAAGTGTTGTTGCAGATCGTTGTCGCGTACCGAATAGGAGAGGTTGCCGACGTAAAGTTTGTTGCCCATTTTTGGGACCTTTCAAGTAAAGCGTTCACGGTTTCATCGAAACGCGCCACGCGGGGGAAATGACGGTCTTGGTTTAAAAAACCATCAAAGAATTGGTTCAGCGGAATGTGCGTCGCGGTTGCGACGGTGCGCCGCCGGAGCGGGGCTCCAGGTGGCGGAAAGTGATGCGGCCCTTGCCCAGGTCATAGGGCGAGAGCTCCAGCGATACCTTGTCACCCGCCAGGATGCGGATGTGGTGCTTGCGCATCTTGCCGCCGGTGTAGGCGATCAGGCTGTGACCGTTGTCCAGCGTGACGCGAAAGCGCGAATCGGGCAGCACCTCTTCGACCTTGCCTTGCATTTCAATCAGTTCTTCCTTGGCCATGAAGTGCTCCTTGCGATGTGTGAAAGTGAATGGGGCTCAGGCCGCGACGCCGTGCCGCTGTTGCAGCCAGCTGTGGCCTTCGGCGATGGCGTGCTGCAGCGCGCCTTCCTCGGTGGGGAAGTGCGGAACGAAGCGGAACACGCGGTCATGCGTGCCGCTGCCGCGACCGCTGCGGATGGAAACCGAGGCGGCGTACTGGCCCGACTCGGTGGGCTTGATGAGGGGTGAGACAAGGTACTTGCCCACCTGGAATGCTTTCTCTAGTGTGTTGATCATCATGGGGCGTGCGGACTTTGTCGGACCGCACGTCTGGAAATTCTGGAAAACGTTCAGCGGACATTGCCGTGCTGAACGCAAGCGGCATAAAGCCGCTGCCGGGGTGTCCGGTCGAAAGAGGGAAATGGAGACCGGGGATGAAGCTCGCCGCTGGGGGGAGTTTGACGCCGTGGGGGCCGGATGTATCGGCCAGAAGGGGGCGGTGTACGGCTTGGTGAGGAGCCGTGGACCGTGTGTCAGACAACAGTGCTGCAAAGGTAAGCAAATCACAGCAACCTGTGTATTGTACGCTTTATACGGGAATCGTGCTGATTATGTTCTGAGCCGGCTGTGACGGCTGGCATTGGCGGGTCCGGCGTGTTCCCGCCCGGGCACAATCCAGCCAGGCTGCAACCAACAGGGACCCCGATGAGCAAAGGCTTGATTCATCACCGCTCCGATCTGACCACCATCGCCACCTGGGCCATGTTCAGCCGCGGTCTGCAGCCCGAGTTCCCGCTCGGCGTGAAGCATCAGGCAGCCCAGTTCAAGGGTCCGGCGCATGAAGACGACAGCCGCATCCGCGACCTGACGGCGCTGCCCTGGTGCTCCATCGACAACGACGACTCGCGCGACCTCGACCAGCTCACCGTAGGCGAAGCGCTGCCCCACGGCCGGGTGCGCATCTACGTGGCGGTGGCCGATGTGGACGCCCTGGTGAAAAAAGGCTCGCCCATCGATGAACATGCGCGCATCAACACCACCACGGTCTACACCTCGGCGCGCATCTTCCCCATGCTGCCCGAGCGCCTGTGCACCGATCTCACCTCGCTCAATCCCGACCAGGACCGCCTGGCCGTGGTGTGCGAAATGGAATTCAGCGACGACGGCCTCCTGACCAGCGCTTCCATTTACCGTGCCCGGGTGCGCAACAAGGCGCAACTGGCCTACGACGCGGTATCCGACTGGATCGAAGCCAAGGGCGAGCTGCCGGCCGTGGCCCACCGCATCAAAGGCATGGACGCCCAGCTGCGCCTGCAGGACGATCTGGCCCAGAAGCTGCGCGTGCTGCGGCGTGTCGAGGGCGCGCTGGAGTTCGAGACCTTTCAGCCGCGTGCGGTGTTCGACGGCGAGCGCATCGTCGACATCCAGCTGCAGCCGCACAACCGGGCGCGCCAGCTGATCGAGGAATTCATGATCGCCACCAACGGCTGCACGGCCCGCTATCTGGCCGGGCTGGGCGATGTGTCGTTGCGGCGGGTGGTGCGCTCGCCCGAGCGCTGGCTGCGCATCGTGGAAGTGGCCAAGGACTACGGCGTGAGCTTGCCCCGCGAGCCCGACGCCCAGGCGCTGGAGGCCTTCCTGGCCCGGCAGCACAAGCGCGACCCGCTGCGTTTTCCCGACCTGTCGCTGGTGATCGTCAAGCTGATGGGCTCGGGCGAGTACGTGGTGGAGCGGCCGCAAGGTGAGCCCATCGGCCACTTCGGCCTGGCGGTGCAGGACTACATGCACTCGACGGCCCCGAATCGCCGCTACCCGGACCTCATCACCCAGCGCCTGCTCAAGGCTGCGCTGGCCGAGGAGAAACCGCCGTATTCCAACGAGGAACTGGCGGTGCTGGCTGCCCACTGCACGGCGCAGGAAGACGCCGCGCAGAAGGTGGAGCGGCAGCTGCGCAAGTCGGAAGCGGCCCTGCTGCTGCACTCACGTATCGGCCAGCGCTTTGACGGGTTGGTGACCGGCATCAACCCCAGCGGCACCTGGGTGCGCATCTTCGAGCCGCCGGCCGAGGGCCGGCTCACGGGCGACCTGCCGGAGCTCAAGGTGGGGCAGCCGCTGCGCGTGAAGCTGGTGTCCACCTCGGTGGAGCGGGGTTTCATCGACTTTGAAATCGCCCATTAGGAAAAGAAGACGCGCGGCCGGGCCGGCCGGCTGTGGCCCTTGAGGCCTAGTCCGCGTGGGCTACCCGGTTGCGGCCGGATTGTTTGACGCTGTAGAGCGCATCGTCCGCCGCAATGATCAGCTTCTCCAGCGGCTGGTCTGGCTTCAGCTGGGCGACGCCGAAACTGGCGGTGATCTGGACGCGCACGTCATCCCGGGCGACGATCACCATCTCTTCCAGCGCACAGCGGATCCGCTCGGCAAACTGGGTGGCGGTGGCCAGGTCGGTCTCCGGCAGCAGCATGATGAACTCTTCACCGCCCCAGCGCGCCACGCAGTCGCCGTTGCGGGTCAGGCGTGCCAGGGTCTGCCCCACGTTGACCAGCACCGCGTCACCGATGGCGTGGCCATGGCGGTCGTTGATGTTCTTGAAAAGATCGATGTCCAGAATGACCGCTGCCAGCGGCCGCTGATGCCGCACCGCCAGACCGTAGGCCACTTCGGCCTGCTCCAGAAAGCCGCGCCGGTTGGCCAGCCGGGTCAAGGCATCCACGCGGGCATCGCGCTCGGCGTCCAGGCGTTTGAGCATCTGCGCCCGAATGAACTGTACCAGCGCCAGCTGCAACAGCAGGGCCTCGGCCATGGTGCCCATCTCCACGCCGCGGTAGGTCCAGGGATTGAAGGGCAGCAGGCCCCAGACGGAAAAGGTGGTGGCACACAGCCCGAGGGTGGACGCGACGCCCGAGGCCAGGAAATAGCCGGCGGCGGCCTGCCCGCGCCGCTGGGCCAAGGCGCCGATCGGAACCAGGGCCACCGAGAAAACGCCGCTCACCAGGAACGCCGTGCAGACCGCCGTGGCGTGCCAGTTGAGGATGACCGTCACCAGCATCCATGCGATGACGCCGCGACACGCCCATTTGATGCCGCGGCCCAGCGCCGGCAACGACTGGTCCAGCTCCAGAAACTCGCGGGCGAACTTCAGGCCTGCGGCGGCCGAGAGCACCATGAAGACCAGGATGACATAACGCTGGAAGTAGGGCGCCTCGGGCCACAGCCAGGCCATGCCACGGCCGGTGTAGGACAGATTCATGGCGACGAAGCTCAGCAGGTACAGGGCGTAATACAGGCTGTTGCGCCGGCCCAGACCGAAGTACATGATCAGGTTCAGGATGGACAGCGCGGCCAGAAAGCCGTACAGAACGCCGTAGCTGCTGTGTTCAAACTTGGCCTGCTGTGCCCGGATGGCCGGCGTGAGCAGCTGCACGTTCACGATCATCGGGTCCGGCGTGGCGATGCGCATCAGCACCTCGCTGCGCCCCGGCGGGAAGCTGTGCCCAAAAAGATAGCCCTGCGCATCGTCCAGATACGGAGCGCCGGCCAGGGCATCCCCCGTGTGCCAACTGGTGGTGTCGCCCGCCGGGTGGATCACATGCACGTCGAGCTCGTCCGTCCAGCTCGGGTTCACGGCGAGTTGCCGCTTCAGGGGCTGGTCCGTGGGGTTGTTGACCACCCAATGCGCCCAGACCGGGCGGTGCCCGATGCCCAGGCCCAGGACCGGCGAGGTGGCGGACGCGCGTTGTTCCGTGGCGAAGGCCTGTCTGGCCGCGGCCAGGTTCAGGGGGGCGCCGGCTTCGACCAGCAGGCGCATGTGCTGGCCCAGCGGCTGCGACGACGGTGCCAGCGCGTCCACGGCATCGGGTGCATCCGCTGCCTGGGCCGTGGCGACCAGCCCCAGCAGCAGGGCCAGGAAGAGGTGGCGAAGGAAGGCCAGCGCAGGCAGGGCTTGCGCCCATCCTCTTGCCCGTCCGGTTGGCGTATCCGTCTTGCTCCGCTTCATCGCTCCCTCTTGCACTTGCTTTTGTTCAGGTGGGCCGGGGCTGAAGCAGCAGGCCGCTGTGGGATTATTCTAGGTGGCGCGGATGACAGGCATGTGCACCAGCGGAAACCGGGTCCTGCGAGCGACCCGCCAGAGCGCAAGCCTGGGCAAGCGCGGGCATGAAGCCAGGGCCGGCTGAGAGGGGCGATACAGCTGACGGCCGGGCCGACATCGGCGCCTGCCTGCCCACTGAGAAGTAATAATGTCGGTATGAATACACCTATCTCTTTGCATCAACTGCCACAGAAAAACATTTTTCGCCAGGGCGATGTGTTCGTCCTGTTCGGCGAACTTTTCGGACGCGGTTATGCCAATGGCCTCGTCAATGAAGCACGCAAGGCGGGGATGACGATCGTCGGCATCACCGTTGGGCGGCGCGACGAAAACAACGCGCTGCGCCCTCTGAACGACGAAGAGCTGGCGGCGGCTGAGCGCGGGCTGGGTGGGAAAATCATCAATGTGCCGCTGATGGCAGGCTTCGACCTCGATGCGCCGGCCGGTGAACCCACCCCCACCGATTTGCTCGGGAGCTTGACGCTCAAAACCTGGGCCGACGACAAGCTGGACTGGGCGCACATCGAAAAATGCCGGGAAGTCGGCGTCAAGCGTTTCAGGGATTCCCTGGCCGAAGTCATGGCCATTCTGAACGGCATGATCCCTGATGGCCGCAATGTCTTCTTTGCCCACACGATGGCGGGCGGCATTCCCAAGGCCAAGGTGTTCCTGGCCATCGCCAACCGCGTCTACAAAGGGCGCGGGGACCGCTTCCTGTCATCCCAGACGCTGCTGGACAGCGATCTGGGCAAGCTGATCCTGAAGAACTTCGATGAAGTGTCGGCCAACACGTTCCAGCATCTCATTGACGCCAGTGCGACGATCCGTGCGCGCGTAGAGGCTTCAGGCGGCCAGGTTCGCTACTCGGCCTACGGTTACCACGGGACGGAAATTCTCATCGGCGACCGCTACGAGTGGCAGACCTACACCAACTACACCCAGGGGCAGGCCAAGATGCGGCTGGAGCGCATTGCCCAGACGGCGTGGAGTCATGACATCAAGGCAACGGTCTTCAATTGCCCGGAGATTCGAACCAACTCGTCCGATATCTTCGCTGGCGTCGAGCTGCCGCTGATCCTGCTCCTCAACGCGCTGAAAAAAGAGGGTGGCGGCGCCTGGGTCGAGTCGCAATGGCAGGCCTGCCGTGCACTTCTGGCTGACGAGGTCACGCTGGAAGATGTTCTTCAGAAGGTCATCGATTTTCAGAGCCATGAGGTGATGCAGGGTTTCCGCAACTTTGCAGCCTGGCCCATGCCCAATAGCCCGGCCCAGGCCGACCTGACCATCGGCACATCGGACGAAGTTCAGAAGATGCACAAGGACAGCAAAAACCTGATCACCGACCTGCTCAGCAGCTTCGTCATCGAAGCCACCGGGCCGCTGATGTTCCTCGAATCGTCCGCCCCTGCGGGCCCGGTGCTGTGGCTCAACCATGACATCATTGCCCGGCAATTGAATCAGCTGCACGCCTGAGGCGTTCGGACACGCGGACAGCAGCGACAGGCTGCTCCGCCCATACTGGACAGTCCAAGCACTGAAACAAAACGGGGCCATCTGGCCCCGTTTTGTTTGATCAGCGATTTACATGCTGGTGTAGTTCGGACCGCCGCCGCCTTCCGGCGTCACCCAGACGATGTTCTGCGTCGGGTCCTTGATGTCGCAGGTCTTGCAGTGCACGCAGTTCTGCGCGTTGATCTGCAGACGGTCGGTGTTGTCGTCGTTCTTCACGAACTCGTACACGCCGGCCGGGCAGTAGCGGGCCTCGGGGCCGGCGTACTTGGCCAGGTTCACAGCCACCGGCACACTGGCGTCCTTCAGCGTCAGGTGGGCCGGCTGGTTTTCCTCGTGGTTGGTGTTGCTGATGAACACGCTGCTCAGGCGGTCAAACGTGAGCTTGCCGTCCGGCTTCGGATAGACGATCGGTTGGCACTCGGCGGCGGGCTTGAGGTAGACGTGGTCGGGCTTGTCGCGACGCAGCGTCCACGGAATGTGGCCGCGCAGCACGAACTGCTCGAAGCCGTTCATCAGCGTGGCCACGGTCAGGCCCTTCTTGAACCAGCTCTTGAAGTTGCGCGACTTGTTGAGTTCGGTGTACAGCCAACTGGCTTCGAAGGCCTCGGGGTAGGCGCTCAACTCGTCGTGGTAGCGGCCGGCCACCACGGCATCAAAAGCGGCCTCGGCGGCCAGCATGCCGGTCTTGATGGCGGCGTGGCTGCCCTTGATGCGGCTGACATTCAGGTAACCGGCATCACAGCCCACCAGCGCGCCGCCCGGGAACACGGTCTTGGGCAGGCTCATCAGGCCGCCGGCCGTGATGGCACGCGCGCCGTAGGCCAGGCGCTTGGCATTGACTTCACCCTGGTCGTTCTCGAAATACCAGCGGACGTTGGGGTGGGTCTTCCAGCGCTGGAACTCTTCGAACGGGCTCAGGTAGGGGTTGCTGTAGTCCAGGCCGACCACGTAGCCGATGGCGACCTTGTTGTCTTCCAGGTGGTACATGAAGGCGCCGCCGTAGGTGTCGTTCTTCATCGGCCAGCCGGCGGTGTGCATCACGAAACCGGGCGTGTGGCGCGAGGGATCGATCTCCCACAGCTCCTTGATGCCGATGCCGTAGGTCTGCGGGTCGCGCCCTTCGTCGAGCTTGTATTTGGCGATGAGCTGCTTGCCCAGGTGGCCGCGTGCGCCTTCGGCGAACACGGTGTACTTGGCGTGCAGTTCCATGCCGAGCTGGAAGTTCTCGGTCGGCACGCCGTCCTTGCCCACGCCCATGTTGCCGGTGGCCACGCCCTTGACGGAGCCGTCCTCGTTGTACAGCACTTCGGCGGCGGTGAAGCCGGGGAAGATTTCCACGCCCAGCGCTTCGGCCTGGGTGCCCAGCCAGCGGGTGAGGTTGCCCAGGCTGATGATGTAGTTGCCGTGGTTCTGCGCGCACTCGGGCAGGAACATGTTGGGCGTGCGGGTGGCGCCGGTTTCACTCAGGAAGCTCCAGGCGTCATCCGTCACCGGCTGGTTCAGCGGAGCGCCCAGCTCTTTCCAGTTCGGGAACAGTTCGGTCAGGGCGCGCGGGTCCATGATGGCGCCCGAGAGGATGTGGGCGCCGGGTTCGCCGCCTTTTTCCAGCACCACCACCGAGACGTCCTGGCCTTTTTCTGCGGCCAGCTGCTTGAGGCGGATGGCCGTAGCCAAGCCGCCGGGGCCGCCGCCGACCACCACCACGTCGTATTCCATCGATTCGCGGGGGCCGTGCTGGGCCAGGATTTCTTCGTTCGTCATGGTGGCTTCTTTCTTCTGAAGTCGCTTGATAATGAGGCCAGCATGTTAGGGGTAACCCGATGCATGACCTGTCGAATGCGTGACTGATTTTAGTTCGGTTCTGAAACAGAATCGAACGATCGTTCTATTTTGTTCATTGATCAACGACAAGAGGTGACCCCGATGGCTTACAGCATCGATCTTTCTGGCCGCGTGGCCTTCATCACCGGCGCCTCGGGCGGCCTGGGGACCCAGTTTGCCCGCACTCTGTCCAAGGCCGGTGCCGCCGTGGTGCTGGCCAGCCGCCGCGTGGAAAAGCTCAAGGACCTGCGCGCCGAGATTGAAGGCGAAGGCGGCGACGCCCACGTGGTGGAGCTGGACGTGACGGACGTGGACTCCATCAAGGCCGCCGTGGCGCGCGCCGAGACCGAGGTTGGTTCGATCGACATCCTCATCAACAACTCTGGCGTGAGCACCACGCAGCGCATCGTGGACGTGACCGAGGCCGACTACGACTACGTGCTCGGCACCAACACCAAGGGGGCCTTCTTCGTGGCGCAGGAGGTGGGCAAGCGCATGCTGGCGCGTGCCAAGGGCGCGGCGCCGGGCACCTTCACCGGCGGGCGCATCATCAACATCGCCTCCATGGCCGGCCTGCGCGTGCTGCCGCAGATCGGCATCTACTGCATGAGCAAGGCCGCCGTGGTGCACATGACCAAGGCCATGGCGCTGGAGTGGGGCAAGTTCGGCGTCAACGTCAATGCCATCTGCCCGGGCTACATCGACACCGAGATCAACCACCACCACTGGCAGACCGAGCAGGGGCAAAAGCTCATCCAGATGCTGCCGCGCAAGCGCGTGGGCCAGCCGCAGGATCTGGACGCCGTGCTGGTGATGCTGTGCTCGAACGAGAGCCATTTCATCAACGGCGCGGTGATCGCCGCCGACGACGGGTTCGGTACATGAAGATCGAGCTGCCCGCGCACAAGAAACTGGTCTCCGAAATGGCCATGCCCATCCGCTGGGGCGACATGGACGCCATGGGGCATGTCAACAACACGGTGTACTTCCGCTACCTGGAGTCGGCGCGCATCGAGTGGTTCCGCACCATCGCGTGCGAGCCCGACCCGCAGGGCCAGGGGCCGGTGATCGTCAATGCCTTCTGCAACTTCCACAAGCAGCTCGAATACCCGGGTGACATCGTGGTGAAGACCTATGTGAGCGATCCCGGGCGCACCACCTTCGAGAGCTGGCACACCATCGAGCGGGTGGATCAGCCGGGCGTGATCAGCGCCGCCGGCGGCGCCACCGTGATCTGGGTGGACTTCCCGCAGCAAAAGGCCGTGGCGCTGCCGGACCGGATACGCCAGATCGTCAGTTGACCGGCTTGCTGATGGGCGCAAAATAAGCAGCGAACCAAGTTTGTTGCCATGCCCATCACCCAAATCACTCCCGCCGACCTGCGCCTGGCCATCGACGCCCGGGCGCTGGGCTTTGCCGATACTTCCGAGCTGCTGCACCACCCGCTGCCCTGGATCGGGCAGGAGCGGGCCGAGCAGGCCGCGCGCTTCGGCCTGCAGATGGACCAGCCGGACTACAACCTGTTCGTGCTGGGCGAGGTGGGCAGCGGGCGCACCACGCTGCTGTGCGAGATGATGCGCGCGGTGGCGGCCGGGCGGCCGGTGCCGCCCGACCTGTGCTACCTGCACAACTTCGACGTGCCGGAACACCCGCGCGCGCTGCGCATGCCCGCCGGGCAGGGGCGGCAGCTGCGCCAGTTGATGACGCAGTTCATCAAGACGCTGCAAAGCGAGATCCCCAAGCGCCTGGCCGGCCCCGACTTCAAGGACGAGCGCGACCGCCTGGCCAAGACCTACAAGGCCGAGGAAGACCACGCCTACGCCGAACTGGACGCCTATGCCGAAGTGCGCAACTTTGCGCTGATCCGCGAGTCGGGCCACATGGTCTTCACCCTGCGCGACGAAAAGGGCGAACCGCTGACCGAGGGCAAGGCGCTGTCGCTGCCGAAAGAGCGGCGCGTGGAGATCGACCGCATGGAGGGGGAACTGCGCGGCGAGATCACCCGCTTCCTGGACAAGTCGCGCTCCCTGGAGCGCGTGATGAACGAAGGGCTGGCGGCGTTGCGCCGGCAGATGATCAAGCCCATGCTGGAGCATGAGCTGCAGGAGATTCGCAACGAACTGCGCAAGCAGATCAAGGACTCGGTCAAGCTCGGCAACTACCTGGAGCAGGTGCAGCACGACGTGCTGGAGAACCTGGAACTGTTCCAGTCCGGCGACGAGGTCGAGAGCGAGGAAATCCGGTTGCAGGCGCTGGCCGAGGTGCTGGCGCGCTACCACGTGAACCTGGTGGTGGACAACCAGGGCCGCGAGGGCGCGCCGGTGATTGTGGAAGACAACCCGCTGTACCGCACGCTGTTCGGCAGCATCGAGTACCAGACCGAGAACGACGTGCTGGTGACGGACTTCTCGCGCATCCGCGCCGGCAGCCTGCTCAAGGCGAACGGCGGCTTCCTGCTGCTGCACCTGCGCGACCTGCTGACCGACGAGCCGGTGTGGGAGAAACTGCGCCGTTTCCTGCGCAGCGGTCGCCTGCAGATCGAGGAGCCGGGCATGATGTACGCGCCGATTGCGGCCGTCTCGTTGCAGCCCGAGCCGGTGGACGTGGACGTGAAGATCATCCTGATCGCCTCGGTGGAGGAGTACTACGCGGTGCAGGAGGGCGACCCCGAATTCGCGCGGCGCTTCCGCTGCAAGGTGGACTTTGCCGAGAGCTTCACCGCCAACAACGAATCGCGCCTGGCCACCGCCATCTTCGTGGCGCACACCTGCCGCAAGATGGGCTTGCCGCACTTCAGTGCCGGCGCCGTGGCCGTGCTGCTGGAAGAGGCACACCGCGAGGCGGAAGACCAGGCGCGCCAGAGCGCCATCTTTGCCCACACCGAGGCGCTGGTGATGGAAGCCGCCGCCATGGCGCGCGCCCGTGGCGCCGCGCTGGTGGAGGCGCCGGACGTGGAAGCCGCGCGCCTGCAGCGCATCCACCGCCACGACTACCCGGAGCAGCGCCTGCAGGAAACCATCATCGACGGCGAACGCCTGCTCGACCTGGCCGGCGAGAAGGTGGCGCAGGTCAACGGTCTGACGGTGGTGGACCTGGGGGACTACCGCTTCGGCTTCCCGGTGCGGGTGACGGCGCGCACCCATGCCGGCGACGAGGGCTTGCTGAACATCGAGCGGGAGGTGGAGCTGTCGGGCCCGATCCACGACAAGGGCGTGCTGATCCTGCACAGCTACCTGGCGTCGCTGTTCGCCCACATCGCGCCGCTGGCGCTCAATGCGGCGGTGGTGTTCGAGCAGGAGTACAGCGGGGTGGAGGGCGACTCGGCCTCGTGCGCCGAGTTCTATGCGCTGCTGTCAGCACTGGCCAACACGCCGCTCAAGCAGGGCATTGCCGTGACGGGCGCGGTGAACCAGCGCGGCGAGATGCTGCCGGTGGGCGGCATCAACGAGAAGATCGAGGGCTATTTCCGCAGCAGCGAGCTGATGGGGCTGACCGGGCAGCAGGGCGTGCTGATTCCGCGCCGCAACCGTCGCCACCTGATGCTGGACCGCCGCGTGGTGGCAGCGGTGGCGCAGGGGCGGTTTCACATCTACACCGCCGAATTCGCCAGCGAAGGCATGGAGCTGCTGACGGGCTTGCCCTTTGGCGAGTTGGGCGCCGGCGGCTACCCGCCGGACACGGTGCTGGGCCGCGCGCAGAAGACGCTGCAGGACTACCGCAAGGCCTGCCAGGCCTCGGGTGCCAAGCCGGAGCGCCGGCCACGCACCTTGAAATAGCCCGGCTTTCTCCGTGCCTCAGTTGCTCCTGGCCTTGCTGGCCAGTTCATACGCCTTCTTCAGGTCGCGGTATTCCTCGCAGGAGAAGGTGCAGATCTTGTCCAGCGCGTCCAGGTGCTGCTTGGCCTTGTCCAGTTGACCGAGCTGGATGTAGGCCTCGCCGATGTATTCGTGGGCGCCGCGGTGCTTGGGGTCGATGGTCAGCGCCTTGTTGTAGGCCGCCAGTGATTCGTCGTAGCGCTTGAGGTGGCGCAGGCTGTAGCCCAGCAGGTTGAAGCCGTCGGCGTTGGACGGGTTGGCGCGGGTGAAGCTGCCCAACACCTCGATGGCGCCGGCCCAGTTTTTCTGGCCGATCAACTGCCGGGCCTGGGTCAGTTCGGATGCTGGCGCCGGCGTGCTGGGCTCGGTGTCGGCGCTCCAGGCCAGCTGGCTGCAGAGGATGACGAGCAGACCGGCGAGAGACTTGAATGGACTCATGAAATGCTCCTGCCCGGCGGCGGCGGGATGGCCGTATCAATGAAGCCGGGCGTGCAAGCATAGTGGCGTGCTGCTGGCATGGCAAGCCGATGGCGGGCCTATACCCTACCCTGCGAGGTAATGCTGCGGCTTGGGTCCCCGGCCCGAGCGATCGAAGCCGGGGTTGGACATCCTGTGGCTGACATGGGCCATGCGGATGGACAGGCCGGTTCAGTCATGGCGTCGGCTTCCTGAATGGATTTGCTATATTGGTAAAAGCTTATTTAATTTCGAGGAGACCGGTTCGTGACAAGAATTTTCCCCGCACTGTGCATCGGCCTGTCGTGCCTGGCGCCGACGGCATGGGCTGACAACAAGGCCGCGGCCATTGATGAAATGGCCGGCTATCTGGAATTCGTCGATTACGGTGGCGCCACGATCTTTGCGGAACAGATTCCCAGGAGTGAGTACGCCAAGATGCTGGTTGTCGATACGCGAGATGCCGGCCAGTTTGCCAAAGAGCACATCCCGGGTGCCATCAATATCGAGTGGCGGCAAGTGCTGGCCAAGAGCGATCAGATTCCGAAGAACAGGATGGTCCTTCTGTACTGCAACTCGGGCACGCTGTCATCGCAGGCCGGTTTCGCACTTCGTGTCGCTGGCTGGGACAACGTCAAGATCCTGCAGGGGGGATTTTCGGAGTGGAAGGCCAAGGGGGGCATGGATGCCAGCGCCCAGGCTGGCGGCGTCCAACCCAGGCACTGACGGACGCGGGCCCGGGCCAGGAGCCCGGTTCGCCGGGATTTTTCTTGTTCCTGGGGCTATCGCTGCTGTCGGGCTGAGGGGCGACGCTTCACTTCCAGCAGACACCTCACGTCGCTGAGAACTTCTTCACTGTCGACGTTGATCAGGACCCATTTGCCATCGTGATAGGTCGTGGCCTGGAGGAAGTCGTCCCGGGCATGAGTCGCCAGGCCCGGGAGAACGACTTCGGCCTTGTCGCGCTCAGTCTGTCCGAACACGATGAGAACCTGCAGCCGCGCCCGCTCAGGGATCAGCGTGCAGAACGACCTGGATTTCTTGAAGCGCAGCGACCACCCGTGCTTGCGTCCGCCATACAGCCACTCGCCCTTGAAGACGCCGGGGTAGGCCGTGTCGATGAAGTCAAGAAGCTCGCGCCAGCGCCGGGCATTCTCGCTGCCGATGAAATCCGCGACCAACGCCGGCGTCGGTGCCTCGGATCGATTGAGCAGTCGCTCGCGCTCGCGCATCAGGGTCTCCCGCTCCTGGCAGAAAGCCGCCGGCGGCAACCGGCTACTTCTGTTTCGGCACCCGGCCCATCAGATAGAACTCGGGATTCGGCATCATGTTGCTGAAGCTGGCCATGCGGTTTGAGAGGCCGAAGAAGGCGGTGATGGCAGCGATGTCCCAGATGTCTTCGTCACTGAAGCCGTGCGCATGCAGGGCGGTGAAGTCGGCCTCTTCAACCTCGTGCGAGCGCAGGCAGACCTTCATGGCGAAGTCGAGCATGGCGCGCTGGCGCGGCGTGATGTCGGCCTTGCGGTGGTTCACCGCCACCTGGTCGGCCACCAGCGGCTTTTTCTCGTAGATGCGCAGGATGGCGCCGTGCGCCACCACGCAGTACAGGCACTGGTTGGCTGCGCTGGTGGTGGTGACGATCATCTCGCGGTCGCCCTTGCTCAGGCCCGAGTCCTCCTTCAGCATCAGGGCATCGTGGTAGGCGAAGAAAGCGCGCCATTCGGCCGGGCGGCGCGCCAGCGCCAGGAAGACGTTGGGCACGAAGCCTGCCTTTTCCTGCACTTCCAGAATCTTGGTGCGGATGTCTTCGGGCAGGCCGTTGATGTCGGGGTGGGGGTAGCGGCTCATGGTGTCTCCTCGTTGTTCTGTCGCAGATTATGCTTGGCGCTTGACACGCAAATTACACGCAACTTGCAGCCACTATCAGGAGAAACATTCATGGACGCCGAATACGAAAAAGGCCTCGCCACCCGCAAGCAGGTGATGGGCGAGGACTTCGTGGCCAACGCCTTTGCCAACGCCACCGAGTTCACGCAGCCGATGCAGCAGTACATCACGCGCAACGCCTGGGGCGATGTGTGGCAGCGCGAGGGGCTGGACCGCAAGACGCGCAGCCTGATCACCGTGGCCATGCTCACCGCCCTGGGCAAGTCGCATGAGCTCAAGGGCCACGTGCGCGGCGCGCTCAACAACGGCGCCAGCGTGACCGAGATCCAGGAAGTGCTGCTGCACGCCAGCATCTACTGCGGCGTGCCCACCGCGGTGGAGGGCTTCCGCGCCGCGGCGGAAGTGATCGACGCCAAGAAATAAGAATGTTTTTGGCCTCTGGCCCTTGTCAAATATGCCTCGACAGCTATCGGATTGATAGCGTTCAGGGCCGCTGACGCCTCAGCCGCCCATCAGCTTGTGCACCAGGTCGGCCGTGGTGCTGGCCTTGTACTTGCGCATCAGCCGGGCCCGGTAGATCTCCACCGTGCGGTGGCTGATGGCCAGGGCCTTGCCGATTTCCTTGGAGGTCAGGCCGTCGAGCAAATGTGCCGCCACCTCGCGCTCGCGCGCCGTCAGTTCGGCCTTCACCGGGCGGTGTGAGCTCAGGTCCTGGAAGGTCCAGATGCCGGCGCCGTGCGGGTCGGCCGGGTCGAGTGCACGGCCGGTGACGTGGCACCAGAAGGTTTCGCCCTTGAAGCGGCCGTCGACGCGCTTCATGATGCGGTCGTCGGCATAGGTGCCGTGGCGGTTCATGATGGGAATGATGCGCTCGCCGATGCGCTCGAACTCGTCGGCGCTGGGGTAGAGCACCAGGAAGGACTGGCCTACCAGGTCTTCCCGTGTGGTGCCGAACATGTCGCACACATGGCGGTTGCAGTCCACAATCACACGGTTGCGCGACAGCACCAGGCCGATGGGGGCGAGTTCGAAGGCAAGACGGTAGTCGATATCCATGGGTGCAGAAGTCAGAGGTGCATCAGGGTTGCAATTTACGCGGAACTACGTAGCTCAGTAGGTAGTATCGTACGCCCATTGATTCTTCAAAGGAGAACAGCGTGAACAAGATTTACCCGAGTGCGGCCAAGGCGCTCGAAGGCGTCATTCAGGACGGTCAGCTGATCGCCGTCGGCGGCTTCGGCCTGTGCGGCATTCCCGAGGCCCTGATCGACGCCGTGCGCGATGCGGGCGTGAAGAATCTGACCGCCATTTCCAACAATGCCGGCGTCGATGATTTCGGCCTGGGCAAGCTGCTGCAGACGCGCCAGATCAAAAAAATGATCTCCAGCTACGTGGGCGAGAACAAGGAGTTCGAGCGCCAGTACCTGGCCGGCGAGCTGGCGCTGGAGTTCACGCCGCAGGGCACGCTGGCCGAGAAGCTGCGCGCCGGCGGCGCCGGCATTCCGGCCTTCTTCACCAAGACCGGTGTCGGTACCATCGTGGCCGAAGGCAAGGAGTTGCGCGAGTTCGATGGCGAAACCTACGTGATGGAGCGCTCGCTGGTGCCCGACGTGGCGCTGGTGAAGGCCGACATCGCCGACCGCTCCGGCAACCTGCGCTTCAACCTGACGGCGCGCAACTTCAATCCGGCCGCCGCCATGGCCGGCAAGATCTGCATCGTGGAAGTGGAACGCATCGTTGCCACCGGCGAGCTGGCGCCCGACGACATCCACCTGCCGGGCATCTACGTGCACCGCATCGTGCACAACCCCACGCCCGAGAAGCGCATCGAGAAGCGCACCACCCGCGACCGTAAGTAATGAACTTTGCGGGACAGACCGCAGGCGCATCGCGACCCGCTTTGTCCTCAACTGATTAGGAGAGCATCATGGCTTGGACCCAGGACCAAATGGCCGCCCGTGCGGCGCAGGAACTGCAGGACGGTTTCTATGTGAACCTCGGCATCGGCATTCCGACGCTGGTGGCCAACTTCGTGCCCGACCACATCGAGGTCTGGCTGCAGAGCGAGAACGGCATGCTCGGCATCGGCCCCTTCCCGTATGAAGACGAGGTCGATCCCGACCTGATCAATGCCGGCAAGCAGACGGTGACCACCATCAAGGGCTCGGCCATCTTCGGCAGCCACGAGAGCTTTGCCATGATCCGCGGCGGCAAGATCAATCTGTCCATCCTCGGCGCCATGCAGGTGAGCGAGCAGGGCGACCTGGCCAACTGGATGATCCCCGGCAAGATGGTCAAGGGCATGGGTGGCGCCATGGACCTGGTGGCCGGCGTGCCGCGCGTGATCGTGCTGATGGAACATGTGGCGAAGAAGAAGGACGGCACCGAAGACCTGAAGATCCTGCCGCAATGCACGCTGCCGCTGACCGGCCAGGGCGTGGTGGACCGCATCATCACCGACCTGGGTGTGATGGACGTCACACCGCAGGGCCTGAAGCTGGCGGAACTGGCCCCGGGCGTCACGCGCGAGCTGGTCCAGGCCAAGACCGGCGTTCCGCTTCTTTGATGGGCCTGCGGGCGGCCAGGTCGGGCGGGCTGTGCTAAGGTTCGGCTTCTTTCGCGCTGACCATGTCTTCCGTGCCCACGCCCACCACCTCGCCTGAGACTCCGCCGGTACCGGCTGCCGCTGCGGGGCACGATGGCTCCTGGCTGACACGCTGGCTGATGGGCGGGCGCCTGCGCTGGGTGGTTGTCTTTTTCAGCCTGCTGGCGCTGGTCGTGGCCTGGGGTGCGGTGCTGCTCGAATTGGACAGCAAGCGCCAGGATGCCATCAAGGCCGAGGTCCGGCAAAACGCCAATCTCGCCTTGGCCCTGCAGGAGCAGACGGTGCGTGTGTTGGCCGCGGTGGACCAGGCCACGCTGCGTTTGCGCGATACCGTGCGCGAGGGTCGTTTTCATTTGGAGGACTACGCCCGCTTCGCCAACGAGACCGGCTTGGCGCCGGACATCCTGACCCAGCTGTCCTACGTTGGCGCGGACGGGCGTTTCATTGGCAGCAACATCGATCCTGGTGGCGACAAGACCGGCCATGTGGACCTGTCCGGACGCGAGCACATCCGCGCCCACCTCCAGCCGGAACTGGTGCAGGCAGCGGCTGGGCAGATGTCGACCAACGGGCTTTTCATCGGCAAGCCGGTGCTGGGCAAGGTGTCCGGCAAGTGGACCATCCAGCTCACGCGCAAGATCAGCGCCGCCGACGGCAAGGTGCTGGGCGTGGTGGTGGCTTCCCTGAATCCGCGTTATTTCGAGGAGGTCTACAGCCGGGTTCACCTGGGCGTCCAAGGGGTGGTCACGCTGATCGGTGACGACCGCAGCGTGCGGGCCCGCGTCATCGGCGGCGAGAGCAAAGGCCTGGGAGTCGTGCTGGCGCCCAACTCCTACATCGGAACGAGTACCGTGCCTGACGAGGGCTTCAATATCCGGGCCAGCGCAGTCGACGGGGTGGAGCGCATCGTGGCGCACCATCGGGTGGGCAGCTACCCCCTTCTGGTTCTGGTGGCCACCACGACCGAAGCGGCCCTGGATGAATGGCGCAGCACGCGCATGGTGGCATTGGTGTTGACCACGCTCTTCAGCATCGCCGTGGTCGGGGCTGCGGTGCTCTTCCTGGCCGACGTGCGCCAACTGGAAGCGAAGAACCGCGCCCTGCAACTCAGCGAAGCTCAGGCCTAGGCGGCCAACCAGGCCAAGAGTGAATTCCTGGCAGCCATCTCGCATGAGCTGCGCACGCCGCTGACCAGCATCCGGGGGTTCTCGGAACTGATGGAGGTCAGGCTGGAGCAGCCGACGTATCGGGCGCAGGCGGGCATGATCCGTAAGGCGGCCGAGCACCTGAATGACTTGCTGACCGAGATCCTGGATCTGAGCAGGGTCGAGGCTGGTGCCATGCCCCTGCATCCTGAACCGCAGGTGCTGGCCGAATTGCTGCAGTCCACGGCCGACTTCTTTGCCGTCAGCGCGGCGGAAAAGGGGCTGACCCTGTCGGTCCGCATCGCGCCGGATGCGCCGGCAACGCTGGTGTTCGACGGCCTGCGCCTGAAGCAGATCCTCAACAACCTGCTGTCGAACGCGATGAAGTTCACCAAGGCCGGTCGTGTGGCGATCGAACTCGATGCCACGCCGGAGTGGGTGCGCGTCCACGTGGTGGACACCGGGCCGGGCATCGCGCCTGAACAACGGGAACTGATCTTCGAGCGCTTCCGCCAGGGCAACGCCCACGTCAGCTACGACCACGGCGGGACCGGCCTGGGCCTGGCGCTGTCGCGCGCGCTGGCCGAACGGATGGGCGGCACGCTGACGGTGGCATCAGAACTGGGCCATGGTTCGCGTTTCACGCTGAACCTGCCGCGGCGTTGAGGGACGCTTGCCTCTTCGCGCCGCAGAATAAAAAAACGGCCCTTCATGGGCCGTTTTTTATTCTGGAGCGGGTGAAGGGAATCGAACCCTCGTATGAAGCTTGGGAAGCTGCCGTTCTACCATTGAACTACACCCGCGAATCGGTCTGGATTCTACAGCCTCCCATGGGCCAGCAGCGCATCGGTGAGACGTCCTGCCTGAGGATACCGTCCACGGCGCATTGGCTTTGTCCACTCAGGAGACGCGAAACACCGAGATGGTGCGAACCAGCCCTTCGGCTTGAACACGCAGCGATTCGGCCGCCGCTGCACTTTCCTCGACCAGGGCGGCGTTTTGCTGGGTGCTTTTGTCCATGTCGGCCACGGCGTGGTTGACGCTCTGGATGCCGTGGGCCTGATCTGCCGTGGCATGCGAGATTTCTGAGACCATGGTGCTGACCTGTTCGATCGATGCCACGATGCGTTGCATGGTGTCGCCTGCTGCTTGAACCTTGGCGGTACCGTTCTCGACACTGTCGACAGAGGTGCTGATCAGTCCCCGGATTTCTTTTGCGGCCTCGCTGCTGCGCTGGGCCAGGCTGCGCACTTCGCTGGCAACCACCGCAAAACCACGTCCCTGCTCACCGGCCCGGGCCGCTTCGACGGCAGCATTCAAGGCCAGGATGTTGGTCTGGAACGCAATGCCGTCAATGGTGCCGATGATTTCGCTGATGCGCCTGGCCTGGGCGCTGATGTCGTCCATGGTCTTGACGACTTCGGCCACATCATTGCCCCCTTGTTGCGCCACGCGAGCAGCATCGGCCGCCAGTTGGTTGGCTTGTACCGCGGTTTCGGCGTTGTGCTTGATGGTGTTGGTCAGTTCATCCACGGACGAGGCGGTGGCTTGCAGCGCCGAAGCCGTTTGTTCGGTGCGTGAAGCCAGGTCGTTGTTGCCAATGGAGATTTCGCTTGCCGCCGTATCGATCTGATCCGCACCTTTGCGGATATTCTCGATCATGGCGCTGAGTCGCTGGGCGACATCCATCAGCGCTTGCAGGACCTGGCCGGTCGCGTCGCTGCCCGCGCTGAAGTTGTAGCGCTTGAGGTTGCCGTCGGCCACCTCGCGCGCAATGAGGACGGCCTGGCCAAGCGGCTGCACGATCAGGCGGTTGCAGTACCAGGTCACGGCGGCCGACAGCAGCAACGCCACCGCGGCGATCACCATCGTGCCGGTATTGATCAGCGAAACGGTCTTGCCGACCTCGGCGGCGGCGGAGGTTCCCTGCGCCATTTCGGTCTCGACCACGGCAGTCATCTGCTTGCGCAACTCCGCATAAGCGGTTTCAGACACGCTCATCATCGACGAGGCCGTGGCAAGTCCCGCGCTCTTCATGTCCAGGGTATCCAGGGAGGCCCGTTCGAACTTCTTCAGGGCTGCCTCGGTGGCGACAAGACGCGCCATGGCTTCGGGGGATTCTGTTTCAGCGGCTTTCTTCTGCGCCTGCAACGAGGCGCCGAGCGCCTTGAATTCCTCGACAATTTTCTTGTCCAGGGCGGCGATGATCTCAGGCTTGAGACCGGCACCTTCATAGGCCATGCTCTGCATCACCATGCCGTTGAGCTGTACGGCGCGCTCTTTCAGCGTGCCGGCGGCTGCGATTTTGGGCAGACTGGCCGTGCTGATTTCTTTCAGTGCGGTGGTCGTCTGGTGATTGCCGACATAGCTCTGCAGGGCAACAGCCAGCAGGCCGATCATCACGAGCAGGGGCGCCAGGGCGATCTTGACCGAGACCGGCAGGCGAAGGATGAGTTGATTCATAGGGCCACCTATAGAAAAGAGCCAGCTCGTATGGAGCTGGCTGAGCGATCACCTGGACCGGGGATCCATCACTGACAGATCCACGATCACATGGATGCTTTAGCGATAGATGCCAACGGCGACCAGGCCGTCAAAGTTGCCCAACTTGAGGGCGTAGGTGACTTTGCCTTCAACCTTCTTGGTCTGGGGGTGCGCCCAGTCGTATTCGACCCAGCCCGAACCCTTGTTCTTGGCCACTTCGGTCAGTTCCTTGACGAACAGCTTGCCGTTCTGATCCTTGAGTTCCATCATGCTCTTGCCGACCAGCTTGTCGTTGGCGCCGTGGGCCACCGTCAGGCCCTTCATGTCCAGGGCGAATACGTACATGTCTTTCTTGTTCCAGGTGGCTTTGTCGGTGGTGAAATCGGCAAAGGCTTTCTCCGGGCCGACGGCCTTGACGTGCGCAGCGGCGCGTTCAGCCAGAGCCTTGGCTTCGTCCCGGGTGCCACGATCCTGAGCCAGGGCAGAAGTGGACATAAAGCCGACCAGTGTCAGCGCAAACAAGGCGCGCAGAAATTTCATGGTTTGTCTCCAACGAAAGTTTAAGAATAAAGACGGACAGCGATGACGTATCAAAAACGGCCCGTTGGAGTAGTTATCGGCTTGATGCGGAATTACTTGAGGATGTCGCCCAGGCAGAGGTACTTCATTTCCACATAGTCTTCCATGCCGTGGCTGGAGCCTTCGCGGCCCAGACCGGACTGCTTGACGCCGCCGAACGGCACGTGCTCGGTGGCCAGGATGCCGACGTTGATGCCGACCATGCCGTACTCCAGCGCCTCGCTGACGCGGAAGATGCGGCCGACGTCGCGGCTGTAGAAGTAGCTGGCCAGGCCGAAGATGGTGGCGTTCGCCGCCTCGATGGCTTCCTGCTCGGTCTTGAAGCGGAACACCGGGGCGAAGGGGCCGAAGGTCTCCTCGGTGGCGCACAGCATGCTGGCGTTGGCCTCGGCGATCACGGTCGGTTCGAAGAACTGGCCCCCCATCTTCTTGCCGCCGGTCAGGATCTTGCCGCCCTTGGCCACGGCGTCGGCCACGTGGCGCACCACCTTGTCCACGGCGGCGTCCTCGATCAGCGGGCCCTGCGACACGCCGTCCTCGAAGCCGTTGCCGACCTTGACCGCCTTGACCTTGGCGGCGAACTTCTGCACGAACTCGTCGTACACGCCGTCCTGCACGTAGATGCGGTTGGCGCAGACGCAGGTCTGGCCGGCATTGCGGTACTTGCTGGCCATGGCGCCTTCCACGGCGGAGTCGATATCGGCGTCGTCGAACACGATGAAGGGCGCGTTACCGCCGAGTTCCAGCGAGAGTTTCTTGACGGTGGGGGCGCTTTGCTGCATCAGGATGCGGCCGACTTCGGTGGAGCCGGTGAAGCTGATGTGGCGTACCACCTCGCTGGCGCAGAACACCTTGCCCACGGCAATCGAGTTGTCGCCGTCGGCGGTGATCAGGTTGAGCACGCCGGCCGGGATGCCGGCGCGCACGGCCAGTTCGGCCGCGGCCAGCGCGGTCAGCGGCGTCAGTTCGGCCGGCTTGATGATGACCGGGCAACCGGCGGCCAGCGCCGGGGCCACCTTGCGCGTGATCATGGCCAGCGGGAAGTTCCACGGCGTGATGGCCGCGCACACGCCGATCGGCTGCTTGATGACCATCAGGCGGCGGTTGTTGTCGAAGGGCGGCAGGGTTTCGCCGTTGACGCGCTTGGCTTCCTCGGCAAACCACTCGACGAAGCTGGCGCCGTAGGCCACTTCACCCTTGGCTTCCGGGAAGGGCTTGCCCTGTTCGGCGGTCATGATGCGGCCCAGGTCTTCCTGGTTGGCCATCAGCAGGTCGAACCATTTGCGCAGGATGATGCTGCGCTCCTTGGCTGTCTTGGCGCGCCAGGCCGGCCAGGCGGCGTTGGCCGAGGCAATGGCGAGCTCGGCGTCCTGGGGGCCGAGGTTGGCCACGTCGGCCAGCTTGGCGCCGTTGCTCGGGTCATGCACGTCAAAGCGCGTGGCCGCCGCCCCCTTGACCCACTGGCCGTTGATCAGCGCATCGGTCTTGAGCAGGGTCGGGTCCTTCAGCAGGGCCAGAGGAGAAGTCTTCATGTCCATGGGTGTCTCTTCAGGGTGTTATGGGTATGGCAGACGATTTTGCCAGCCTATTGCGCCCAGGGGCATCGCCGGGGCGACAGGGTGCGCCGGGCCATGCAAAACTTATAATCGTTTGTTCAAATAAATCAAGCAGTTACGTGCCCGCAGCGATTCCTGTCGGATCGGCGGCGCGGCCACCTACACACCATGAGCCAACCCGCTTTCTCCGTTGCCGACATCCGCAAGACCTTTCTGGACTTCTTTGCCGCCAAGGGCCACACCGTCGTCGCCTCCAGCCCGCTGGTGCCGGGCAACGACCCGACCCTGATGTTCACCAACTCCGGCATGGTGCAGTTCAAGGACGTGTTCCTCGGCACCGACAAGCGCTCCTACGTGCGTGCCACCTCGGTGCAGGCCTGCCTGCGCGCCGGCGGCAAGCACAACGACCTGGAGAACGTGGGCTACACCGCGCGCCACCACACTTTCTTCGAGATGCTGGGCAACTGGAGCTTCGGCGACTACTTCAAGCGCGAGAGCTTGAAGTGGGCCTGGGAGCTGTTGACCGAGGTCTACAAGCTGCCGCCCGAACGCCTGCTGGCCACGGTGTACGCCGAGGACGACGAGGCCTATGACATCTGGACGAAAGAGATCGGCCTGCCGCCCGAGCGCGTGATCCGCATCGGTGACAACAAGGGCGGGCGCTACAAGTCCGACAACTTCTGGATGATGGCCGACACCGGCCCCTGCGGCCCCTGCTCGGAGATCTTCTACGACCACGGTGACCACATTCCCGGCGGCCCTCCCGGCAGCCCGGACGAGGACGGTGACCGTTACATCGAAATCTGGAACAACGTGTTCATGCAGTTCAACATGGACGAGACCGGCGCCGTCACGCCGCTGCCCGCGCCCTGCGTCGACACCGGCATGGGCCTGGAGCGCCTGGCCGCCATCCTGCAGCACGTGCACAGCAACTACGAGATCGACATCTTCGCGGCGCTGATCAAGGCCGCCGCGCGTGAGACCGGCGAGCAGAACCTGGACAACCCCTCCTTGAAGGTGATTGCCGACCACATCCGCGCCACCGCCTTCCTGGTGAGCGATGGCGTGATCCCGAGCAACGAAGGCCGCGGCTACGTGCAGCGCCGCATCGTGCGCCGCGCCATCCGCCACGGTTACAAGCTGGGCAAGAAGAGCCCGTTCTTCCACAAGCTGGTGCCCGATCTGGTCAAGCTCATGGGCGCCGCCTATCCGAACCTGGCCGCCAACGAGCAGCGCATCATTGAGGTGCTGAAGGCCGAGGAAGAGCGCTTCTACGAAACGCTGGCCAACGGCATGGAGATTCTGGACACGGCACTGGCCAACGCCAAGGAGCTGCCGGGCGAGGTGGCCTTCAAGCTGCACGACACCTACGGCTTCCCGCTCGACCTGTCGGCCGACGTTTGCCGCGAGCGTGGCCTGAGCGTGGACGAGGCCGGCTTTGCCGCTGCCATGGAGAAGCAGAAGAGCCAGGCCCGCGCTGCCGGCAAGTTCAAGATGGACAAGGCGCTGGAGTACAGCGGTGCCGGCAACGAGTTCGTCGGTTACGAAACGCTCGAGGCTGCTTCAAAAATCGTAGCGCTTTACGCAGACGGGACGCCGGTTGCAGCCCTGAAAGCCGGGCAAAACGGGGTGGTGGTGCTGGACACCACGCCCTTTTATGCCGAAAGCGGCGGCCAGGTCGGCGACGAGGGCCTGCTGCTGGCTGGCTTGGCCCGCTTCGACGTCGGTGACACACAGAAGATCAAGGCCGATGTCTTTGGCCACCATGGCACCGTGACCCAGGGCACACTCAATGTGGGTGACCAGGTGACAGCGCTGGTGAATATGGAAACGCGTGCCGCCACCGAGCGCAACCACTCGGTCACGCACCTGATGCACAAGGCCCTGCGCGAAGTGCTGGGCAGCCACGTGCAGCAGAAGGGTTCGCTGGTGAATGCCGAGCGTACGCGCTTCGACTTCGCCCACAACGCGCCGGTGACCGAAGCGCAGATCCGCGCCATCGAAGCCCGGGTGAACACCGAGATTCTGGACAACGAAGCCACGCAGGCGCGCCTGATGGACATCGAGTCCGCCCAGAAGACCGGCGCCATGATGCTGTTCGGCGAGAAGTACGGCGACAGCGTGCGCGTGCTCGACATCGGCAGCAGCCGCGAACTGTGTGGCGGCACCCACGTGCAGCGCACCGGCGACATCGGCCTGTTCAAGGTGGTGGGCGAGAGCGGCGTGGCCGCCGGCGTGCGCCGCATCGAGGCGGTCACCGGTGCCAACGCACTGGCCTACCTGCAGCAGCTGGAAGACACGGTGACGCAGGCCGCCGGCACGCTCAAGACGCCGGCCGCCGAACTCAACACCCGTCTGGGCCAGGTGCTGGACCAGGTCAAGGTGCTGGAGAAGGAAATTGCCGCCCTCAAGGGCAAGCTGGCCTCCAGCCAGGGCGACGACCTGGTGGCGCAGGCGGTGGACGTGAAAGGCATCAAGGTGCTGGCGGCCCAGCTCGACGGCGCCGACGCCAAGACCCTGCGCGACACCCTGGACCAGCTCAAGAACAAGCTCAAGACCGCGGCCATCGTGCTGGCGGCGGTGGATGGCGACAAGGTGCAGCTGGCGGCTGGCGTGACGGCCGACAGCGTGGGCAAAGTGAAGGCCGGCGAACTGGTCAACTTCGTGGCCCAGCAGGTCGGCGGCAAGGGCGGCGGCAAGCCCGACATGGCCATGGCCGGCGGCACCGATGCCAGCAAGCTCGGCGCGGCGCTGGCCAGCGTGCAGGGCTGGGTCGCGGACAAGCTCTGATTGCTATTGATTTGATAGCTGTCTGCGCTTTTAAGACAAGGGCTGGAGCCTGATTTGATGTCAAACACCGAGGTGCTGGAAGTCCCGGCCCTGCGGCGCCAGGTGCTCCAGCGGCTGGCCGTCTGGGCGGGCGCGGCCAGCCTGCTGCCGGCGGCCCAGGCCGCCAGCTTTGATCTGACGCGCTGGCCGCCCAGCCTGGCGGTGCCACCGCTGCAGGCTGTGGACCTGCAAGGCAAGACCTGGAAGCTGGCCGAGCTGCGTGGCCGCGCCGTGCTGCTGAATTTCTGGGCCAGCTGGTGCGAACCCTGCCGCAACGAGATGCCGACGCTGCAGCAACTGGCCGAGATCTACGGGCCCGAGAAACTGGTGGTGCTGGCGATCAACTTCCGCGAAGGGCCGCGCCGCATCAGCCAGTACGTGCAGGCCACCGGCATGAGTCTGCCAGTGCTGCTCGATCCCAATGGGGACATGGCCAAGCAGTGGGGCGCCAATGTGTTTCCCACCACCATCCTGATCGACGCCGAAGGCCGGCCGCGTCAGCGCGTGCGCGGCGAGGTGGACTGGACCGGGCGCGAAGCGGCGGCGCTGGTCGAGCCGCTACTGCGCCGCTAGCTTGCGGCGGTAGCCCAGGCGCGAGAGCGGCGCTTCCACCCGGCGCTCGAACCACAGACTCAGCAGCACACTGAAGCCCCAGATGGCCAGCAGCATGGCACTGCCGGCCACTGGACCGGCCAGGCCCAGGCGTGCGAACAGGGCGTTGCCCAGCAGCAGCAGCGGGAAGTGGATCAGGAACAGCGCGTAGGACGCTTGCCCCAGCGCCTGTACCGGCCGGGCCACCCAGGCCGGCAGGCGTGCCCCCGTGATGCCGCGCCACTGGCACCCACCCAGCAGCAGTGCCACGGCCAGAGCCAGCGCGATGCGGGTGCGGAAATCGAGCGCCAGCGCCAGCAAGGTCAGCAATGCCAGCAGGCCCAGCCATGGGGCCGGGCGCTGCGAGCGGGCCGCCCAATGGGCCGCGGCACCCAGGCCGTAGGCGCCGAAGAAATAGATCGCCCAGTTGTCCAGCCCGGCATCGCGATTGAACAGGAAGAGCGAGGCCGTCATCAGGCCCAGCACCAGTGCCCGTGCCACGATCGCGCGCCCGCTCCGGTACCCCAGCCACAGCAGCAGCGCCAGCAGCGCAAAGAGCTGGAAGTCGATCGCCACGTACCAGACGCCGGCCGAGAGCGCATCCACCCCCAGCACGCCGTGCAGCAGCAGGGCATGGGCCAGCGCCTGGCCCCAGCTCGGCGCGGCAGGCATGAAGTCGGCGCTGAGCCACTGGCGCGCCAGCGCGGCGCAGGCCACAGCCAGCAGCATGGCCGCCATGAAGGGCAGGGCCAGGCGCAGGTAACGCCGCAGCAGCGTGCGGCCGGGCGACGCCGTGGAGGCGCGGCCGGTCGGCATCAGGCTTTGCACGGCCAGGTAGCCGCCCAGCACCAGGAACACCTGGACCGCCATGCGGGCATAGTCGTAGAGCCAGCGCATCAGGCCCGGGGCGGCCTGGCTGACGGCGTCGGCCACCGGACCGTAGGCCGACAGGTGATGCAGAACGATCAGTTGTGAGCCGATGAGCTTGAGCGCATCGATATGGGTCTGCCGGGCCTGCATCCCCGAATTTTATTCGGTGGGCAGTGCCAGGTCGGCCGTGCCGGGGCGTACCCAGCGTGCGAACTCGCGCGTGGTGTCGATGCCGCCGCCGGCCTCGGTGTAGACGCCGCGTGGCTCGCGGTAGCGCGTCATCAGGGCCATGATGCGTGCCAGCTCAGACGGATTCCTGAGGGTGGCCTCGATCATGGGCTCGATCCGGACCTCATCGATGCAGGCTTCACCCTGCGCGTCGTGGTACAGGCCATGGCGCCAGTGGTAGATCTCGACGCACTTGCGGGTCAGGGTGTAGGGCTGCTGCTGCTTCCAGAAATTGGTGAACAGGCCACCGCCCTTGTACATGACCCAGGAACCTTCGAAACCTGCGGCGTCGGCGGAGGCTTCATCCGGGTTACGGAACCAGACCCGGTCGCCCGGCACGTAGTACAGGGGCGGAAGCGGTGCATCCATCGAGCCTTGCTCGCGCAGGAAAACGCTGTGGAATTCTTCCGACATGATGGCGCGCTGGCGCCAGATCGTCTGCAGGCGCTCGAACAGCTCGGGGTTGCTGCGCGCCAGTTCCTGCGCGATGCCCAGCAGCGTCACGTACTCGGTGGCGCGGTAGCAGGAAAAGGAATAGAGCCGGCCCGAAACCTCGGGTTGCGTGGCGAGGGTCAGGGCATCGATCAGGGAGACGCCCGGCAGGATGGTGAAGCCGGTTTCCCGGCTGTAAGTCCAATAGCCCTCGGGACGTTCCGCGGCGTTGGTGTCGAAGGCCAGCGTGGTCTTGCGTGCCGCCTGCACGATGTTGCACCGGATGTTGACCGCTGACTCCAGTTCCTCCAGGTTGGGGTACTCGAAGCCCACTGGCCCCATCAGCAGGGTCACCACGATTTCACGTCGCAGCTTGGCGTTGTCGTCCAGCGTGTGCAGGCGCAGCGTCTCGGCCAGCCCCATGGTGTTGAAACCGGGCGCCAAGGCCTGGGTGGTGGATGCGTCGAGCCAGAGGCGCACGTATGGCCCCTGGGCATCTTCGCCAACCTCGGCATGCACATGGGGCATCAGATCCGCAGCCGCCAGGCGCGCCAGCACGGTCTGGCGTGCCGCCCGCGCATCGGATAGCTGACGGTCGCGGATCAGTATGCCGCGCCCCTCGGGAACCACGTGCTGTCCCATGCTGCTCATCTTGCTGTCTGTCTCCAACTTCTTGTCATTTGTCGTTGTGTGCGGGCAATATAACCCATGCCGAATGGGGCGATGTGAGGGATAACGCAGAGATGCAGGCCGATAATCGGCGGGCGACGGCTGTACTTGCACGCCGCGCGTCATTCCGGGGCATTTTTACCTGCGCCGGTGACGCTTTCCTTGTCCACCATTCCGGAGTTCTCTGTATGACCACCGTGCGTCGAACCTTTCTCAAGCATTCCGCGGCCTTGGCCGCCGCATCGGCGTTGCCCGCCTGGTCCCAAAATGCGGCTGCCCTGCGCCAGTTCAACCCCCAGCCCGGCGCCTGGCGCACCTTCGAGGTGACCACCCGCGTCGACATCCTCGCCCCCGAAGGCAGCACGCGCGTCTGGCTGCCGGTGCCGTCGGTCGACAGCGACTGGCAGCACTCGCTGGACAACGCCTACAGCAGCAACGGCCAGGCCCGCATGGGCAGCGACGCGCACTACGGTGCCAAGCTGCTGGCGGTGGAATTCACCGCCGGCGAGAAAAAGCCCTGGGTCGAACTCACCAGCCGCATCCAGACGCGCAACCGCGCGGTCGACTGGTCGGCCAGGAAGCCGGTGCAGGAAGACGCGGCCACCCTGAAGTTCTGGACCCGGCCCACGGCGCTGCTGCCAACCGACGGCATCGTGCGCAAGACGGCGCTGGAAGCCACGCGTGGTGCCAGGACCGATGTCGAGAAGGCGCGTGCCATCTACGACTGGGTGGTGGCCAACACCTACCGCGAACCCAAGACGCGTGGTTGCGGCGAAGGCGACATCAAGACCATGCTGGAGACCGGCAACCTGGGCGGCAAGTGCGCCGACCTCAACGCCATCTTCGTCGGCCTGTGCCGCGCCGTCGGCCTGCCGGCGCGCGATGTCTACGGCCTGCGCCTGGTACCCTCGGCTTTCGGCTACAAGGAACTTGGCGGCAACCCGGCCAGCCTGAAAGGCGCGCAGCACTGCCGCGCCGAAGTTTTCCTCAAGGACCACGGCTGGGTGGCCATGGACCCGGCCGACGTGGCCAAGGTCATGCGCCTGGAGACGCCGGACTGGATCAAGGACACCCGCCACCCGGTGGTGGCGCCGGTGAACAAGGCGCTGTTTGGCGGCTGGGAAGGCAACTGGCTGGCCTGGAACATGGCGCACGACGTGGCGCTGCCCGATGCCAAGGGGCCGAAGCTCGGCTTCCTGATGTACCCGGTGTGCGAAACGGCCGAGGAGCGGCTCGACTCCTACGCGCCCGACGCCTTCAAGTACCAGATCACGGCGCGCGAGATCAAGGCCTGATTTGCCGGCCGGCAAAAACGGAACAGGGGGGCGCCGCGTTGCCGAGGCAGCCGCCTTATTCCGGCCTCGGTGAGGTCGAATAAGACCAGGGCGCCTCAGGCGGCTCGGCGGCCGAACCGCCGCCCGCCGGGCTTGGGGGCACGGCTGCCGCACCGGGCTGCTGGCTGTCCAGTTCGGCCAGCACTTCCTTGAGTGCGCCTGCCACATCGTCGGCGTTCAAGGCATTGAGGTCCAGGCCCGCGTTGTCGCCCAGGTGCGCCAGCCGTTCGGCCTGCACCTCGATGCAGCGTTCGAACAGGTTGCGCACGAAGCGGCCGTTGCCGGTGGTCAGGCCGGCCTGGAACAGCATGGTCAGGTTCTCCTGCAGCAGGGATCGCGCAGGCGCGTCAAGGACGTATTCGGATTGGCGGCAGAAGGATTCGAAGATGCCGAGCAACTCGTCCGGCGCGTAGTCATCGAACTCGATGTAATGGTTGAAGCGTGAGCGCAAGCCCGGATTGCTGTCGATGAACACCTTCATGGGCGCCGGGTAACCCGCGACGATGACCACCAGTTGATCGCGGTGGTCTTCCATGAACTTGAGCAGGGTATCGATGACTTCCCGGCCGAAGTCGCTGCCGTTGTCGCCGTGCGCCAGCGCATAGGCCTCATCGATGAACAGCACGCCGCCCAGCGCCGACTCCAGCACCTCCAGGGTCTTGATGGCCGACTGGCCGACATAGCCTGCCACCAGCCCGGAGCGGTCCACCTCGACGATGTGGTTGGAGGGAATGATGCCGAGGCTGCAGTACAGGTCGGCGACGATGCGTGCCACCGCGGTTTTGCCCGTGCCCGGGTTGCCGGTGAACACCAGGTGCTGTGAAAACCCGGTGGGCACCTTGCGCCCGGCCTTGGCGCGCGCGCGCTGCAGGCGGACGAAGGCGAACAGACGCTGTACCTGCTTCTTGACATGCCGCAGCCCGACCAGGCCGTTCAGCCGTTTCAGGACATCCTCGTAGTTGGTCGACATGCCGTCGTCCGCCGGCAAGGGTTCGCTCAGCCCGCTTTCCACATCCACCGGCAGGATCGCCTGCAGGTCAGTTTTCGAGGCATCGGGCATGGCAAACACGCGCTGGGCCTGGGCCTCGATCACTTTTTCGAACAGGTTGCGGACATAGCGCGCATTGCTGAAACGCTCACGCTGCACCTGAATTTCGCGGCTGAAGATGGTCTGCAGGCCGTGATGGGTCGATTCGCTCAGGACATAGGAGTGCTTGGCGCAGAAATTCAGGAAGATCTTCAGCAGCTCGGCCGGGGTGTAGTTCGGGAAGTTGATGTAGCGGTTGAAGCGCGAGGCGAGTCCCGGATTGGAGTCGATGAACTCTTCCATTTCGGCGGTGTAGCCGGCCACGATCACGACCAGATCGTCGCGATGGTCCTCCATCATCTTGAGCAGCGTTTCAATGGCTTCCCGTCCGAAGTCCTGGTTGCCGGCCCGGGCCAGGGCGTAGGCCTCGTCGATGAACAGTACGCCCCCCAGGGCAGACTCCACCACGGCGCGGGTCTTGATCGCCGTCTGGCCGATATAGGCGGCCACCAGTCCGGAGCGATCGGTCTCGACGACCTTGTCGGTCTTCAGAATGCCCAGCCGCTGGTAGAGGCCGGCGATGATGCGCGCAATCGTGGTCTTGCCGGACCCCGGGTTGCCCAGAAACACCAGGTGTCGCGAGGGCCAGTTCGGCACGCGCAGGCCTTGCTGCGCACGCAGCTTCTGCACCTGGATGTGGCTGGCCTGCCGGAACACTTCCTGCCGGACCACTTCCAGCCCGACGAAATCGGCGAAGGCGTTCTCAAGGTAGTCGGCGATCGACTCGTCGGCGCGCAGGTTGTGTTCGGGAACCGGTTGCAGGTGCGAGCGGCGCTCGCGCAGCCTGGCCAGGCGATCCTTCGCCTCGGCGAACTCCTGCTGCGCCGCTTCTTCGTACCAGTGCTGCGCCTGTTCCAGATCCTGGGGCACGCCCAGGCCGTTCTCGTAGAGCCAGCCCAGGTTGCTGCAGGCTTCGGCATATTTTTTTTCTGCCGCCAGCCGGTTCCAGTAGACGCTTTTCTCATAGTCTACCGGCACGCCGAGCCCCTGCTCGTAGATCAGCCCCAGTTCGCACTGGGCTTGCGGCATGCCCTGGTCGGCGGCCAGCTGGTACCAGCGTACCGCTTCCAGCTGGTTCGCGGACACGCCGCGGCCATTGGCGTACGCAAAGGCCAGGTTGTATTGCGCGAAGCAGTCATCCTGATCGGCGGCCAGACGGAACCAGTGCACCGCCTCATGCTCGTCCTTGCGGACGCCCGTGCCGGTGGCGTAGTGGTAGCCCAGTTGGCGGCGCGCGGGCGCATCACCCGCTTCGGCGGCGATGCGCAGGCGCCGGATGCCTTCCGATTCGTTCTTCGGCACACCTCGGCCGTTCAGATGTGCAAACGCGAGATGGCGTTGTGCCTCGGTGTGGTTGAGGTCGGCTGCACGGCGAAACCAGTAGGCGGCTTCCTGATCGTTCTTGTCGACGCCCGCCCCCAGGGCATAGCGCTGTCCGAGGTGGAACTGGGCGTCGGCATCCGCTTTGAGAAACACGCTGCCTTCTGCCAGTTTGCGCAGTTCCTGAATGGGCAGGGCTTCGTATCGCTTGGATGACATGCGTGTTGACGCTGGAAAAGGTTGGGCTGGGCATCCGTTGGGGCATCGGATGTCTGTTCTCAGTCTATCCCAAGACGGCCCCGCGTTCGATCCATCGGCGACGTAAGTCAATGATTGGATTGCCGATTTCTGGCGCTTGAGGCTGCTCGTGTCGGCGTGCGAGAAAAAAACAGGCGCCCTGAGGCGCCTGTTGATGAAGGCATGGACGTCTTCAGGCGTCAGCCGATACCTTGGCGTCCTTCACCACCTTGGCCCACTTCTGCTGCTCGGTGCGGATGAAGTCGGCAAAACGTTTGGCCGAGCCGCCACCGTCTTCGGCGCCGTACTGGTCCAGCTTTTCCTGCACGTCCGACATGGCCAGCACCTTGTTCACATCGTCATTCATGCGTTGCGCCATGGCCGCCGGCAGCTTGCCCGGACCGACCAGACCGTACCAGGTGGTGGCATCGAAACCCGGGAAGCCGAGTTCGTCCATGGTCGGCACATTGGGGTGGCCCTTGGCGCGCTTGGTGCGGGTCTGCGCCAGTGCAATCGCCTTGCCGCTCTTGACGTGCGGTGTGGCCGAGGTCATGGTCTCGAAGCAGTAGTTCACCTGGCCGCCGATCAGGTCGGTCAGGGCCGGGCCGGAGCCCTTGTAGGGCACGTGCAGCGCGTCGATGCCGGCGCGCAGCTTGAACATTTCCAGCGCCAGATGCTGGGCCGAGCCGCCGCCGGCCGACGCAAAACTGATCTTGCCGGGGTTGGCCTTGCACAGGGCCACCAGGTCCTTGACGGTCTTGGCGGGTTGGGCCTCGTTGCAGATCAGCAGGTTGGGCGTGACGCCCACCAGCGCGATCGGCACGAAGTCGCGCTCCACCACATAACCCAGCTTGGGCTGCAGGCTCGGCGCCAGCGCGTGGCTGTTGATGTGCGCCATCAGCAGGGTGGTGCCGTCGCTGGGCTGCTTGGCCACGTAGTCGGCCGCAATCACGCCGGCAGCACCGGCCTTGTTCTCGATCACGATCGAGGTGTTCCACATCACCTGCAGCTTTTGCGCCACCACGCGCGCCAGCGCATCGGTGCCGCCACCGGGCGGGAAGCCCACCACGATGCGGATGGTGCCGGCGGGCAGGGTCTGGGCCTTGATCATGGGGGCAGCCAGCGTGGCCGCTGTGCCGCTGACGAAAGTCCTGCGTTTCATTTTTGTCTCCTCGGGTGGTTGAAATCGTTTCGGACTCAGGCCGCTTTGCTCAGCTGCACCGTCGCCGGGTGGCTGGCGTAGTAGTCCATGATGGCCTGCACGCCCGAGCCTGCCAGCTTCACGCCGGCGAGCTTCAGGCCCATCTCGCAGCCGGCCACGGTGGCCACCAGCGTCAGGTCGTTGCTGTCGCCCAGGTGGCCGATGCGGAACATGCGGCCCTTGATCTTGCCCAGGCCGGTGCCGAGCGAGCAGTCGAAGCGCTCGTAGATGGTCTTGCGCACGGCATCGGCGTCGATGCCCTCGGGCATCATCACGCCGGTCAGGATGGGGGAGTAGACCGACGCGTCGGCGCACTGGATCGGCAGGCCCCAGGCGCGGACGGCGGCGCGCACGCCCTCGGCCCAGCGCAGATGCCGTGCGAACACGGCGTTCAGGCCCTGACCAAGGATCATGTCGCAGGCTTCGCTCAGGCCGTACAGCAAGTTGGTGTTGGGCGTCGAAGGCCAGTAGCCGGTCTTGTTCATCTCGATCATCTCGTCCCAGGCCCAGAAGGCCTTGGGCAGCTTCGCGCTCTTGCTGGCCTCGATGGCGCGCGGCGACAGGGCGTTGAAGCTGATGCCGGGCGGCAGCATCAGGCCTTTTTGCGAGCCGCTGATGGAGACGTCCGCGCCCCATTCGTCGTGGCGGTAGTCGGCCGAGGCCAGGCCGGAGATGGTGTCCACCAGCAGCAGGGCCGGGTGCCTGGCCGCATCGATGGCGCGGCGCACGGCGGCGATGTTGCTGGTGACGCCGGTGGAGGTTTCGTTGTGCACCACGCAGACCGCTTTGATGGCATGGCCGGTGTCGGCCTTCAGGCGCTGCTCGATCAGGTCGGCCTGCACGCCGCGGCGCCAGCTGGCCGGAATGCCGTTGTCCGTGCCGGGGTGGGCAATGACCTCGGTCTTGAGCCCCAGGCGGGTGGCGAGCTTGTTCCACAGGAAGGCGAAGTGGCCGGTTTCGTACATCAGCACGTGGTCGCCCGGGCTGAGCGTATTGACCAGCGCCGCTTCCCAGGCGCCGGTGCCGGAAGCCGGGTAGATCATGACCGGGTGCTGGGTCTGGAAGATCTTCTTGATGTCGGCCAGCACCTTCAGGCCCAGGGCCGCGAACTCGGGGCCGCGGTGGTCGATGGTGGGCAGGCTCATGGCGCGCAGCACGCGGTCCGGCACCGGTGAGGGGCCCGGAATCTGCAGGAAATGGCGGCCGGTGGGATGGAAATCAGTCGTCAACATGGAAAAACACCTTTCTTCTAACAATCTCATTTTTTGCATACAAAATTGATTTGTCAATCGTATTTAGCCTAAAATCACCAAATCAGACCAATATTTTGAATACAAAATGAGCCATGGCTGCTGAAATCATTGCCATCCCGCGTGCTGCCCTGCATGAGCAGGTGACGCACCGCCTGCGCCAGATGCTGGTGGAAGGGCGCATTGCGCCCGGCGCCAAGCTCAACGAGCGCGAGTTGTGCGAGGCGCTCAGCGTCTCGCGCACGCCCTTGCGCGAGGCCATCAAGACGCTGGCTGCCGAAGGCCTGGTGGAGTTGCTGCCCAATCGCGGCGCCATCGCCCTGCAACTGGGCGAGGCCGACATCCTCAACACCTTCGAGGTCATGGCCGGGCTGGAGGGGCTGTCGGGCGAGCTGGCGGCGCAGCGCATCGGCGAGGACGCGCTCAACGAGATCAAGGCCATGCACTTCGAGATGAAGGCGGCCTACACGCGGCGCGACCTCTCCAACTACTACCGCCTCAACGCCGCCATCCACCGTGCCATCAACACCGCGGCGGGCAACCCGGTGCTCACCGCCACCTACAACCAGGTCAATGCCCGGCTGCAGGCGTTGCGTTTCCGCTCCAACCAGGACGGCGAGAAATGGGCGCGCGCCATGGAAGAACACGACCAGATGGTGGCTGCACTGGAGAAGCGCGATGGCGCCGCCCTGCGCGCCGTGCTGGTAGCCCACCTCGACCACAAGCGCGAGGTGGTGGCCGAACAACTGCGTGCTGCCGCTGCCGGCAGCCAGAACTCTGCCTAGAAACATGAATGCCCCCCTGCCTTTGAACGTGACCCAGCCCACGTCCTCCTCCACTTACGAAGCGGTGTCCCGCATCAGCAACGAAGTCGCCGGCCGTCTGGCCGCGCGTCTGCGCGCCGAGACGAAGGGCGAAGTGCTGTTTTCTGCTGCTGACCGTGGTCGCTATGCCACCGACGCTTCCATCTACCAGGCCATGCCGGTGGGCGTGTTCGTGCCGCGTGAGGCGGCCGACGTGCGCCTGGCGCTGGACATTTGCCGCGACCTGGGGGTGCCCATCGTGCCGCGCGGCGGCGGCACCAGCCAGTGCGGCCAGACGGTGGGCGCGGGGCTGGTGATCGACCACACCAAGTACATGCGCGCCATCCTCGACGTCAACGTCGAGCAGCGCACGGCGCGCGTGGAGCCCGGCCTGGTGCTGGACCACCTGAACGCCGCGCTGAAAAAACACAACCTGTGGTACCCGGTGGACGTCTCCACCAGCGCGCAGGCCACGCTGGGCGGCATGGCCGGCAACAACTCCTGCGGCAGCCGCTCCATCGCCTACGGCAACATGGTGCACAACGTGCTGGGCGCGCAGGCCTGGCTGGCCGACGGCAGCCTGCTCGACTTCGGTCGTTTCGACGCCGCCACCGGTCGCGCGCGCCAGATCGGCGATTTCGTGCGCGGCCTGGCCGCCGAGCAGCGCGCCGAGATCGAAGCGCGCTGGCCCAAGGTGCTGCGCCGCGTGGCCGGCTACAACCTGGACATCTTCCACAACCAGAACGAGAAGCCCTATACGCAAGACGGTTCGGTCAACCTGGCGCACCTGCTGGTGGGCAGCGAAGGCACGCTGGCGCTGACGCGCTCGCTCGACCTGCGTTTGAGCGAACTGCCGCGTGCCAAGGTGCTGGGCGTGGTGAACTTCCCCACCTTCTACCAGGCGATGGACAGCGCCCAGCACATCGTCAAGCTGGGCCACCACATGCAGGGCGGCGCACTGACGGCGGTGGAGTTGGTGGACCGCACCATGATCGAGCTCTCGCTGCAGAACCCGGCCTTCGCGCCCACCATTCGCACCGCACTGGCACCGGCCATCAACGGCGGCAAGCCCGAGGCGGTGCTGCTGGTGGAGTTCTCCGGCACATCCAAGGCCGACATCGCGCCGAAGATGAAGGAGCTGGTGGACTTGATGGGCGAGCTCGGCCTGCCCGGCAGCGTGGTGGAGATGATCGACGACGCGCCGCAGAAGAACCTGTGGGAAGTGCGCAAGGCCGGCCTCAACATCATGATGAGCCTGCGCGGCGACGGCAAGCCGGTGAGCTTCATCGAAGACTGCGCCGTGCCGCTGGTGCACTTGGCCGAATACACCGATGCACTGACCGGCGTGTTTCGCAAATACGGCAGCCGCGGCACTTTTTACGCCCATGCTTCGGTCGGCACGCTGCATGTGCGGCCCATCCTGGACATGCGGCAGGGTGGACCTCATGGGGGCGCGGCCAAGATGCGCGCCATTGCCGAAGAGGCGAGTGAGTTGGTGCGCAAGTACAAGGGCGCCTACAGTGGCGAGCACGGCGACGGCCTGTGCCGCGGTGAGTGGATCGAATGGCAGTTCGGCCCGAAGCTCACCGAAGCCTTCACCCAGATCAAGCAACAGCTCGACCCCTCGGGCCTGCTGAGCCCCCAGCGCATGATCGAGCCGCCCAAGATGGACGACACCACGCTGATGCGCTACCCGCCCGGCCACAAGCAGCGCGTGGTGCCGATCCAGCCCGCACTCGACTGGAGCGCCTGGAACGTGCAGAACAATCCGGTGACGGAAGAAACCACCGCCCCCGGCACCGGCGGCGACCCGGCCCACGGCCTGGCCATGCACGTGGAGATGTGCAACAACAACGGCCACTGCCGCAAGTTCGACGCCGGCACCATGTGCCCGAGCTACCGCGTCACGCGCGACGAACAGCACCTCACGCGTGGCCGCGCCAACACCCTGCGCCTGGCGCTCTCCGGCCAGATCGAGGGGCTGGACGGCAAGGATGCGCTGGCCAGCAAAGAAGTACGCGAGGCGATGGATCTCTGCGTGAGCTGCAAAGGCTGCAAGCGCGATTGCCCCACTGGCGTGGACATGGCCAAGCTCAAGGTCGAGTTCCTGCAGCACTACAAGGCCAAACACGGCCACACGCTGAAGGACAAGCTGGTCGGCCAGCTGCCCGACTACGCGCGCCATGCCGCCAGGATCGCCCCCGTGCTCAACCTGCGCGACAAGGTGCCGCTGATGGCGCGCTTGAGCGAAAAGCTGTTCGGCTTCTCGGCCCAACGCAGCCTGCCGCAGTGGAAGAGCCAACACTTCTTCAACACGCCGGTGCAAAGCGCCACGCGTGAGGAAGTGCTGACCGCCGCCAAACCGGTGGTGCTCTTCGTCGACACCTTCAACGGCTACTTCGAATCCGACAACGCATTTTCAGCATTAAAAGTGCTGCAAGCCGCCGGCTACACGGCACACGTAGCTACAAAAACAGGAGCAGATGGCAAGCACCTGTGCTGCGGCCGCACCTTCCTCTCCGCCGGCATGGTGGAGCAGGCCAAGGCCAAGGCGCGCGAGGTGGTGGACAGCCTCTTGCCCTTCGCCGAAAAAGGCATCGCCATCGTCGGCCTGGAGCCGAGTTGCCTCTTGACCCTGCGCGACGAGCTGCTGGTGATGGGCCTGGGCGAGCCGGCGCAGGCCATTGCCAAACAGGCGCTCCTGTTCGAGGAGTTCCTGGCCCGTGAAGCCAAGGCCGGCCAGCTGGAAGCCTTCAAGGCCAAGATCAAACCGGTGAGCCAGCCCGTGCTGCTGCACGGCCACTGTCACCAGAAGGCCTTTGCTGCCGTCACGCCCGTGATGGAAGTGCTGTCATTGATCCCCGGCGCCAAGCCCGAGCTGATCGAGTCCAGCTGCTGCGGCATGGCCGGCAGCTTCGGCTACGAGGCCGAGCACTACGAGGTCTCGATGCAGATGGCCGAGGCGGCGCTGCTGCCGGCGGTGCGTGCGAAAGCGGATGCGATCGTGGTGGCCGACGGCACCAGTTGCCGGCACCAGATCGCCGATGGGGCGCAGCGCGAGGCGGTGCATGTGGCGAAGTTGCTGGCGGGGCAGTTGGGGTAGCCTTGCAGCTCGGGCCACAGAAACCACGGGATGTGCGTGAACACCTAGGTACCCGCCGCTATACCCAGCGCGTAGGCGCGGGTCATCCACCGTTGATGGGCGGGAATGTCGCGCCGGCGGATGGCAGTTAGGTCCCATGCCATGGCTCCGACCATCCCGATGCCGGCCGCCAAACCGGCCGGCTTCAGCGTAGGCCGGTTTGGCGCCTGAGCGTCCGGCGGCCCGTGAAGCCGGGTTTCTGCGGCCGCAACCGTGCGCGGCGCGCGTATGCTGTACGCTGAACGTTGGGTACTCAGAAGGAAGCAACAGCATGCAGCGTGTCGAGTCGATCATGGGGCGGGTGTGTCGCCAGGTTCTGGTCATGGCCGTGGGGGCTTTGCTGCTGCCCGGCTGCGGCTGGTTCACCCGCAAGGTGAACATGAACACCGACATGCCCATCAGCGGGGATACGGTGGCCACCATGCGCAGCGTGGACGCAGCGATGGTCGACATCCTTGAGACCATGGACATCCCCGGTGCCAGCCTGACGGTGGCGCGTGACGGCAAGATCATTTACCAGCGGGGCTTCGGCTGGGCACGCCGCGAGACCCGTGAGGCGGTGCAGCCGGAGACGCTGTTTCGCATCGCCAGTGTGTCCAAGCCGATGACGGCGGTGGCGGTGCTCAAGGCCTTTGAAGCCGAACTGCCCGCTGCGCTGGAGCGCCCGGTCTTCGGCCCGGACGGCCTGCTCACCGGGCCGCGCTATGCCCAGGTCAAGGATGCGCGCGTGTTGAAGATCACGCTGCGCGATCTGCTGCAGCACACGGCGGGCTGGAACTCGGATGTCTACGAGCCGCAATACGATCTGGCCCAGATCGCCGTCGACCTGAAGCGGCCGGCACCGGCCAGTGCGGTTGACGTGATCGAGTACATGCTCCGGGTCCACGAGCTGCAGCGGGAGCCGGGGACGCAGTTCAGCTACAGCAACTTCGGCTACAACATCCTGGGCCGGGTGCTGGAGCGCAAAACCGGCATGCCCTATGACGAGGCCATGCGCCGGCTGGTGTTCGATCCGGCAGGTTGTCACAGCCCCCGCATCGGCGGCGATACGCTGGCCGAGCGCCGGCCCGGCGAGGTGGTCTATTACGACGATCCGCGCTGGCCCGTCGTGCCTTCGCAAGCGGGGCGTGGCACTGGCACGGAGTCCTACAACGGCTTTCATCTTGCCGCCATGGATGCGCATGGCGGCTGGGTCATGAGCAGCGCCGACATGGTGCGGTTTGCCGATGCAGTGGATGGCCGTTCGGGCGTGCCCCGCCTGCTGCAGCCGGCCACCGTGGCCCTGATGGCCACGAAAGATCCGGCGATTCCCAATGCCAACGGGGGGCTGGGCTGGGTGCTCGACTCCTCCGGCTGGAACCATGCCGGCGCGCTGACCACCGGTACCCATTCCTTCCTGGAGCGGCGCAACGATGGCCTGACCTGGGCGGTGGTCTACAACCGCCTGCCGATCGATCCGGCCAACGGCCTGGCCTCTTTGAACGAGACGTTCAACACGACCTTCAAGGGGCTGCGTGCCGCGATCCTGCGCAGCCAGGGGCTGGCGCCGTGACGGCGTGATGTGCGAGGGCGCGTGACGAGATGGCGGATGAGGCGGCCGGGTGCCCCAGGCAGCCCTTAAGGATCGAAAAGCGCGATCCGGTCGCTTTCAAGCATCGGGTTACCCGTCAATCGGGGGCCTACTGGCCCAAGGTCATAGAATGACACTTGAGATCCGAGCTTCTCTGTCGACCGTAGGAAATGCCCCCCTCTCCAGTCCGTAGTTTCCTGTCAAAACTGGCAAATGCAATGCCAGGTCTGAGTTGGTTTTTCATCATCGCCCTGATCCCCGGGCTCTTGATCGGCCTGGCTCTTTCTTACGCGATTTACCAGAGCGAGCGCAACAGCCTGGAAGAAGGTGCACAACGGACGGCCCGCGCGCTTCTGAGCGCCATCGATTCGGAGCTCATCAAGGCCCAGTTCACCGTTGTGACGCTCTCGAAGTCCGAGAGCCTCATGACCCCCAACCTGGGGGCGTTCTATCGGCAAGCCAGTGAGGTGGCAGCGGCGGTTGGCTCGGAAAACAATTTCGTGCTGAGTGATGTGCAGGGGTGGCAGTTGCTCAATACGGCAAGACCCCCGACCGACACCTTGCCCCGTCATGGCAATCCTGCGCAATTCCGCAAAGTCGCCCAGACCGGTCTGCCCGTCATTTCCAACCTGTACACAGGCGCGGTGCTCAAGCGCCCGCTTGTCAGCATCGACGTGCCGGTCACGCATGATGGCAAGCTGGTCTATGTGCTCAGTGTCGGCTTGCTTCCGGAACAGTTCAACAACCTGCTGGCCGAACAAAAGTTGCCTGACGACTGGATTGCGACAGTGCTCGATGCGCAGGATACGGTCGTGGCGAGAAATCTCAGCCCGGCAAGGATGATTGCCCGTAAGGCGACGGATGATCTGCGGCAGCAAATTGCCAGCCATGGGCGAGGCACGATGGCCAGCCGTTCGCTCGAAGGCAATCCCACATTCCTGGCTTACGAAAAGTCGGACACCACAGGGTGGACCGTTGTGGTGGCGATGACCAAGGATGTTCTGTACCGTGATCTGTATCGGTTGCTGACCCTGGTGGCGCTGTCTCTGGTCGGTTTCATTGGTTCTGGCCTGCTCCTGGCATGGATATTCAGCAGTCACGTACGGCAGGCCCTCAAGGCACTGGGCGCCGCCGCTGATGCAGCCACCCTGCAAGAGCATGACGTTCATGCGCCGACGACCTCAGGCATACACGAGATCGACCGGTTGGCCGGGCAATTCAACGCCATGCATGAAGCGCAGAAAAAACTGGAGACGACAATCCGCCGGATGGCGTTTCACGACCCGCTCACGTCGCTGGCCAACCGTCGCCTGCTGATGGATCGTCTCCATCAGGCCATCGCCAGCAACAAGCGCACCGAGCGGCATGGCGCACTGATTTTTCTGGATCTCGACAACTTCAAGTCATTGAACGATTCACAGAGGCACGCGGCAGGCGACTTGCTGTTGATCGAAGTTGCGGCCCGGTTGAAGCAGAGTGTGCGTGAAGTGGACACCGTAGCCCGTTTCGGCGGCGATGAGTTCGTCGTTCTGGTGATTGACCTGGACGGCGATGAAGCCGTCGCCACCTCGGAGGCCATGCTGATTGCCGAAAAAATCCGTGCAAGACTGGCCGAGCCCTACCACCTGCCCATTCAGTCGGAAGGCCAGTTGGACACGGTGGTGGAACATCACTGCACGGCCAGTGTGGGCGTCGCCTTGTTTGCTGCCCAGGAAATGGATCTCGACGTCATCCTGGATCTGGCCGATGCCACCATGTATGAAGCCAAGAAAGCGGGGCGGAACAGAGTGCATCTGGCAAAGCCCGTGCCGGCGCCCTGATGCTGCAAAGTACCTCGTGCCAGCGTCCTTGACCGGCCTGGTGCGAGTCCGGCTTCACTGGTAACCAGCGCACGCCCTGAGCGTCATGGGACGAACATTCAAGTGTCGGCCTGTGGCCGCTGATTGCCGATCAGGAATGCGACACCGCGAGCGGTGCATACGTCATGAGCTGGGCCTTGGAGAAACCATAGAGGCGTTCCGGCGCCAGATGCTTCAACAGCATCTTGTCGGTGACGTTGCCCGTGATGGCAAATTCAGCCTGGCCCGTGTCGTGCCGCAATGTCCGCGTCACGGGATGACCGTTCGTGTCCGTGATCGATGCGACGATGGGGGCACGCGCGTTCTCGGTTCTTTGAACCACGATGCCCAGTTCGCCCGAGGCCAGTTTGACGAAATCACCGGGCGGATAGATGCCGAACTCCTTGATGAAGGCCGTGGAGATGGGGCCGCCTTTGTCCGCCCGGTAGAGTTCCCGGACCGCCTCTTGCGGCGACAGCGCCGGGTGGATGGCGCGTGGGCTGATTTTTGCCATGAAGACATCGATCATCCGCAACGCGGCCGCGATTTCGCAGATGTCCGTCGCTCCGGTGGGGTAGCCGGTGCCATCGCTGCGTTCGTGGTGCTGCGCGATGGCGGAAAGCCAGTCGGCATCCTTGACGCCAGCCTTCTCCAGCAGCGCCACCGACTCGGTGGGATGCTGGCGAATCGCAGCGCGCTGTTTTTCGGTGACGGGGTCGTCTTGTCCGGCGATCTGGCCTTGCAGGCCAAGAATGGGCAGATTCATGGTGAGCGCCGCCTTGACCAGACTCATGGTGCGATCGCTTGTCCAGTGAAGGTGGCGGGCCGTCAGGATGGCCAGCGTGGCGACATGCACGCAGTGGAGGTAGCCGTAATAGAAATGCTGGCCGTGGTCCTGGCGCACGCAGCGGTAAATGCCGTAGTCGGGGTTGAGGTCGACCAGTTCCACCAGATGGCGTGCGAACTGATCCGCGTGGCTGGGGAAATCGGACTGCTTCTCCACGTTGGTCAGCAGTTTCTTCAGCTCCTCGGTGGTTTGATCCCAGTAGGCAAAAAGATTGAGCGGCGCGGCCACCGCCTGCTGCTGCCCCGGATGCGCGACCAGCAGCGACGATCTGACTTCTTCTGCATCCACAAAGGCACCGCGCTCCAGCAGCGCCTCCAGCTGTTCTTCGCTCTCGATGACATGACCTCTGGACAGCAGGAGATGACGTTCTTCATCCCGCACATTCCAGGGCAGGGGAGCGCCAAGCTGGACTTTCGAGCGTGGTAGCCGCAACAGTTTCATGACGAGATTCGCTCCCTTCGGATCCTGGCGTGCGGTGCAGCGCCAGCGCAAGCTCCCTGATGCGTTTGGTCGGTTGTGGCCCCGGGTTCACGTACGCCCGGGGGTTTCCCCATTATGAGGGCCGCAGGCGGCCCAGCCTCCGGATTTCCTCGCCAGCGCGCTCAAAGTGTCTTATCCGCACACCTTGCGCGCGATCAGGTCCTTCATGATCTCGTTGGTGCCGCCGTAGATCTTCTGCACGCGCGCATCGGCATACAGGCGGGCAATCGGGTATTCGGCCATGTAACCGTAGCCGCCGAACAGCTGCAGGCATTCGTCGGTTACCTTGCATTGCTGCTCGGTGGTCCACCACTTGGCCATGTAGGCGGCCTCCACGTCCAGCGTGCCGTCGAGCAGGCGCTGGATACAGTCGTTGACGAAGCTGCGCACCACGTGCGCCAGCGTGGCGCACTCGGCCAGCTTGAAGCGGGTGTTCTGGAAATCCGCCACGCGCTGGCCGAAGGCCTTGCGCTGCTGGGTGTAGTCCACCGTCAGTTCCACTGCGCGTTCGATCACCGCCGCCGCCGCCACGGCCAGCAGCATGCGCTCGAAGGGCAGCTGGCTCATCAGGTGGGCAAAGCCCTGGCCTTCGACGCCGCCCAGCAGGTTGGCCACCGGGGCGCGCACGCCGTCGAAGAACAGCTCACAGGTGTCGGAGGCATGCAGGCCGATCTTCTCCAGGATGTTGACGCGAAAGCCCGGCAGGTTTTCGGTCTCCAGCACGACGAGCGACACGCCCTTGGCGCCGGCCTCGCCGGTGCGCACCACCACCACCAGCAGGTTGGCGGTGAAACCGTTGGTGATGAAGACCTTGCTGCCGTCGATCACGTAGTCGTCGCCCTCGCGGCGTGCGCGCGTGCGCACCGCCTTGAGGTCGGAGCCGGCGCCGGGCTCGGTCATGGCGATGCCGGCAATCAGTTCGCCACTGGCGAGTTTCGGCAGCCAACGCTGCTTCTGTTCTTCAGTGCCGTAGTCCAGGATGTAGTGCGCGGCAATGGTGTGCACCGCCACCGTGCCGGGAATTTCCACCCGTGCCAGTTCATCGGCCACCACCAGCTGGTAGGCCAGGCTGGCACCGGCGCCGCCATAGGCCTCGGGCAGTTCGGGCAGCAGGAAGCCCATCTCGCCGAACGGGCGCCACACCTCGCGCGGAATGTAGCCTTGCTTGCGCCAGCCATCGAGGTGCGGCAGCAGTTCGGCATTGATGTAGCGGCGCAGCTGGTCGCGGAAAGCCTCGATGTCGGCATCCATCCACTGGTGGCGGTAAAGCTGGGGCAGCATGGGGTTCTTTTAAACGCGTTCGTACAGGGTGACGACGCAGGCGCCGCCCAGGCCCAGGTTGTGCTGCAGGGCCAGCCGCGCATCGCTCACCTGGCGCGCGCCGGCCTGGCCGCGCAGCTGCTGCACGAGCTCGGTGCATTGCGCCAGCCCGGTGGCGCCCAGCGGGTGGCCCTTGCTCAGCAGGCCGCCGGACGGGTTGGTGACGACCTGGCCGCCATAGGTGTTGTCGCCATCGAGCACGAACTTCTCCGCGCCGCCCAGCGGGCACAGGCCCAGGGCTTCGTAGGTGATGAGCTCGTTCTGGGCAAAGCAGTCGTGCAGCTCCACCACGTCCACGTCCTGCGGGCCGATGCCGGCTTGCGCATAGACCTGCTGCGCGGCATCACGCGCCATGGAGAAACCCACCACCTCGCGCATGTCCTGCGCCTCGAAGGTGACGGGTTTGTCGGTGGTCATGGCCTGCGCTTTGATGCGCACCGCGCGGTTCAGGCCATGCTTTTGCGCGAAGGCGTCGGAGCAGATCACCGCCGCTGCGGCACCGCAGGTGGGCGGGCAGGCCATCAGGCGCGTCAGCACGCCGTCCCACAGCATGGGCGAGGCCATCACTTCCTCGGTCGTCACTTCCTTGCGGAACAGCGCCAGCGGGTTGTTGGCCGCATGGCGGCTGGCCTTGGCGCGGATGGCGGCAAAGGTTTCCAGCTTGGTGCCGTACTGCTGCATGTGCGCCAGGCCGGCGCCACCGAAGTAGCGCAGCGCCAGCGGGATTTCGCTGTGGCCGACCAGTGCACCGGTGGCTTCGTCGAAACGGTCGAAAGGCGAGGGGCGGTCGGTGAACACGGCGCCCAGGGCACCTGGGCTCATGTGCTCGAAGCCCAGTGCCAGCACGCAGTCGGCCGCGCCGCTGGCCACCGCCTGGCGCGCCAGGAACAGCGCGGTGGAGCCGGTGGAGCAGTTGTTGTTGACGTTGACCACCGGGATGCCGGTCATGCCGACCTCGTACAGCGCGCGCTGGCCGGCGGTGGAGTCGCCATAGACATAGCCGACGTAGGCCTGCTGCATGTGCTCGTAGCCGATGCCGGCATCGGCGAGCGCCGCCTGCGTGGCCTGCGCGGCCATTTGCGGGTAGGGCAGGTTGGCGCCCGGCTTGGTGAAGGGGATCATGCCGACACCGGCAACGAAGACATCTCGGCTCATGGAGGCTCCTGGAATTCAGAGGGGACCCGCCATTATTCCCCGTCGGACGGGGGTGCCCTGTCGCGCAGTGGGCAGCGGGCGTGGGCCGGCTCAGTCGGCCGGTGCGGTGCCGGCCTGCGTGCCGGTGTATTCGATCTCGACCCGCCGGTTGCGGCTGCGGCGCTCGGGGCTGGCCTGGTTGGCTCGGGGCTGTGCGTGGCCCACGCCTTCGGCGTAGATGCGGCTGGCATCCAGCCCGAGGGCCACGAGTTGGGCCTTCACGGCCTCGGCGCGCGCCTGCGAGAGCGCACGTGCGGCGGCCTCGGTGGGACGCTCGGTGCCATCTGCATGGCCGATGACGAGGACCACGTCCGCGGCCAGATGGCGCGCCCCGGCCACGAAGCCGGCCAGGTGGGCGCGACCGGGGCTGTCCAGCGTGGCGTTGGCGGCGGCAAAGTGGGTGTCGGTGGTGAGCACCACCTTGCGCGGCAGGGGCACGGCCGGCGGTGCCGGTGGCGGGGCCCGCACCACGGGGTTGGCGGGCGGTGCCGTGTCTGCCGGGGGTACTGAGGACACCACCGCGGCCTCGGGGGACGGCGGCACGGGCCGCGTGCAGCAGCCGGCCACCAGGGCGCTGGCCAGCAGGGCGGCCCACCAGGGGAAAAGACCGGGTTGGTGCATCGGGACCTTTCTGATGCGTCGGGCCCCGCACGGCGGCGGGGCGGGTGTGCGCAGTATAGGCCGCGGCTCAGGGCCAGTCGAGGCGGCGCCGGCTCTCGAAGTGGCGCGCCGCGCCGGTCACCGGGTCGGTAAAGGCGATGCTGCGCGCCAGCAGCTGCAGCGGGCGGCTGTAGTCTTCGTCGCTGTGGCCGGGGCCGTGCACCACCTCGGGGTAGAACAGGTCGCCGACGATGGGGCGGCCCAGCGCATGCATGTGCACGCGCAGCTGGTGGGTGCGGCCGGTCACGGGCGACAGGTGGTACAGGCCCAGCGTGCCCTGCGCGCGCAGCAGCGCGATGTGGGTCTCGCTGTTGGGTTCGCCCGGTACTTCGCGCTGGCGGAAGAACTGTTCGTCGGGCGCGATGCGGCTGACGTGCACCTGGGGCAAGGGCAGGTCCGGGCGCAGCGGTGCAAGCGCTTCGTAGGTCTTCTCCACCACCTTGTCGCGAAACAGTGCCTGGTAGGCGCCGCGGTCTTGCGGGCGCACGCTGAACAGCACCAGGCCGGCGGTCTCGCGGTCGATGCGGTGGATCGGGCTCAAGGTTTCGATGCCCAACTGGCGCTTGAGGCGCACCAGCAGCGTCTGCTGCACGAAGCGGCCGGTCGGCGTGACCGGCAGGAAGTGCGGCTTGTCGGCCACCAGCAGGTGTTCGTCCTGGTAGAGCACGGATGCTTCGAACGGGATCACCGGTTCGGCGCTCAGTTCGCGGTAGTAGTAGACGCGCGTTTGCGGCTGGAAGGGGGCATCGGGTGGCAGCGGCCGGCCGTTCTCATCGAGCACGCGGCCCTGGGCCATGCGCTGCAGCCACTGAGCCTGCGACACGGCGGGCAGGCGCTGCGCCAGAAAGTTCACCAAGAGCGACCAGGGCCCGGCCGGCAGCGCAACGCAACTGGCGCTCACGCCCTCCAGCATGGGGGGCTTGTGCAGGTGTGGCGGGCGGCTCATGGTGCAAGTGCTGCGCTGGTGTGAGCGGTCCCACGTCTCAGGCGGGTATCAGACGTGCCGGAAGACCAAGTCCCACACGCCGTGGCCCAGGCGCAGGCCGCGCTTCTCGAACTTGGTCAGCGGCCGGTAGTCGGGCTTGGGGGCGTAGCCGTCGGCGCTGTTCTTCAGCAGCGGCTCGGCCTGCAGCACCTCCAGCATCTGCTGGGCGTAGGGTTCCCAGTCGGTGGCGCAGTGCAGGTAGCCGCCGGGCTTCAGGCGGGCGGCCAGCTTGGCCACCAGCAGCGGCTGGATCAGGCGGCGCTTGTGGTGCTTGGTCTTGTGCCAGGGGTCGGGAAAGAAGATGTGGATGCCGTCCAGGCTTTGCAGCGGCAGCATGTGGTCGATGACTTCCACCGCATCGTGCTGCAGGATGCGGATATTGCTGAGATTCTGTTCGCCGATGCGCTTGAGCAGCGCACCCACGCCGGGCTCGTGCACTTCGCAGCAGAGGAAGTTCTTTTCGGACATCAGCGCCGCGATGTGCGCCGTGGCGTCGCCCATGCCGAAGCCGATCTCCAGGATCAGCGGCTGGCTGGCGGCTTGCGTGCCGAAGGCGGCGGCCGCATCGAGCGGCGCCGGCGTGTAGGGCAGCACGAAGCGCGGGCCGAATTCCTCGAAGGCCTTGGCCTGGCCGGTGGTGGTGCGGCCGGCACGCTTCACAAAGCTCTTGATGGTTTTGGGGAATTCCACGCCGGGCGGCGGCAGGCGGCGCCGGTCTTTGGGCGTGGCCTCAGCAGGGGCTGCTGAATCTTGGTGAAGGGGAGTGGGGGTCGTGTCAGTCACGCCCCGATTTTACCGGGCGACCCTTGAGGGCGCCGTGCGGGCGCCTCAGCGGCCCCAGGCGCTCGCCCACAGTGTCGTGGCAGCCGCCAGCCAATCGCTCACTGTCGTGCCCTGCACCTGCAGGCCGAGCACCGTGGCGGCGGCGTTGAGTGCGGCCAGCGGCTCGCGTGTGTCCAGCGCCTGGGCGCCGTTTTGCTTGCTCAGCTTCTCGCCGTTGGGGCCCAGCACCAGCGGCGTGTGCAGGTAGGCCGGTGTGGGCAGGTTCAGGCAACGCTGCAGCAGGATCTGGCGCGCCGTGTTGTCGGCCAGGTCTTCGCCACGCACGATGTGGGTGATACCCTGCGCGCCATCGTCCACCACCACCGCCAGCTGGTAGGCAAAGAGGCCATCGGCGCGCTTGAGCACGAAGTCGCCAACCTCGGTGGCCACGTCCTGTGTCTGCTTTCCCAGGCGACGGTCGCACCAGTCGATGCGCTGCAGCCGGTTCTGAGTTGCTATTGAATTAATAGCATCGGCCTCTTGTTTTTCAAGGGACGAGGCTTGATTTGGCTCTGAGTCGGCGGCGATGTCGGTGCGCAGGCGCCAGGCCCGCGCCGCCTTGCCCTGCAGGCCGCCATGCCCGGGGCGGCAGGTGCCGGGGTAGACCAGTTCGCCGTGGCGGGTCTTCGGTCGGCCGAGGCGCTCCAGTGCGAGTTCGATGTCGCGCCGGGTACAGGCACAGGGGTAGGCCAGACCGCGCGCCACCAGATGGTCGAGCGCCTGCTGGTACAGCGCGCCGCGCTGCGACTGGTACAGCGGCGGTTTGTCCGGGCGCAGGCCGCAGTCGGCCAACTGTTGCAGGATCAGGCGATCGGTGCCCGGCACGCAGCGCGGCCCGTCCACGTCTTCGATGCGCACCAGCCAGCGCCCGTCATGCGCGCGGGCGTCGAGCCAGCTGGCCAGCGCGGCCACCAGCGAGCCGGCGTGCAGCGGGCCGGTGGGCGAGGGGGCGAATCTGCCGATGTACTCGGTCACAGTGTGCAAAAGAGGCGGACTGCATGCATCCGTTCGCGTTGAGCTTGTCGAAACGCGCTGCCGGCGAGCGCCGGGGCTTCGACCGGCTCAGTCCGAACGGACTCAGCAGATATTCAGTGCCAACTCCAGGCCGGAGAGAAAGGCGTCCTCGACGCGGTGGCCCAGGCACCAGTCGCCGCAGACACCGATATGGGCTTTGTCATCCCACAGGTGGCTGGTGCCCAGCGGCCTGGTGGTCTTGGCGTAATGCCAGCGGTGCACCGTGGCAAAGGTGGGCGCGACGCGGATGCCGGTGACTTCGGAAAAGGCTTTGAGCAGTTTGGCCTGCACGCGCAGCGGGTTGTCTTCCAGATGCTCCTGCGACCAGGCCGGGCTGGCCTGCACCGTCCAGCGCTCCAGCGCTTCGCGCTTGGGCTTGCTCGACTCGCGCGCCACCCAGGCGATGCGGTGGTGCGTGCTGCGCGCTGCATTCCATTGCGGCCCCAGCGATGACATGCCCGGCTGCATGGCCTGCGGGAAGGCGGCCAGCAGCGTCCAGCACGGCGCCACCTCGACCTTGCCGATGCGTTGCACCAGCTCGTTGGCCTGCCTCGAGTTCTTCAGCAATTCATGCGCCTGGGCTGCGGGGATGGCCAGCAGCACGGCGTCGAAGCCGGAATAGACATGGCGGGCGTCGCCGGCGCCTTCAGTCTGCAGCTGCCAGCGCCTGGCATCGAGTGCGTCGCGCTCGATGCGCATGACACGGGTTTCCAGTTCCACCTGCCCGGCGTCGCGCAGCGGCTGCGCCCAGCGCTCCACCAGGGCGTTCATGCCCGGTGCCGGCACCCAGTGCGGCTCGCGTGTGGGCAGGGCAGCGGCGACCACGCGGCCGAAGGGGTCGAGCACGCGCACGGCGTTGGCGCTCCAGGGCCGGCACAGGCCGGGCACGGTTTCCAGCGCCTTGGCAAAGCGCGCGTCGCGCACCGTGAAGTACTGCGTGCCGTGGTCGAAGCTGCCGAACTCGGTGCTGCGCGTGGCCATGCGGCCGCCGGGGCTGCGGCTTTTCTCGAACAGCGTCACACGGTGGCCGGCTTGCACCAGGGTACGGGCACAGGCCACGCCGGCCATGCCGGCGCCGATGACGGCGAAGTGTTGCGATGCGCTCATGAGCTCGGTCTCCTTGGAGTGATATCTGACACTTTACATGTTGTGCCGCTGGTCCAGCAGCGCAGCCCGCGTGGTCTGGCTTTCCAGCTGCTTGAGCCACCATTGCAGGGCGCGGCCCTGGCTTCTTGGCGCACCGCCGCGCCAGGCGTAACTGACGCGGATCACGCGCTGCGGCCGTTCGGTTTTTTTCACCACCAGGTGGCCGGCCTCCACGTAGCCGTGCACCATGCATTCGGGCAGGAAGCCGCCGCCCAGGCCACGCAACTGGGCATCGAGCTTGGCGGCCATGCTGGCCACGGTGAAGACATCCTGACCACCCAGCAGGCCGAACGTGAGGCCGTTGCCGCGCTGTGACGAGTCGGCCACCGCCACGGCGCGGTGGTGCAGGAGCAGTTCGTCGGTCAACGGCTCCGGGGCGGCCGCCAGCGGATGATGCGGTGCCACGGCATAAACAAAGCTGACCGAGCCGAGGGGCTTGCCCTGGATGCCGGCGCTGGTGGTGGGCTCCAGCACCACACCGAGCGCCAGGTCGGCCTGGCCGCTGGTCAGGGCCTCCAGCGTGCCGGAGAGTGTTTCATCGCGCAGTTTGATCCGGGTTGGCGCGCCCAGGGTGAAGAAGCTCTCGCACAACTCCATCACGGTGGAGCGGGCAATGATGCCGTCGAGGGCCAGTGTGAGTTGCGACTCCCAACCGGTGGCCACACGCTTGACGCGGTTGGCCACGGCGTCGATTTCGCTCAGCAGGCGGCCGCCCTCATGCAGCAGCTCGGTGCCGGCGGCGGTCAGGCGTGCCTGGCGCGAGCTGCGGTCGTACAGCAGCACGTCGAGTGCGTCCTCGATCTGGCGCACCCGGTAGGTCAGGGCGCTGGGCACCACGCCGAGTTCACGTGCGGCGGCGGCAAAGCTGCCGGCGCTGTCGATGGCCTGCAGCATGGCGAGCGCGTCGGGGGTCAGGACATCGCGGGCAGTTTGCATGGTGGGGATATTTGGCTTCAAATATTTTGAATCATGCCATCAAACGAGATGGATCGCAAAAGCGTCATGGCAGCCTAAAGTTCATCTCATCGCATTCAAGCACCCACCAGGAGCACATCATGCTGACCCTTCGCAAATCGCAGGACCGCGGCTACGCCGACCACGGCTGGCTCAAGTCCTTCCACAGTTTCTCCTTTGCCGGTTACTACGACCCGCAATTCATGGGCTGGGGCAATCTGCGCGTCATCAACGAAGACCGCATCGCTCCCGGCACCGGCTTCGGCACCCACGGCCACCGCGACATGGAGATCATCAGCTACGTGCTGTCGGGTGAGCTGGCGCACAAGGACAACATGGGCAACGGCCGTGCCATTCCGCCCGGCGACGTGCAGCGCATGAGCGCCGGCAATGGCGTGCTGCACAGCGAGTTCAACCATGCCCCGAAGGACACGACCCATTTCTTCCAGATCTGGATCGAGCCGAACGTGACCGGCATCCCGGCCAGCTACGAGCAGAAGACCTTTGCCACGCCGGAGAAGCGCGGCGCGCTGCGCCTGGTGGCCTCGCCGGACGGTGCGCAAGGTTCGGTGACCATCCACGCCGATGCCAAGTTGTATGCGGGTCTGTTCGACGGCCAGGAGACGGCGGTGCTGCCATTGGTCCCCTTGCGCAAGAGCTATGTGCACCTGGTGCGCGGTGAACTGGACGTCAACGGCCGGCGGCTGAGCGGAGGTGACGCCGCCATGCTGGTCGACGAGAGCCAACTCGAACTGAAGGCCGGCAAGGACGCCGAGGTACTGGTGTTTGACCTGTCCGCCTGAGTTTTTTTGTTCCATTCACCCCAAGGAGTTCATCATGTTGGCATCGCTGAAAAACCCCCTGTCCCTCGCGGGCCGCCTGCTGCTGGCCGCCCTGTTCCTGCCTGCCGGCATCGGCAAGATCACCGGCTTTGCCGGCACCGTCGGCTATATCTCGTCGGTCGGCTTGCCGCTGCCCACGGTGGCGGCCGCGGTCGCCATCCTGGTGGAAGTTGGCGGTGGCCTGGCGCTGATTGCCGGTTTCGGCACACGTCTGGCAGCGCTGGTCCTGGCCCTGTTCACCCTGGTGGCCAGCTTCTTCTTCCACGCCTACTGGGGCGTACCGGCTGACCAGGCCTTTGTGCAGCAACTGCTGTTCTTCAAGAACATCGGTGTGGTCGGCGGTCTGTTCGTGCTGGTGGCCCATGGCGCCGGTGCCTGGAGCCTGGACGCCAAGCGCTCGGCCTGAGCTAGCAGTTCCTTCGCCCCTTTTCTGAAATTCAAGAAACCCTGGCCTGGGCCGGGGTGGGGCTGGTTTTTCCTGAGTTTTTCATTCACTATTTTTTAACTGGAGTTATGTCATGACCAAAGTTGCTGTTGTTTTTCATTCGGGTTATGGCCACACCCAACGCCTGGCGCAAGCCGTGGCCGAAGGCGCTGGCGCCGAACTGGTGGCGATCGATGCCGAAGGCAACCTGCCTGAGGGCGGCTGGGAGACCTTGAATGCCGCCGACGCCATCATCATGGGCAGCCCGACCTACATGGGCAACGTGAGCTGGCAGTTCAAGAAATTCGCCGATGCCTCCAGCAAGGCCTGGTTCACCCGCGCCTGGCAGGACAAGGTGTTCGGTGGCTTCACCAACAGCGCCAGCCTGAACGGCGACAAGGGCACGACCCTGCTGTACCTCGCCACCCTGGCAGCGCAGCACGGCGGCCTGTGGGTCAGCTTAGGGTTGCTGCCGTCCAATGCCAAGGCCTCTGGCCGCAACGACGTCAACAACCTGGGTGGCTCGGTCGGCCTGCTGGGCCACACCCCGTCGGATGCCGCACCGGCCGAGATGATTGACGGCGACTTCGAAACCGCGCGCCGCTACGGCAAGCGCGTGGCCGAGGTGGCTGCCAAGCTGCGCGGCTGATACAGTGGCCACAGGAGGGCCGTTGCCATGAATCCGTCGCTCCATATGCTTGCGGGCCACCAGAAGGACCTGGGTGGCGGTTTCCTGGTGCGGCGCCTGCTGCCGGCAGCGGCCTGCCGCTCGGTCGGGCCCTTCATCTTCTTCGACCACTTCGGTCCGGCGCGCGAAGCGCCCGGCGTCAACCACGACGTGCGGCCGCATCCGCACATCGGCCTGGCCACCGTCACCTACCTGTTCGAAGGCGCCATGCTGCACCGTGACAGCCTCGGTTCACACCAATTGATCGAACCCGGCGCCATCAACTGGATGACGGCCGGGCGCGGCATCGTGCATTCCGAAAGGCGCCCCGAGTCGCTGCGCGACACGTCCTATGTCAACCACGGCTTGCAGCTGTGGGTGGCCCTGCCGCGCGAGTTCGAGGAGGCCGAGCCGTCCTTCGAACACACGCCGGCCGCCGCCATCCCCGAACTGCAGCTGGGCGAGACCACGGTGCGCGTGCTGGTGGGCGCGGCTTTCGGTCAGCGCTCGCCGGTGCACACCTTGGCGCCCACGCTCTACCTCGACATCCAGCTGCCGGCCGGTGGCCGGCTCGAACTGCCGCCGTTGGTCGCCGAGATGGCGGTTTATGCCGTGCAGGGTGCGTTGCGGGTCGATGGGCACGCTGTACTGACGCAGCAGATGGCGGTGTTGGGCTCCGAGTCGGTGTCTCTGTCGGCCAGTGCCGTCACGCGGCTGGTGGTGATCGGCGGTGCCCCGCTCGATGGGCCGCGCCACATGTGGTGGAACTTCGTCTCCAGCCGCAAGGATCGCATCGCCCAGGCAGCCGACGACTGGCAGGCCCAGCGCATCGGACAGGTGCCGGGCGAAACCGAGTTCATTCCACTGCCCGAGACGCGGTTTCTGGCCTGAATTCCGCGCTGAGCGCCGGGGCACATGACATGCCCCGGACCGATGCTCAGGATTTCAGATGGAAGACGCTGACCATCTCGTTGAGACGGCCGGCCTGATCGCGCATGCTGGAAGCGGCGGCGGCGGATTCTTCCACCAATGCCGAGTTCTGTTGCGTCATCTGGTCCAGTCCCGTGATGGAGTCGTTCACCTTGGCAATGCCCGAGGCCTGTTCCACGGTGGCGGCACTGATCTCGCCGATCAGGTCGGTCACGCGCTTGACCTGGGCCACGATCTCGTCCATCGTGCTGCCGGCGCCGCCCACCAGGCGCGAGCCGTTGTCGACCTGGGCCACGCTGTCGGAGATCAGGGCCTTGATTTCCTTGGCCGCTTCGGCACTGCGGCCGGCCAAGCTGCGCACCTCGCCAGCCACCACGGCAAAGCCGCGGCCCTGCTCGCCGGCACGGGCCGCTTCCACGGCGGCGTTCAGCGCCAGGATGTTGGTCTGGAAGGCGATGCCGTCGATCACGCTGATGATGTCGTTGATCTTCTGCGAGGCCTGCTGGATGCCGGCCATGGTGTTGACCACTTCGCCCACGGCATGGCCGCCGCGTGCGGCCACGTCGGAGGCGGTGGCCGCCAGTTGCGATGCCTGTCGTGCGTTGTCGGCACTGTGCTGCACGGTGTGGGTCAGGCTGGCCATGGCGGAGGCGGTCTGCTCCAGCGAGCCGGCCTGGGTCTCGGTGCGGGCACTCAGGTCGGCATTGCCCTGGGCGATCTCGGTCGAGGCGGTGGCGATCGACTCGGCCGCATGCTTGACGTTGCCGATGATGCCCATGAGCGAGCGGTCGGCCTGGCGCAGGTCCTGCATCAGGTCGGCGAATTCATCGCGCGTGGTCGGCTCCGGCACGGTGCCGAGCTCGCCGGCGGCAATGGCGCGGCCGGCCTGCTTGGCCACCTGCATGGCACCCGAGATGCCGAGGTACATGCCCATGTAGAGGTAGATGGAGAGCAGCACGCCAACCCCCAGCACGATGCCCAGCACATTGCGCCGGGTGGCCGCGGCACTGGCGCGCTCGACCAGCAACTCGTCCATCACCTTGCGGTTCTGCTCCACCAGAGCCCAGGCGGCATCAATGGTGGGCTGGGCGGCCTGGCCGACCTGCTGCTGCGTCACGGTCACCGTGTCTTGCGTGGTGAAGTTCTTGCGGGTGAAGGTGGTGAATTCCTTGGAGCTGGTCTTCAGGTCGGTGAAGTTCTTGCTGAGTTTCTTCTCGACTTCCGGGTTGGCCTTCATGGCCTGCGACAGCATGTTCTCCACCGTACCGAAGGTGTCGCTCAGGCGCGCCTCGGTCACTTCATAGAACACCTTGTCGCTGGGCTTGATCTCGCTGCGCGAGACGTTGAGCGTGGCGTAGGCGGCCATGCGCACGGCGATGCCGGCGGTGCTGGGCGTGTTGTTGGCCAGCGGGTAGCCCAGGTAGAACAGATCCAGATCCGGGTCGAGCGCCATGCGCGACTTGTTGCCCATGTCGCGCATGAAGGCATACAGGCGGCCGTATTCCGGTGCGTGCGCCGCGAAGGCTTTCTGCGGGAAGTCGGCATCCACCGGCAGGGCTTCCACCTTCTTCTGCAGTTCCTCCCAGCCATCGCGCAGGCCCTTGGTTTCCTTCTCCATGTCGAACCAGGGGGCTGCGGTTTTGACGCCGTCCTCGATGCGCTTGAGCACCGCTTCCACGGCCGTGGCATTCTGCTTGAAGCGCTGGCGCACGGTTTCGTCGCCGGCAGCGGTCGTGATGGTGATGCGGCGGCTTTCGATCAGCACCTTGTTCCACTCCACCAGGTGAGACATCAGGTCAACGGCAGCGCGCTCGGAGGCGATCATGCTGACCCGCTTTTGCTGCGAGGCCAGTTCAGACACGCCCATGTAGAGCAGCAGGGACAAGGCCACCAGGCCGGACAGGGCGAACTTGAGGCTGAAACGCAACTTGGCCATCAGGGCCGTTGCAGGGCCGAAAAAACGGGTCATGCTGGAGATCTCCGGGGTCAGGTGATTGATATTTATGCTTATCTTTACCAATTCGGCCAATTTGGCTGCAGCTTGAGGGTCGTCAAGAAAATTTAGCGGCTTGGGCACGGCTGCCTGGCCTTCTCTTGCGCGTGAACCAGTCGGGTGCCACCCACTGGCAGGGGGTAGGGAGCCGCCGGTGTATCAGCGTTGCAGTGCCGCCAGATCGGCGTCCACGCCCCGGCGTTCGTCGAACACGAAGCAGTTGCCGTGGTAATGGGCGCCGCCGGTTTCCTCGAAGTACTTGAGGATGCCGCCTTCGAGCTGGTAGACGTGGTCCAGCCCGGCTTCGCGCATGAAGATGGCGGCTTTCTCGCAGCGGATGCCGCCGGTGCAAAAGCTCACCACCGTCTTGCCCTGCAGTTCGGCCTGGTGCTCCAGCATCGCCTGCGGGAACTCGGAGAACTTGGTGATGCGCCAGTCGATCGCGTTGTCGAACGTGCCCTGGTCGACTTCGAAGTCGTTGCGCGTGTCCAGCGTCACCACCGGGCGGCCTTCGTCGTCATGGCCCTGGTCCAGCCAGCGGCGCACGGTGGTCGCCGGCACCGCCGGGGCGCGACCCTCGGCCGGGCGGATGGTGGGGTGGTTCATGCGGATGATCTCGGGCTTGACCTTGACCAGCATCTTCTTGAACGGCTGGTGGGCCGACCAGCTTTCCTTCGGCACGATGTCGGCGAAACGAGGGTCGGCGTGCAGTTGCGCCACGAAGCTGCGCACCGCATCGCCCGGGCCGGCCAGAAACAGGTTGATGCCTTCCTCGGCCAGCAGGATCGTGCCCTTGAGGCCCAGGGTCTGCGCGCGTTCCAGCAGCAGCGCGCGTAGCGCTTCGGCATCGGGCAGGGGGACGAATTTGTAGGCGGAGATGTTGAGGATGGCGTTCACCCGGCGATTTTAAAAGTACAGCCATCTCTGTGCCGGGCAGGGGAATTGGGGCAAACCAGGGCCGGGCGCGAAAAAATAACCCTGGCTTGCCCAAATATCAGGCAGTGGGGCAGAGCCAGTTTTCTACAATGGCACCATGTTTGCCCACCTGCGTCTCCACACCGAGTTTTCCGTCGTCGATGGCACCAACCGCATCGACGACATCGTCAAGGCCGCGGTGGCCGATGGCCAGCCGGCGCTGGCGATCACCGACCTGAACAACCTGTTCGGCGCCATCAAGTTCTACAAGGGCGGGCGGAGCAAGGGGCTCAAGCCGATCATCGGCGTGGAGATCCTGCTCGAAGGGCTGGGGCTGGACCCGACGGCGACCTCCCGCATGCTGCTGCTGGTGCAGAACAAGCAGGGTTACCTGAACCTGTCCGAAATCCTGGCGCGCGCCTGGACGCAGAACGTGGTCAAGGCGCAGGCGGTGGTCAAGCTGGACTGGCTGAAGGAATTGAACGAGGGCCTGATCGCCCTGTCGGGTGCGCAGGCGGGCGCGGTCGGGCAGGCACTGGTGCAGGGCGACACGGCGCGCGCGCACGAGCTGGCGCTGCAGCTGGGCTCCATCTTCCCGCACCGCTTCTACCTGGAGCTGCAGCGTGCCGGCCGCCCCGACGACGAGCCCCATGTGGCCGGGGCCGTGCAGCTGGCCGCGCGCATGAAACTGCCGGTGGTGGCCACCCACCCGGTGCAGTTCGCCACCGTTGACGATTACGAGGCGCACGAGGCGCGTGTCTGCATTTCCGAGGGCGAGATCCTTGGCAACCCGCGCCGCGTGCGCAAGTTCTCGCGCGAGCAGTATTTCAAGAACGCGGCGCAGATGGAGGCGCTGTTCGCCGACCTGCCCAGCGCCGTGGCCAACACGCTGGAAATCGCCAAGCGCTGCAACCTGACGCTGGTGCTGGGCAAGCCGCAGTTGCCCAACTTCCCCATCCCCGGCGGCCTGAGCATCGAGGAGTATTTCCGCAAGGTCTCGCTCGAAGGGCTGGAGGAGCGGCTGGCGCACCTCTATCCCGATGCCGCCGTGCGTGACGCCCAGCGGCCGCGTTACCTGGAGCGGCTGGAGTTCGAGATCGGCACCATTCTGAAGATGGGTTTCCCCGGTTACTTCCTGATCGTGGGTGACTTCATCCAGTGGGCCAAGGCCAACGGCTGCCCGGTCGGGCCGGGCCGCGGCTCCGGTGCCGGCTCGCTGGTGGCCTATGCGCTGAAGATCACCGACCTCGACCCGCTGCAGTACAACCTGCTGTTCGAGCGTTTCCTGAACCCGGAACGCGTCTCGATGCCTGACTTCGATATCGACTTCTGCCAGGCCAACCGCGACCGCGTGATCGACTACGTGAAGGACAAGTACGGCAAGGACGCGGTGAGCCAGATTGCCACCTACGGCACCATGGCCGCGCGCGCCGCCATCCGCGACGTCGGCCGCGTGCTCGACATGAGCTACACCTTCTGCGACGGCATCAGCAAGCTCATTCCGAACAAGCCGGGCCAGCAGATCACCATCGCCGGTGCCATCGAGGCCGAGCCGGTCCTGGCCGAGCGGCTGGAGAAGGAAGACGAGGTCAAGACCCTGATCGCGCTGGCGCAAAAGCTCGAAGGGCTGACGCGCAACGTCGGCATGCACGCCGGCGGCGTGCTGATCGCGCCGGGCAAGCTGACCGACTTCTGCCCGCTCTACCAGCAGCCCGGCAGCGACTCGGCCGTGAGCCAGTACGACAAGAACGACGTGGAGGCCGTGGGCCTGGTGAAGTTCGACTTCCTGGGCCTGGCCACGCTGACCATCCTGGAGATCGCGCGCGAGTTCATCATGGCGCGCCACAAGGGCCAGGAGAACTTCGCTTTCGAGAACATCCCGCTGGACGACAAGCCGACCTACCGGCTGTTCCAGGAAGGCAAGACCGAGGCCGTGTTCCAGTTTGAAAGCCGCGGCATGCAGGGCATGCTGCGCGACGCCAAGCCCACGCGCTTGGAAGACCTGATTGCCCTGAACGCCCTCTACCGTCCGGGCCCGATGGACCTGATCCCGAGTTTCGTGGCACGTAAACACGGGCGGGAGGAAGTCGAGTACCCGCACCCGATGGTGGCCGAGATGCTCTCCGAGACCTACGGCATCATGGTCTACCAGGAGCAGGTGATGCAGACCGCGCAGATCCTGGGCGGCTACACGCTCGGCGGCGCCGACATGCTGCGCCGTGCCATGGGCAAGAAGGATGCGGACGAGATGGCCCGGCATCGCCAGATCTTCCGCGACGGTGCGGCCAAGAACAGCATCAGCGAGGAGAAGGCGGACGAGATCTTCGACTTGATGGAGAAGTTCGCCGGCTACGGCTTCAACAAGTCGCACGCTGCCGCCTACTCGCTGCTGGCCTATCACACCGGCTGGCTCAAGGTGCACTACACCGCCGAGTTCTTCTGCGCCAACATGACGGTGGAAATGGACGACACCGACAAGCTGAAGGTGCTGTTCGAGGACGCGCTCAAGATGGGCATGACCTTCGAGGCGCCGGACGTGAACCGCGGCAACTACCGTTTCGAGCCGATCTCCGACAAGGTCATCCGCTACGGCCTGGGCGCCATCAAGGGCACCGGCCAGCAGGCCATCGAGGCCATCGTGAAGGCCCGCGAAGAGGGCGGCCCGTTCACCAGCCTGTACGACTTCTGCGTGCGGGTCGACCGCTCGCGCCTGAACAAGCGCACCATCGAGGCCCTCATCAAGGCCGGCGCCTTCGACGCGCTGCAGCTCAACCGCGCCTCGCTCATCGCCTCGATCGACCGCGCCTTCGACTTTGCCAACGCCACCGCCGCCAATGCCAACCAGGGCGGCCTGTTCGACATGATGGGCGACGACAGCCACGGCTCCAGCACGCAGGAGCCCGAACTGGTGGAGGCCATGCCCTGGGGCGTGAAGGAGCGCCTGACCAACGAGAAGACGGCGGTCGGCTTCTACCTCTCGGGCCATCTGTTCGACGAGGTGACGCTGGAAGTGCGCCGCTTCGTCAAGCGCTCGCTCGACGACCTGATCGACACGCGCGAGCCGCAACTGCTGGCCGGCATCATCAGCGACTTCCGCGTCATCAACGGCCAGCGCGGCAAGCTCGGCCTGTTCAAGCTCGACGACAAGAGCGCCGTGATCGACGCCCGCGTTGACGAGGCGCTGATGAACGCCAACAAGCACCTGTTCAAGGAAGACGAACTCGTCATCGTCATGGGCAAGGTGCAGCCGGATCGCTTCTCCGGCGGTCTGCAGCTTACCGTCAACCAGGTGTGGGACCTGGCGGCGGCGCGTTGCCGTTTCGGCAAGTACCTGCGCGTGGCGGTGAACGGCCGTGCGCCCGACATCCAGCGCCTGGTGGCCGACTTCCCGCCGCAGCGCGAGATGACGGAGCAGGGCGAACTGTTGCGTGGTCTCGGTGTGCGGCTGTCACTGCGGCGTGAAGGGCCGGGTGTTGCTGCTGCGGCCGAGTTGCAGCTGGGGGAGGATGCGAAGTTCTTTCCCACGGATGCGGCGCTGGCGGGGTGGATGGCGCAGGCTGACCAGGGCAAGGCTTTGATTGTTTATGAATGAAATTGGGGTGTAGCCCTTTTAATTTCTGGGCGGGTAGCTATTGAATTTATAGCGTTCCCTGCTGTTTGATTTGCCTGACTGGGCAGCCGAGCCGGGTCTCGCCCCGGCGGGCGAGTCACCTTTCTTTGCTTCGCCAAAGAAA
>JASJPI010000021.1:0-89409 GCA_031426755.1 Curvibacter sp.
CGCAATGGATTGTGATTCCTGTCGTCGTGGGTTCGAGTCCCATCAGCCACCCCAGATAAAAAAATGCCCGCATCTGCGGGCATTTTTGTTTTGCACGCGCGGTGCAGCCTAGTTCACCAGCACCAGCTTGCCCTTCACGCCACGCGAGCCCATGTGGGCATAGGCAGCCTTGAGCTCGGCCATGGGCAGGGTACGGTCGATCACCGGCTTGATCTTGCCTTGCGCATACCACTGGGCCAGCGTCATCATCATCGCGCCATTCCCTTTGGGTTCGCGCTTGGCGAAATCACCCCAGAAAACGCCGACCAGCGAGGCCCCCTTGAGCAGCGGCAGATTCAACGGCAAAGAAGGAATGGGTCCGGCGGCAAACCCGACCACCAGGTAGCGGCCGCGCCAGGCGATCGAGCGGAAGGCTGGCTCGGCCAGGTCGCCGCCCACCGGGTCATAGATGACGTCCGGCCCTTTGCTGTCGGTAAGCACCTTGACTGATTCGCGCAAATTTTCCTTGGTGTAGTTGATGGTGGCATCGGCACCGATCGACTGGCACAGCGCGCATTTGTCATCGGTCGATGCGGCAGCAATCACGCGCGCACCGGCCGCCTTGGCGATCTGGATGGCGGCGGTGCCCACGCCGCCGGCAGCGCCCAGCACCAGCACCGTCTCATCGGCCTTGAGCTGGCCGCGATCGAGCAGCGCATGGTAGGACGTGGCGTAGGTCATGATGAAGGCCGCCGCATCGACAAACGGAAAGCCTGCGGGCAGCGGCAGGCACAGCGCGGCCGGCGCCAGGGTGTGCGTGCCGAAGCCGCCGGTGCCGGACAGGCAGGCCACGGGCTGGCCCACCTGCAGATGCGTGACGCCGGAGCCGACCGCCTGGACAATGCCGGCGTATTCGGAGCCTGGTACAAAGGGCAGGGGCGGCTTGATCTGGTACTTGTTCTGCACGATCAGCAGGTCGGGGAAGTTCAGGCTTGCGGCCTTGATCTCCACCAGCACCTGCCCGGCCTCGGGTTGCGGTGTCGGCAGTTCCTTCCAGTTCAGCGCGTCCACCCCGGTGGGGTCCTCGCAAAGCCATGCGTGCATTGATCGTCTCCTGCAGTGTTGTTGTCGGGTCGGTCGCGCATGATAAGGCGCGCTTTCGGACGGGCAATGTCTCTCGTGTGACGCCGCGCACGCCGGCTGTGCCAGCCACCTACAATCGGCAGCACTACGCTGTAAACATGAAGATCCTGATTTCCAACGACGATGGCTACCAGGCCCCCGGCATTGTCGCCCTGTACGAGGCGCTCAATGACGTGGCCGAGGTCGAGGTGGTCGCTCCTGAACACAACAACAGCGCCAAGTCCAATGCACTGACGCTGCACTCGCCGCTGTACGTGCAGCGCGCGGCCAACGGCTTTCGCTATGTCAACGGTACGCCGGCTGACTGCGTGCACATCGCACTCACCGGTCTGTTGGGCTACCGCCCTGATCTGGTGGTCTCCGGCATCAACAACGGCGCCAACATGGGCGACGACACCATCTATTCCGGCACCGTGGGTGCGGCCATGGAAGGCTATCTGTTCGGCATTCCGGCCATTGCCTTCTCGCAGACCGAGAAAGGTTGGCGCCACCTCGATGCGGCGGCGGCCAGGGCGCGCGAACTGGTGCTGCAGATGGCGCAGCACCAGCTGGTGGCTGCCCAGCCCTGGCTGCTCAATGTCAACATTCCCTGTCTGCCGCTGGAGAGTCTCAAGCCGATGAAAGTGTGCCGCCTGGGGCGCCGCCATGCGGCCGAGCAGGTCATTACCCAGACCAGCCCGCGCGGTGAGACCATGTACTGGATCGGCGGCGCTGGCCCGGCCAAGGACGAAGGCGAGGGCACGGACTTCCATGCCACGGCATTGGGTCATGTGTCGGTCACGCCGCTCAAGGTGGACCTGAGCGATCATGCCAATCTGGGCTACTGGGCGCAGTCCATGAGCCGCCTGGCGGCCCATCCGGGCAAGGTGGGTACATGACTTCCAAGCCGCGTCCCTCCTTTCCTGCACGCCTGGAGCGCCCGCCCGGGCCGGCTCCGGTACGACAGGCGGCCGTGCCACTTGGTCCGACCTCCAAGCCCGCCGCCGCAGCGCGCAAGCCGGTCGTCCGCCAGCCCCCGCATGGGCTGGGGCTGGACTCCCATGCCGTGCGCCTGGCCATGGTCAACAAACTGGCGGCGCAGGGCGTTTCCGATGCCCGCGTGCTGTCCGCCATGGGGACCATCGAGCGCCATCGATTCGTTGACAGCGCGCTGGTGAACCAGGCTTACGAAGACACCAGCCTGCCGATCGGCCTGGGGCAGACCATCTCCAAGCCGGGCGTGGTGTCACGCATGGCCGAGTTGCTGCTCAATGGCCGGCCGGACAAACTGGGCCGTGTGCTGGAGATCGGCACCGGCTGCGGCTACCAGGCCGCCGTGCTGAGCCTGCTGGCCAGCGAGGTCTACAGCATCGAACGACTGCGCGGCCTGCATGACAAGGCGCGCGAGAACCTGCGTCCCTTGCGCCTGCCCAATGTGCACCTGCTGTTTGGCGACGGCATGGCCGGCTTTGCCAAGGGCGCACCCTATGCCGCCATCATTGCGGCGGCCGGCGGCGAGGCCGTGCCGCAGGCCTGGGTCGATCAGCTGGCCATGGGCGGGCGTCTGGTAGCACCGGTGGCATCCGGCACGGGCAGACAACAGGCCTTGATGGTGATCGACAAGACGCCGCAGGGGCTGCGCCAGACGGTGCTTGAGGCCGTTCACTTTGTCCCCCTAAAATCAGGTATCGCTTGAAGGGAGCATCTATGTCGGGTTTGCGGGAACGCTTTGTTGTTTGGGGACTGGTCGCGGGCGCCAGCCTGCTGGTGGCCGGCTGCGGTTCCAGCAGTCTCAACCGCGCGCCGGTGGAAGACCGCCGCAGCGCCACGTCCAGGACGGCGATGGACCCGAACACGCAGGCGGTCAAGCAGCCGCCCGGCTTCGAGAATGCCGGCAAGCCCGGTTACTACACCGTCAAGCCGGGCGACACGCTGTTCCGTGTCGGCCTGGAAACCGGTCAGAGCTGGAAGGACATCCGGCGCTGGAACAATCTGGACAACCCCAACCAGATCGAGGTGGGGCAGGTGCTACGCGTGATGCCGCCGACAGCCAGCGCCCCTGCCACGCAGAGTGCGGTGGTGACGCGTCCCATCACCAGCTCCACCGCGACCGCCAGCAGCGTGCCGCCGCCCGGACAAGCCGCCGCCAAGCCGGCATCGTCTGCTCAGCCAGAGGCCGCCGCCAATGGCGAAGACCAGGTGGCCTGGAACTGGCCGGTCAATGGCGGTTCGGTACTGGCCGGTTTCGATGAGGTCAAGAACAAGGGGTTGGACATCAGCGGTGCAGCGGGTGACCCGGTGTTTGCTGCTGCCGATGGCCGCGTGGTCTATGCCGGTGCCGGCCTGCGCGGCTACGGCAACCTGATCATCCTCAAGCACAACAACACCTATCTCACCGCCTATGCGCACAACCAGGCCTTGCTGGTCAAGGAAGACCAGTCGGTGCGCAAGGGGCAGAAGATCGCCGAGATGGGCAACAGCGATGCCGACCGGGTGAAGCTGCACTTCGAAGTGCGACGCCAGGGCAAACCGGTCGATCCGGCCAAATACCTGCCGGCCAGGTAGTCCGGCCAGAGCCGAGCCTTGAGGAACAGCCATGAAAAAACGCTCCCTCCAAGGCCAAGGTCCAGCAGTGCGCCCGGCAGCCACAGATGATGAGCCAAAAGGCGCCTATCCCCTGGATGGGAATTTCTCGGTTGCTCCTGATTTGATAGCGAATGAAGTGCCGCCCACCGGTCGGTCCGGCATGGAACCGGCGGGGGAACCCGGCGATGCACTATCGGCCTACCTGCGCAATGTGCGCCGTACCGAGCTGTTCACGCCTGAGCAGGAGTACAGGACAGCGGTGCTTGCCCGGGCCGGTGACTTTGCCGCACGGCAGAGCATGATCGAGCACAACCTGCGTCTGGTGGTGAGCATCGCCAAGTTTTATCTGGGGCGCGGTGTGCCGCTGTCGGACCTGATCGAGGAGGGCAACCTGGGCTTGATGCACGCCATCGACAAGTTCGAGCCCGAGCGCGGCTTCCGCTTTTCCACCTATGCGACTTGGTGGATCCGCCAGTCGGTCGAGCGCGCGCTGATGCTGCAGGGCCGGGTGATCCGTCTGCCGGTCAACGTGGTACGCGAGCTGCAGCAGGTGCTGCGGGCGCGCCGTGCGCTGGAAAACGACCCGGCCTTCAATGCAGCCCGGCCTGACGGCGTGCGCGTGGAGGACGTGGCCCATTTCCTGGGACGCGAGGTCAACGAAGTGGCTGAGTTGCTGGCTTTGGCTGAAACGCCGAAGTCACTTGATGCCACGATGGAGCGCTCGGAGAGCGAGCAGACGCTGGGCGAGACGGTGGTGGACGAATTGGCGCTGGATCCGAGCGGCGCGACGCAGGCCCACGAAGTGGAGCGCTTGCTGGAGGAGTGGTTGCACAGCCTGTCGGTGCGCGAGCAGGAAGTGCTCGAAGGCCGGTTCGGCCTGCACGACCGTGAGCCGGAAACCTTGGATGTGCTCAGCCACCGCCTGGGCCTGACGCGTGAACGGGTGCGCCAGGTCCAGAACGAGGCCCTGCTCAAGCTCAAGCGCTACCTGGCGCGGCGCGGTATCACGCGCGAAGCGCTGCTCTGAACCGGAGGTTGAGGCAGCTGACGTGGTTGCCTTACCAACTACGCATCCACATGTGAAGCAAGGTCGAGGACTGTCGCTGAACCCTCCCCTTCGGGGGAGGGCAGGGAGGGGGCTCCTGAAACAGCCGCAAGGCCAACTCATGGCCGGACTGGTACAGTCCGGCCATGAGTTGGCCTGTTCTCGTCTTCGACATCGAAACCATCCCCGACATCACGGGCCTGCGCGCCTTGCGCGGGGCATCACCCGACACCACGGACGAACAGGTCCATGCAGCCTGGTTGGCGGAGCGCAAAGAGCACGGTCAGAGCGACTTCATGCCGCTGCATCTGCAGCGTGTGCTGGTGATCAGCTGTGTCTTTCGCAATGCCGAAGGGCTTCGCATTCACTCTTTCGTCGACCGCGACGGGCACAGCGAAGGCAAGACCATCCAGACCTTTTTCAACACCCTGGAGAAGCACGTGCCGCAGCTGGTGAGCTGGAACGGTGGTGGTTTCGATCTGCCGGTGCTGCACTACCGCGGGCTGCAGCATGGTGTGGTCGCCGACAAGTACTGGGACCTGGGTGACGATGACCGCGACTTCAAGTGGAACAACTACATCAGTCGCTACCACATGCGGCATCTGGACCTGATGGACCTGCTGGCCATGTACCAGCCCAAGAACAATGCCCCGCTGGACGCCATGGCCAAGTTGTGCGGTTTCCCGGGCAAGCTGGGCATGGACGGCTCAGCCGTCTACCCGGCGTATCTGGATGGCAAGCTCGAAGACATCAGGTGCTACTGCGAGACCGATGTCATGAACACCTACCTGCTGTACTGCCGCTTTCAGAGAATGCGCGGCGGTTTTCTGGAGAAGGAATACGAGCAGGAGATGGCCCTGGTCAAAGAAACATTGGGCCATCTGGCTACGACGCAAGCGCATTGGCAGGAGTACCTGGCCGCCTGGGGCTAGCGCCGAAGACGGTGCATCCTTGTCGTGAGGTGAGGGGCGCGTTGCGGTCCGAAAAGGACCACAGGAGGCCACGGCCTCCTGTGGTGGAACAAGTCTGACCCGTTGTCAGCGCTTGCGACTGGGTCTGGACGACATCTTCGATTCCGCGGCTGTCATGCCTCGCTTTGATCCGTGCCGGAGAGAACGGCAATCTCGTCGACGGAGAGGACGTTCTGGACATTGAGAATGATGACAAACTTGCCTGCCACCTTGCCCATGCCACTGATGAAGTCGGTACGGATGTTGGCGCCAAAGGAGGGCGGCGGTTCGATTTCCTGGGATGGAATTTCGAGCACGGCATTGACCGCATCGACCATGACTCCCACATCCTGGGTTTCCTGATTGGTCGTGATCTCGATGATGACAATGCAGGTGCGCCGGGTGATCTTGGTCGCCTGCTTGCCGAAGCGGGCGCTGAGATCGACCACCGGCACGACGGCCCCGCGCAGGTTGATGACGCCGCGGATGAAAGAGGGCATGCGTGGCACCTCGGTGAGGGTGCCGTATTCGATGATCTCCTTGATGGCGAGAATGCCGATGGCATAGGCTTCCCCGCCGAGCATGAAGGTCAGGTACTGCTGCTGGTCCGGTGGAACCGCCGAGCCTGTTGTCGCCGGCGGCTTGCCGCCGGCTTGCACGATTGCACTCATGGCCGCCTCCCTTTAGAACTTGACAAAGTTTGCTTCGCGGGGCGCAGCGTTTGACTGAGACTGAAGTTGGGGGATGGATTTCTGCTTGGGTTCAGGCTTGCGCACGGCGACGGACTTCGCGCCCGTCGTCTCGGTGGCATCGACCTTGAAGAAGGCCATGAGTTCCTGCAGCTGCATGGCCTGGCCGCTCATCTCTTCGGCGGTCGCCGCCAGCTCTTCGGATGAACTGGCGTTTTGCTGCATGATCTGGTTGAGCTGCTCCATCGCCGTGTTGATCTGGCTTACGCCGCTGGATTGCTCGGCCGAAGCGGCGGCAATCTCCTGCACCAGGTCGGAAGTCTTGCTGATGGAGGGCACCATTTCGTCGAGCAGCTTGCCGGCGGTTTCGGCCTTGTCCACGCTGCCGCTGGCGAGTTCACCGATTTCCTGTGCTGCCACTTGGCTACGCTCGGCCAGCTTGCGGACCTCGGCAGCGACGACGGCAAAGCCCTTGCCGTGCTCGCCGGCGCGGGCCGCCTCGATGGCAGCATTGAGCGCCAGCAGATTGGTCTGGTAGGCGATGTCGTCGATGATGCCGATCTTGCCGGCGATGCTCTTCATGGCCGCGACGGTTTCCTCGACGGCCTGGCCACCTTCGACGGCCTGCTTGGCAGACTGCGTTGCCATGCCATCGGTCACCTTGGCGTTATCGGTGTTCTGATTCACAGAAGCGCTCATCTGCTCGATCGAGGCACTGGTCTCTTCCACACTGGCAGCCTGTTCGGTGGTCGCCTGCGAGATCGATTGCGCGGTGGCGGAGACTTCTTCCGATGCGCTGGACAGGGCGTCGGCCGAGCCGCGCACGTCGCCGATGATCTGCGAGAGCTTGGTCACCATGTTCTGCATGGCCTGGAGCAACTGACCGGTCTCGTCCTTGGATGTCACCTCGATCTTGGCCGTCATGTCGCCAGCAGCCAGTTTGTCAGCCACGTCCACGGCTTCGCCCAGCGGCTTGGTGATGCTGCGGGTCACCCAGAAGGCGATGGACAGGCCCAGAAACACGGCCGCCGCGGCGAGGGCCAGCATCAAGGTGCGCGCTTCCTGGTACTGTTCCGCGGCCATCTTGCCGGCCTGGTCCATGAGGTCGCCCTGGAACTTGATCAGGGCATTGACGCGCCGGCGGTATTCGACGGCGACTTTGGCGAAATCCTCGGCGACAAAGGCGCGCGCCTCATCGACCTTGTTTTCTTCCACCAGCTTGAAAACCTGGTTCTGGGCGGCGATGAAGCGTTCGCGCGAGTCCAGGATCTGCTGCATCATTTCAATGCCCTTGGGCTGGTTCAGTGTCGGCTTGAGGGTTTCCCATGCCTTGCCAATGGCTGCGCGGCCTGCGAGCACCCGATCCTTGGAGACCTGACGGGCCTCCGGATTCTTTGCCAGCACGAGGTCGCGGGCCCCGATGCCGATGTCGTTGACCCCGGCCAGTCCCTGCTGCAGCAGGCCGACCTTCGTCCATTTGTCGTTGACGATGTCCTCGACGGCATGGTTGACCGTTCCCAGCCGGGTGATGCCGATGAAGGCCACCACGGACAGCAGCACCAGTACCAGGCAGAAGCCCAGTCCCAATCGCATTCCAATTCGCATATTTTTAAACATGATTGCTCCTCGTTAATCCATTAAATCTGTTGATTGCCCGTTTACGCCTGCAGCAGGCTGGTGTTGCCCATCTGCTTGTCTTCATTGCCCATGACCTGCTTCATCAAACCCGGTACATCAAGAATCAGGGCGACTTCGCCGTTGCCCAGGATGGTGAAGCCGCCGATACCCTGAATCCGCTGGAATACCTTGCCCAGCGGCTTGATGACGGTCTGGAATTCGCCCATCAGCTTGTCAACCACCAGGCCCACCTTCTGGTCGCCGTAACGGACAACGACCACGTTTTCACGGCGCACGGTGTCGCCTTCCACTTCGAAGTGTTCGCGTAGCCGGCAGTAGGGCAGGACCTCGCCGCGCAGGTTGATGTAATGCTTGTCGCTGTTGTCCTGGTTTGATGTGCCCAGTTCGATGCACTCGACCACCATGTCCAGCGGAATGACATAGGCAGCGTCGCCGACGCCGACCAGGAAGCCATCGATGATGGCCAGCGTCAGGGGCAGGCGGATGCGCACCGTACTGCCCTGGCCTTCGACACTGTCCAGATCCACGGTGCCGCGCAGGGCGGTGATGTTGCGGCGAACCACGTCCATGCCGACGCCGCGCCCGGAAAGGTTGCTGATCGCATCGGCGGTGGAGAAGCCCGGCTCGAAGATGAGGTTGTAGATCTCCTTGTCGCTCAAGGCGACGCCTTCTTCGACCAGGCCGCGTTCGGCGGCTTTGCGGAGGATTTTTTCCTTGTTCAGGCCGCCGCCGTCATCGGAGACCTCGATCACGATGCTGCCGGCATCGTGATAGGCATTGAGGTGCAGGGTGCCCTTGGCCGGCTTGCCACGGGCCAGGCGGACGTCGACAGCTTCGATGCCATGGTCCATCGAGTTGCGCACGAGGTGGGTGAGCGGATCGCCGATTTTCTCGACCACCGTCTTGTCCAGCTCGGTTTCGGCACCGCTGATGACGAGGTCGATGTCCTTGCCCAGTTCCTTGCTGACATCCCGTACCACGCGCTGGAAGCGGCTGAATGTCGCGCCGATCTGCACCATGCGCAGGTTCAGTGCGTTGTCCCGTACTTCCTCCACCAGCCGCGACATGGTGGTCATGGACTCCAGCAGCTCGGCGTCACCGGCACGCCGGGCGATCAGGCTGACACCCGCGCCGGCAATGATGAGTTCGCCCACCAGGTTGATCAGCTGATCCAGCTTGTCGGCATCGACCCGGATCAACCGAGCCTCATTGCTCTTCTGCTCCTTGATCTGCTTCTGTTTTTCCAGCGCGGCCTCCATCACCGTGGGCTGGACCATGTGTGCATCCAGCAGCACTTCACCGATGGGGCGGGGCGGCTCCTTGGTCGAGGCGGCTTCCTGCTGCAGGCGCAAGGCGTTTGCCAGTTCGGCTTCCGTGAGCGTGCCGCAGCGAATCAGGATTTCCCCGACCCGCATGTCTGTCATGGGCAGGTCGGCAATGACATGGAGGTACTCGTCGATCTTGCTGCGCGGTGGCAGGATGCGGATGACGCTGTCTTCGCGCACGAACTCGAACACGTTCTCGATGTCGGACTTGCTGGCATTGCTCTTGAAGCTGATTTCGAAGCCGAGATAGCAGCTCTCGGGGTCCATCTCGCCGGCTGACGGGATCTGATTGAGCAGAGTGAAGACCTGCTCAATGTCACCCATGGTGGACAGGTAGCGGATGAAAGACAGCGGGTCCATGCCGTTCCTGAGAACATCCCGGCCGAAGCGAAGCGAGATATGCCAGAGATCGGTTTCGACTTCGCCGCCGCCCTTGGCGGTATGCGGCAACTCGTATTCCGCCGGTACCTTTCCCTCTTTGTCGCCTTCCGCTGCTTCGATGCCGAGCCATGCGTTGAGACGGTTGATCAGCTCGACGCCTTGCTGGCGCAGCATCGGCGAAAGCTCGGAGCCGCTGGCAACGGCATCCACCAGCGCACGGATATGGTCGCCACTGGCCAGCAGAGCGGCTGCCATATCGGCATTGACGCGCAACTCGCCGTTGCGCACCTTGTCCAGCACACTCTCGGCGACGTGGGTGAAGGAGACGATGTCGTCGAGCCCGAAGAGGCCGGCCGAGCCCTTGATGGTGTGCGCAACGCGAAAAATGGCGTTGATGGTATCGGCATCATCCGGTGACTGCTCAATGCGCAGCAACGCGTCTTCCATGCTGTCGAGCAGTTCCCGGCTTTCTACGAAGAAAGTCTGCAGTGCGTCATCAAGATTCATGCTGTCACTCCTGCGAAATAATGAGGACGGGGTCGCCGAAGAAACCTTCGAGCTTGCACAGGTCAAAGATCCCGAGCACGGCAGGGCTGTGGTTGGAAATCCTGAGATGCTTGTTCTGAGCCTTGGCTTCCTGCTTGATCATGACCAGCAGCTGCAGGCCCGCGGAATCGATTTCGCTGACGCCAGCCAGGTCGATCTCCAGATCTGCGCACTGGCCGAGGGGGGCCAGCAGCTGGTCCTTCAGTTCAAGGGCGGTGTAGATCGTCATCTCCCCCTCGATCGCGAAGCGACAGGGTTCGCTGGCTTTTTGTGTCATCGTGACGCTCATGGTTCTCTCTCTGAGGACTTGGATGCCGTTCAGGGCAGGATCAGCTTGGACACGGCGCCCAGCATCTGCGCCGGCTGGAACGGTTTGACGACCCAGGCCTTGGCGCCTGCGGCCTGGCCGGCCTGTTTCTTGGCTTCGCCGGCTTCGGTCGTCAACATGATGATGGGGGTGAACTTGTAGGCCGGCAGCTTCTTGGCTTCGGCGACGAAGGTGAGGCCATCCATATTGGGCATGTTGACGTCACTGATGATGAGGTGAATCTTCTGACCATTGAGTTTGGTCAGTGCATCCTTGCCATCACAGGCTTCAATCACGCCGTAGCCCGCGCTTTTGAGTGCAATGCTGACCACCTGGCGCAGGGAGGCGGAATCATCGACGATCAGAATGGTTTTTGACATGTTTGTCTCCTAGAAAAAAGTAATTTCTGACGAATTGGCTTGTGCGGATGCGGCAGGCGGTTCGCCGCCATGCACGGCATGCTGTTCGGGCATGGTGTAGGTACTGGTCAGTTCATCGAGCCAGGCTTTCGCGTCCAGTGGCTGCGGCATGCCACCCTGGGCGAGCTGCTGTCCGGAGACGTCCAGCGTCTGGTTCAGCTTGTCCAGATTGTTGCGAACGTGACTCAGCACCTGGCTGATCCGGTCCTGGAATTGCAGTGCCACCAGGACATCGGATATCTCGGCCTGGATGAGCTGGCTTTCCCGCCGCATCACTTCGGTGGACTCGTTCAATCCGTTGGCTGTGTCATGGAACTGGCTCAGGACTGTTTCGATGGTCTTCTCGGATGCGGCTGTCATGGCTTCATCCTGTTTGGCATGGTGCTGTGATACCCGCAGCGTGTGAGCGATGGCGTTGTTGACTGTTTCAACCGTTTCGGTGATCTTCTTGCCGGTTTCGGCAGACAGTTGCGACAGCTTGCGCACCTCGCTGGCGACCACGGCAAAACCGCGGCCGACCTCGCCGGCGCGCGCGGCTTCGATCGCCGCATTGATGGCCAGCAGATTGGTCTGGTGGGCGATGCTGCCCACGTTTCCCGCCATTTCCTTGAGCTCCTCGGTGAAGCGGGACAGCGCATGGACTTCCTGCAGCAGGGATTCTTTTTCCTTGAGAGTGGAGCGCAATGAACTGATGATGGCATTGAGCTTGCTACCGCTGGCATTCAGAACGCCGACGACGGATGGGTCGGCGCCGGTCTCCCCGCTGTTGGAGGACTGGGTGGATGAGACGGCCGTCTCCAGTCGTTGGGAAAGGCCGCCGAAACGCATGGACAGGTCATTGATGGCGTTTTCCGTTTGCGAGCGTGCGATTTCGACCTGTGCCGACCAGACCGGCAGGACACTGCGACACAACGGGTCGAGGCCATCGATGCACTGGGCGCGAACGACGGCTTCGATGCGCGTTTGTCGGGTTTTGCATTGGTGGATGGCCCACCAGGCGGTGCCTGCGCTCAGCAGCGCCACGATGAGGATGGTCGTCGGCAAGGAAAGAGAAAGCAGCGGCAGCACGATGGCGGCAAGGCCCATGATCAGCGGCGGGATGGCGCTCCACAGGTAGGCAGTACGGGGGGGCGTTGTCTTGTTGTCGTCCATTTGTCTGGTTGTCATGTGATTGCTGGATGTCGTCAGGCGCGTTTGCTGGCGCCGTAGATGGAAGATTGAATGCTGTTGACGATCTCCTGGTGGATGTCGCCAAGCGGCAATACCCGATCTACCGCGCCGAGCTTCACGGCTTCCTTGGGCATGCCGTAGACCACGCAGCTGGCTTCGTCCTGCGCCAGGGTCCGTGCGCCCATGTCGTGCATTTCCTTGAGCCCATGCGCACCGTCGTCGCCCATGCCGGTCATGATGATGCCCAAGGCGTTCTTGCCGGCACATTTGGCGACCGAGCGGAACAGGACATCGACCGAAGGACGGTGGCGGCTCACCAGCGGCCCGTCCACGATGTCAACGTGGTACTGGGCGCCGCTGCGCTTGAGCAGCATGTGGCGCCCACCGGGCGCGATCAGGGCCAGGCCGGGTATGACCCGGTCGCCACTCTTGGCCTCGCGTATCTCGAGTTTGCAGAGACCGTTGAGCCGGTTGGCAAAAGCTTCGGTGAATTTTTCGGGCATGTGCTGGACGATGACGATGCCCGGGCATACGCGCGGCAGTGACTTCAGCACCATTTCCAGCGCCTGCGTACCGCCGGTGGAGGTGCCGATGGCGACGACGCGCTCAGTCGTTTCGGCCATGGCCTGGGAGGAGGCCGGCAAGATGGCGTCAGCGGAAAGCTTCGGGGGGACAGGGGTGGTGCTGGCGGCGGGCACCAGGCGGCGCACGTTGGCCTGTGCAGCGGCTTTGACGGCGCTGATCAAGTCGTTCGCTGCTTCCTCCACGAAACGCTTGAGTCCCATCTTGGGTTTGAGGACGATGCTGGTGGCGCCAGCCGCCAGCGCCTGCATGGTGGTTTCTGCACCTTTCTCGGTCAACGTGGAGCAGATCACCACCGGGGTCGGCCGCTCGGCCATGATTTTCTTCAGGAAGGTGATGCCATCCATGCGCGGCATCTCCACGTCCAGAACGATGACGTCCGGCCACTGGGTTTGCATCCGCTGCATGGCGAACAGCGGATCGGTGACGGCACCAATGACTTCAATATTGGGGGCTTGCGACAGGACCGAGCCCAGCACCTGGCGCATCACCGCAGAGTCATCAACGATCAATACTTTTATGCGGCCAGACATTGTTCGCGGATTTCACAGTGGGCACAATTGACGTGGCTGACCGGTTGATGCTTCATCCAGACATCACCACTCCAGACATTGAAGATCAGGTTGCGATGACCGTCACCGAGGATGTGTTCGGCCTGGACGGTCAGACCATGCTTTTTCATGAGTTGGCGGCCGATCTCGACATTTTTGGTTCCCACATGCGAGCGTCCTGTCTTGGGCGAGCAAGGAAACATGTTGCCGCCGCCGAAGAGCTTGAATTGATAGTCTTTGGCGCGTGTCCCGGCCTGCCGGATTTCGGCCAACATCAGCTCCAGCGCCTCGTCGGCAAATTTTCCGTTCAGCGCCTGAGTCCCGGGCCTCTGGCGCATCGGCAGCATGTAGTGGCACATGCCACCCAACTGCAACTCCGGATGCCACATGGTCATGGCCACGCACGAGCCCAGCACCGTCCGGATGCGGGTATTCCGGTCCCCAAAATAGACCTCCCCCTGCTGCAGGAAGACTTCGAGGATGTGCTCGGGCTCTTGCATCAGTTGACCTTACGGTACGTGGCGGGACTCACCGTCTGGAATGCGTCCGTCAGTCCATTGAGGTTCTCGGAATGTCCGATGAGGAAATAGCCGCCAGGGCGCAACAGCGGCATGAGCCGTGCTACCACCTCGCGCTTGGTGTCCTGGTCAAAATAAATCATGACGTTGCGCAGAAAGATCACATCGAATGGATCCATCCGTGGGGGCGCTTCCATCAAGTTGTGCGGCATGAAGCGCACGCGATCGCGCAGGAATTTTTCGATCAGGATCGTGCCGTCATGTTCCCCTATGCCCTTGAGGCAGTAGCGGTTCAGATAGGGCTTGGGAATTTCCGGGAGGCGTGCCATGGGGAAAAGACCGCTGCGGGCTTTCTCCAGAATCCGGGTGCTGATGTCCGAGGCCACGATCTCCCAGGGCTCTGCGCCCAGCAGCTCATCCAGCACCATGGCGATGCTGTAGGGTTCCTCCCCGCTGGAACAGGCGGCACTCCAGATCCGCATTCCGCGGCCGGCTTGTCGCGCCGGAATGATGTGCTTGCGCAAGAAGTCGAAATGCTTGGGCTCCCGGAAGAAGTGGGTTTCATTGGTGGTCAGGGCGTCGACCGCCACCTGCAGTTCATCCTGGCCTTGGCTGGATGTGATCAGACGAAAGTAGTCCTGGTAGCTCGCCAGGCGATGGTGTTGCAGACGTTTGGTCAGGCGACTGATGATCAGCGGCTTCTTTGCCGGGGACATGCTGATGCCGGCAATGCGATAAATCAGGTCGCTGAATTGCGCAAACTCACGATCGCTGAGCACGGGCGTACCTGCGGCCGTGCTCCTCACGGGGTTTCCAACTCTGGTAGGCGTAGCTTGACTCATTTCATTTGATGCTAGTTGAAGGTTTCAACGGTTTTCAGAACAAATAACGGATGCCGGCGGTGCTTTTTGAGTGTTAACAATCCATCCTTTTGCGAGGGTTGTGCCTTGCTTGCCACGGTAGATGAATGGATGCGTCGAGACGGAAAGAAGCGCATGTCTGCTGAAGTGGGGGCCATAGACCTCAGGGGGAACGTCGGGTGCAATAGATGTATTGCATGGTTACGCCGATAGGGAACAAGCTGCCGGTTTCGTCAGCCGCTTGCTCAGTTCCGAGGCTTCCATGGCCTTGGCAAACAACCAGCCCTGATAGGTCTCGCAGCCATATTGGCGCAGGAAGGCCAGCTGCTCATGGGTTTCAACGCCTTCGGCCACCAAGGTCATCCCCAGGCTGTGCGCCATGGCGATGATGGCCTGGGAAATGCTGACGTCATTCGCATCGGCGGGGATGCCGCGCATGAAGCTGCCGTCAATCTTGAGCTTGCTGACCGGCAGGGCCTTGAGGTAAGCGAGTGAGGAGTAGCCAGTTCCGAAGTCATCCAGCGCCACGCCGCAGCCGAGCTTGACCAGGGCATTGAGTTGCTCGCGCGCCTGCTCGGGATGGGTCATGGCCACCGATTCGGTGATCTCGATGTCCAGCCATTCGGCCTCTGCGCCCGTTTTCTCCAGTGCCTTGCGCACTTTCTCCGGCAGGTCGTGCTGGCGAAATTGCTGAAGAGAAAAGTTGACGGCGACCCGCAGGGGCGTGCCCGCTCGCTTCCAGGCAGCAAGTTGTGCGCATGCCGTCTCCACTACCCAGTCCGACATGGGCAGGATCAGGCCCGTCGCTTCAGCGACCGGAATAAAACGTGCCGGCGAAACGGAGCCCAGTATCGGGTCCTGCCAGCGCAGAAGGGCTTCGGCTCCGACGATCTCACCGCTGACCACATCCACCTGCGGTTGGTAGTGCAGTTTCAGGATGCCCTGGGCAATGGCGTCCTTCAAGCGGGTGTGCAGGAGAAAGTCTTCGTGCACACGCTTGTCCATGTCTTTTGAATAGCAGGCATAGACGCCGCGCCCGGCCTGCTTGGCCTGGTACATGGCCATGTCGGCGTAGCGCAGCAGGGTGTCGCAATCCTGGGCGTCGTCAGGATAGAAAGCCAGGCCAAGGCTACCGCCTGAATACACATCCTGTTCGTGCAGGTGGTAGGAGGCCTGCAGTATGGCCAGAAGTTTGGTGGCCACGTTCGCCGCCTCATCCGCGCTGCTCAGATCGGTCAGCAGGATGGCAAACTCGTCGCCTCCGAGACGCGCCAGCATGTCATTTTCCCGCAGGGCGCTGCGCATACGGGCACTCGCCTGCTGCAGCAAGGCATCCCCCATGGCGTGTCCGAAGCTGTCGTTGATCGTCTTGAAATAGTCGAGGTCGAGCAGCAGAACTGCCACCTTCAGGTCGGAGCGTGCGGCACGCGCCAGCGCCTGGTTCACCTGAAGGCGGAACAGCCAACGGTTGGGCAGGCCGGTGAGCTCGTCGTGGGTCGCCTGGTGTCGAAGCGATTCCTCAAATTTCTTGCGCTCTGTCAAATCGCGGATGTAGGCGATGACATGCTGTTTTCCTTCGGATTCCCAATGACCGAGCGAGATGTCGACCGGCATTGTTTTTCCGTCGCTGCGCAGCAATTCCATGTCATTGACACCCATGGCGCGGCTGGCCGGCTTGCGGAAATAACTCTGGAATGACTGCGTATGGCGCTCCCGCATATGCGGGAGCAGGAGGAGGTTGACGGACTGGCCCTGCAATTGGCTTGGGGTATAGCCCGTCAGCGTTTCGATCGCGGGGTTGGCCATCAGGATGCGGCCGTCTTGGTCCACCCACAGTACCCCGTCAGGGGCAGCATCGAGCGATACTTTCTCGCGTATGAATTGCATCTCGAGCCGTTCCAGCGGACGCTGCAGGGCCTCGTTGACGGTGGCATAGAACAGGTACAGGTAGGACGCCACCTTGTAGGCGTGCCCCAGGGCATTGGCGCTGTCCAGCGCCACCACGCCGAACATGGTGAAAAAGACTTCCCCGGTGGCAGACAGGGCCACGGCGAAAACCAGTGCCATCAGGTATTCGCGCGCCAGCGCCTTGCGGCGCACCCAGAATACGGCGAGGGTGATCAGGTCGATCGAGATGATCACCCATTCCAGGCCGATCTTCAAAGGTGTCAGCCCTTGTCCGTCGATGAAGAAAGCCGGCAGGCGTTCGGGATGCGCCAAGCCGGTATAACCCAACGCGCTGACGAGCGACAGCATGAGGGCCAAGGCCAGACGTTTGCGCAGTTTGCTCACATCGGGCACGCTCGGCAACGAAGCGTGTACCAGGATCGCTACTGCTGCCAGCAGGCGGGCAGCCAGCCAGAAAGCGATGAATTTCTGCGGCGAGTTGGGTGTCATCGCGTCCGGCATGCCCACGAAGCTCATCATGTGCAGCAGGTCGAGCAGCCCCACGCCGAAAAATGCGATGCCCAGCCAGACGACCGCCCCTTTGCGCGGGGACAGGATGGCGCGGTAGCCTGTGATGAAGATCATCATGGCTACCAGCACTGCGAAAACTTCGATCACGGTGTGCCAAAACACGTACGGAGCCGAATTCAGGTCGATCAACTGCGAGGGGTCGGACACCCACAGCAGCAAGGGCACCGCCAGCGCCAGCAGCGTGAGTCCGATACCCAGCTGATATGGGTGCCTACGGCGCAGGTATGTCATCAGGAAAACCCCCGCCGGCTTTGAATCACGGGCGCTGCGGGCAGCGTGTGCTTCATCATGTGGCCTTGTCGAGGCAGGCGTTCGGGACCTCAGATCGAAACCACCGCGGTGGCCTCCCCGGTGCGACCGACCAAGCTGCGTACTGCGCTGTCGATCACGGCAAGGCCTCGGCCCAACTCGCCAGCGCGGCAGGCAATGACGGGGTGTTGGAATAGGGAGATGGGGCGCGCTGTGTCGGTTGCTGACAACAGCGTTGCATTGGGCGGGAATGGATATTCCTGCTGCGTCACCGACAAACTGGTTTTCACGGCGGTCTCCTTGTGCCTGTCTCGCGCTAAGCCCTACCCAGCATGGGAATCACGCCGGGTAGAGGTCAACGAGGCAGGTTCAGGGCCCCGAAAGCGGAAAACCAGTGAACTGGCTCCGCTGTTAATTATCGAATATCACTTTTATAGCAAACCTGCCATCGAGGCGTCAACTTGCAAATGACCTGCAGATGACACCCAGATCAAGGCTTCAGGGCTTCAGTGGGCCGCATGGAAATGACCTCCTGATGACACGGTGATCAGGTCTTCGTGGGGACTGTGGACCGGATGATCTCGGCGGCAAGGTCGCTCAGTTTGCGGCGCTGGCTGCGCGCCGTCTTGCGCAACAGCTCGAAAGCCGCGTGGCGTTCCAGTCGGGATTGTGCCATCGTGATGCCGATGGCGACGCTGATGTCGCGTTCGGCGTTGAGGGCGGCCTGCAACTGCAGGCGGCTTTCGCGCAGGCTGTGCAATTCATTGGCGCGCGAGAGGGCGGCTTCAATGCTGGGCAGCAGTTGTGGAATGTCCAGCGGCTTCACCAGATAGCCCAGGGCGCCGAGCTGGCTGGCCTGATCGATCAGGTGCTGATCGACGTAGGCGCTGAGCATCATGAAGGGGATGTGGTCGAGTTCCTGGAGCCGCCGGGCGAGAAACAGGCCATCCTGGCCCGACATGCGGATGTCGAGGATCGCCAGGTCCGGGGTGTCGCCGTTGCCGTTGGCCAGCAGCATTTCAGCATCTTCGGCTGACTCGGCGGTTCTCACGCGGTAGCCGGCCTTGGTCAGACCATTGGCCAGGGTGGACAGCACCAGGCGGTCGTCGTCAACCAGCAGCAGCTTGGCTTTGAGCGGGGCAGTGGCTGCCGTGTTCATGCAGGCCTCTCAGACATAAATGTGATCACGGGGGATTCCAGTTCCAGCAGTGTTTCCACCTGATGGCCTTGCTGTTGGCGGCTCAGGTGGGTGCCTGAGCGCGGCAGCAGAGCCTCGATCAGTTGCAGGCCATTGTGAGGCAAGGTCGAGCGGCGCGCGTTGGTGCGCCACTGCCCGGTGTTGATGATGCGGACCCGAATGGTCTCCGGCTGTGGTTCTTGACACAACTGGATCTTGATCTCGCCATGGGCCTTGCCGCCATGCTTGACGGCGTTGAGTATCAACTCGTTGAGCACCAGGGCAATCGGCACCGCCTCGGTTTCGGCCAGGATGCCGGGCCTCCAGACGGCGGGGATGTCGACGTGGATGCGGACCTGCCACAGGGACTCGATATCGCTGGCAATGGCGCCGGTCAGTTCGCACAGGCGGACCGTGTGCAGGGCGCTGTTGCCTTGCAGTCCGTGGATGACGGCCACGCTGCGCACCTGCCCGATGGCCTGATTGAGCGGTTCGGCCGTTTCCGGATGGTCCTGGGCAAACTGGCGCAGCATGCCGGTGATGCCTTGCAGATTGTTCTTGATGCGGTGGTGCACTTCGCGCACCAGGGCCTCGCGGTGTGCCGCTTCAGCGGCCAGGCGCTTGGACTCCAGTTGCTTCTGGGGCGTGATGTCGATATGGGTGACCACGAAGTTGGTGATCTGCCCCCGCTCGTTCTTGACGCTGGAGCAGGTCGCCCATTGTGGAAAGACCGTGCCATTCTTCTTCCGGTGCCAGATTTCGCCGCGCCAGCTGCCGGTGCGGCGGGTTTGTTCCCAGATGGCCTCGTAAAAATCAGTGCTGTGACGGTCTGACCTGATGAGGCGGGCGTACTGACCGACGGCTTCTTTGCTTCCATAGCCCAAGATCCGTGTGAAGCTCTGATTCACGCGCAAGATTTTCTGTTGGCTGTCCGTGATGATCATGCCTTCCTGACATTCGAAGGCAATGGCCGCAATCCGCACGCCGGCCTCGGCGCGTCGGCGTTGCTTGACGTGCATGGCCAGGAATATGCCCGTCATGCTTGAAAAGACGAGAAAGAACCAGCTGTCGAGCAGCCGGGTCTGGAGATCTTCGTTGGCAAAGAAGCCCGCGTTTTGCTGGACCCCGGCTAGCGCCTGGGCGGTCATGAGGCACAGGATCGTGAGCACGCTGTGGATGCCCAGGCGGAAGGCAGCCCAGAGAATCAGGGGAAGCATCCAGTAGCCCTTGAACGGAAACTGGCCCAGCGTGTCCGAAAACCAGTCCAGAAACAGGACCTGGCCGAACAGCAGCGTCAGCACCAGGACCAGGGTGGCCTCAGACCACAGCCTGATGTTCAGCGGTCGTACGGGTGGCCGCCGCCAGACCAGAAGCAGGGGGGGGAGCAGCATGATGCTCAGCGCATCGCCGATCCACCAGTGCAGGAGGTTCAGGTCATTGTCGGTGTATGCCAGAACGCCAAACGTCGTCAGCGACGTGACACTGATGAGGCCTCTGATGGTGCTGATCGGGATGACGGCCCAGGCAATCAGGCGCAGGTAATCGCCCATGGTCCGGAAGTTGATGCCGAATTTGGCGTCGTGCGTGAGCAGCCAATGGCCCAGCATGATGCCGGCGGTGGCGCCGAGGCCGCAACCGAGGGCGGCAAGCGCAGGACTTCCTGCGAGCATCAAACTCAGGAATTCTCCGACCAGAACGCCCCAGCCATAGCATCGGCCACCCACCAGGAGTACGGTCAGTGCCCAGCCGCCGGCAGGCCAGAGCACACCGGTCACGCCGTCAAGGGAGAGCCAAGCCAGAGCCAGCTCGGACAGCAGCACGTAGATCGTGGTGACGCCGAGCAGCTTCAGTGAAAAGGGAAGGTCCTGAATGCGCTTCAAGCGGGACCCCGGGAAGTGTCGATGCTCATGTCGTGAGATGTCCGAGGAGCCCAGTCAAAGGCTAACCTCGGGGACAATAGCGGCATGACTGAAGAAACCCGGAAAAATCCCGATTTGCCATCTGAATGGCTCCAGATTGAATCGCTCGACATCGAGGCCCAGGGGATTGCCCACCGACCCGATGGCAAGGTGGTGTTTGTGGAGGGTGCGCTCCCCTTCGAAGTGGTGAGCGCCTCTGTCAATCGCAAGAAGAACAACTGGGAGCAGGCCACGGTCACGGCCATTCACCGCGAATCGGCTCAGCGCGTGCGGCCCGGCTGCCCGCATTTCGGCCTGCACGCCGGTGCCTGCGGCGGCTGCAAGATGCAGCACCTGCATGTCGGCGCCCAGGTCGCCATCAAGCAGCGCGTGCTGGAAGATAACCTCTGGCATCTGGGCAAGGTGCGGGCCGAGAGCATCCTGCGGCCGATCGAAGGTCCGGCCTGGGGTTACCGCTACCGCGCGCGCCTGTCGGTGCGCCATGTGCGCAAGAAGGGTGCGGTGCTGGTGGGGTTTCACGAGCGCAAGAGCCGCTATGTGGCCGACATGGGGGTGTGCCCGGTGTTGCCGTCGCATGTCAGCGCCATGCTCATGCCCTTGCGCGAACTGATCGGCTCGCTGGAGGCGATCGAGACCTGTCCGCAGATCGAACTGGCCTGCGGCGACGAGGTCACGGCGCTGGTGCTGCGCCATCTGGAGCCCTTGAGCGCGGGCGACGTGGCGAAGCTGCGGGCGTTTGCCCAGGCCCATGCCGGCGTGCAGTGGTGGCTGCAGCCCAAGGGGCCGGATACCGTGCACCTGCTCGACGAGGCGGGCGCGCAGCAGCTGGCCTATGCCTTGCCGGAGTTCGGCATCACCATGCCGTTCAAGCCAACCGATTTCACCCAGGTCAACCCGCATATCAACCGCGTGCTGGTGTCGCGTGCGCTGCGCCTGCTGGATGCGCAGAAGACCGAGCGCGTGATCGACTGGTTCTGCGGTCTGGGCAACTTCACGCTGCCGATCGCCACCCAGGCACGCGAGGTGCTCGGCATCGAGGGTAGCGAGGTGCTGGTGGCGCGTTCGCACGAAAATTACATGAAAAATCAGGCATCTGCCCTGGTCATGCATAGGCTGGCTGCTACTGAATTTGTAGCGCGCAACCTTTTCGAGATGACGCCGGAACTGCTGGTGCGTGACGGTGCGGCCGACAAGTGGCTGGTGGATCCACCGCGCGAGGGGGCCTTCGCCTTGGCCAAGGCGCTGGCGGATCTGCACCAGCAGAAACTCGATCCCGTCGCTTGTCCGCCGACGGCAGGGGCGGCCGGCTGGACGCCGCCGCGGCGCATCGTCTACGTGAGCTGCAACCCGGCGACGCTGGCGCGCGATGCCGGGCTGCTGGTGCATCAGGCGGGGTACCGCTGTACGGCGGCCGGCGTGGTCAACATGTTCCCGCATACGGCGCATGTGGAGAGCCTTGCGGTGTTCGAACTGGCTGCGTGAGCGCGGGGAAGAAGGGGCCGGCGTCGGGAGGCTGCCGGCGACCCTGGGCGGCTCAGAGCCTGGCTGAGCCGGTCGCCGTCTTGGCGCCGGTGCGGGGCTGGGCGTCAGCGGTTTTTTCCTTGTTCTCGTCCGCCGCCTTCTTGTTCTCGATGATTTCTTCTTTCTCGGCCACTTCGAAGCTGGGACGCTGACCTTCGATCTTGTTGTCGCGCATGTACTGGTCCATCTCCTTCCAGCCTTCGAAGACGGCGGTTTTGGGAGATTTTTCGTTCATGCGATAGCAGTCCTCGATGCCGCGCAGGGCATGGCGGCAGGCGCCGCCGATGGCCCTGGCATCCGCTTCGCGCTGGGCAATGCGCGGGTCGGGGCCCATGCCGGGAATGTCGCAGGCGGCAAGCAGCAGGGCGACGGCGGGGATGAGCAGGATGCGAGGCGTCATGGGGGTGTGCAGGTAGGCGTTACTGACTGTATCGGCAATCCGCGGCGCAGATTGAGTGTTGCATCGCCGCGCGGATGAAAAAAAGGCCCCGCAGGGCCTTTTTTCGGTCAATGAAGGTGGTTTTTACTCGCGTTCGCCGCCGAAGATGCCCAGCAGGGCCAGCAGGCTCTGGAACACGTTGACGATGTCCAGGTACAGGGCCAGCGTGGCGCTGATGTAGTTGGTCTCGCCGCCGTCGATGATCTGCTTGAGGTCGTACAGCATGTAGGCGCTGAAGATGCCGATGGCCGCCACCGAGATCGCCAGCATGCCGGCGCTGGAGCCCACGAAGACATTGATGAGCGAGCCCACCATCAGTACGACGGCGCCCACCATCAGCCACTTGCCCATGCCGGAGAGGTCGCGCTTGATCACGCTGGCCAGACTGGCCATGACGAAAAACACGCCGGCAGTGCCACCGAAGGCGGTCATCACCAGATCGGTCCCGTTCTTGAAGCCCAGCACCATGGCAATCAGGCGCGACAGCATCAGGCCCATGAAGAAGGTGAAACCCAGCAGCACCGGGACGCCGGCGGCCGAGTTCTTGGTTTTCTCGATGGCGAAGATGAAGCCGAAAGCGCCCGCCAGGAACACGATCAGGCCCAGGCCGCCGCTGAGCGACTGGGTGATGCCGGTGGCCACGCCCAGCCAGGCGCCCAGCACGGTGGGGATCAGGCTCAAGGCCAGCAGCCAGTAGGTGTTGCGCAGCACCTTGTTGCGCTGCGCCTGTGACATCGCATAGCCGAATCGGCCGGATGGCTCAATGGTGTGAACTTGGTCGTTCATGGTTGTCATCTCCTTCATAACCTGCAACAGCAGATGTGGTCATTCTAGGGCGATTCAAGCTGCCGCTGGAAAACCACCACGCTTCCTGTGTATTTGGTCATGGCAGTTTTGCCGTTGCTCGGCATCGCCGGCGGGCAACAGCCGCTATGCTTGCGGGTCTTGTCAAATTCCAATTCCGAGACCAACCATGCAAAGCAAACCCGTACTCCAACTGTCCGACCTCAAGCTGATGGCCGCCGCGGCTGAAGCCGAAGCGCTCAAGAACAACTGGGCCGTCAGCATTGCCATCGTCGACGATGGCGGCCACCTGCTGTGGCAGCAGCGGCTGGACGGTGCCGCCCCCATCTCGGCCCAGATCGCGCCGGCCAAGGCCCGAACCGCCGCCCTGGGCCGCCGCGAGAGCCGCATCTACGAGGAAATGATCAACGGCGGCCGCGTGTCCTTCCTCAGTGCGCCGGGCCTGGAAGGCCTGCTCGAGGGCGCCGTGCCGATCATGAAGGACGGCCAGTGCCTGGGCGCGGTGGGCGTCAGCGGTGTGAAATCGTCGGAAGACGCCCAGATCGCCCGCGCCGGCATTGCCGCCATCGGCCTGTAAGAAAAAAATGCCAGCCCAGGGTGACCTCGGCTGGCATCAAACGCCTCTGGCGCAACGTGCTTGCGCCAGGGCGTCCACGGGATAAGACTATTTGGTCAGGATCAGCTTGCCCTGGCGGGTGAGCTGCAGGCGGTAGGACTCACCGTTGTGGCTGATCGTGACCGATTTGCCGCCCTGCAACAGGGCGGCGCTCTCGATGGCGGCCCCGGCCCGTGGCCGGGCTGATTCGAGGCCCGCCGGGGCGCATGCGGCCGCGCGCGGTGCGGTTGGATGCGAGGCGGGTGGCGAGCTCATCCGATCTGCGCCTTCAGTGTTGGGGCTCGGTGATGAAGCCGATCTTGTGCAGGCCAGCCTGCTGCGCCGTCGCCATGGCCTGCGCCACGCGCTCGTAGCGCACCGATTTGTCGCCGCGGATGTGCAGGTCGGGTTGTGGCTGCTTTGCCGCTTCGGCCTGCAGCAGCGCCGGCAGCGCTTCGTCACTGACTCTGTTCTCGTTGATGAAGTAGGCGCCGCTGGCGTCGACGGACAGCCGCACCGTTTCCGGCTTGATCTGCTCGCGCTGGCTGGAGGCCTGCGGCAGGTCCACATTGACCGCATGTTTCATCACCGGCACGGTGATGATGAAGATGATGAGCAGCACCAGCATGACATCCACCAGCGGCGTCATGTTGATCTCGTTCATCACCTCGTCGGTGTCGTCCTGGGTTCCAAAAGCCATGATCGATGTTTCCTGTGATGCCGCTCAGGCCTTTTTCATCGGCACGACCTTGGCATCGCCACCGCCGACGCGCGCGCCGGTGACGAAATAGGCATGCAGGTCATGGGCGAAGCTGTTGAGCTGGCCCAGGATCGCCTTGTTGCCGCGCACCAGGGCGTTGTAGCCCAGCACGGCGGGAATGGCCACCGCCAGGCCCAGCGCCGTCATGATCAGCGCCTCGCCGATCGGGCCGGCCACCTTGTCGATGGTTGCCTGACCCGCCATGCCGATGCTCATGAGAGCGTGGTAGATGCCCCAGACCGTGCCGAACAGGCCTACGAAGGGGGCCGTGGAGCCGACCGAGGCCAGGATGGCCAGGCCGGCCTGCAGGCGGGCCGTGCTGTGGTCGATGCTGTTGCGCAGGCAGCGCGTGACCCAGTCGCTGACGTCCAGGCTGTCGTGCAGGTGCGCGCGGGTGTTGCGGTGGTGGGCGGCGGCTTCGCGTCCTTCTTCCGCCAGATCGCGGAAGGGGTTTTCGCTCTGGGGGCCGAGCTTGCTCAGGCCTTCGGCAAAGTCAGCGCTGTGCCAGAAGGACTCGGCCTGCCGGGCCAGTTTCTTGTAACGCACGATGTCCAGTGCCTTGAGCACGATCACCATCCACGACGCCACCGACATGCCCAGCAGCAGCAGGGCGACGGCACGGGTCACCCAGTCACCCTGAGCCCAGACATTCAACAAGCCGAATTGTGATTCCATAAATACTCCAGAGACTTCAGAAAATTATTCAAGAACAAAATTGATCGGGACGTTGAACCACATCGCTTCCGGCACGCCGCCGCGCTTGCCAGGCACGTAGCGCCACTTGAGCACGGTGGTCAGGGCAGCCTGATCCAGCCGGTCGTAGCCGCTGGACGTGCGGATCTCTGCCTGCTGTGCCGTGCCGTCAACGCCGATCAGAACGCGTACCACCACCTTGCCCTGCTCGCCCAGGCGTTTGCTCAAGACCGGGTAGGGGGGCTTGGGGTTGTTGAGGTAGGCCGCACTGCTGGACGGCAGTTCCAGCCGGGGCGGTGCCGGTGGCCCCGCAGGGGCTGTGGTGACGGGCGCCGCCATGGCCGGGGCCGGTGGCTGTGGGGTGGTCACCCCCATGGGCGCAGCAGGTGTCGTGGAAGGCTCTGGTATTGCCACTGGCAGGGGCGCCGGTGCCGCCTGGCGTTTTTGCGGCGGCTGCACTTGCGGCTTGGGGGCCGGCGCCTGGGCCTGTTCGGTTTTGGGGGCCGGCGGGTTGATGAATTCGCTCAGGACTTCCGCCGGTACGATGATTTCCACCGCGCGACGCAGCAAGCCGGTCTGAATGGCCCATATCGCGGCAATATGGAACAGCACCACGCTGGCGGCGATAACAAGACGTCGATTCATGAGCGGCGGGGATGCGTGATGTTCTGACAAGATCATATTTTGGCGCGGCTGCCATGCCATGGGCTGGCCTTATTTCCGAATAATCCAGCAGGCTGAGAGGGTGACCAGGATCAGGCTGGCGAGCATGGTGAAGAACAGCATCGTGGTTAAATTATAAATGAGAACAATTCGTATTTAATGAAATCGACCTAAATATTCTTTGTATCGGAGTGGGGCACTCAGGTGCGCGCTGGATAGAGCAGGCCTGGCTTCACCTGGTCAAGTTGGCGGTAACCGCACAAAGCCATGGCAATTTCCAGTTCATCGCGCAACAGACGCAGTACATGGGCCACGCCCACGGCCCCGGCGTTGGCCAGACCATAGACATAGGGGCGCCCGAGCAGGACGGCGCTGGCGCCGAGCGCCATGGCCTTGAGGACATCAGTGCCGCGGCGGATGCCGCCATCGACCAGCACGGGCAGGGTGCCGGCCAGTGCGTCCACGATGCGCGGCAAGACATGGGCGCTGGCTGGCGCCGTGTCCAGGGTACGCCCGCCATGGTTGGAGACAATCACGCCGCCCAGACCAAGGCGCATCGCCTGGCGTGCATCGTCTTCGTGCAACACGCCTTTGAGCAGAACCGGCAGGTGGCTGATGGACTGCAGCCAGGCGACATCGTCCCAGGTCGGGGCGTGGCGCAGCAGGCCATCAAAAAGGGCGCTCTGGCCGGCTGCCATGGCGGCGGCGGGCAGCGGCGGCAGGCCGTCGAGGTTGACGGCACGGACACCCGGCGGCAGGCGAAAACCGGCGCGGCGTTCGCGATCGCGGGCGCCGCTAGTGGGAGCGTCGACGGTCAGCACCAGCGCTTCATAGCCGGCGGCCTCAATACGCTGCACCAGCTCACGCGTGAAGCCGCGGTCGTGCTGAAGGTAAAGCTGGAACCACAAGGGGCCGCGCCCGGCTTCCGGCAGCACGGCGCGTGCCACGGTCTCCAGTGGTACGCCAGCCTGGGTGCTGAGCACCAGGCCGGCGCCCAGCGCCGCGGCCGCATGGGCGGTGGCCAACTCGCCGTCAGGGTGGGCCAGGGTCTGGTAGGCCACCGGCGCCAGCAAGATCGGGTGAGCCAGCATGCGGCCCAGCAACTGCACGCGGGTATGGCCGCCGGCCAGCGGCTGCAGAACGCGTGGCAGCAGCTGCAGGGTGTCCCAGGCCTGCCGGTTGGCGCGCAGCGTGAGTTCGTCGGCCGCACCACCGCTGAAATAGGCCCAGGCGTTGTCGTCGAGGCGTGTGCGGGCGTGGGTCTCGTGGTCGCTCAGGCTGACCACGTGCTCGGGCAGTTGGGCGAGGGCAGGGATGGCATTCATGGGTTCGGCCTCAGGTATCGGCCCACATACGCAACAGGTTGTGGTAGGTGCCGGTCAGCGCCGTGGTCTCGGCGCATTCGCCATGCCGCTCGCGCAGGCGCAGCAGGTTCATGTCGAGGTCGAACAGCAGACGGCGCTGCTCGTCACTGCGCACCATGCTTTCCACCCAGAAGAAGCTGGCGAGCCGGTGGCCGCGGGTGACGGGCAGTACTTCATGCAGGCTGGTGCCGGGGTAGAGAACCATGTCGCCGGCCGGCAGCTTGATGCGCTGGCTGCCGTAGGTGTCATCGATGGCCAGTTCACCGCCATCGTATTCGTCGGGGTCGGCCAGGAACAGGGTGCAACTGACGTCGGAGCGCACGCGCAGGTCGCTGCTGCGCGAGTGCATCACCGCGCCGTCGATGTGCCGGCCGTAGTAGTTGGTTCCGCCACCGTAGCGGTTGAACAAGGGGTTGAAAATCTTTTTGGGCAGGGCCGCCGAGAAAAAGATCGCGTGGCGATTGAGCGCCTGCAGCACCAGCGTCTGCAGCGAATGGGCCGTTTCGCTGGCCTGCGGCAGCTGTTCGTTGTTCTTGGCCTGCACCGCCTGGGCGCCTGCGGTGGCGCGTCCATCCAACCAGGTGGCGCCATCGAGGATAGTACGCGCCTGGTGGAGTTCTTCGGTCGTGAGGACGTTTTTCAGATGAATCAGCATGGCGGCGGCTTTGCTGGGGGACTGACGGCAGCCAGTCCCCGGGCACTTTCTGGGTTGGATTAGAACTGCACTTTCAGGGTCATCTGTACGGACTGCGGGGCACCGGGGCTGTAGAAGCCGCGGTACAGCGAGTCGGCGTACAACTCGTTGGTGACGTTGGTGACGTTCAGCTTGAGCGAGGTCAGGTCGTTGATCGTGTACTCGGCCATCAGATCCAGGGTTGTGAAACTCTTGGCCTCGACATGGCGTGCACCTTCAGGGTTCTGCCGGTCACGGTAGTTGAGACCGCCGCCGACGCGCAGTTGCGGCGTCAGACGATAGGTGGTCCACAGGCTGGCACTGTGCAGCGGGGTCAGGCCGGGCCGGTCGCCCGCAACCTGTGCCCCGGTACCGGCCGCATTGAGTGCCACATTGCTGTCGACGATCTTGGCCATGGGAATCCAGGTCCAGGACAGGAAGGTATCCCATTGGGGCGAGATGCGGCCGGCAATATCGACATCCAGACCGGCTGCATGGCGCATGCCGGACAGCAGTTGCTGCGTGGCGGCGGTGTCGGGGTCGGTGTTGCGTTCGTTGAACTTCTGCGAATAGAACAGCGAGGTCGACAGCAGCAGGCGTTTTTCGAACAGATCGAACTTGCCGCCGGCTTCCAGGTTGCGGCTTTGTTCCGGCGGCGTGTTGGCGTCTTTGGTGCTCGGGCCCTGGACGGCGTACTGGTAGGCGTCGCCCGAGGTGTTGAACGAAGTGCCGTAGGACACGTGGTAGGAGGCCACGTCGCTGGGCTGGTACAGCGCGCCCAGGCGCGGGCTCCACAGCACATCGGTGCGGGAGTTGCTGGCGCCGGCGGCCGTGTTGTAGTTGGCGTTGAAGTTGTCGTTGCGCAGGCCGGCAATGAGTTTGACAGTGGACGTCAGCGCCATGGTGTCCTGCACATACACCCCCAGGGTGCGGGCGTTGAACTTGTTCATGGGCGCATCGCCGCGCAGGTCGGCACGCCAGTCACCGTCGTTGGGCGTGCCCACCAGGGTGGTCAGGCCGCTGTTGCCGCCGGAGAAACTGTTGTTGCGCAGGGCATCCTCGTTGGACCAGTCGATACCGGTGATCACCTTGTGCTTCTTGCCGAACCAGTCGAAGTCATTGCTGTAGTCGCTTTGCAGCAGGGTGGTGGTGCTGATGCCGATGCGTCCTTTCTGGGTGCGGGTCAGAACGGTGTTGCCGGTGATGGCACTGACCGATGCGGGCGCACCGCCCTGGAACCCGATCACGCTTGACCACAGGTCGCGCTCGTAACGACCGTGGCGCAAGGTGGTCTTGAGTTCGCCGCCATCCGAGAAGCGGTGGGTATGGCTCAAGGTGCCGTAAGTCGCCCGGCCCTTGTTGTAGTCGCTGGCCAGGCCGTAATAGTTTTTTGCGTCCAGCGTTGGCTGAATCTGGCCGCCGTTGAGAATCCAGGGGTTGTTGTAGTTGGGGCGGTTGTTGTATTCGAGGTGATACAGACCGACGGAAAACTCGTCTTCGGTGCCGATGCCCCAGCGGTAGGTGGGGGCGATGCCTTTCTTGCTGACCTTGGCGCCCCAGTTGTCGGCTTCGTGCGTCATCACGTTCATGCGCAACGCGGCGTCGTCACCGGTTTTGAGGTTGAAGTCGCCGGTGACGCGCAGTTCGTTGCCGGTGCCGACCGTGGTCTTGACCTCGTGCGAGTTCATCAGGAAAGGCTTCTTGTTGACCTGGTTGACCACGCCGCCGGTGGAGCCGCGGCCGAACAGCATGGAGGCAGAGCCTTTCAGCACTTCCAGGCGGTCGTAATTGAAGGTGTCGCGTTCGTAGATCGAAGAGTCGCGCATACCGTCCACATAGATGTCGCCGGCCTGAACGAGCGAGAAGCCGCGCAGGCGGATGTCCTCCTCGCCGGTTTCGCCGGCCTGGAAGGTCACGCCGGCGGTGTTGCGCAGCACCTCCTTGAAGTCGTCGAGATTGCGGTCGTCCATCAGGCGCTCCGTGATCACGGTGATGGATTGCGGAATGTCGCGCAGCTTCTGTTTGCCCTTGCCGATGGACGTTTCCGTCGCCCGCAGCGAGGTCTTGGCTTCCGGCGTTTCCGCCTTTTCCTTGACTTCCACTGTGGCCAGCGTTTTGCCGCTTTCCGGCGAGACTGGCTGGGCCAGGGCGCTCATCGAGCCGGCCAGCAGCATGGCGCCGAGGGGAAGGAGGGTGGTGGGTGCTATTGTTTTAATAGCGCCCTGTGTAGATTTGACAGGGGATAACGTTGATTTGTTCTTGAATTTCCGGGGTTTCGACATGGGGTTGCAGAGCCTTGCATAAGTAAAAGTGGCTGGCTACAACCTGGCGCAAGGAAGAACTGCGAGGCATGGCTTGCTGTTTGAAATTAAGTAAATAAATTATACACAAATGCAAATCATTCTCATTCGAATTCGTGATTTTGCTCTAAATCAAGGAGGAAAGGTGGTCCATACGCGACAATGCCCCGATGCAATGGGTTCCATGTCAGTCGGTTAGTGCGGTGTCATGACTTGGATTGACAGTTACGTCTATCTCAAGCCGCTGCATATCGGCCTGGTGCTGGCCAGCGGTGCGTTATTCATGCTCCGGGGTGTTGCCGTGCTGTCCGGGCGAAGCTGGGGCATGAGCCGGGGTGTGCGTTATGCCAGCTACGGACTGGACACGATCTTGCTGCTGGCGGGCGTGGGTCTGTGGCTGATGCTGGGCCTGAACCCTTGGCGCGAGTCGTGGCTTGGCACCAAGCTGGGCCTGTTGCTGCTCTACATCGGGCTGGGCTCGCTGGCGCTCAAGCGCGCACGCAGCCAGCGCTTGCGCGTGGCCTTCTTTCTGGCGTCGCTGGCCTGCTATGCCTTCATGTTGTCGGTGGCGCGTTTCCACCACCCACTGGGCGTGTTTGCGCCGGGGTGAGGTGCGGCGTCGAGGCGGGGCTCAGTAGGTCAGCCGCTCCGGGCGGATTTCCTGCAGGATGGTGGTGGCGATCTCTTCGATCGATTTGGTGGTGGTGGACAGCCAGCGGATGCCGGCGCGCCGCATCATGGCTTCGGCTTCGGCCACTTCCATGCGGCAGTTCTCCAGTGAAGCGTACTTGGAGTTCGGGCGTCGTTCGTTGCGGATTTCGCTCAGGCGCTCGGGGTTGATGGTCAGGCCGAAGAGCTTGCTGCGATGCGGCACCAGGGCCGGCGGCAACTGGTGGCGCTCGAAGTCTTCGGGAATCAAGGGATAGTTGGAAGCCTTGAGGCCGTATTGCATGGCCAGGTAGAGCGAGGTCGGCGTTTTGCCGCTGCGGCTCACCCCCACCAGGATCACGTCGGAACTGGCCAGATCACGGTTGGACTGGCCGTCGTCATGGGCCAGCGAGAAGTTGATGGCTTCTATCCGGTCGTGGTAGGCCTGGCTCTTGCTGACATCACTGAAGCGGCCGATGCGGTGGTGCGACTTGATGCCCAGCTCGATCTCCAGTGGGTTGACAAAGGTGCCGAACATGTCGAGCAGCATGCCGCGGCAACCTTCGTTGATGATGGTGTGTACGTCCTCGTTGGCCAGGGTGGTGAAGACGATCGGTTTCTTGCCTTCGACCTCGGCGGTATGGTTGATCTGCCGTACCGCCTGGTAGGCCTTGTCCACCGTGTCGATGAAAGGCAGGCGCACGCGCCGTAGCTGCGTTTCGAACTGGGCCAGGATGGCATTGCCAAAGGTTTCGGCGGTGATGCCGGTGCCGTCGGAAATGAAAAAAACGGTGCGATTGGACATGGATGAGCGATCAGGGGATGGGGCCGAGGGGTGGGCCGGCCGGTGCAGGCCCGCCGGCATTCTGGCACCGACGGAGCTTACAATATCGGCAGATCACGCGAATTCTTCCATGCACCGCAACGCCCTACGAGAACAAGAGCAAAGGCAAGCCGTCGGCATGGGCGCCGCCAGTTCACGGCACGAACTGGCTTCCGGCGCAAACCGGTTTTTAAACTCTGGAGCTTTCCCATGTCTGCACTTTTCAGCCCGACCGCCCTGGTCGTACCGTTTGAAAACCTGAGAATGACCGACGTCGAGGCGGTTGGCGGCAAGAATGCCAGCCTCGGCGAAATGATCTCGCAGCTGCCGCAGGGCGTGCGCGTGCCGACCGGCTTCGCCACCACGGCCCACGCCTTCCGCGAATTCCTGAAGCACGATAGCCTGGCCGACCGCATCAATGCCAAGCTCGATGCCCTCGACACTGAAGACGTGCGCGCACTGGCGACCGTCGGCGCCGAGATCCGCGCCATGGTCGAGGCCCAGCCGTTCCCGGCCGACCTGGAACAGGCCATCCGCGAAGATTTCGCCAAGCTGTCTGCCGGCAACCCGCAGGCCACGTTTGCGGTGCGTTCTTCGGCCACCGCCGAAGACCTGCCCGACGCTTCCTTTGCCGGTCAGCAGGAGACCTTCCTGAACGTGCACGGCATCGAAGAGGTGCTGCACAAGATGAAGGAGGTCTTTGCCTCCCTCTACAACGACCGCGCCATCAGCTACCGCGTGCACAAGGGCTTTGCCCACGCCGACGTGGCCCTGTCGGCTGGCGTGCAGCGCATGGTGCGCTCCGACCTGGGCGCCGCCGGCGTGATGTTCACCATCGATACCGAGTCCGGCTTCGAGGACGTGGTGTTCATCACCTCGAGCTACGGCTTGGGCGAGACGGTGGTGCAGGGCGCCGTGAACCCGGACGAGTTCTACGTGCACAAGCCCATGCTCCGCGCGGCTAAGCGCGCCGTGGTGCGCCGCAACCTGGGCTCCAAGCTGATCCAGATGGTGTTTTCCACACCGGAAGAGAAGAAGGCCGGCGGCAAGCTGGTCAAGACCGTGGATGTGCCGACCGAGCTGCGCAACCGCTATTCGCTGACCGACGCCGACGTCGAGCAACTGGCCCAGTACGCGCTGGTGATCGAGCAGCACTACGGCCGCCCGATGGACATCGAGTGGGGCAAGGACGGCACCGACGGTCTGCTCTACATCCTGCAGGCGCGTCCCGAAACCGTGAAGAGCCAGGCCGGCGCCACCGCCGAGATGCGCTACAAGCTCAAGGGCCAGAGCGCGGTGCTGGCCGAGGGCCGTGCCATCGGCCAGAAGATCGGTACCGGCCCGGTGCGCCTGGTGCACAACATCAGCGAGATGGACAAGGTCCAGCCCGGCGACGTGCTGGTGACCGACATGACCGATCCCAACTGGGAGCCGGTGATGAAACGCGCTTCCGCCATCGTTACCAACCGTGGCGGCCGCACCTGCCACGCGGCCATCATCGCCCGTGAGCTGGGCATTCCGGCCGTGGTGGGCTGCGGTGACGCCACCGAGACGCTCAAGGACGGCACGCTGGTCACGGTGAGCTGCGCCGAGGGCGACACCGGCCGCATCTACGACGGCCTGCTGGAGATGGAAGTCACCGAAGTCCAGCGCGGCACGATGCCCGAGATTCCGGTCAAGATCACCATGAACATCGGCAATCCGCAACTGGCTTTCGACTTTGCCCAGTTGCCCAATGCCGGTGTCGGTCTGGCGCGCCTGGAGTTCATCATCAACAACAACATCGGTGTGCACCCCAAGGCCATCCTGGACTATCCGAACATCGATGCCGACCTGAAGAAGGCGGTGGAGTCGGTCGCCCGTGGCCATGCTTCGCCGCGCGCCTTCTACGTCGACAAGGTGGCCGAAGGCGTGGCGACCATTGCGGCGGCCTTCTGGCCCAAGCCGGTGATCGTGCGCCTGTCGGACTTCAAGAGCAACGAATACCGCAAGCTGATCGGTGGCAGCCGCTACGAGCCCGAGGAAGAAAACCCGATGCTGGGCTTCCGCGGTGCTGCGCGTTATGTCAGCGCCGATTTCGGCGAGGCGTTTGCCATGGAGTGCGAGGCGATGCGCCGCGTGCGTGACGAGATGGGGCTGACCAATGTCGAACTGATGGTGCCGTTTGTCCGCACGCTGGGCCAGGCCAAGAAGGTCATTGATCTGCTGGGCCAGCACGGCCTCAAGCGCGGTGAGAACGGCTTGAAGATCGTCATGATGTGCGAGGTGCCGAGCAATGCCATCCTGGCCGACGAATTCCTGGGGCACTTCGACGGCTTCTCGATCGGCTCCAATGACCTGACCCAGCTCACCCTGGGGCTGGACCGCGACTCCGGGCTGGAACTGTTGGCGGCTGACTTCGACGAGCGCGACCCGGCCGTGGAAGCGATGATCAGCCGTGCCATCGCCGCCTGCCGCAAGCAGGGCAAGTACGTCGGCATCTGCGGCCAGGGGCCCAGCGACCACCCCGACTTTGCGCGCTGGCTGGTGAAAGAGGGCATCACCTCGATCTCGCTGAACCCGGATACGGTCGTCGAGACCTGGCGCAACATCGCCGGGATGTAAGCAAGATCGCAGGCGAATGGCAACGCTGAAAATGATTGCGCTGTCATGAGGCAACCGGGCCAACTCCACCAGAGGGTGCGATGACGCCCGGTCGCTTCACCCTGCGGGGCATGCTGTTGCTGGCGTGGTTTGTCGCCGCCTTCGGCGGCATCTATTTCGCCCGCGATCTTCAGACAGTGGTGGTCGGATGGCCTCTGGGGTTCTGGTTTGCCGCCCAAGGGGGCGTTCTGGTCTTCATTGCCATCGTCGCCGTGTTCGCGTGGGCGGCCAACCGACGGGATCGCGGCGCTGGCGCCGCGTTTGACGATCAGGCGTACGCCGCCTACAAGCGCAGGCTCCACCGTGCCTTCGCCACCTACGTTGCCTACCTGCTGGGCTTTTTGCTGCTGCTGGCGCTGGCCGAGCAATGGGGGCTGTCCAAGCAATGGGTGGGGGCCATATTCCTGGCTGCCACGATTGTCCTGTATGCGGTGATCGGGATCTACAACAGAACCGCAGATGCCGCCGAATATTACGTGGCAGGACAGCGTATCCCCGCGCTTTACAACGGGATGGCCACGGCGGCCGACTGGATGAGCGCGGCTTCGTTCATCAGCATGGCCGGTGGGCTTTACCTGCAGGGTTTTTCCGGGACAGAGTCGCAACCCGGCGGCCTGGCCTATGTGCTGGGATGGACCGGGGGGTTCTGCCTGGTGGCCCTGCTGGTCGCGCCCCGTTTGCGTCAGCTGGGCATCTACACCATTCCGGATTTCTTCGCGGTCCGCTTTGCCGGCCACTGGCCAAGGCGGGTCGCCGCCCTGGCGGCCGTGCTCTGCTCCTTCACCTATGTCGTGGCTCAAATCTATGGCGTGGGGCTGATCACCTCACGGCTGACTGGCGTGCATTTCGAGATCGGGATTCTGCTCGGGCTTGGCGGGGTGCTGGTCTGCTCGTTTCTGGGGGGCATGCGTGCCGTCACCTGGACCCAGGTGACGCAGTATGTGGTCCTGATCCTGGCCTTCCTGATCCCCGTCTCCTGGCTGGCCTACAAGCAGTTGGGCAATCCGTTGGCGCCCTGGGTGTATGGCCAGCAACTGGAAAAAATCACCCAACTGGAAAACGAACTGGCGGCATCGCCGGCGGAGCAGCAGGTCATCCAGGAGTATGCGCGGCGCGCCCGGGATTTCGAATTGAAGCTGCGCAACGTGGAGGTGGCGCTGGACACCGAGCGCAAGCTGCTCAAGGAAAGACTGCGCCTGCTCAGTGAGGAGCGCGCCGATGCCGAGGTGATTTTTGCAGCGCGGCGTGAACTGGCCCTGTTGCCCAAGGATGCAGCGTCTGCACGGGAAACCTGGACCCGTGCCATGCAGGAAAATCTCAACCGGGCCAAACCGCTGGCTGGCATGCCGCCCCATGCCCAGCCCTTTGCCGGCAATCCGGAGGGAACGCCCCAGGAGCAGCAGGCGTTCGAGCTGTCGCGTCGCAACTTCCTGGCCCTGATGTTCTGCCTGATGATCGGCACGGCGGGCTTGCCGCATCTGCTGACACGTTTTTGCACCACACCGACGGTGGCCGAGACCCGGACGTCGGTGGCCTGGTCACTGGTCTTCATCGCCTTGCTTTACCTCGCTGCGCCGGCGCTGGCGGTGCTGGTGAAATACGAGGTCATGAGTCATCTGGTGGGGCAGAACTTCGAGTCCTTGCCGCCCTGGATGGCGCAGTGGGCCAAGGTGGACGGCTCCCTGTTGTCCATCAGCGATATCAATGGCGACCGCCGCCTGCAGTTTTCCGAGTTGAAGCTGGGCGCCGACATCGTGATGCTGGCCACTCCGGAGTTGGGAGGGCTGCCTTACGTGGTGTCGGGACTGGTCGCGGCCGGCGGCCTGGCCGCGGCCTTGTCCACGGCCGACGGCTTGCTGCTGACCATCGGCAATGCACTGGCCCATGACCTGTACTTTCAGGGCAAGAGCGACCGGGCGAGCGTGATGCGGCGCGTGATGCTGTCCAAATTTGCCTTGCTGGTGGTGGCGCTGGCAGCCGCCTATGTGGCTGCGCAAAAACCTGCGGACATCCTCAACCTGGTGTCAATGTCCTTTTCCCTGGCGGGGGCGGCCTTCGTGCCGGCCATGGTGCTGGGCATTTTCTGGCGCAAGACTTCCAGGGCGGGGGTGGTGGCCGGGATGCTGGCCGGGGTCGGCGTGACGGTCTACTACATGCTGATCAATGCAGCGCCGGTGCGCGCCCTGCTGGGTTTGCAGGGCAACGGCCTGTGGTTCGGCATCCAGCCCATTTCTGCCGGTGTTTTCGGCGTCCTGGCCGGGGTGGTCGTCATTGTTCTGCTGAGTCTGGTGACCCGGGAGGGGCGCCAGGATGGACCCGAGCAGGAAAATCCCATATAATGGAGAGCTTCGCCTTGCCGCACCCATCAGACGCTGGGGCGGCTTATCTGCCCGCAGCATGCGGGTCATCCACAAGGAGTATTGATGCGTCATTACGAAATCGTCCTGATGATCCATCCGGATCAAAGCGAGCAGGTTCCTGCCATGCTCGAACGTTACAAGGGCATGATCACCACCGGCGGTGGCAAGATCCACCGTGTTGAAGACTGGGGCCGTCGCCAGATGGTCTACATGATCAACAAGCTGGCCAAGGCCCACTACCTGTGCCTGAACATCGAAGCCGACAAGGCTGTGATGGCTGAACTCGAGCATGCGTTCAAGTTCAACGACGCCGTGCTGCGTCACCTGACGGTTCTGAAGAAGAAGGCCGATACCGGCCCGTCTTCCATGATGAAGACCGTCGAGCGTGAAGACGCCCGCAAGGCCCAGCAGGCGGAATTCCAGGCCTGATCTTCCCGATAGCGAGGAGTGAATCCCAGCGCCAACCAGCTTGTACTGACTGCCTGTATCGCCGAGGTGGCCCCTCTGCGCTACACGCCGGCCGGGTTACCGGCCCTGGACCTGAAACTCGAACACGAGTCGATGGTGCCGGAAGCAGGACAGGACAGGCAGGTGAAGGCCGGCGTCAAGGCAGTTGCCTTCGGTGCCCTGGCCGAGCGGCTTGCCAAGCAGGCCATCGGCAGTGTCTGGTGCTTCAGCGGCTTTGTCGCCACCCCCCGCAACGGAAAGAACCTGGTGTTCCATATCCAAGAGTTCAGTCAAGATTAATTTCAGGAGGCCCTCATGGCCACGTTCAAAAAGTTCAACAAAGACAAGCGCCCGAAGCGCAACACCCAGTCGCTGCTGTTCAAGCGCAAGCGCTTCTGCCGCTTCACCGTCACTGGCGTCGAAGAGATCGACTACAAGGACATCGACACGCTGCGTGATTTCATTGCCGAAAACGGCAAGATCATCCCGGCCCGTCTGACCGGCACCCGCGCCATCTACCAGCGTCAGCTCAACACCGCTATCAAGCGCGCGCGTTTCCTCGCGATGCTGCCGTACAGCGACCAGCACAAGATCTAAGGAGTAGACCCATGCAAATCATTCTGCTCGACAAGGTCGTGAACCTGGGTAACCTCGGCGAAATCGTCAAGGTGAAAGACGGCTATGCCCGCAACTTCCTGATCCCCTCCGGCCGCGCCCGTCGCGCCACCGAAGCGGCCAAGGCCGAGTTCGAAGCCAAGCGCGCCGAACTGGAAAAAGCCGCTGCTGCCAAGCTGGCTGAAGCGCAAGGCCTGGGCGAGAAGCTGGCCGGCACCACCATCAAGCTGACGCAAAAAGCCGGCGTTGACGGCCGCCTGTTCGGTTCCGTGACCAACTTCGACATCGCCGAAGAGCTGGCCAAGACCGGCTACAAGGTTGCCAAGGCCCAGGTGCGCATGCCCAATGGTCCGATCAAGACCATCGGCGACAGCACCGTGAGCGTGGCGCTGCACACCGACGTGGTGGTCGACATCACGGTCTCCGTGTACGGCGAAACGGCCTAAGCCGCGGTAACCCCCACGCAAAAGCCGCCAGGGCCTGTCTCTGGCGGCTTTTGTATTTGGGTTTCACGCCAACGCCCATACATGCATTTGCACAGATTACCCACAGCTTTCGGGCGGGTTGTCCCCAGCATGTTCCTCGACGGCAGCGCGCCCAGCGCTTAGCATCGGGGATTAGAAGGAAAACATCATTCATGTCAGCCGTATTGACCCCCGTAGATGACGATTACGGGCAAGACCGACAGGTCGCGCAACTGCGAGTCCCGCCCCATTCGATCGAGGCCGAGTCCAGCGTGCTCGGTGGTTTGCTGCTGGACAACGGCGCCTGGGACCGGGTCGGCGATCTGCTGGGCGATGGCGATTTCTACCGCTACGAGCACCGGTTGATCTATGCCGCCATCGCGGCGCTGGTCAATGCCAGCAAGCCGGCCGACGTGATCACGGTGTTCGAGCACCTGCAAAGCCAGGGCAAGGCAGAGGAGGTCGGTGGCCTGGCCTACCTCAACTCCCTGGCCCAGTACGTGCCCAGCGCCGGCAATATCCGCCGCTATGCCGAGATCGTGCGCGAGCGCGGCATCCTGCGCAAGCTGGTGGCTGCCAGCGACGAGATCGCCACCAATGCCTTCAACCCGCAGGGGCGGCCGGTGGCCGCCATCCTGGACGAGTCCGAGCAGAAGATCTTCAACATCGGCGAGGAAGGCTCGCGCATGAAGCGCGGCTTCCAGTCCATGGACACCCTGGTGGTGGACCTGCTGGACCGCGTGCAGGAGATGGCCGACAACCCGAACGACATCACGGGCGTGCCCACCGGCTTCTACGATCTGGACCGCATGACCTCCGGCCTGCAGCCGGGCGACATGGTGGTGCTGGCGGCGCGCCCCTCCATGGGCAAGACCGCTTTTGCCATCAACATTGCCGAGCACGTGGCGCTCAACGAAGGCCTGCCGGTGGCCGTGTTCTCCATGGAAATGGGTGCGGCCCAGCTGGCGGTGCGTATCGTCGGCTCCATCGGCCGCATCGACCAGGGCCACCTGCGCACCGGCAAGCTGACCGACGAGGAGTGGCCGCGCCTGACCGAGGCGATCGAGAAGCTGCGTACCATCTCACTGCACATCGACGAGACCGCCGGCCTGACCGCCAGCGAGCTGCGCGCCAACGCCCGCCGCCTGGCGCGCCAGTGCGGCAAGCTGGGCCTGATCGTGGTCGACTACCTGCAGCTCATGAGCGGCTCCAGCGGCGACAACGAGAACCGCGCCACCGAACTGGGCGAGATCTCGCGCGGCATGAAGATGCTGGCCAAGGAACTGGGCTGCCCCTTGATTGCGCTGTCGCAGCTCAACCGCAGCGTGGAGACACGCCCGGACAAGCGCCCGATGATGAGTGACCTGCGCGAATCCGGCGCCATCGAGCAGGACGCCGACATCATCATGTTCATCTACCGCGACGAGTACTACACCAAGGACGCCTGCAAGGAGCCGGGTGTGGCCGAGATCATCATTGCCAAGCAGCGTAACGGCCCGACCGGCACCGTCAAGCTGGCCTTCCTGAACCGCCTGACCCGCTTTGAGAACCTGGCCAGCGGCTACAGCAACGGCGATTTCTAAATAAAAAAGGGGCCCCAGGCCCCTTTTCTTATTGTGTGGGTGGCTACACTTTTTATAGCACCTCGCTGGCAAAGTCAGCCAGGCGGGAGCGCTCGCCGCGCGCCAGCGTGATGTGGCCGCCATGCGGCCAGCCCTTGAACTTGTCCACCGCAAAGGTCAGGCCCGAGGAGCCCTCGGTCAGGTAGGGGGTGTCGATCTGCGCCAGGTTGCCCATGCAGATGATCTTGGTGCCGGGGCCAGCGCGCGTGATCAGGGTCTTCATCTGCTTGGGCGTCAGGTTCTGCGCCTCGTCGATGATGACGTACTTGTTCATGAAGGTACGGCCGCGCATGAAGTTCATGCTCTTGATCTTGATGCGGCTGCGGATCAGCTCGCTGGTGGCCGCACGGCCCCATTCGCCGGCGCCGGTGTCGGTCTTGGACAGCACTTCCAGGTTGTCGTCCAGCGCGCCCATCCAGGGGCCCATCTTTTCCTCCTCGGTGCCGGGCAGGAAACCGATGTCCTCGCCCACGCTCACCGTGGCGCGGGTGACGATGATCTCGGTGTAGCGCCGGTCGTCCAGCACCTGGGTCAGGCCGGAGGCCAGCGCCATCAGCGTCTTGCCGGTGCCGGCGGTGCCGGTCAGCGTCACGAAATCAACCTCCGGGTCCATCAGCAGGTTCATGGCGAAGTTCTGCTCGCGGTTGCGTGCGGCCACGCCCCAGACGGAATTCTTGAGGTGGGTGTAGTCCTTCAGTGTCTTGAGCACCGCGGTCTTGCCGCGGATCTCGGAGACGCGGGCGTACAGACTGGGCTCGCCCGGCGCTTCGAAATAGACGAACTGGTTGATCAGCAGGCTGGGCACGATCGGGCCGGTGATGCGGTAGAAGGTGTGCGGCCCCTGCTGCCAGCTCTCGACCGTCTGGCCGTGCGTGGTCCAGAAGTCGGCCGGCAGCGCCAGCGAGCCGGCGTACAGCAGGTCGCCGTCCTCCAGCGTCTTGTCGTTCTGGTAGTCGTCGGTCGCCAGGCCCAGCGCCCGGGCCTTGACGCGCATGTTGATGTCCTTGGACACCAGCACCACCTCACGCGGCGGGTCCTGCTGGGCGTATTGTTGACGCAGGGCCTCCACCACGCCTAGGATCTGGTTGTCGGCCTTGCCCTGGGGCAGGCTGGTGGGCAGGGTGTAGTTCAGCGGCTGGGTCTGGAAGAACAGCTTGCCGCCGGCTTCGCGGTGGCCGGTGCTGTCGAGCTTGAGGCCGGCCGCCATGTCGGCGCCCTGGGCATCCGCCAGGCCATCCAGCATGCGGCTGGTCTGGCGCGCGTTGCGGGCGACCTCGGTCATGCCTTTCTTGTGGCCGTCGAGTTCTTCGAGCACGATCATGGGCAGGAAGATGTCGTGTTCCTCGAAGCGGAACAGGCACATCGGGTCGTGCATCAGCACATTGGTGTCGAGCACGAACAGCTTGCTCGGACCGCTGGGCTTGGCCTTCTTCGGCCGTGCGGGGCTTTGCGTGGTCGGCGCTGCCGTCACGGCCGGAGCGACAGCCTTGCCGCGGGCGGTTTTCGGGCCGCTCTTCTCGCGACTGGGCGCTGTGGGGGTGGGGGCTTCGGCCGTGGCGCCGCCGCTGTGTTCGAACAGGTCGCGGGCTTGCGGTTTTCCGTCGGCGCGTGAGGGTTCGAAGGAGGCGGCTGATTCTCTCGATGTCCGGGGCTTGCTGCGGGCCGGGGCGTCAAAGGCTTCAGGAGACAGCAGTGCTGCGCGCTTGGTGGGAGCAGGAGGCAGGGGCATGGGTCGTAGGGCTCGCAAAAAGGTTACCGGATGCCGCCGAAAAAGCAAAAAAGCCGCCTGGCAAACCGGGGCGGCTTTTTTCGGGGAGCGCAGTTGCTGTTCTCAACGGCATAAATTCATTATGCATGAGCTGAGGCTGTCGCGCATAGCCTGTTGCTGCAATGCATCAATTTCGGGCGGGGGACGATGGACCCGCCCGGCCTGGATCAGGCGGTCGCGGCAGCCTTCTTGAGGGCCTTGACGGCCTTCAGAACCTCGTCCACGTGGCCCGGCACCTTCAGGCCGCGCCATTCCTGCTTGAGCTGGCCATCGATGCCGATCAGGAAGGTGCTGCGCTCGATGCCTTTGACCTTCTTGCCGTACATGATCTTGTTCTTGACGACGCCGAACATGTGGCACATCTTTTCTTCGGTGTCGGCAATCAACTCGAAGGGCAGCTCCAGCTTGGCCTTGAACTCGTCGTGCGACTTCATGTTGTCGCGCGAGACACCGAACACGGTGGCACCGGCTTTCACGAAATCCTTGTACTTGTCACGGAACTGCATGGCCTCCGTGGTGCAACCCGGCGTGTTGTCCTTGGGGTAGAAGTACAGCACCAGCGTCTGACCGAGGTGGGAGGTGTTGGAAACCTTGATGCCGCTGGTGGCATTTGCTTCAAATTCCGGGATGGGTTTGTTGACAACGATCGCCATATGCCTTAAATCTTGTGTGACAGGAGCTGTCGTATGAGTGGTCAAGGTTTACGCAGTGACAGCTCGGTAGCGTCCTCGACTCAATTTATCGATTTTACCCCGAAATCGATAACCCGGCAGGCGGCGGGGCTAGGGGGTTTCCAGTAGCAGGGCGGCGATCACATGGCGGCCTTCACCGGCCAGGATGTTGTAGGTGCGACAGGCGGCTGCCGTATCCATGGTTTCGATGCCGATACGCCGCTCGGCCAGCGCCTGCAGCCAGGCCGGCTGCGGAAAGCGCAGGCGTTCGCCACTGCCGAACAGCACCAGTTCGGGGCCCAGTTCGGCCAGCCGGGCAAAGTGCGCTGCGCTCAGATCGCTGTAGCGCGCGCAGTCCCAGTCGAAACGCTGGCCGCGCGAGCCAACCACCAGGCTGGTGCTGATTCTTTCTCCGTCCAGCCCGATCCAGCCGGGGCCGTAGCCGCTGATGGTCTGAACGTCGAATTTGTCTGGCTGTAGTTTCATGGTCTGGAAGAGAACTGTGGTCAAATTATAGGTTTCGCCTCTCGTTAAGCACCCCGGAGGGACTTTGAAGACCATACGCAAATCGGACAAGCTGGCCAACGTCTGCTACGACATCCGCGGCCCCATCATGGAGCGGGCCAAGCAGATGGAGGAAGAAGGCCACACCATCATCAAGCTCAACATCGGCAATCTGGCGGTGTTCGGCTTTGATTCGCCTGAAGAAATCCGCCAGGACATGATCCGCAACCTGCCCAATGCGGCGGCGTACTCGGACAGCAAGGGCATCTTCGTCGCGCGCAAGGCGGTGATGCAGTACACGCAGGAGCAGGGCATCAAGGGCGTGACGCTGGACGACATCTACCTGGGCAACGGTGCCAGCGAACTGATCGTGATGGCCACCAACGGCCTGCTCAACGACGGTGACGAGATGCTGGTGCCGGCACCCGACTACCCGCTGTGGACAGCGGCGGTCAGCCTGTCGGGCGGCAAGCCGGTGCACTACCTGTGCGACGAGGACAACGGCTGGATGCCCAACCTGGACGACATCCGTGCCAAGATCACGCCACGCACCAAGGGCATCGTGGTCATCAACCCCAACAACCCGACCGGCGCCCTGTATTCCGACGAACTGCTCAAGGGCATCGTGCAGATCGCGCGCGAGCACAACCTGGTCATCATGGCCGACGAGGTCTACGACAAGGTGCTGTACGACGGCGTCAAGCACACCGCCATGGGCAGCCTGTCCGAGGACGTGCTGACGCTGACCTTCAACTCGCTGTCCAAGAGCTACCGCTCCTGCGGCTACCGTGCCGGCTGGCTGGTGGTGTCGGGCGACAAGAAGTCGGCCAAGGACTACATCGAGGGCCTGAACATGCTGTCCTCCATGCGCCTGTGCGCCAACGTGCCGGGGCAGTGGGCGATCCAGACCGCCCTGGGCGGCTACCAGACCATCAACGACCTGGTGTGCGAAGGCGGACGCCTGCGCCGCCAGCGCGATATCGCCTACGAACTGATCACGGCCATTCCGGGTGTCACCTGTGCCAAGCCGCAGGCCAGCCTGTACATGTTCCCCAGGCTCGACCCCAAGATGTACCCGATCGAGGACGACCAGGCCTTCATCCAGGAACTGCTGGAGGAAACCCGTGTGCTGCTGGTGCAGGGCTCGGGTTTCAACTACCCTGATAACCAGCATTTCCGCATCGTTTTCCTGCCGCATGAAGACGATCTGCGCGAAGCTGTTGGCCGTATCGCCAAGTTCCTCGAAAGCTATCGCAAGCGCCACGCGCGCACCTAATTTTGAAGACGGCGCTTCGGCGCCATGGACTGAGTCAAAGATGAAAGCAATTCAAGTAGGCCTTCTGGGCATCGGCACCGTGGGTTCGGGCACCTTCAACGTGCTCAAGCGCAACCAGGAAGAAATCAAGCGCCGCGCCGGCCGCGGCATCGAGATCACCATGGTGGCCGATCTGGACGTGGCGCGCGCCCAGAGCATCGTCGGCCCGGGCGTGCAGGTGGTGAACGACGCCCGCGCCATCATCGCCAACCCCGAGATCGACATCGTGGTCGAACTCATCGGTGGCTACGGCATCGCCAAGCAGCTGGTGATGGAAGCCATTGCCGCCGGCAAGCACGTGGTCACCGCCAACAAGGCGTTGCTGGCCGTGCACGGCACCGAGATCTTCGCTGCCGCCTCCGCCAAGGGCGTGATGGTGGCGTTCGAAGCCGCCGTCGCCGGGGGCATCCCGATCATCAAGGCGCTGCGCGAGGGTCTGACCGCCAACCGCATCCAGTGGATCGCCGGCATCATCAACGGCACCACCAACTTCATCCTGTCCGAGATGCGCGACAAGGGCCTGGACTTCGACGTGGTGCTGAAGGAGGCGCAGCGCCTGGGCTACGCCGAGGCCGACCCGACCTTCGACATCGAGGGCGTGGACGCCGCGCACAAGGTCACCATCATGTCGGCCATTGCCTTCGGCATTCCGGTGCAGTTCGACAAGGCCTATGTGGAAGGCATCACCCAGCTGGGTGCGCAGGACATCCGCTACGCCGAGCAACTGGGCTACCGCATCAAGCTGCTGGGCGTCACCAAGCGCACGGCCAAGGGCATCGAGCTGCGCGTGCACCCGAGCCTGGTGCCGGCCAAGCGCCTGCTGGCCAATGTCGAGGGTGCCATGAACGCCGTGGTGGTGAATGGCGACGCCGTCGGCACCACGCTGTACTACGGCAAGGGCGCCGGTGCCGAGCCGACCGCCAGCGCCGTGATTGCCGACCTGGTCGACATCACCCGCCTGCACACCGCCGACCCGCAGAACCGCGTGCCGCACCTGGCGTTCCAGCCCAACACGCTCGACCAGGCCATGAGCAACCTGCCCGTGCTGCCCATGAGCGAGGTGGTGACGAGCTACTACCTGCGCCTGCGCGTGGCCGACGAGGCCGGCGTGCTGGCCAAGGTCACCGGCATCCTGGCCGACGCCGGCATCAGCATCGACGCCGTGCTGCAGCGCGAGGCTGACGAGGTGGGCGGCGAGGGCGCGACCTCGACCGACCTCATCATCCTGACGCACGATGCGCGCGAAGGCACCATGAACGACGCGCTCGCCAAGCTGCAGGTGCTGCCGACGGTGCTGGCGCCGATCGTGCGCATCCGCAAGGAAGAGCTGGCCGGATGAAGTACCTCTCGACCCGCGGCCATGTTGACCGCAAGCGTTTCTGCGAAATCCTGCTCGAAGGCCTGGCGCCCGACGGCGGCCTGTACCTGCCCGAGTCCTACCCGCAGGTGGACGATGCCACGCTGACCCGCTGGCGCAGCCTGCCGTATGCCGAGCTGGCGTTCGAAGTCCTGTCGCTCTACATCGACGACATCCCGGCCGACGACCTGCGCGCCATCTGCCGCAAGACCTACACCGAGGCGGTGTTTGGCACGAAAGAAATCGTGCCGCTGCGTCCGCTGGAAAACGGCCTCTATCTGGAAGCCCTGTCCAACGGCCCGACGCTGGCCTTCAAGGACATGGCGATGCAGCTGCTGGGCAACCTGTTCGAGTACGAACTGGCCCGCCGCGGCGAGCAGCTCAACATCCTGGGTGCCACCAGCGGTGACACCGGCAGCGCGGCCGAATACGCCATGCGCGGCAAGCAGGGCGTGCGCGTCTTCATGACCAGCCCGTTTGGCCGCATGAGCCCGTTCCAGCAGGCGCAGATGTTCAGCCTGCAGGACGCCAACATCCACAACCTGGCGGTCAAGGGCGTGTTCGACGACTGCCAGGACATCGTCAAGGCGGTCTCCAACGACCTCGACTTCAAGCGCCAGTACAAGATCGGCACTGTCAACTCCATCAACTGGGCGCGTCTGGTGGCGCAGGTGGTGTACTACTTCGCCGGCTACTTCCAGGCGACCAAGAACAACAGCGAGAAGGTCAGCTTCACCGTGCCCTCGGGCAACTTCGGCAACGTCTGCGCCGGCCATGTGGCGCGCATGATGGGCCTGCCGATCGACAAGCTGGTGGTGGCCACCAACGAGAACGACGTACTCGACGAGTTCTTCCGCACCGGCGTCTACCGCGTGCGCGGCAGTGCCGACACGCACGAGACCTCCAGCCCGTCGATGGACATCTCCAAGGCCTCGAACTTCGAGCGCTTCGTGTTCGACCTGCTGGGCCGCGACGGCGCCAAGACCCGTGCGCTGTTCGGCGAGCAGCTCTCGGCCGAGGGCCAGTTCGACCTGAGCCAGGACCCGGCCTTCGCCCAGGCGCGTCAGCGTTATGGTTTCTCCAGCGGCAAGAGCACCCATGCCAACCGCCTGGCTACCATCAAGGACACGTTCGAGCGCTTCGGCGGCATGATCGACACCCACACCGCCGACGGCCTGAAGGTGGCGCGTGAGCACCTCAGTGCCGGCGTGCCGATGATCGTGCTGGAGACGGCGTTGCCGATCAAGTTCGCCGCCACCATCGTCGAGGCGCTGGGACGCGAGCCGGACCGGCCAGCCAAGTTCGAGGGCATTGAAAACCTGCCCAAGCGCGTGACGGTGCTCGAGGCGGACGTGCAGGCCGTCAAGGCCTACATCGTCGCCAACTGTAATTAAAATTGGCCTCTGGACCTTGTGGAATAAGCGTGACCAGCTATCAAAAACAGAGCGTTCCGAAGGTGGCGGCATGAAGGTCATCGGCTTTGCCGGCTACTCTGGCTCGGGCAAGACCACGCTGGTCGAGCGCCTGATTCCGGCGCTCAAGCTGCGCGGACAGCGCGTCTCGGTGGTCAAGCACGCGCACCACAATTTCGACATCGACCATCCGGGCAAGGACAGCTGGCGCCACCGCGAGGCGGGCGCCTTCGAGGTGGTGATCGCCTCCGACCGGCGCATGGCCCTGATGCGTGAGTTCGAGCAGCCGACCGAGCTCTCGGTGCACCAGTTGATTGCCGTGCTGGACGATGGCGTGGACTGGGTGCTGGTCGAGGGCTACAAGAACAGCGACCTGCTCAAGATCGAAGTCTGGCGCGCGGCCACGGCCAAGCCGGTGCGTTACCCGGACGACGACTTCATCGCCGCCATTGCCACCGATTCGCCCGACCAGCTGCCGCAGCCCACCGGGCTCGACGTGCTCGACCTCAACGATGCCGAAGCCGTGGCCGACTGGCTGCTCCAGCACGCCGAGCGTTTTGACTACAGCCCCGAGTTGTACGCCGTATGAACGCCCCACGCCCCCCCCTGAAAGCGCTGGACGAGGCCCTGGCCGAGTTGCTGGCCCATGCCCAGCCGCTGGCCGGCATTGAAGACATCACCACCTTCGACGGTGACGGCCGCGTGCTGGCGCGCGACATCGTCTCCGCCCTGCATGTGCCGCCGCAGGACAACAGCTCGATGGACGGCTACGCCGTGCGCTGCGCCGACGTGCGCGAGGCCGGTGTCGTGCTGCCAGTGTCGCAGCGCATCCCGGCCGGTGCCAGCGGTGCGCCGCTGCAGCCCGGCAGCGTGGCGCGCATCTTCACCGGCGCGCCGGTGCCGGCGGGGGCCGACGCCATCGTCATGCAGGAAGAGTGCGAGGCCGCAGGCGAGGGCCGTGTGCGCGTCAATGCCGTGCCGAAGCCGGGCCAGTGGATCCGCCGCGCCGGCGAGGACGTCACGCGCGGCGCCGTGGTGCTATCAAAAGGGGAGCGTCTGGCGCCGTCTTCATTGGGCTTGGCAGCCAGTATTGGCATGAGCACGCTGCCGGTGGTGCGCCGCCCGCGCGTCGCGCTGTTCTCCACTGGCGACGAGCTGGTGATGCCGGGCGACATCGCGCCCGAGCACATGCCGCCCGGCGCGATATACAACTCCAACCGTTTCTTCCTGCGCGCGCTGCTGCAGCGCCTGGGCTGCGACGTGACCGACTACGGCATCGTGCCCGACCAGCGCGACGCCACGCTTGATGCCCTGCGCGACGCCGCACAGCAGCACGATTTGATCCTCACCAGCGGCGGCGTCTCGGTGGGCGAGGAAGACCACATCAAGCCGGCTGTGCAGCAGTTGGGCGAGCTCGATCTGTGGCAGATCGCCATCAAGCCCGGCAAGCCGTTTGCCTACGGCAAGATCTACCGCGATCAAGGTGCTGGGGCGCGCAGTGCGCAGGACGCCTGCCACTTCGCCGGCCTGCCGGGCAACCCGGTCTCGAGCTTCATCACCTTCCTGGTGCTGGTGCGTCCCTTCCTGCTCAAGTTGCAAGGCGTGGCGGACGTGGCGCCGGCCCGCATGGCGCTGCCGGCGCATTTCGACTGGCCGCGCGCCGACAAGCGCCGCGAGTTCCTGCGCGTGCGCCGCAATGCGGCCGGCGGGCTGGAGCTGTTCCCCAACCAGAGCTCGGGCGTGCTGACCTCGGCCGTCTGGGGCGACGGCGTGGTGGACAACCCGGCCGGCCAGACCATTGCCAAAGGCGACACCGTGCAGTTCATTTCCTTTGCGGAGTTGATGGGATGAAGGTCAACGTCAAATACTTCGCCTCGATCCGCGAAAGCATCGGCACCGGCAGCGAACCGCTCGACACCACGGCGGCCACGCTGGGCGCGCTGCGCGACGAACTGATCGCCCGTGGCGGCGCCCATGCCGAGAGCCTGGCGCGCGGCCGCGCGGTGCGCGTGGCGCTCAACCAGGTGATGAGCGATGAGGCCACGCCCCTGAGCGAGGGTGCCGAAGTCGCCTTCTTTCCCCCCGTCACCGGAGGCTGACATGGCCAGCCGCGTTTCGATCCAGACCCAGGACTTCGACGTCAACGCCGAGATCGCGGCCCTGCGTGCGCAGGACAAGCGCGTCGGCGCCGTCTGCACGTTCATCGGCACCGTGCGCGACCGCAATGACGGTTCGTCCGTCAGCGCCATGGAGCTGGAGCACTACCCGGGCATGACGGAAAAATCGATCGAGGATATGATCGATGCAGCCTTCAAGCGCTTCGACATCTACGCCGCCCGCGTCATCCACCGAGTCGGCCCCTTGCAGCCGTTGGACCAGATCGTGCTGGTGGCGGTGACCTCGGCGCACCGCGGCGAGAGCTTCCAGGCCTGCGAGTTCCTGATGGACTACCTCAAGACCCAGGCGCCGTTCTGGAAGAAGGAACAGACGCCCGAGGGCGCGCGCTGGGTCGATGCCCGCGTCAGCGACGACAAGGCGCTGGCCAAGTGGGGCATTTCTTCCGGCAACTCCGTGGTGTGATTCCTGGCTGGCGCCAAGCCAGCGGGTTGGCACGCCGGGTGAGCGGGATACCCAGACTCCGGCGCACGCTCGCGGTGGATGACCTCGGCGCCTCACTATCTCTGCATCAACACCGCGTTGGACACGCCTAGGGATGGGCGACCGCGAATGGCGCCTGCGTCTGGGTACGCCCACTCACCCGGCTCGAACCGTATGGCGGGCGTGCCACGGAAGTCCGAATCCATCTGCAAACCAGTGATGGCTGGCGGGAGCCGGGTGCTTGGGGACGTCCGGGCGCAGGCGCCATTCGCGGTGGCCCATCTTTCCGCTTGCAGCTACCGCGTTGATGCGATGATGGGGGCGCGCCTGTGCCTTGGCCCGCGAGCGTGCGCCGGAGAACGGATCTCCCCAAGCGCCCGGCGTGCCAATCCCTTGGCGTGGCGCCAGCTGCATCAAGACTGCCAATGAGAAAGCGCAAGTGATCGGAGCGAATTTGATGTTCGTCAAGAACGTTTTCGCTCCCATCCCTTGAAATTCAGGGCAGGCACCCAAAGCTGCAGTGCAATCGGAGGATTTCATGCGAGTTGACAAACTGACCACCAAATTCCAGGAAGCCCTGGGCGAGGCGCAAACCCTGGCCTTGGGCAACGACCACGCCTACATCGAGCCGGCCCACCTGCTGGTGGCCATGCTGCGCCAGCAGGACGGCCCCAAGGCCCTGCTGCAGCGCGCTGGTGTCAATGTGGCGGGCCTGACGACCGCCGCCGAGGCCGCGGTGAAGAAGCTGCCGCAAGTGGAAGGCCAGGAGCAGGTGCAGGTCGGGCGCGACATGGTCTCGCTGCTGCAGGCGGCCGAGAAGGAAGCCATCAAGCGCGGCGACCAGTACGTGGCCAGCGAACTGTTCCTGCTGGCCGTGGCCGATCACAAAGGCGACATCGGCCACCTGGCCAAGGCCAACGGGTTGACGCGCAAGTCGCTGGAGAGCGCCATTGAGGCCGTGCGTGGTGGCCAGAGTGTGGACAACCCGGAAGCCGAAGGCCAGCGCGAAGCCCTGAAGAAATACACCCTGGACCTGACCGAGCGTGCCCGCTCCGGCAAGCTCGACCCGGTGATCGGCCGCGACGACGAAATCCGCCGCGCCATCCAGGTGCTGCAGCGCCGCAGCAAGAACAACCCGGTGTTGATCGGCGAGCCCGGCGTCGGCAAGACCGCCATCGTCGAAGGCCTGGCTCAGCGCATCGTCAACGGCGAAGTGCCCGAGACCCTGCGCGACAAGCGCGTGCTGGTGCTGGACATGGCGGGTCTCTTGGCCGGTGCCAAGTACCGTGGCGAGTTCGAGGAGCGCCTGAAGTCCGTGCTGAAGGAAGTGGCGCAGGACGAAGGCCGCATCATCCTCTTCATCGACGAGCTGCACACCATGGTGGGCGCAGGTAAGGCCGAAGGCGCCATCGATGCCGGCAACATGCTCAAGCCCGCGCTGGCGCGCGGCGAACTGCACTGCATCGGCGCCACCACGCTGGACGAATACCGCAAGTACATCGAGAAAGACGCCGCGCTGGAGCGCCGCTTCCAGAAGGTGCTGGTGGGCGAACCCACCGTGGAGCAGACCATCGCCATCCTGCGCGGCCTGCAGGAAAAATACGAAGTGCACCACGGCGTGGACATCACCGACCCGGCCATCGTGGCCGCGGCCGAGCTGTCCCACCGCTACATCACCGACCGCTTCCTGCCCGACAAGGCGATCGACCTGATCGACGAGGCCGCGGCCAAGATCAAGATCGAGATCGACTCCAAGCCCGAGGTCATGGACAAGCTCGACCGCCGGCTGATCCAGCTGCAGATCGAGCGCGAGGCCATGAAGAAGGAAACCGACGAGGCGTCGCAAAAGCGCCTGGCGCTGATCCAGGAAGAAATCGACCAGCTGCAGAAGGAAATTGCCGACTACGACGAAATCTGGAAAGCCGAGAAGGCCCAGGCGCAGGGCAGCCAGCACGTGCGTGAAGAGATCGAGAAGCTCAAGGGCCGCATTGGGGAGCTCACCCGCAAAGGCGATTTCGCCAAGGTGTCCGAGCTGCAGTACGGCAAACTGCCCGAGCTGGAAAAACGCCTGAAGGAAGCCCAGGCCAAGGAGGCCGCGGGTGAAGGTGCTGCGGGTGGCAACAAGCTGCTGCGCACGCAAGTGGGCGCGGAAGAGATTGCCGAGGTGGTGAGCCGCGCCACCGGCATCCCGGTGGCCAAGATGATGCAGGGCGAGAAAGACAAGCTCTTGCAGATGGAAACCAAGCTGCACGAGCGCGTGGTGGGGCAGGACGAGGCCATCAGCGCGGTGGCCAACGCCATCCGCCGTTCACGCTCAGGGCTCAGTGACCCGAACCGCCCGACCGGCTCCTTCCTGTTCCTCGGCCCCACCGGCGTGGGCAAGACCGAGCTGTGCAAAGCGCTGGCCGGCTTCCTGTTCGACAGTGTCGACCACCTGGTGCGCATCGACATGAGCGAGTTCATGGAGAAACACTCCGTGGCCCGCCTGATCGGTGCGCCGCCCGGCTATGTGGGCTACGAGGAGGGCGGCTACCTGACCGAAGCCGTGCGCCGCAAGCCCTACAGCGTGCTGCTGCTTGACGAAGTGGAGAAGGCCCACCCCGACGTGTTCAACGTGCTGCTGCAGGTGCTGGACGACGGCCGCCTGACCGACGGCCAGGGCCGCACCGTGGACTTCAAGAACACCGTCATCGTGATGACCAGCAACATCGGCTCGCACCTGATCCAGAGCATGGTGGGTGAGCCGTACGAGGACGTGAAGGATGCGGTGTGGGGCGAGCTGAAGAACCACTTCCGCCCCGAGTTCCTGAACCGCATCGACGAGACGGTGGTCTTCCACGGCCTGGACGCGCAACACATCGCTCGCATCGCCCGCATCCAGTTACAGGCGCTGCAAGACCGCCTGGCCAAGATGGAACTGGCGCTCAAGGTGAGCGACAAGGCGCTGAGCGAACTGGCCAAGGTCGGTTTCGACCCAGTGTTCGGTGCGCGCCCGCTGAAGCGCGCCATCCAGCAGCGCATCGAGAACCCGCTGTCCAAGCTGCTGCTCGAAGGCAAGTTTGCGCCCAAGGATGTGATCGGCGTCGATGTCGATCCGATCAAGGCGCCGGGGCAGTTTGGCTTCGAGAAGGTTTGACGGTTGAAGGCCGATTTATCGGCCGCTGAGTCTATTAGTCAGAGAATAGCCTCACATCGTGTCCGAGTGATCGCAGCGCTTTATTCGTCCTGTTGTTCCTTGGCGGATACTTGTCTGGCCTAGCCCACCCTAAAGCTTCGCCAAGAGAACTCGGGCCAAGATGATCGAATCGCCGATTTTCATCAGTAGTGACTATCCAAAGACGTTCCACGGCATTTTCTGGGCTTGTACCCCAGAAGAGAAACTGCAGAACATCAAGAATATGTTGCTGATTGGGTTCACGTCTTTGCTCCCAGAGCCAAGTCGCGAGTCGATCTGATCGCTCTCTTGCTGATTCCCGATGTCCTTGGTGGAGCCCGAAAAATGAGTTCCTTACCTGACGTGCATGGGTCTTGAAAGCGTGCACTTCGAAGAATGTTTCTTGAAAATTTTCCAAGGTCCACGTCGGGAGGTTCTCCTTGGCAAAGGAAGCGCGAATCCGTGGGGCTGTGTCGCGAATAAATACGTCTTCTCCGTATGGAGCCTTAGGTAAGGAACTCCACCATTTCCCCGCATCTTCAAGGGCTAAGCTTGGGTTGGCTCGGTGCTTCAAGTACGCACGGTTGACTAGTTCGACGCTTTTTGCGCTGTCTTCGTCTTCCTTTTCATCTCTTATGCGGACGTAATAGTACGCATGAAGGAACTGGTCAAAGTGCACAGCAGGTTCTGCGTCCGTTGAAACCCACTTGGGGCGCAGATTCAATTTAAGAAATTCACGGCTGAGCCCCCGTAGAAGCTCTAGCGTTTCGCTCCATTCGGAAGTGAATCTTGTAAATGCGGTGGTTCTAATGCTTGGTCCATACGAAGCTAACCCGGCATGGGGCGGGATGTTCTTCGTGGCTAGTTCGAATTGCGAGCGGACTTGATTCTTCGCCCTATAGACTGCCTCTTCGTGGGGGCGAATTTTTCCAAGTTCTCTCACCAGTTCACTTGTAACCGGTGAGGAATTCACGCGCAGGTAGTCGAATTGCTGCTCAAGGTCAATTTGGAGTTGAGTTCCTGCAATTTCTGCCTCTTCATAGAAAACGCCGCATTCGACATTTGCCGCCCACGCGTTGGAGGTGAGATTCGCGGAACCAATGTAGACGCCAAATCCGTGCCACCAGATAATCTTCGAGTGAAAATGGCCTTTGATGAGTCGGCAGTTGACAGCCAAAGGGCCGGCTTCAACAAGCTTTTGCAACACCGGAATGGCCACTGCTTGGTCTTCATCAAGTAGTCCAAAGTAGTCCAGAAAAATCTTGTTCCCAAGGCAATGATCAAAAAAAGGAGTGTTGTTTGTTGCATAGGCAACCGCAGCTGTAGCGCGGCTGCATTTGGACGTCGCTGCATTCATTAGGTCAAGCAGCCGCACGCCATTCATTGAGCCCATTACTGCTTTCATTGCGTCTCCCGATGAATTGATATCTGAACGTATCACACTCTTCATAGCAATCGCGCGGCAGCCGATTCGACCAATGCTGCTTGCGAAGCAGACATTCCGTCGTCAAAATTAGCAGCATGAGGACTTCACCATACATTTCCTAGAAGTCTCTATAAGTTCAAGGAAAACTGTTGTCTATGAGCACCCTGATCTACACCCACCAAGCCTGTTTCGACCACAAACCCGGCCCGCACCACCCGGAGTCGCCCGAGCGCCTGGAGGCCGTGCTGCAGGCCCTGAAAACCCCGGAGTTTGCCGACGCCGTCTGGCGCGATGCGCCGCTGGGCACTTTTGAGCAGGTGCTGCATATCCACTCGCCCGACTACGTGGAGCACGTGCAGGCCGTGTCGCCCAGCGAGGGCTACCGCGCGCTGGACGCGGGCGACACCATCCTGTCGCCCGGCTCGCTGGAGGCGGTGATGCGCTGCGTGGGCGCCGCTTGTGCCGGGGTGGACGATGTGGTGAAGGGGGAGGCGAAGAACGTTTTCTGCGCCACGCGCCCCTGCGGCCACCACGCCGAGGCGAGCCAGGCCATGGGCTTTTGCGTGTTCAACCAGGCGGCCATTGCGGCGCTGCATGCGCGTGAGAAGCACGGCATCCGGCGCGTGGCGGTGATGGACTTCGACGTGCACCACGGCAACGGCACGCAACACTCCTTCAACGACGACCCGGACCTGTTCTACGGTTCCTGCCACCAGTCCAACTTCTATCCCGGCACCGGCTCGCGCCACGAGACCGGCGTGGCCCACAACATCGTCAACCTGCCGTTCCCCCGGGGCACCGGCTCGGCCGCCTTCCGCACGGCCATGACGGACGTGCTGCTGCCGGCGCTGCGCGAGTTCGCGCCCGAGCTGCTCATCATCTCGGCCGGCTTCGACGCCCACCAGCTGGACCCGCTGGGCGGGCTGCAGTTCACCGACGACGATTACCACTGGATCACGCGCGAGCTGCTGCAGGTGGCCGACGAGACGGCCGGTGGCCGCGTGGTGTCGGTGCTTGAAGGTGGCTACAGCCTGGAAGGCCTGGCCAGCGGCACCGCCGCGCACGTGCGGGCGCTGATGGGGCGCTAGCACTAGACGCCGCTTTGAAACAATGCAATGTGCTATTGATTTGGTAGCGTCTTACGCATATTTAGCGAGAGCTGTAGGCCTTTTTGATGCCTAAAATAAAACCCGCTCTTGCGCAAGCCAAGGGCGGGTTTTGTGATAGGTGGCTGCAACAGGGGTCTTCAGCTTCAGCCCTCTTTCAGTGCCCTGCGCGCAAACGCAGCGCGTTGGTGATGACAGATGCCGAACTCAGGCTCATGGCCAGTGCCGCGATCATCGGCGACAGCAGCCAGCCGGTGAACGGGAACAGCAAGCCCGCCGCCAGCGGCACGCCGAGCACGTTGTACACAAAAGCAAAACCGAGGTTCTGCTTCATGTTGCTTATCGTCGCTTCGGACAGCAGCCGCGCTTGTGCGATGCCACGCAGGTCCCCTTTGACCAGCGTCACCGGTGCGCTGTTCATGGCCACATCGGTGCCTGTGCCCATGGCGACGCCGACGTCAGCCTGCGCCAGGGCCGGGGCATCGTTGATGCCGTCGCCGGCCATGGCGACGACGCGCCCTTCGCGCTGCAGTTGCTGGACCAGGACCAGCTTGTCAGCGGGCTTGACCTCGCCGTGCACTTCGTCAATGCCCAGCCGCGCCGCAACGGCGTGTGCGGTCGTCCAGCCATCCCCCGTGGCCATGACCACGCGCAGGCCGGCGGCCTTCAGTGCTGCCAGCGCCTCCGGTGTGTTGGCCTTGACCGGGTCGGAGACGGCCAGCAGTCCAAACAGCCGGCCGTCGACCGCCAGGTGCATCACGCTCGCCCCCTCGGCGCGCAGCGCTTCGGCCTGCGGCAGCAGCGCATCGAGCGCCACGCCGGCTTGCTGCATCAGTGCGGTGTTGCCCAGCGCGAGCTGCCGGCCATCGACCGTGCCGCGCACACCGATGCCCGAACTCGATTCGAAGCCCTCGGGTTTGGCCAGCGCCAGGCCGCGGTCGCGCGCTGCGCGCACGATGGCATCGGCCAGCGGGTGTTCGCTGCCCTGGTCCAGGCTGGCGGCGAGGCGCAGCACCTCGTCGGAACTGGCACCTTCCACGGCGACCGCACGTTCAAAGGCGGGCTTGCCTTCCGTCAGGGTGCCGGTTTTGTCGACGATCAGCGTATCGACCTTGCGGAAATTCTCGATCGCCGCCGCGTCGCGGAACAGGATGCCCTGGGTGGCGCCGCGCCCGGTGGCGACCATGATCGACATCGGCGTAGCCAAGCCGAGCGCACACGGGCAGGCGATGATGAGCACCGCCACGGCGTTGATCAGGCCGTAGACCCAGCTCGGCTCCGGCCCGAACAGGCCCCAGACGAAGAAGGTGAGGGCGGCCACGGCCACCACGGCCACGACGAACCAGCCCGCCACCTGATCGGCCATGCGCTGCATGGGCGCTTTCGAGCGCTGTGCCTGCGCGACCATCTGCACGATCTGCGACAGCATGGTCTGCGCGCCGACACGCTCGGAACGCATCACCAGCGCACCGCTGGTGTTGAGCGTGGCGCCGATCAGCTTGTCGCCCGGACGTTTGCTCGCCGGTAATGGTTCGCCCGTCAGCATGGACTCATCGACGGCACTCGATCCTTCCACCACGACCCCGTCGACCGGAACCTTCTCGCCGGGCCTGACGCGCAGCAGGTCGCCCACGTGCACGTGCGTCAGCGGCACGTCCTCTTCATTGCCGTCAGCCGCGATGCGCCGTGCCGTCTTGGGTGCCAGCCCCAGCAGCGACTTGATCGCCATCGAGGTCTGTGAGCGCGCCTTCAGCTCAAGGACCTGGCCCAGCAGGGTCAGCGAGATGATCACGGCCGCAGCCTCGAAGTACACTGCCACGCGCCCCATGGACTGGAAGGTCTGCGGGAACACGCCTGGCACTAGTGTGGCCACGACGCTGTAGGCGAACGCGGCCGCCGTGCCGAGCCCGATCAGCGTCCACATATTGGGGCTGCGCCGCGTGACGGACTGCACCCCTCGCACGAAGAACGACCAGCCGCCCCACAGCACGATGGGCACCGACAGCACCAGCTCCAGCCAGCTCTGGGTGGCCATTGCCATCCAGCCGAAGCGGTGGCCGAACATGGCCATGACGGTGACGACGATGGTCAGCGGCAGCGTCCACCAGAAGCGGCGCCGGAAGTCGGTCAGTTCGGGGTTTTCTTCGTCATTGAGGCTGGGCAGCACGGGCTCCAGCGTCATGCCGCATTTGGGGCAGTTGCCAGGATGGTCCTGCCGGATCTCGGGGTGCATCGGGCAGGTGTAGACCGTGCCGGCCGGCACCCAAGGGGCCGGCGCAGGCTGGTGCCCAGCATGGTCCTGATGGTGGGTGTGCATGTCCATGGGCGCTACTCCCGCCCGGTTTGATCGCCATGCCCGCCGTGTCGTCCATGTCTCCCGTGGCCATGAAACAGATGCATCAGCGGGCAAGCCGCCAGCAACAAATAAGGCCAGAAACCGGCGATATGATTCCAGTGCTCGCGCAACAGAAAGAAGGCGGCGATCAGCGCTGTCATCATGAGCGCCGTACCCCAAGGCGGGGGAGATTTGGGGCCGGCGTGCTGCAGCGAGGGGTCGCGGTGGTCAGGGTGGTCCATCGGTGTCGCCTTTCTTGTTCGGACTGATACCGCAGGAGCTTAGACCTTTCCATGGTGGGAAGGTCAAGCGCTGTCTCGTTGCCCCCGCACTGCTAGCGCCCCCACTTGCGACGCAGCTGATCTTTCTGCTCGTTGGTCAGAATGGCGTCGATCCGTTTGCGCGCCTTGAGGGATGACTCGAACATTTCCTTTTGCGCCTCCACCATGGCACCGAACGCCTTGCGGGCCTCCGGCTCGTCCAGCCCGCCGGGGCCGAACATGTTGTTCATGTGGAAGCCTTGCTGCTGCATGTTGCCCATGAGCTGCCAGTGCGCCTTCGCGGTTTCCTCCTGGATCTGGTCGATCTTCTTGCGCTGATCCGCGCTGAGATCGAGCCCCCAGTAGTCACCGCGCCCGGCATAGCCGCCCATCATGCCCGGACCCATGCCGTAGTTGCCCTGGCCATAGCCGCCCATCATGCCCATGCCGCCGCCATAGCCCCCCATCATCCCGGCGCCCATGCCGTAGGGCTGGGACCAGGCCGAACCGACGAATAAAAGACCGGCTGCGATCGTCGACAGTGCTTTTTTCACAGCTACCTCCTGTGTCGTTGAGGGGCGCTGAATCATGATCTTGAGGGGCCGCACCCCGAACTCCCCCCCGGTATCGGCATTCTCTTCCCGCCAACGGTGCCGTGCGCATACCCACACTCTGCGCACAGGTATCGCGCCCATGCGGCGTGTCGGTTGGGCTGTTGGTGCGGGATGGCGGGTAGATGCGGCCAACAGATCAGTCGTCGTCGGCTCGGCGAGTACGGGCGCGTTGCATGAGTACCGCGACCAGCAGCACTGCCGCGGCCGAGCCGGTGACAACCGGCGAGGCCGAGAGCATCTTGGCCAACCCATCGACAGAGTGGACGCTGACCTGCTGAACACGCTCTACCAAGGCCATCACATCTTTGGCTTGCACTCTCTGTGCATCCTCGAAGCGGATCGGCATGTTCGGCCACCCGCTGCTGAAACGGATTTTTGCGAAGATGCCGTCGGCGACGGCCATGAGCGAGAGAATGCCCAAGGGCTTGAGCAGTTGCTCCAGCAAGCTGACGCGCAACTCTGGCGGCGCCGTCTCATAGACTTGAGCAACCAGCTGCGCAATTTGGCTCTCCGACGCTTGGCCGCCCGGGGCCTCCACGGCAGGGACTTTCTGGGTATCGTTGAGATTCATGGCATGCCACCCTCATTGACTGGGCGAACGCAAATGCACCCCATCCGCCCAAAAATTGAAGTGCATCAATTCATCGAAACGACGATGAACAACCTGACGGCATGGGCCCCAACAATGGCTGCCGTCGTGCCATCGCGCAAAGTCTTTCTGCGAAACAAATGCGAGCGGCTATCTTGACGGCGGATCATGAATCTTTCATGGCAACTTTGTAAGTTTCTGTGATGCTTTTTCTCCTTCCGACGCTTGGTGGCGGAAAGACCACATGAATTCTCCGTAGCGCCCCGAGCGCAGATCTGATGCGGCCCGGCCTGATGAGCGCTCGGTGGCACAATCGCCCGTCCTGACTTCGGGCCTTGGCCATCACGTTTTCTTCTTCATGACACTTTCACTCCAGGGCACCCTCGGCATTGACTTCGGTACTTCCAATTCGGCCATCGCCTGGGCCGAGCCGCAGGGCGCGGCGCGGCTGATTCCGCTGGAGGGCGAGGCCACCGCCATGCCCACGGCGGTGTTCTACAACAGCGAAGACCTCAGCACCCATTTCGGCCGCGACGCCGTGACGCAGTACCTGGAAGGCGCCGAAGGCCGGCTGATGCGCTCGCTCAAGAGCCTGCTGGGCAGCCCGCTGCTGCTGGAGACGACCGTCGTCAACCACCGGCAGGTCAGTTTCCAGGACATCATCGCCACCTTCCTGGCCACGCTGCGCGAGCGCGCCGCCCAGGCCCTGGGCGCCGCGCCCACGCGCGTGGTGATGGGGCGGCCGGTGCATTTTGTGGACGACGACCTCGCGCGCGATGTGCAAGCGCAGGCGTCGCTGCTGCAGGCGGCGCAGGCGGTGGGTTTTACCGAGGTGTCGTTCCAGCTGGAGCCGATTGCCGCCGCGCTGGACTACGAGCGCCGCTTGACGCGTGAAAGCACGATGCTGGTGGTGGACCTGGGCGGCGGTACCTCGGACTTCACCGTGGTGCGCCTGGGGCCGCTGCGTATGACGCAGGCCGACCGCACGCCGGACGTGCTGGCCACCACCGGTGTGCACATCGGCGGCACGGACTTCGACCAGAAACTCAGCCTGGAGCAGGTGATGCCGCTGCTGGGCTACCGCCATCTGGGGCCGCAGGGGCGCGAGGTGCCCAGCCGCATCTTCTTCGACCTCTCCACCTGGCACCTGATCAACTGGCTGTACCAGCCGCGTGCCCTGAGCGACGCCCAGGCGCTGTGGACCAACTATGCCGATGCGCGCCTGCACCAGCGCCTGATGCATGTGCTCAAGCATCGCCTGGGCCACCGCATCGCCTACGAGGTGGAGCAGGCCAAGATCCGCTGTTCCCAGCAGGACGGCGATACTGTGCTGGATCTGTCGGACGTGGAGGCGGGCCTGGCCGCGCCGATGGGCGTGGCCGACATGCGTGAGCATCTGGCCGCCTTGCTGGCGCGCACCGTGGCCTGTGCGCGCGAATGCGTGCAGAAAGCCGGCCTGACGGATGGCGCCCTGGACGCCATCTACCTCACCGGTGGTTCCTCGGCCCTGCGGCCGTTCCAGCGTGCGCTACAAGCCGAGTTTGCCGATGTGCCGCTGGTGGAAGGCGACCTCTTTGGCGGCGTGGCCTCAGGCCTGGCCTACAGCCGGCCTTGAGCTGCGGCTGAGCCGCGCCCACGGCCGGGCAAGCACGTTCAGCGGTAGAACGCTTCGACCTTGCCCTTGAGCTTGAGCATCAGCGGGTTGCCTTTGCGGTCCAGCGTCTTGCCGGCGGGCACCTTGACCCAGCCTTCGCTGATGCAGTATTCCTCGACGTCCATGCGCTCCTTGTCGTTGAAGCGGATGCCGACGTCATGCTCGAACACGGCTGCCACGAAATGCGGGCTGCGCGGGTCGATGGAGAGATGGTCGGGCAAGGCGGGGCGTTGCGTGGTGTCGGTCATGGCGGTCGCTTGTCAAAGAATGCGGGTCGGGCGCGGTGCTCAGTTGCCCAGGCCGGCAAAGATATTTTGCACGTCGTCATTGGCGTCGATGGCGGCCAGGAAGGCTTCCACTTCTTCCAGCGCCTCGGCGCTCAGGCTGGCCGGGTCCACCGGGTTCTTGGCCTTGTAGCCCAGCTTGGCCGACAGGACGGTGAAGCCCTGGGCGGGCAGGGCGCGGCTCACCAGGTCAAGGTCGGTGGGGTCGGTCAGGAACAGCGTGGCGCCGCCATCCTCGCCCGGCTCGAAGTCCTGCGCTCCGGCTTCGATGGCGGCCAGTTCGGGGTCGGCGCCGGCGGCGGCGGGCTCGGCTTCGATCATGCCGACGTGGTCGAAGTCCCAGGCCACCGAGCCGGAGGTGCCCAGTTGCCCCTTGCGGAACAGCACGCGCATCTCAGGGGCGGTGCGGTTCACGTTGTCAGTCAGGCACTCCACCATCACCGGCACGCGGTGCGGCGCGAAGCCTTCGTAGATCACGTGCTCGAAGTGGACCGCTTCACCGGTCAGGCCGGCGCCTTTCTTGATGGCGCGCTCCAGCGTGTCCTTGGGCATCGAGGCTTTGCGGGCCTGCTCCACGACCAGGCGCAGGCGCGAGTTCAAGGACGGGTCGGCGCCGTTGCGGGCAGCGACCATGATTTCCTTGGCCAGCTTGCCAAACAGTTTGCCTCTGGCATCAGCAGCCTGTGCCTTGCCTTTTGCTTTCCACTGCGCGCCCATGTCGGATCTTTCTTGCGGTTGCGGCGCGCCAGGGCGCCGGGTTTGTTTTGTCGGGTCGGGTATGCGCGCAAGCTCAACAGCGTGGCGCAGGACCGGGGGCCCTGTTTATACACCCGGCGGAGGAGCATTCACCTTGATGTGCCGCAGGCGGATGGAGCGCACGCGGCGATGGCGGCCGTCCGGCAGCCGACCCTTAAAGACGTTTCAGCCAGGCGAGGCGCTGGTGGATCTTGTCCCGCCAGCCATGTGCCATGCCGGGAAGCTGTGCCAGCGCTTCAAGCGCCGCGATCGACGGCCGGTGCTCCGCCCACAGCTGCATGGCGTCGTGCAGCGTGGGGGCACCGGATGTCGGTTGAATCAGCGCCAGCGTGTCCCCAGGGTTGACGGTGCCGGGTTGTTTGACGCGCAGATACCAACCGGTCAGATGGCTTCTCGCGATCAGGGCCGCAACACCTTCGCAGGCCAAGCGCTCATCGATCTTCCAGCAGGGATTGCGCGGCTGGCTGACCTCAAGCAGGGCGCTGCCCAGCTGCCAGATGTCGCCGATATGGACATCCCGTTCGTCGATGTCGGCAGCCGAGAGGTTTTCGCCCAGGGCCCCGGGCACCAGGGCCGCAGCAATCTCGGGGAAGCTGCTGGCCAGACTCGCGTAGTGCCTGGCCGGATAGAGGTGAACGGCCTTGTCCGGTCCGCCATGCACCCGTCGATCCGCTTGCTGGTCGCCGACGAAGCCCTCTTCAGTCAGCTCAAGCGGACCCGGAACAGGGGCCTTGAACATGCCCGTGGGACGACCGGACGTTGGCAAGGGCTGGATGCCGCCCGTGAAGATCGCGACCTGAATCATCGATTCCAGTGGCGGCCTGTCAGGCGCGCTTGGGAATGTTCAGGCCCTTGGTCACCGCCGGCCGCGCGACAAAGGCGGCCAGCACGCGCGTGACGTTCGGGAAGTCCTGGATGCCGACCAGCTCACCCGCCTCATAAAAGCCGAGCAGGTTGCGCACCCAGCCGAAGGTGGCGATGTCGGCAATGGTGTAGTCCCGGCCCATGATCCAGTCGCGGCCTTCGAGCCGCTGGTTGAGCACCTTCAGCAGACGCTTGGTCTCGGCCACGTAGCGGTCGCGCGGTCGCTTGTCCTCGTAGTCCTTGCCGGCGAACTTGTGGAAGAAGCCGAGCTGGCCGAACATGGGGCCGATGCCGCCCATCTGGAACATCAGCCACTGCAGGGTTTCGTAGCGGGCTGCCGGGTCGGTGGGCAGGAACTGGCCGGTCTTCTCGGCCAGGTAGATCAGGATGGCGCCGGACTCGAACAGTGCCAGCGGCTGGCCACCCGGGCCGTTGGGGTCGAGGATGGCCGGGATCTTGTTGTTGGGGTTGAGCGAGAGGAACTCCGGCGACAGCTGGTCGTTGGTCTCGAAGCTCACCAGGTGCGGCTCGTAGGGCAGACCGGTCTCTTCCAGCATGATCGAAACCTTGACGCCGTTGGGCGTGGGCAGCGAATAGAGCTGCAGCCAGTCGGGGTGCTGGGCGGGCCATTTTTTCGTGATGGGGAAGTCGGCGAGGGTGGTCATGGGCTTCAGGCGTGTGAGAGTGAAATGCAGCGCCCACTGTAGCCCAAGCCTGCGTTACGTGCAGGGCAGGCGGTCGACAACACCCAAGGTGTCCGGGGGATGGTTGTGCTTGCTACTGAATCAATAGCTTGAGGCGCTTATTTTCAAAGGGCTATCTGCCATTTTCTTCATGAAAATCACGGCAGGCCGGCATCAGTGGCGCCGCCGTGATCTGCAGCGTGGCGTGGTCGATGCCGAAGCGCTCATGCAGCGCCTCGCTGGTCTCATGCAGGAAATCATCACCCGGATGGCCTGCGGGCATGAGCAGATGCGCGGTCAGCGCCACCTGCGTGGTGCTCATGGCCCAGACGTGCAGGTCGTCCACCCGTGTCACGCCCGGGCGTGCGGCCAGCCAGGCATGCAGGGCCGGCAGGTCGACGTGCGGCGGCACACCGTCGAACAGCAGATGCAGCGACTGGCGCAGCAGGCCCCAGCTGCCGACGACGATGACGACGGCGATGCCCAGGCTGATGACCGGGTCGAGCCAGGCCCAGCCCTGCCAGAGGTAGAGCGCACCGCCGACCACCACGCCGAGCGACACCAGCGCATCCGCCGCCATGTGCAGGAAGGCGCCGCGCACATTGAGGTCGTGCTCACGGCCGCGCAGGAACAGCAATGCGGTGGCGCTATTGACCACGATGCCGATGGCGGCCACCGTGATGAGGGTCCAGCCCTGGGTTGCTGCGGGTGAATTCAGGCGGCCCAGCGCCTCCCACGCCAGCGAGCCCATGGCCACCAGCAGCAGCACGGCGTTGGCGAAGGTGGCCAGGATGGAGGCGCGCCGCCAGCCATAGGTATGGCGCACATTGGGTTGCAGCCGGCCGGCGAGGGCGGCCACCCAGGCCAGCAGCAGGCCGGCGACGTCGCTCAGGTTGTGCCCGGCATCGGCCAGCAAGGCCAGCGAGTTGATCTGCCAGCCATAGAAGGCCTCTACCGCGACAAACGCCAGGTTGAGGCCGATGCCGAGGGCAAAGGCCTGGCTGAAGCTGGCCGGGGGTGCCGGGTGATGATGGCCGTGCGCGCCGTGGTGATCGTGAGAGGGCTGGGTGCTCATGCAGGTCGGTCAGAGGTTCGTGTGCCTTGCACAGTATGCCGTGCTGTGCATGCCCGCGTCGGGCAGCGGTGACTCTGGGCTACGATGACGTCATGTCGACTACCTCCCCACGTCCAGTGACGCCCGCCGGCGCTGTCAGTCTGCGCCAGGACGCCAGTTTGATCGGCCTCATTGGCCTGGCACACCTGGTCAGCCATTTCAGCCAGCTCCTGCTGCCGCCGCTGTTCCCGTGGTTGAAGGACGCGTTCAATGCCAGTTATGCCGAGCTCGGTTTCCTGATGACGATCTTTTTCGTCGTCTCCTGCACGGTGCAGACGCTCTCGGGCTTCTGGGTTGACCGCTACGGCCCGCGGCCGGTGCTGTACGCGGGCCTGGGCCTGCTGGGGTGTGCCGCCTTCGGCTTCGCCCTGAGCACCAGCTACGTGATGCTGATGCTGTTTGCCGTGGTGGCGGGTGCCGGCAACGGCGTGTTCCATCCGGTGGACTACACACTGATCAACCGCAAGGTCAGCGCGCCGCGCCTGGGCCATGCCTACAGCGCGCATGGCATCAGCGGCAACCTGGGCTGGGCCGTGGCACCGGCCTTGCTGGTGCCGCTGGCGCTGCTGTTTTCCTGGCGGGTGGCATTGGCGGCGGCCGGCACCCTGGTGCTGGCGGTGCTGGCCCTGTGCTGGTTTCAGCGCTCCCGGCTGGCCTTGTCTGCCAGCGTGCCGGCGGGCCGGCCGGCTGCCGGTGTTGCGGCTGAAGGCAGCCTGGCCTTTCTGCGCATTCCTGCCGTCTGGATGTGCTTTGCTTTCTTCTTCATCTTCGCCATGGCCTTGAGCGTGGTGCAGGCCTTCGCACCGGAAGCCGCACGCCAGCTGCATGCCGTTCCCTTGAGCCTGGTGGCGGTGTGTCTGACGGCCTACATGGTGGCCAGCGCCAGCGGCATGCTGGGGGGCGGTTTTCTTGCCACCGACCCGGCACGCAGCGAGCAGGTGGTCGGCAGCGGCTTTGCCGTGGCCGCCAGCGTCTCGTTATTGCTGGGGCTGGTTTCGCTGCCGGCAATGGCTGTGCCGCTGCTGTTTGCCCTGATGGGGTTTGCGGCCGGCTTTGCCGGTCCTTCGCGCGATCTGCTGATCAAGCGCTCCACGCCGGAGAACGCCAGCGGCCGCGTCTATGGCGTGGTGTATTCGGGGCTCGACATTGGTCAGGCCGTTTCACCGCTGATCTTCGGTGTGCTGATGGACCTGCAGGCTTATCGCCTGCTGTTCGTCGGCTTGGCGCTGGTGCAGCTGACGCTGGTGGTGACGGCCTTCCGGGTGCGGCGTGTGCGGCGCACCGTGGCGGTATCGGCCTGAGGGGTGCTGGCCGGGCTCACTCGGCAACGGCTTTCCTGATCCGGTCCACCACGGCGTCGCGGGATCCCCCATTTTGGGGATACCAATGCGCGTCGGCAACGCTACGATGAAGTTTCCAAGCATCAAGACAAAGGGACAGGTAACTATGCACACCCGCATTGGGACATTTGACGCACCCCCGGACCGATTGAACGACTTGATTGCGCTATTTGAAGAAAGAATTTTTGAGGAATTCGCCCAGCTTGAAGGGTTTCTCGGCTACCAGGCGTTTGTGGACCGAGAAAAAGGCCGCTTCGTCGGGATCTCCTTCTGGAACACGAGTTCAGCGCTTGAGGCAAGCGGAGAAACCGCACGACAAGCTCGTCGAGAAGCGGCAAGTCTGGGCGCCATCCCCGTTGGAGAGCCCCAGTTGATGGAGCAGGCGTTCGAGGCGCGCTTGTTGTAATGGCCGATGGCGGGCGCCGGTCCTTGAAGCGCCCTCAAAAGCCACCGAGCGTCTTCGACGGAAAAAGAACTACACCGCGCTGCGATGGCGGGCAATGCAGGTGTCGAGCACTTCGGCGCAGTCGCGCTGCCACCAGTGGTGGGTGGAGAAGATTTCCACCTCGCTGTAGCCGGCAAAACCGGCGTCTTCCATCCAGCCGCGGATCCGCGGGATGTCGATGACGCCATCGCCCATCATGCCGCGGTCGTTCAGCAGGTCGGTGGTGGGCGTGAGCCAGTCGCACACATGAAAGGCCAGCAGGCGCGCGTCCTGCCCGGCGCGCGCGATCTGCGCCTGCAGCTTCGGGTCCCACCAGGTGTGATAGATGTCCACCGCCACGCCGAGCGCGCGCGGGCCGGCCGTCGATGCGGTGCTGACCGGGTCGAGCCGGTCGCAGACGTCGAGTGCCTGCTCCAGCGTGTTGATGCAGGCACGGTCGGCCGCGTACATCGGGTGCAGCGGCTCGATGGCCAGCGGCATGGCCTGCGCGCGCGCGTACTCCAGCAGCTCGGCAATGCCGTCCGTCACCTGGCTGCGCGCCAGGGCGATGTCCTTGTGCGCCGCCTTGCCGGCCAGGGCACCGGGCAGGCCGCCCACCACCAGCACCAGGCAGGCGGCGTTCAGTTCGCAGGCCTCGTCCAGCGCGCGGCGGTTGTCGTCGCGTGCGGCCTTCAGGCCGGCAGCGTCGGCCGCCGGGAACATGCCGCCGCGGCAGTAGCCCGAGAGCGCGAAGCCGTGCGTCTTCACCAGCTTCGAGATCGTGGCCAGGCCGGCGGCATGCACCTGGTCGCGCCAGGGCGAGATGGCGCGGATGCCGCGCAGTGCGCAGGCTTCCAGGATGTCGGGCAGCGGCAGGTCGATGCCGCGCTGCTTGCGCACGGTGGCGGTGTTGATGGACAGCCAGCGGTGGTCGGCGGAAAAGTCGCGCATGAACGTCCTTGTGAGCTCAGTCTTCGATGCCATGCAGCGCCAGCAGCGTCTTCATGCGGCGCACGGCCAACTCGGGCTGCTCCAGCAGCGCGGCCGCATCGGCCAGGCGGAACAGCTCGGCGAAATGCAGCAGCGAACGCGTGCTCTGCTGGCCGCCCACCATGGTGAAGTGGCTCTGGTGGCCGTTGAGCCAGGCCATGAAGACGACGCCGGTCTTGTAGAAGCGCGTCGGCGCGGCAAAGATGTGGCGCGACAGCGGCACGGTGGGGCCGAGGATGGTGTGAAAGCGCGCGGTGTTGCCTTGCGCCAGCTCGCCCAGGGCCGCGCTGGCGGCCGGCGCAATGGCGTCGAAGATGCCCAGGAGCGCATCGCTCTGGCCGTGCACGGTGGCCGTGCCGGCGCCGTCGCCGGCAATCAGCTCGGCGTAGTTGAAGTCGTCGCCGGTGTACATGCGCACGCCGCGCCCATCGGCCCCGCCGGTGGCGGGCAGGCGCCGGCGCATGGCGATTTCCTTGTCCTTGTCAAGCAGCGAGATCTTGATGCCGTCCACCTTGTCGGCGTGGGCGGCGATGATGCCCAGGGCCGTGTCCATGGCGCGGTCGAGGTCGTGGCTGCCCCAGTAGCCGGTGAGGGCGGGGTCGAACATGTCGCCCAGCCAGTGCAGCACCACGGGCTGCCTGGCCTGCGTGAGGATGCGGTCGTAGACACGCTCGTAGTCGGCCGGGCCCTTGGCCACGCGCGCCAGGGCGCGGCTGGCCATGACGATGAGCTTGCCGCCGAGCTTCTCGATCGCCGCCATCTGTTCTTCATAGCCGCGGATCACGTCGTCCACGCTCTTCACGTCGTCCAGCACCAGGTGGTCGGTGCCACAACCCGAGGCCACCAGCGCACCGGGCATGTCTTTCGCCGCATCGAGCGAGCGGCGGATCAGTTCCAGCGAGGTCGGCCAGTCCAGTCCCATGCCGCGCTGCGCCGTGTCCATGGCCTCGGCCACGCCCAGGCCAAGCGACCAGAGGCGGCGGCGGTAGGCGATGGTGGCGTCCCAGTCCACTGCGCACTGCAGCCAGGGGTCTTGGTCAGCGCGCGGGTCGGCCACCACATGGGCGGCCGAGTAGGCGATGCGGTTGAACTTCACGCCCAGCGTGGGCTGGATCGGTGTGGCACCGCTGAGCTCGTAGGTCTGCAACTGGCCCGCCGTGGTGGGCAGGGACAAGGTCAATGACATGGAAATTTCCTTGGCGAGGGCCGAACGGGTGCTCTGGGTTCAAGCATCCAGTCGGCCTCTGGTCCTTGATGAATAGGCGTGAGCCGCTATCAAACTTGTAGTGGTGGTACGTCGACCCAGCGACGTTCCTTCCAGCTCTGCAGCGCGGCTTCCACCAGCTGAACGCCCTTGGCGCCTTCGGGCAGGGTCCAGCGGTAGGGCTCGTTCTCCACCACGTGGCGGATGAAGTGTTCCCACTGGATCTTGAAGCCGTTGTCGTAGACCTGCGTGTCGGGCACTTCCTGCCACTGCTCGAAGAAGTTCATCATCTGCTTCTCGTCCGGGTTCCATACCGGGCGCGGCGTGGTCACGCGGCTTTGCGCACGGCAGGAGGAGAGACCGGCCACGGCCGAACCGTGCGTGCCGTCGACGTGGAAGGTGACGAGATCGTCGCGCCGCACGCGGGTGGCCCAGGACATGTTCATCTGCGCGATCACCGGCTCGCCGTTGTGGCCCACCAGTTCTGCCGTGGCGTAGGCCGCGTCGTCGGCGGTGGCCTTGTAGGGTTTACCGGCCTCGTCCCAGCGCTCGGGAATGTGGGTGGCACCGATGCACGACACTGACTTCACTTCGCCAAACAGGTTGTCCAGCACGTAGCGCCAGTGGCACATCATGTCCAGGATCATGCCGCCGCCGTCCTCCGTCCGGTAGTTCCAGCTCGGGCGCTGGATCGGCTGCAGGTCGCCTTCGAACACCCAGTAGCCGAACTCCAGCCGCACGCTCAGCATGCGGCCGAAGAAGCCGGCGCGGCGCAGCATGTCGAGCTTGCGCAGGCCGGGCAGGAACAGCTTGTCCTGCACTGCACCGTGCTTGAGGCCGGACTGCTCCGCCAGGCGCGCGATCTCCACTGCCTCGTTGAGGTTGGTGGCAATCGGCTTTTCGCAATAGACGTGCTTGCCGGTGCGGATCGCCTTGGCCAGCAGGGCGGGGCGCATCTGCGTGGTACCGGCGTCGAAGAACACGGTGTCGTCCTTGTTGGCCAGCGCCTCGTCCAGGTCCGTGCCCCAGCGCGCGATGTTGTGCGCCTTCGCCAAGGCTTCCATTTTCTCGGCGTTGCGGCCGATCAGGATCGGGTCGGGCATCACCTTGTCGCCATTGGCCAGGGTGACGCCGCCCTGTTGGCGGATGGCGACGATGGAGCGGATCAGGTGCTGGTTCATCCCCATGCGGCCGGTCACGCCGTGCATGATGATGCCGAGTCTTTGCGTAGGCATGGCAGGGTTCTCTTCTCTGGTTGACTTACTGGGGTTGCAGGCCGGCGGCCTTGACGAGTTTGGCGTTGCTGGCGATTTCGTCCTTGATGTAGGCGTCGAACTGTTCGGGCTTCAGGGTCCAGGCATCGGCGCCGAGCTTGGCAAAACGCTCCTTCACGTCGGGCGAGGCCAGCGCCTTCACCACTTCGTCGTGCAGGCGGTTGACGATGTCGCGCGGCGTCTTGGCCGGAGCCATCATGCCGATCCAGAAGTTGAATTCGGAACCCGGCACGCCGGCTTCCGTCGTGGTGGGCACATCGGGCAGCGCGCTGGAACGGCGCGGCGAGCCGACGGCCAGCGCCAGCAACTGGCCGCTCTTGATCTGGCCGATCACCGGGGCGACGGGCGAGAAGTAGTAGTCAACCCGGCCGGCGATCACCTCGGTCACGGCTTCAGCCGAGCCTTTGAACGGGATGTTGGTGGCCTGGATGTTGGCCGCCATCTTGAACTTCTCGGCGTTCAGATGCGTGGCGCTGCCCTGGCCGGCGGAGGCGAAATTCAGGCTGCCCGGCTTGGCGCGTGCGGCGCTCAGCAGTTCACCCAGCGTCTTGATGTTCTTCGACGGCGCGATCACCAGCACGTTGGAGAGCGAGGAGATCGGCGTCACGCCGGCGAAGTCGCCCACGGTGTCGAACGACAGCTTGGCGAAAGTGGAGGGGCTGACCGTGTGCGAGGATGAGTGGATCATGAGGGTGTAGCCATCGGCTGCGGCACTGGCCACGGCGGTCTGGCCGATGGTGCCGCTGGCGCCGCCGCGGTTGTCCACCACCAGCGGCTGACCCAGGCTGGCGCTCATCTTGTCGGCAATGGCGCGCGCAATGATGTCGGTCGTGCTGCCGGCGGCAAAGGGCACGATGACGCGGATCGGTTTGTTCGGATAACCGTTCTGGGCGTTGCTCTGAAGGGGCAGCAGGGCGGCTACGCAGCTGAGCGTGGCCAGGGCGAGGCGGGCAAGCTTCTTCATGATGTCTCCTGGTTCTGGGCATGAGTGGACGTACACCACGGCAGGTCACCTGTGCCTCCAGGGCGCGGTGGTTTTGTCTTTGTGGCCTGCCGGCTGTTTAATTCACCAAAAGGTGAATAGAGATATTCTAGAAATCCAGGCGGCGGCGCGTCAAGCGCCGTTTGTCTTCAGTTTCTCAGGACATACCCTAGGATGGCATCGCTCATGTGCGACAGGCGTTCGTGCAAGGCCTTGGGGGTCATCAGGTCGCGGCCGAAGATGGCCGACAGGGTGTGCTGGTTGTTGAGGTAGAAGTAGGCCATGCCGGCGATCGACACGTAGAGCTGCACCGCGTCGATGCCGCCGCGGAACACGCCGTCGCGCCGGCCGCGCTCCAGGATCTCGGCCAGCGTCTCGATCAGCGGCAGGTTGGTCTTGCGCGCGCGCTGGGACTGGGCCAGGTGTCGCCCATGCTCCAGGTTTTCGCTGTTGAGCAGGGTGAGGAACTCGGGGTGTTCCAGGTAGTAGTTCCAGGTGAATTCGGTCAGGCGGCGGATGGCCTGGGCCGGCGACATGTCGGTCAGGTGCAGCTGCTGTTCGGCAGCTCGGATGTCGGCATAGGCGCTTTCCAGCACGGCCAGGAAGAGCTCGTCCTTGCTGCTGAAATAGTAGTAGATCAGCCGCTTGTTGAGGCCGGCGCGCTCGGCAATGCGGTCCACGCGCGCGCCGGCCAGGCCGTGCTGGGCAAACTCGTCGCGTGCGGCCAGCAGGATGGCTTGCTGCGAGCGGTCGGCATCGCGCGAGCGCGGTTCTTCGGCGGCTGGAGTGGTCTTGCGCATGGCGATTAATTTAACTGATTGGTGAATTAATTCAAGGGCAGCAATCGATCGAGCTGATGCATTGTCGTCGCGCCAGCGACCCGAACGGGGGTGAGCGGCCAGAGATAATCAGCGCGATTCAACGCAACAACACGGGAAACATATATGGCCAAGCAAGCAGCGGGACACCTGATTGTCGAGTGTCTGGTCAAGCAGGGTGTCGAGGTGGCCTTCGGCGTGCCGGGCGAGAGCTATCTGGCGGTGCTCGATGGTTTTCACGCCTACCGCGACCAGATCCGCTTCGTCACCAACCGGCAGGAGGGCGGCGCTGCCTTCATGGCCGAGGCGCAGGGCAAGTTGACCGGCCGCCCGGGCGTGTGCTTCGTGACGCGCGGGCCGGGGGCGACCAACGCCTCGATTGGCGTGCACACGGCGTTCCAGGATTCCACCCCCATGGTGCTGTTCGTCGGCGATGTGGCCAGCGACATGCGCGACCGCGAGGCCTTCCAGGAGGTCGACTACGGCGCTTTCTTCGGCCCTAGTACCAAGGGCTTTGCCAAGCGGGTGGAGCGCATCGACGATGCGCGCCGCATTCCCGAGTACGTGGCACGCGCCTTCGCTACCGCCATGAACGGCCGGCCCGGCCCGGTGGTGCTGGTGTTGCCGGAAGACATGCTGACGCAGGAGGTGGACGAGGCGCCGCTGCCGCGTGTCGATGCGGTGGAGGCCTGGAGTGACCCGGGTGCCTTGCGCACGTTGCGTGAGCTGCTATTGGCATCGGCGCGTCCGCTGGTCATTGCCGGCGGTGGCGGCTGGACGCCGCAGGCCGCGCAGGCGCTGCAGCGTTTTGCCGAGAACTGGAAGCTGCCGGTGGCCAATGCCTTCCGTTTCCAGGACACCTTTGACAACCACCACCCGCAATACGCGGGCGATGTCGGCATTGCGCTCAACCCCAAGCTGGCAGCACGCGTGAAAGACAGTGACCTGATCCTGGCCATCGGCCCGCGCCTGGGCGAGATGACCACCGGCGGCTACACGCTGCTGGAAGCGCCGCGTACCCGGCAGAAGCTGGTGCACATCCACGCCAGTGCCGAGGAGCTCAACCGCGTCTACCAGGCCGATCTGGCGATCAACGCCACCATGAACGCCGCCGCGCGTTCGCTCGAGGTGCTGAGCGCGCCGCCCGCCGTGCCGTGGGAGAACTGGACGCAGGGCTGCCAGGCCGACTACCTGGCCAATCTGCAGCCGCAGGCGCTGCCGGGCGACATCGACATGCCGGCCATCGTCGCCACGCTGCAGAAGCATTTGCCGGCGGACACGGTGGTCACCAATGGTGCCGGCAACTTCGCCAGTTGGGTGCACCGTTTCTGGCGCTACGCCGGCCTGGCCAAGGGCCACAAGACGCAACTGGCGCCCACCAACGGCGCCATGGGCTACGGTGTGCCGGCCGGCATTGCGGCGGCCATCCTGACCGGCCGCACCGTGTTCACCATTGCCGGCGACGGCGACTTCCTGATGAACGGGCAGGAGCTGGCAACCGCGGTGCAGCACGGCGCCAAGACCATCATCGTGCTGCTCAACAACGGCATGTACGGCACCATCCGCATGCACCAGGAGCGCGAGTATCCGCAGCATGTGAGCGGCTCGCAGCTGCAGAACCCGGACTTCGCGGCGCTGGCGCGTGCCTACGGCTATGCCGGTGTGCGCATCACGCGCACGAGCGAGTTCGAGGCAGCGCTGAAGGCAGCCGTGGACCGCCTGCAGGGCACGCTGATCGAGGTCATGCTCGACCCGGACGTCATCACCACGCGCGGCACCCTGAGTGCCATCACGCAGGCGGCGCTGGCCAAGAGGTAGTTCCGCTGAGCGAGGGCGCCCTGCCGTAGGAGCGCCCAAGAAAAAAGGCCGACTTTGCAGTCGGCCTTTGGCGTAACAGGCGAACCTGATTACTTGAGGTGCTTGCCGATCAGGCCAGCCATCTCGAACATGGACACTTGAGCCTTGTTGAAGACTTCCTTCAGCTTGGCGTCGGCGTTGATCATGCGCTTGTTGACGGCGTCTTGCAGCTTGTTCTTCTTGATGTAAGCCCACAGCTTGCTGACCACTTCGGTGCGCGGCAGCGGGCTGTTGCCCACGATGGAAGCCAGAGCGGCGCTGGGGGTCAGGGCCTTCATGAAGGCTGCATTCGGAGTGCGCTTCTTGGCAGGAGCCTTCTTCACAGCGGCTTTCTTGGCCGGGGCTTTCTTGGCGACGACTTTCTTAGCGACGACCTTCTTGGCCGGAGCCTTCTTAGCCGGAGCCTTCTTCGCGACTACTTTCTTAGCCGGCGCTTTCTTAGCAGCGACTTTCTTTGCCGGAGCAGCCTTCTTTGCGGGCGCCTTTTTAGCCGGAGCTTTCTTTGCAGTTGCCATGATTGATTGTCCTTCTAGAAGTTGATTAATCACCAGCGAAGAACTGCTTCTGCACTGGCATTGCGGATGCTACTGGAGAAAAATCGCATTTCCAAGCGAAAAGTCGTTTTTTTCCCTCTGAGCTGTTGTTTTTTTCATCGTAAGTCGCAAGGCAGTTTCACTTGGAAAATAGTGCTCGGCTCCTGCTGAGCTCCCTTCGGGGGCAGTCCAACCCATTTTTACTGAGAGGAATTCACGCCAAATGAGCATCTCTTTTGCGACCTGTGACCTGTGCGACAGCTTCAAAAACGACAGCTCCGGTGCCTTCCGCGTGCTGCCCCCGGTGTTCCGTGATTTCGGTGCCGTGCGTGCCTTCTGCGGCCCGGTGGTGACGGTCAAATGCTTCGAGGACAACTCGCTGGTCAAGGCCCTGGTGGACTCCGCCGGTGAGGGGGGTGTGCTGGTGGTTGATGGTGGCGGTTCGCTGCGCCGTGCGCTGCTGGGCGGCAACCTCGGTGCCGCGGCGGCACGCAATGGCTGGGCCGGTGTGGTGATCGACGGCTGCGTGCGCGACGTGGGCGAGCTGGCTGCGCACCAGGTCGGCATTCGTGCGCTGGCCAGCATGCCTTTGCCGACCGAGAAGCGCAACGAGGGCCAGCGTGATGTGGCGGTGCAGATCCAGGGCATCTGGGTGCGTCCGGGTGACTGGCTCTACGCCGATGCGGACGGCATCGTCGTCAGCGCGAAGCCGCTGGTCTGAGTCGCACGTCGGAGGGCCCTGTGCGGGCGTATCGCCCGCACGATGGCGTGAACTCGTACGGCCCCTTGGTCTGCCCGTGTGTCGTGCGCAGGAGGTGCACCCGGTTTGTCCGGCTTGATCTGTGCACGCGCGAGCGGCGAGCTGCATGGGTGCTCTAGGCGGCATTTCAAAATGTATTTCTTGATTTCATATTAAGAAATATTTAATGGATGCGCTGCGGCAAATTTTCTCAATACGAGATATCTATTTTCATATCGAGAAATTACGTTTGTAAGCTGTTGATTTTATTTGATTAAATTTATGTCTTGTATAAGACATAAGAGATGTATAAAGTCTTATAGAAGACTTAAAGTTCAGTCATCGGTTCTCGAAACGTGCCAATACGCCAAGCGCAGCGGCACCACCGACTGGTTTCATGTAACTCAAGGAGAAATCTCATGCCGAAAAGCCTGACTGAACAACTCAGCCGCGAACAGCAGATCGCCGCCCTGGAAAAAGACTGGGCCATCAATCCCCGTTGGAAGGGTATCGAGCGCGGCTACACCGCTGCCGACGTGGTGCGTCTGCGTGGTTCCTTCCCGATCGAGCACACGATCGCCCGTCGCACGTCCGAGAAGCTGTGGGACATGCTGCACACCGAGCCCTACATCAACTGCCTGGGCGCACTCACCGGCGGCCAAGCCATGCAGCAGGTCAAGGCTGGCGTGAAAGCCATCTACCTGTCGGGCTGGCAGGTCGCTGCGGACAACAACACCTACTCGTCCATGTACCCGGACCAGTCGCTGTACCCGGTGGACTCGGTGCCGAAGGTTGTGGAAACCATCAACAACACCTTCCGCCGCGCTGACGAGATTCAGCATTCCAAGGGCATCGACGCTGGCCACAAGGACTACATTGACTACTTCGCCCCCATCGTGGCCGACGCCGAAGCCGGTTTCGGCGGCGTGCTTAACGCCTTCGAGCTGATGAAGGCCATGATCCGTGCGGGCGCCGGTGGCGTGCACTGGGAAGACCAGCTGGCTTCCGTCAAGAAGTGCGGCCACATGGGTGGCAAGGTGCTGCTGCCCACCCGTGAGTCCTGCCAGAAGCTGATCGCTGCCCGTATGGCGGCCGACGTGATGGGCGTGCCCACTCTGGTGATCGCCCGTACCGATGCGGAAGCCGCCGACCTGCTGACCTCCGACTACGACGAGATCGACAAGCCCTTCCTGACCGGTGAGCGCACCGCTGAAGGCTTCTACAAGACCCGCAAGGGCCTGGACCAGGCTGTTGCCCGCGCCAACGCCTACGCCCGCTACGCCGACCTGGTGTGGTGTGAGACCGGCACGCCCGACCTGGACTTCGCCAAGAAGTTCGCCGACGCCGTGCACAAGGTCCACCCCGGCAAGATGCTGGCCTACAACTGCTCGCCTTCGTTCAACTGGAAGAAGAACCTGGACGATGCCACCATCGCCAAGTTCCAGCGCGAACTCGGCGCCATGGGCTACAAGTACCAGTTCATCACGCTGGCTGGCATCCATTCCATGTGGTACAACATGTTCGACCTGTCGCAAGACTACGTGAAGCGCGGCATGTCCGCCTACGTGGAGCGCGTGCAGGAGCCCGAATTCGCTGCCCGTGACCGTGGCTACACCTTCGTGTCGCACCAGCAGGAAGTCGGCACCGGCTACTTCGACGATGTCACCACCGTCATCCAGGGCGGCAAGTCCAGCGTGACCGCGCTGACCGGCTCCACCGAAGAAGAGCAGTTCCACTGATCGGACGCGTTGTCGAGTGAAAAGCCCGGGTTCGCCCGGGCTTTTTTCATGGTGGAGGCGAAAGGCCGGGGCCGAGGTGGCGCCGCAAGTCCGGACCCGCTAGAATCGAGGCTCTTTACAGCACACAAGAGCGAGAAAGGCACCCCGGTTATGACACCGCGAACTACTACCGCCCGGTTGATACGCCCCAGGGGTTGCTAGTCCGCGCGCCCCGGGCGCCAAGTGCTATCAAATTCAAAGCAAGGCGCGGTCTCCACCGCGCCTTTTTTCATTTCAGCAAGTGAGCAATATGGTTCAGATTACGCTTCCCGACGGTTCCAAACGTGATTTCCCCGGCCCGGTGACGGTGGCCGAGGTGGCCGCCTCCATCGGCACCGGCCTGGCCAAGGCGGCGCTGGCCGGCAAGATGGGCGACAAGGTGGTGGACACCAGCCACCAGATCACCGCCGACAGCCCGCTGTCCATCGTCACCGCCAAGGATGCCGACGGCCTGGAAGTCATTCGCCACTCCACCGCCCACTTGCTGGCCTATGCCGTCAAGGCGCTGTTCCCTGATGCCCAGGTCACCATCGGCCCGGTGATCGACAACGGCTTCTATTACGACTTTTCCTACAAGCGTCCGTTCACGCCCGAGGACCTGACCGCCATCGAGAAGAAGATGGCCGAACTGGCCGCCAAGGACGAACCGGTGGTGCGCCGCGTGCTGCCGCGCGACGAGGCGGTGGCCTATTTCAAAGGCATCGGCGAGCACTACAAGGCCGAGATCATTGCCAGCATCCCGGCCAACGAAGATGTCAGCCTGTACCGCGAAGGCCAGTTCGAAGACCTGTGCCGCGGCCCGCACGTGCCCAGCACCGGCAAGCTCAAGCACTTCAAGCTGATGAAGGTGGCCGGCGCCTACTGGCGCGGCGACCACCGCAACGAAATGCTGCAGCGCGTCTACGGCACCGCCTGGGCCAGCAAGGAAGAGCTGCAGCAGTACCTGACCATGCTGGAGGAGGCCGAGAAGCGCGACCACCGCAAGCTGGGGCGCGAACTGGATCTGTTCCACATCGACGACCATGCCCCCGGCCTGGTGTTCTGGCACCCCAAGGGCTGGACCGTGTGGCAGGGCGTGGAGCAGTACATGCGCCAGGTCTACCGCGACAACGGCTACCAGGAGGTCAAGGGCCCGCAGGTGATCGACAAGACGCTGTGGGAGAAGACCGGCCACTGGGACAAGTACCGCGAGAACATGTTCACCACCGAGAGCGAGAAGCGCGAATACGCTTTGAAGCCGATGAACTGCCCGGGCCACATCCTGATCTTCAAGCAGGGCATCAAGAGCTACCGCGACCTGCCGCTGCGCTACGGCGAATTCGGCCAGTGCCACCGCAACGAGCCCTCGGGCGGTCTGCACGGCATCATGCGCGTGCGCGGCTTCACGCAGGACGACGGCCACATCTTCTGCACCGAAGACCAGATCCTGGAGGAGTGCGTCAACTTCACGGCGCTGCTGCAGAAGACCTACAAGGACTTCGGCTTCACCAACATCATCTACAAGATCGCCACCCGGCCGGAGAAGCGCATCGGTTCGGACGAGAGCTGGGACAAGGCCGAAGCCGCCCTGATGGCCAGCCTGAAGGCGGCCAACTGCGAATTCGAGATCGCCCCGGGCGATGGCGCCTTCTACGGTCCGAAGATCGAGTACACGCTGAAAGACGCCATCGGCCGCCACTGGCAGTGCGGCACCATCCAGGTTGACTTTTCCATGCCGGAGCGGCTGGATGCCGAGTACGTGGGGGAGGACGGCGGTCGTCATCGTCCGGTCATGCTGCACCGAGCCATCGTCGGCAGCCTGGAGCGTTTCATCGGGATTCTGATCGAGGAACACGCTGGCGCGCTGCCCACTTGGCTGGCGCCGGTGCAGGTGGCGGTGCTCAATATCACCGACTCGCAGGCCGATTACTGTCGTGAAATTGCGGAAAAACTGCGGAAATCTCTGCCGAATCAAGAACTTAGAGTCATCACGGACCTGCGCAACGAGAAAATTACGTATAAAATACGGGAGCATTCAATGCAGAAGCTGCCTTACATCCTGGTCGCAGGCGACAAGGAAAAGGCTGCTGGTGCCGTTGCAGTGCGCGCCCGGGGGAATCGTGACCTCGGTGTGATGTCCCTCGACGCATTCGTGCAAACCATCGCGGACGACATCGCTCACAAGTCTGTCGGCTAGGCTCCTTTGGGGCCCCTTGGCAGTTTGCCCGCGTGTACAGGACGGTTGACGCCACGTTTTTGTGGCAACAAATTTGAAGGATTGAACCATCGCTACTGAATTTCGTGATCGCCGCCAGCGCGAAGAACGCAAACACCGTCTGAATCGGGAAATCATGGCGCCGGAGGTACGTGTCTCCGGCCCCGACAATGAACCCCTCGGTGTGCTGAGTCTGGCAGAGGCCCTGCGATTGGCGGGCGAGATGGACGTGGACCTGATCGAGACCGTGGCCACCGCCAATCCGCCCGTCTGCCGCCTGATGGACTATGGCAAGTTCAAGTTCCAGGAGCAGAAGAAGGCCGCCGAAGCGAAATCCAAGCAGAAGGTCATCGAGGTCAAGGAAATCAAGTTCCGGCCCGGTACCGACGATGGTGACTACAACATCAAGTTGCGCAATATCAAGCGCTTCTTGGATGAAGGTGACAAGTGCAAGATTACCTTGCGCTTCCGTGGTCGAGAGATCACGCACCAGGAAATTGGCATGGCGCTGCTCAACCGCATGCGCGATGACTTGGCGGATCTGATCGTGGTCGAGCAGTTCCCCAAGCTGGAAGGCCGGCAGATGATCATGATGATCGCGCCGGGCAAGAAAAAGGCTGGTGGCGCTGCGCCCAAGCCGGCTGCAGAAGCTGCAGCGTCGTAAAGATTCGTTTTCTGTCGGTTTGGTCACCGGCGGGAATCGCCGGGAAAGCGAGAGCTTTCCCGAAAAGTGGTGAATCCCAGGGTTCGCCACACCAGTGGCGAGCCTTAAAACTCGCCACACAAGTGGTGGGTTTCATACTCGCCACACAAGTGGCTCGGGGCCAACAAGTCCGGAATGGGTTTCCGGCGCCTCACGAGCACAATGAAAAAGGAGCATTCCAATGCCCAAGATGAAGACCAAGAGCGCGGCGAAGAAACGCTTCCGCGTTCGTCCCGGTGGTACCGTCAAGCGCGGTCAAGCCTTCAAGCGTCACATTCTGACCAAGAAGACCACCAAAAATAAACGCCATTTGCGCGGTGCAGTGACGGTGCATGAGACCAATATGGGTCACATGGCACAGATGCTGCCTGGCATGGGTATTTAATTAACGACGAACAAGGAGTAATCAAATGCCTCGCGTCAAACGTGGTGTAACGGCTCGCGCCCGCCATAAGAAAGTTCTCGCCCTCGCCAAGGGCTTCCGCGGTCGCCGCGGTAACGTCTTCCGCATCGCCAAAGAAGCGGTGATGAAGGCCGGGCAATATGCCTACCGTGACCGCCGTACCAAGAAGCGTGTCTTCCGTCAGCTGTGGATTGCCCGTATCAACGCGGCAGCCCGTCAGTGCGGCATGACCTACAGCCAGTTCGCCAACGGCCTGAAGAAGGCCCAGATCGAGATCGACCGCAAAGTGCTGGCCGATATCGCTGTGCACGACATGGCTGCCTTCGCCGGCATCGTGGAGCAAGTCAAGGCCAAGCTGGCTGCTTGATCTTCACGCCAGGGGCGCTATTTTTTCGATAGCGCCTCGCGCACAGGAAACAAGGGCTAGAGCTTTAAAAGAGCTTTAGCCCTTTGTCATTTCGAAAGCGATCAGGAGATGGGGGTGGGCCGGTGCCGACCCTGATGTCCTGATCTCTTTGCATAAGCGGATGTGAACATGAACGAGTTGGACGCCATCGTCGACAGCGCGAAAACGGCCTTTGTCGAGGCCACCACCCCGGTCGATCTGGAAAACGCCAAGGCGCGCTTTCTGGGCAAGGCCGGCCGCATCACCGAGCTGATGAAGGGCATGGCCCAACTTTCCGTGGAGGAAAAGAAGACGCGCGGCGCCGCCATCAACGTCGCCAAGCAGGCGATCGAGGCGGCCCTGAACGAACGGCGCCAGGCCCTGGCCGAAGCCGAGCTGCAGGCCCAGCTGCAAGCCGAGGCGCTGGACGTCACGCTGCCCGGCCGCGCCCGCGGCACTGGCGGCCTGCACCCGGTGTCGTTGACCATGGAGCGCCTCGAGGCCATCTTCGGCTCCATGGGCTTCGAAGTGGCCCAGGGCCCCGAGATCGAGGCCGACTGGTACAACTTCACCGCGCTCAACACCCCCGAAGACCATCCGGCGCGCTCCATGCACGACACCTTCTACGTTGAAGGCGGCAGCGAGAAGGCGCCCAACCTGCTGCGCACCCACACCAGCCCGGTGCAGGTGCGCCACGCGCTGCAGCACGTGGCCGCGTACAAGGCCAGGATGGACAAAGGCGTGAGCCCCGCCGGGCCGTCCCAAGGGGCGAAGGCCCCCTCGGGGGGCAGCGACCCACGCGCAGCGGGGGAGCGTGGGGACCTTGATGTCATGCCCGAGATCCGGGTCATCTGCCCGGGCCGTACCTACCGCGTGGACAGCGATGCCACCCACTCGCCCATGTTCCACCAGTGCGAAGGCCTGTGGATCGGCGAGAACGTCAGCTTCAAGGACCTCAAGTTCCTCTTCACCGAGTTCTGCCGCGTTTTCTTCGAACGCGACGATCTGGTGCTGCGCTTCCGCCCCAGTTTCTTCCCCTTCACCGAGCCCAGCGCCGAGATCGACATCCAGTTCCAGCAGGGGCCGCTGGCCGGCCGCTGGCTGGAAGTGGCCGGTTCCGGCCAGGTGCACCCGAACGTGTTGCGCAACATGGGGCTGGACCCGGAGAAGCACATCGGCTTCGCCTTCGGCATGGGGCTGGACCGTTTCACCATGCTGCGCTACGGCGTCAACGACCTGCGCCTGTTTTTCGACGGCGACATCCGTTTCCTCAGCCAGTTCAAATAATTCAGCCGAGAACCAGAACATGCAATTTCCCGAATCCTGGCTGCGCGAATTCTGCAACCCGACGCTCTCCACCCAGCAACTGGCTGACACCCTGACCATGGCCGGCCTGGAGGTGGAAGAGCTTCGTCCGGTGGCGCCGCCGTTCACCAAGATCGTTGTCGGCGAAATCAAGGACGCCGTGCAGCACCCGAATGCCGACCGCCTGCGCGTGTGCCAGGTGGATGTGGGGCAGGGCAGCCTGCTCAACATCGTCTGCGGCGCGCCCAATGCGCGCGTGGGCATCAAGGTGCCGTGTGCCCTGGTGGGGGCCGAGCTGCCGCCCGGTGACGATGGCAAACCCTTTCTGATCAAGCTGGGCAAGCTGCGCGGCGTCGAGAGCCAGGGCATGCTGTGCTCGGCCCGTGAGCTCAAACTGTCTGAAGACCATGGCGGTCTGCTGGAACTGGCCGCTGATGCGCCCATTGGCCAGGACATTCGCACCCATCTGAATCTGGACGACACGCTCTTCACGCTGAAACTGACGCCGAACCTGGCGCACTGCCTCAGTGTCTACGGTGTGGCCCGTGAAGTGGCCGCGCTGACCGGCGCCCCGCTCAAGACCCCGAGCTTCCCGCCCGTGGCCGCCAAGATCAACGACAAGCAGGCCGTGAAGATCAGCGCGCCCGACCTGTGCGGCCGCTTCTCCGGCCGCATCGTGCGCAATGTAAATACGAAAGCTGCCACCCCGCCATGGATGGCGGACCGCCTGGCGCGCTGCGGCCAGCGCAGCGTGACGGCGTTGGTGGACATCTCCAACTACGTGATGTTCGAGTTCGGCCGCCCGTCGCACATCTTCGACCTGGACAAGATTCACGGTGCACTCGATGTGCGCTGGGGCAAGCCGGGCGAGCAGCTCAAGCTGCTCAACGGCAATACCGTGACGGTGGATAGCGAAGTGGGCGTGATCGCCGACGACGTGCAGGTCGAGTCGCTGGCCGGCATCATGGGCGGTGACGCCACCGCCGTGTCCGACGACACCCGACACGTCTACGTCGAAGCCGCCTTCTGGTGGCCGCGTGCCATTGCCGGCCGTTCGCGCCGCTACAACTTCGCCACCGACGCCGGTCACCGCTTCGAGCGCGGCGTGGATCCGCAGCTGACGGTGGAGCACATCGAACGCATCACCCAGCTCATCATCGACATCTGCGGCGCGCCCGACACCGTGTGCGGCCCCGTCGACGACCATCAGGTGAAGATGCCGCAAGCTCAGCCGGTGACGCTGCGCGTGGCGCGGGCGGCCAAGGTGATCGGCATGCCGGTGACGCAGGCGCAGTGCGCCGACGCACTGGCCCGCCTGGGCCTGCCGCTGACACAGGCAGACGGCACCATCATCGTGACCCCGCCGCTGTACCGCTTCGACCTGCAGATCGAAGAAGACCTCATCGAGGAAGTGGCGCGCCTGGTGGGCTACGACAACCTGCCACACACGCCGCCGCAGGCCCCCGTGGTGGCCAAGAGCCGTCCCGAGGCGCAGCGTAGCCAGTTTGCCGTGCGCCGCTCGTTGGCCGCGCTGGGCTACCAGGAAACCATCAACTACAGCTTCGTGGACGAACGCTGGGAGCACGAGCTCGCCGGCAACCCGAATCCGATCAAGTTGCTGAACCCGATTGCCAGCCAGATGGGCGTGATGCGTTCTTCGCTGCTCGGCTCGCTGCTGCAGGTGCTCAAGTTCAACCTGGACCGCAAGGCCGCACGTGTGCGCGTGTTCGAACTGGGCCGGGTGTTCCTGCGCGATGCGTCGGTGCAAAACAGCGACACCACGGTCGAAGGCTTCGATCAGCCCATGCGCGTGGCCGGCATGGCCTGCGGCAGCGCCGATGCGCTGCAGTGGGGCGCCAAGGAGCGCAGCGTTGATTTCTATGATCTCAAGGGCGATGTCGAGGCCCTGCTGGCACCTCTCAAACCGAGCTTCGAGCCGGCAGCGCATCCGGCCATGCACCCTGGGCGTTGTGCCAAGGTGATGCTGGCTGGCCGTGCCATCGGCTTCGTCGGTGAATTGCACCCGCGCTGGCGCCAGGGCTATGACCTGGCGGTGATGCCCGTGATGTTCGAGCTGGAACTCGATGCCATTTTGCAGCGCGGCGTGGCGGCCTTCAGCGGCGTGGCCAAGCACCAGCCGGTGGAGCGCGACATTGCGGTCATCGTGGCCGAGGCTGTTAACCACGCGGCCCTGATGCAGGCCATCTGGGCCGCGCCGACACAGGGACTGCTGCGGGATGCGATACTGTTCGACGTCTACCGGGCCAAGCCGGGTGCGGCATCGGCCGGATTGGGCGAGGGCGAGAAGAGCCTGGCAGTGCGCCTCACGCTCAATGGCGAAGAAGCGACGCTGGCCGAGGAGCAGATCGAGGCCGCCGTGCAGGCCGTGCTGGGCCAGTTGACGAGTCAATTGGGCGCGCGCTTGCGGGCGTGAGCCGGGGCAGGAACATCAAAAGCAACAAGAGACGACAGACATCATGGAAATCACGGTTGAAAGTCTGGAAACGCCCGCGCTGACCAAGGCGCAACTGGCCGAACTGCTGTTCGAGCAGATCGGGCTGAACAAGCGCGAATCGAAGGACATGATCGATGCCTTTTTCGACCTGGTGGCCGACAGCCTGGTCGAAGGCAAGGACGTCAAGATTTCCGGCTTTGGCAATTTCCAGATCCGCACCAAGGCGCCGCGCCCTGGGCGCAACCCGCGTACCGGCGAGGCGATTCCGATCGAAGCCCGCCGCGTGGTGACTTTCCATGCCAGCCACAAGCTCAAGGAGCAGATCCAGGACGAAGGGCGCACGCCCCCGGCGGCCTGACGACGGCAAATTTCAAGGGTTTCCCAGGATTTGATGCAAACAGGCTTTGCATCCGGCCCTGACTTAGAGTAACCTTGCAGCTTTCTCTTGTACAGCATTGATTTCAATGGAGAAAGCGCTCCCCCCTATTCCAGCCAAACGCTACTTCACCATCGGTGAGGTGGGCGACCTGTGTGGTGTCAAGCCACACGTGCTACGGTATTGGGAGCAGGAATTCACGCAACTGCGCCCGATGAAGCGGCGCGGCAACCGCCGCTACTACCAGCACCACGAGGTGCTGATGATCCGCCGCATCCGCGACCTGCTCTACGACCAGGGCTTCACCATCAGCGGTGCGCGCAACAAGATGCAGGAACTGCTGCAGGCCGAACGCGAGAAGAAGCGCAACGGCGAGGTCATGCTCGATGGCGTCGAGGTGCTGGAGATCAACGACGCCGACATGGCGGATTTCGTCGATAGCCAGCCGGATGAGCTGGCGGCGCCCAATTCGGACGGGTTGTACCAGTTGCGCCGCGAGCTGTCGGAAATTCGGGATTTACTCTCTGCACCTTACTGAATCCGGCCATTCTGCAGGGTATAATTCAAGGCTCGATCGGTGTGTGGCGCAGCCTGGTAGCGCACTTGCATGGGGTGCAAGGGGTCGAAGGTTCGAATCCTTTCACACCGACCATTCATCCAGACAAAAGCCTCTAAGAATCACTTCTTAGAGGCTTTTTTCGTTCTGGGGGGAGTGATCTGCCAGGCGGCGACAAGGGCATCGAAGGTCCGAACAGGCGGGCCGCATCATCTTTCACTTCCCGCCCTCACGCACAGCCGTGCCCCAGTTGCGGGGGCGGGGCGACGCTCAATCACCAGGCGAGACGCGGGAACCCGGCCATGTACCACATGATGAAGGCGGGGATGAGCACCGGCAGCGCCATGCCGACGAAGGCGACGGCCGTCATCAGCAAGGTGCCGATCTGGGAGAGCCAATCGCGCGACAGCTCGACGAGATCGACGTTCCAGAAGTGCTCTTGCCGTTTCATGTTTGAACCAGTTTCCAATACAGCGATGATGCCAGACGGAACCACGCCATCGTGCTGCATTAAAACCCAAATTGTTTCATTTTGATTCGCCGAATTGACAGGCGAAAACGGCCTAGATCGAGGGCTTACACGATGTCCACGTCGTGCACCCCGAAGCGGCCACTGCGCCGGTCGGCAAAGAAGCGCTCGAGCGTTTCCTTGACGGTGCGAAAGGCGATCTCGTCCCAGGGAATCTCGTCTTCCGCATAGAGCTGCGCTTCGATGGTCTCGTAGCCGGGGTCGAACTGGTCACTCAGCAGGCGGGCTCGGTAGAACATGTGGACCTGGCCGACGCGCGCGACATTGATGACGGTGAACAGGCCTTCCAGTTCGATCTGGGCCCCGGCTTCCTCCAGGGTCTCGCGTGCGGCACCTTGGGCCGTGGTCTCGCCCAGTTCCAGAAAGCCGGCCGGCAGGGTCCATTTGCCGAAGCGCGGTTCGATGTTGCGCTTGCACAGCAGGATCTTGTCACCCCAGTACGGCACGGTGCCCACCACATTCAGCGGGTTCTCGTAATGGATGGTGGCGCAGGCCGGGCAGACGGCGCGTTCCTTGGTGTCGCCATCGTCGGGGACGCGGTAAACCACGGCGATGCCGCAATTGCGGCAGTGTTTGATCGGGCTGCGAAGCATGATGCACGAAGTGTATAAAAGAAAAGGGCTCCGGCGGGGGAGCCCTGCAGATGCCCGCTCGGGACCGCCTACTTTTTCTTCGCGGCCGGCTTGGCGGCGGCAGGGGCCGGCTTGCCGTGTTTCTCGATCAGGGTGCGTGCTGTCTCCAGCAGCTTTTGCCCGTCATGGCCGCGTTTCTTCATGTCCTCCATCCACTCGACCTCGACCAGGCGCGACTTGCGGCGGAATTCCTGGGCATCGGCCGGGGGAATGGTGTAGATCGTGTTCTTGCGATCGACCGCCGACTTGCGGCCGGGCACGTCGTTCTCCTGCTGCACCTTGCCCAGCCAGGCCGAAGTGGCCAGGCCGGAGTTGTTGTCGATGACCTTTTTCAGATCAGGCGGCAGGGCATCGTACTTCTTCTTGTTCATCGTCAAGACGAAGGTGGTGGTGTAGAGGGCGCCGCCGGCAGGATCGAATTCGCTGTGGAAGCGGGTCAGCTCGTGCACCTTGACGGCCGGCACCACTTCCCATGGGATGACGCAGGCCTCGATGGTGCCCTTGGAGAGGGCATCCGGAATCTGCGGCAGAGGCATGCCCACCGGAATCGCCCCCATGGCCTGCAGCATCTTGGTGACCTGGCGGGTCGGGCCACGCACCTTCATGCCCTTGAGGTCGTCCGGCTTCTTGATCTGCTTGTCCTTCGAGTGGAACATGCCGGGGCCGTGCACATGCAGCGCCAGCACGTGGGTGTCCTTGAACTCGTCCGGCGCCATGGTCTGCACGTATTCCCAATAGGCCTTGGAGGTGGCTTCGGCGTTGTTCATCATGAAGGGCAGTTCGAACACCTCGACCCGCGGGAAGCGGCCGGCGGTGTTGCCGGGCAGGGTCCACACGATGTCGACCACGCCGTCGCGCGCCTGGTCGTACAGCTGCACCGGCGTGCCACCGAGCTGCATGGCCGGATAGGCTTCGAACTTGATGCGGCCGCCCGATTCCTTCTCGATCTTGTCCATCCACGGCTTGTGCATGTTCAGCCAGACGCCGGACATGGGCGACATGAAGGTATGGAACTTGAGGGTCACCACCGGCTGAGCCAGGGCGCTGAGGGCCGGGGTCCCCAGGGCAGCTGCGGCGGTGGATTTCAGAAGGGTACGGCGCTGGATCATGTCGGGTCTCCGGGCAGTTTGTTTGCGTCAACGGTAAGGGAATTTGCCCCGCCTGCCTTCGGGGCTTACCCTCACCCGACGAATTTCACCAGCCAGAGCGAGATCGCCGGGAAGAACAGCAGCAGCAGGGTGCGAATGACATCGCTGACCAGAAAGGGCATGACACCGCGGTAGCTCTCGGCAATCGGCACGTCCTTGGCCATGCCGTTGACCACGTAGACGTTCAGGCCCACCGGCGGCGCCAGCAGGCCGAAGCCCACCGTCATCAACACCATGATGCCGAACCAGATCGCCACCGATTCGCCGGGCAGGCCGAAGTCCAGCCCCATGACCATCGGGAAGAAGATCGGGATGGTCAACAGGATCATGGAGAGCTCGTCCATCACTGCGCCCAGAACCACGTACAGCAGCAGGACGGCGGAGACCACCATCAGCGGCGACAGGCCCCAGCCCGTCACCAGGCCCGCGAGCTGGCCGGGGACCTGGGTGAGCGCCAGCGCGGCATTCATCATGTCGGCGCCGATGAAGATCATGAAGATCATGGCCGAGCTCTCGGCCGTGGCGTAGAAGCAGTATTTGAGTTTGGCCAGCGTCAGCTCGCGCTTGAGCAGCGCCGCGACAAAGGTCGCGGCCGTGCCGACGGCAGCACCTTCGGTGGGGGTGAACAGGCCGCCGTAGATGCCGCCGAACACCAGCAGGAAGATGAGCGCGATCGGCAATATGCCGGCGAGCGACTGCAGCGTCAGCCGCTCGTTCACGCTGTCGTGCTCAGGTGCCTGGCCGGGCACCAGCCGCACATAGATGGCAATGGCGATCATGTAGCCCACCATGGCAATCAGGCCCGGCACCATGGCGGCGGCGAACAGCTTGGCGATGTTCTGCTCGGTCAGGATGGCGTAGATCACCAGCGGCACCGAGGGCGGGATCAGGATGCCCAGCGTGCCGCCGGCGGCCAGCGTGCCGGTGGCCAGGCGGCCCGAATAGCCGTGGCGCTTCATCTCGGGCAGGGCGACCGAGGTGATGGTGGCCGCGGTGGCGACCGAGGAGCCGCAGATGGCGCCGAACGCCGCGCTGGCCATGACGGCGGCCATGGCCAGCCCGCCGCGCAGGCGCGACAGCAGTGAGCTGGCAAAGCCGAACAGGGCCTTGGAGATGCCGCCCTGGGTGGCAAAGTGCCCCATCAGGATGAACAGCGGGATGACCGACAGGTCGTAGCTGGCAAAGCGGGCAAAGGCCTGGGCGTTGAGGAAGTTGGAGAGCGGTCCCCAGCCGGCCTGCGCCACATAGCCGGTGCAGCCGGCGATGAACATGGCAATCGCAATCGGAATGCGCACCGCCATCAGCACCAGCATGATGCCGAAGATCAGCAGCGTCAGCGTCACGGCCGTCATGCCCTGGCCTCCGGCGCAAAGCCACGCAGCGCCTGCCACAGCCCGATCAACGCCGTCAGGGCCAGCGGCGGCACCATGAGGCTGTAGGCCATCCACTCGGGAAAGCCCAGCATCATGGTGGCCGATTGCGTGTCGTACGCGCTCAGCCCGCCCAGCACCGTGCGCCAGGTCAGCAGGCCCATGGCCAGCGCCAGCAACAGGGCCCCCAAGCGGTCCAGCGCGCCGATCGTGCGTGCGCTGGCCTTGGCGGTGAAGAAGTCGACAATGATGTTGCCGCGCTTGAACTGGCACCAGGGCATGAACAGCGCAATGGCAGCGCCGGCGGCCACGCCGGTCAGCTCGAAATCGCCGACCAGCGTGGCGCCCGTGGTGTTGCGGCCCAGCACGCTGGCGCAGGTCATCAGCGTGATGGCGGTGAGCAGCAGGCCGGCCAGGATGGCGCAGAACTGCGCCAGTTTCTCAAGCACTTTCCACATCGACTGTGCCGGGCGGTGTTAAACGACCTTGAGCGTGATCGGCTCCAGCCCGGCCACACCGCCACTCAGGGTGTCGCCCGGCAGCACCGCCGCCACGCCTTCGGGCGTGCCGGTGTAGATCAGGTCGCCGGGCTTGAGCTCCCAGGCGGTCGTCAGGTGCTCGATGATCTCGCCGATGTTCCAGATCAGCTTGCTGACGGTGCTGCGCTGGCGGTCCTGGCCGTTGACCTGCACGTAGATCTCGGCGTTCTCCACATCGCCGGCCAGGGCCGCCGGGGTGATGGGGCCGATGGGAGCGGCTTCGTCAAAGGTCTTGCCGATGCACCAGGGGCGGCCGAGTTTCTTCTGTTCGCCTTGCAGGTCACGGCGCGTCATGTCCAGGCCGACGGCGTAGCCGTAGATGTGTTTCTTCGCGTCCGCCGCCTTGATGTTCTTGCCGCCCACGCCGATGCAAGCCACCAGCTCGATCTCGTGGTGGAAGTCCTTGGTCAGGCTCGGGTAGTGCAGGGTGCCGGTCTGGCCGGCTTCCAGCACCAGGCAGGTGTCGGCCGGCTTGATGAAGAAGAA
>JASJPI010000022.1:0-92813 GCA_031426755.1 Curvibacter sp.
GCACTCCAAGCTAGACTTCCTCAGCCCGGTGCAGTTTGAAGAAGGCTTAAAGGGCCAAGCAAACCGTCCGGGAAACCGGGGGAAGCCCAGGAACGAGGAGTCAACCCCGTTGCGCCGATTTTGATTTTGACGAGCTGGGCCGACTTGTTCAGCGATTTCACGTCGCGCACCTCAGCCAGAGTTCGACTGATAACAGCGCGCTATCTGGCTAAAGGCCGATGCCGACCGCGGCAAACACGAGCGCCGCGGCACCAAGGCCATGTTCGAGGCCCTGCGAGCGCTTGGCTACAGCCGTAGCCGAGGCCCGGTCTACGAGTTCTGCAAGCGCTGGCGAGAGGCCCAGGACAATGCCTCGCGCAATGCTGGGTTCGTGCTCTTGAGCTTCAAGCTGGGCGAAGCCTTCCGGTTTCCCGCCATTCGGTTTTCCAACTGGCGCGCTGATGGGGCGAACGGCGGTTTTCACATCCTGCTTAATTGGAGCAACTCATCAGAGAGAGTCGCGATAGCAGAATGCACGGATTCGCCTTCTGGAGTGGAGCGATCGACTCTCTCTGCGGCGCCGTAAATTGCGACAACTGCATTGAGAAGAGTTGCTGTATCGGAATTTTTCGCATTGTCTTGCGACAGCGATTGAAATTCCTCGTAAAGAATTGCGAGACTGATTCGTTCGGCATTGATCTCAAGACTTTGAATCTGTTGGCGCACATTCTTCATGCTTTCGAGGACGGTGGTGGCAAGTTTTGTCTTCATGTCCCGTCGAATTCGGCGCAGAGGCAGGATGACAGTGCTCCTCCAGTCCCTTAGTCTCTCATCGCATTGACACAATTTCTGTTGTGAGATGAATCGTTTCGTATGTGTGCAATACAGAGAAAACAGTAATACGCAAACGTCAACGCCTGCAATATCTTGCAGTGTCAAGCAGGCAGGGGGTACTCGGGGGCGGGAATAGAACTTGAGCGAAAAGTGCCATAGCGGGGAATCTAGAAATTGGTCTTGCTGCATAAGCGATGCCACGCACGTATTGGGGTGACGCAGCTAGGTGGTTGCCCGTTCTGCTGGATGCCGATCATTCATGGCGTGCTTCACAAGCAACGCTATTAGCGCGGATGCGGCTGGAGATGGGGGGCGACGTGGATGGGTTACACATACGACTTGTCGTGTCAATGACGGATCAACGATCTTGTGTACCTTCAGCCTCCCTGTCGAGGTGGGGCCTCGGGCGACGATTCTCGGCAGTATTGTTGCAACGTCTGTCGTCTCTACAAGTTGAAGAATTGCATTCATGGAGTCAATCTCGATTGCAGGGTTAAGCTCGAGCCCTTCGGCAAGCGCAAAGCTGTCAAGAATGTCTCTCTGTCCATGATAGCGAGTGGGAAGAACTAGCTTCAGTTTTGCGACTTGGCGTAGGCTGATCGATTCGCCAATCCTCTTGTGCAATGGACCTGTCGCGAGGACAAAGTCTTCGCTTAACACCGGATGGATGTCTAGAGACAAGCGGCGGCGTGGCTGATTGATGATCGCCGCATCCAATTCGCCTTTGGTGACTGCTTGGCATAGCGTTGGTGTATAGCCATCGCTCACTGATAGCGTGACGCGTGGATGATGGGTTGAGTAATCGGCAATGACATTCGCCATGACGCCCTGCGCAACGCTTGCGATGACACCTATTGCCAGATGCCCAGAAAGCTCTCCGTCGGTCTGGTGGATTAACGCTCGAGCCCTTGCAAAGTCAGCCATGATCGGCCGGAAGAGTTGGTACATCTGCCTTCCGGCAGGCGTTGGCGTCATGCCGCGTGTTGACCTGGTGAATAGCTTTCGGTCGACTTCATCCTCTAGCTTCGCGACTTGCATGCTGATCGCTGGCTGAACCACGTTCAGGCGACTGGCCGCCTTGGTCATGGAGCCTTCTTCGTAGAGGGTCAAAAAGTACTGCAACTGCCGGAAGTCCATGCGCTAGTCCTGTCGCAACAAATATCATGAATTGTGATTATAGGCATCATTATTTATTAGTTGACGTGATTTATTGGCATTCATAGACTTGCTGTCAAACAAGTTCGCCGACAAATGGGGCGAGCGATATTGAGGAGACTTCAGCGTGATGTTGGCATTTAGAGACTTGCGGCAGATATTGCCGGGCGTTGTTCATCGGGTCATTGGTTCGGGTTGCTTGCTTGCAGTGGCGATATGTGCCTGGCTGGCGTTGCCAGCAAACGCACAAAATGATTCGAGTTCATCCGCCGCGGCGGTGGCCTTCCCCTCGCGACCGGTGCGCATCGTTGTGCCCTATCCGCCTGGTGGATTCAACGACACACTCGGACGGTTGATTGCTGTCCATCTGAGCAAGACATGGAAACAGCCAGTAGTTGTCGATAACAAGCCTGGCGGCGGGACAGTGATTGGCACCCAGGCCGTTGCAACGGCACCGGCCGATGGTCACACGCTTTTGGTGGTCCAGTTTCCGTTTGCGGCGAATCCCTGGCTGTACAAGTCGCTGCCTTATGACACGGAAAAGTCCTTTGCGCCCGTGGTGCTTGCTGGGCGTTCGCCGATGCTCCTTGTCACAAATGCGCGCTCCGATCTGCGAAGCGTGGGAGACGTCATAAGCCGGGCAAAGACGAAACCTAAAGCCTTCGACTACGGCTCATCCGGTTCGGGGTCTTCGAACCACTTGGCTATGGCCTATTTCGAGGCGCTTGCCGGGATCGATCTGAATCAGGTGCCATATCGCGGAAGCACGCCAATGCTCACCGATCTGGCGGGAGGGCAGATCGACTTGGCATTCGATGCATTGCCTCATGTTCTTCCATTCATTCAGTCGGGAAAGGTTCGGGCGCTGGCAATTGCATCTTCGAAGCGCTCATCCTTGATGCCACATTTGCCAACCGTGGGTGAATCCGGTGTCTCTGGCTACGAAGTTTCATCCTGGCACGGCTTCGTCGTCCCCGCAGGGACGCCTCGCGCAGTGATCGAGAGGATCAATCGAGACATCAACGACGCGCTTTCCTCTGCCGAAGTAAGAAAAGCCTTTGAGAAACAGGGAGTCATTCCAGACGGAGGAACGCCTGCCCAATTCAAGGCGTTCGTCGAAAACCAATTGACGCTCTGGAAGAAGGTCATTTCCCAGAAAAACATTACCGCTGATTGATGGCCGGTTTGTAATTGTCACGACGCGGCAGATTTCCACCTTTCATGAGCAACAGCGGACGCTCTGCTGCGGCACAGGCGCAAAAGACTTATCGGAACAGATGATGGATACACAAAAGGCTTCCAGTAAAGAATATCCAGCTATTGAGGAGTCGGCGACATACGCCGCCCTCATGAATGAATCTTCGCGAGAAAACCGGCACCCGGGAACAAGTCTTCGTCAGTGGCTTGCCAGGCTGGAAAGCACCAATCGCTTGGTTGTCGCGCGCGAGGGTATTTCTCTCAAGCATCAACTCGCCGCCATCGCGAAGCGGTTCGATGGAGCGCAAGCCGCCTACTTTCCGAGTCCCGAAGGACACGAAATTCCCGTTGTTTCTGGCTTCATGTCGCGGCGTTCCTGGATTGCCGAGGCGATGGGAGTTGGCGAGAAGGATTTGCTGAAGCGATTCAGAGAGGCAGCGGATCATCCCCTTAAGTGCCAGGAGGTCGAAGCCTCACAAGCTCCGTGTCAGGAAGTCGTTCTGAAGGAGGCGGACGTTCTGCAACTATTGCCAATCCCAACGCATAGCGAGCACGACAACGGACCATACATCACTGCAGGGCTGGTCATCGCGCGCAATCCGGTCACTGGAATCCAGAATGTGTCCATTAACCGAATTCAAGTACATAGCGGCAATCGCATGGCCATACTGATGCTGCCCCGCCATCTGCTTGCCTTCTACAAGGAAGCCGAGTCGAGGCAGCAAGCCCTGGACGTAGCCGTGGTGATCGGCGTGGATCCCTTGACGCTGCTGGCTTCACAGGCGGTGGTCCCGATTGACCACGACGAGCTGGAAATTGCTGGCGCCTTGCATGGCCGGCCTTTGCCCGTGGTGAAGTGCCAGACCAACGAGGTGCGCGTGCCTGCATCCAGCGAAATTGTCATCGAGGGGCGCCTGCTGCCGGGAGTGCGCGAACTGGAAGGTCCGTTTGGAGAGTTCCCCCGGTACTACAGCGCGCGTGAGCATCGCGAAGTGATCCAGGTCGATGCAATCACCCATCGCAAAAATCCGATTTATCACACCATCGTGCCCGCTGAAATGGAGCATCTCTTGCTGGGGTCCATTCCGCGCGAGGCCACCTTGTTGGCGCATCTGCAGCGCAGTTTCCCCAATGTGATCGATGTGTATCTGTCAATTGGTGGCGTCGGGCGTTATCACCTGTTTGTCAAGATTCGCAAGACTCACGAGGGACAGCCCAAGAACGTGATTTGCGCAGCGTTCGGTGCACATTACGACATCAAGCAAGTGGTCGTGGTGGACGATGACGTCGAGGTTCACGACCCCAGACAAGTAGAGTGGGCAGTGGCTACCCGCTTCCAGGCCGACCGTGACCTAGTGATCATCCAGGGGGCACAGGGTTCGGTGCTTGACCCTTCGACCACCGTTGGACAGGACTTCGGTCCCGGCGTCGTGCCACCGGCTCATATGCAGGGCATCAGCGCGAAGATGGGACTGGATGCGACGCGCCCAGTGGTCTATCACGAACACGTATTCACCCGCGTACGCGTCCCGGGCGAGCTGGAAGTTGATCCGGAGACGGTCGTGCAAAGCGGCGCAAGGATCGACTGGCATACCGGAGCGGTGAGCGCATGAGTCCGAGTCGGCCCCAGCGCCTGATCGTGGCCATCACCGGCGCCAGTGGCGCCATCTACGGCGTTCGCCTGCTGGAGCAACTGCGGGCCCTGCCCGGGTGGGAGACCCACTTGGTGCTCTCCAATGCTGGTGTGCTGACCGCCTCGGAAGAGCTGGGGCTAAAGCGCACTGACATAGAGGCCCTGGCTGACGTGGTGCACAGCGTCAAGGATATTGGCGCGGCGGTCTCCAGCGGCTCGTTTCGCACAGCCGGCATGGTGATCGCCCCGTGCTCGATGAAGACCCTGGCCGGGATCGCGCACGGCATGGCCGACAACCTGGTCAGCCGCGCCGCCGACGTGGTGCTCAAGGAACGCCGCCGACTGGTACTGCTGGCGCGCGAGACCCCGCTGAACCTGGCCCATCTGCGCAACATGACTGCCGTGACCGAGATGGGCGGCATTGTCTTCCCACCGGTTCCGGCCTTCTATACCCGCCCAAAGTCGCTCGACGACGTGGTCAATCACACCGTGGGGCGGGTGCTCGACCTCTTTGACATCGAGCACCAAGACCTGGTCCAGCGCTGGCAGGGTCTGAGCGGCCCGACCCCCTGAGACTGCGCCGGCTGGGGCGCGCTTACCGATTTCCGCTTCCCGGGATTCCCTTACCCACTCAACAACGAGGAGACATGCAATGAAGAAACTCAGTCATCTATTAGCCGCTGGCGCGGCGGCACTGACCACCGGATTGACCGCGTTGCCCACGCAGGCGGCCCAGGGCTCGTGCAGCGAGCCCATCGTCTTTGGCACCACGATCTCCGAGACGGGGCCGTTCTCGACGCTGGCCGATCGCTGGCGCAAGATGACCGAGGTGTTCGCCGAGGAGGTGAACAAGTCTGGCGGCATTGCGGTCAAGGCCTGCAACAAGAAGCTGCCCCTGAAATTCGTGGTCTATGACGACCAGAGTGTCCCGGCCACCGCCGTAGCCTTATTCGAGAAGATGGCCACCGTGGACAAGGTGGACTTTTTCGTCGGACCCGACTGGTCCTCGCTGGGTGGCCCGGTGCCCCCGGTGGCCGAGAAGCACAAGATCCCGATGGTAATGGCCAATGTGGCCACGCCCTCGGTGTATGACCGCGGCCTGAAATACGTCTGGGGTACGCCGTTCCCGGTGGTGCCCAACTGGTCGGTGCGCTACTTTGACATGCTGAGCAAGGTCAGCCCCAAGCCGCAGACCATCTTCTTTATCACTCACGACAACCCGGTGATGAAGGGAATAACTGCCACATGGAGTAAGAAGGCCGAGGCGCAGGGCCTTAAGGTGCTGGGCAACGAAACCTTCTCCTCCGAACTGAAGGACTTCACAGCCCTGATCGCCAAGGTGCGGGCCGCCAAGGCCGATGTGATCTACATCAGCTCCTACGACAACGCCTCGGTACCGCTCGTGCAGCAGATGCGCCAACTCAAAGTACGCGCGATGGACGTTCACCACACCATGCTGACCGGTGCGCTGAGCCGCCAGGTGGGCAAGGACATCGAGGGCATGACCGGCGAGCTGAGTTGGTACCCCGGTGTGAAGGGCGCATACAGCGATCTGGTGGAAACCGTGATGAAGCGTTCCGACGTCTCGATGTTCGACTACATCTGGACTCTGAGCCGTCTCACCTCTTACCTGGCCATGATCCAGGGTATCGAGAAGGCCGGCGTGGTCGACCGCGAGAAGGTCAAGGAAGCCCTGTTCAAGGCCACCATCAAGTCGCCCGCCGGTGACGTGACCTTTGACGAGCGCGGCTTTCCTAACACCAGCGCTTTCACCGTGCAGATGAGCGGTGGTAAGGTCAATGTGGTGTGGCCGCCCGAGGTGTCCACGGCCAAGCTGGTCTGGCCCTCGCCGAGCTGGAAGTAAGCGGGCGGTACCACGATGGAAGTCCTGCTCCAGGTCCTGATCGGCGGCATCCTGCTGGGTGGCCTGTACGCGCTGGTTGCGTTCGGGCTGTCGCTGATCTACGGGGTCGTGCGCATTCTCAACTTTGCGCACGGCACGCTCTTGGCGGTCAGCGGGGTGCTGGCCAGCCTGGCCTATTCAGGCTGGCAGATGCACCCGGTGCTGATCGTCGCACTGCTCGCGCCGCTGCTGTTTGTCTGTGCCTACGGCTACTACCATGTTCTGCTGCGGCCGCTGGCGCGGCGCAGCCACTTCGAGGCCACCGTGGGCACGGTGCTGGTCACGGTGGGCACGCTGATGATCCTGTCGGATCTGACTGCGGTGGCCGCCGGCGCCACCCAGCGCAACATCCCGCTGCGGCTGGAGGCCCTGGAGTTCGGCGACATCGTGGTCTCCACCACCCAGTTGCTGATCCTGCTGGGCATTGCAGTGCTCACGGTGGTGATGCACCTGATCCTCAAGCGCACCTGGTTTGGCCGCGCGGTGCGCGCCGTCACCCAGGACCCTGTGGGCGCACAGATCTGCGGCGTGCAGAGCACTCGCATGAAGGCACTGACATTCGCCTTCGGCTCGGCCACCGTGGCCATCGCCGCGGTACTGTATGTGTTGTCCTTCCCTGTGGACCCCTACATGGGCTTCGGGTTGACGGTCAAGGCCTTCACCATCATCGTGGTCGGAGGCGTCGGCAACCTGCCCGGTGCGCTGCTAGCCGGCATCTTCCTCGGCGTCGCCGAGGGCCTCACCGGCCTTTACTGGAAACCCGAATGGGCGCCCGCGCTCAGCGTCATCCTGATGCTGCTGATGCTGGTGGCCTACCCCAAGGGCGTGGGAGCGAAGACATGAGTAAGAGCCTGAACGCAGGCACCGGCTGGCTGCTAGGTGCCGCCGGCGTGGCAGCGCTGGCCAGCCTGCCTTTCCTGGGCAACGCCTACCTCACCACCATCGGCTTCACGATGCTAATTGCCTACATCCTGGGCCAGAGCTGGGACTGGGTGGCCGGCGAGATGGGGTACGTGAACTTGGGGCACTATTGCTTCTACGGCATCGGGGCCTATGCCTTCGCCATCCTTCTGGTGGGCCACTGGCCGCTGTGGGTGGCCATCGGGTTTGCGGTGGTGGTGACCGCGCTCGCCGCGCTGTTAATCTCGGTGCCGCTGTTTCGCCTGCATGGCGACTACTTTGCCTTCGCCACGCTGGCGCTGCTGCCGCTGGTGGAGGTGCTGGCCTACAACCTGACGCCCATCACCAACGGCGCCGACGGCATCGTACTGCCGGTGGCCCAGGTGCTGCAGCCTGCCTACCTGATCGCGCTGGGCGTGTGCGTATTGACCTTCGTGGTCACCCTGCGTATCAATGCATCACGTTTCGGCTACGCCCTCAAGAGCATCCGAAATGACGAGCAGGTGGCCGAGACCGTGGGCGTGCGCATCGCACCAGTGAAGCGCAGCGTGCTGATGCTCAGCGCCGCTTTTGGCGCGGCGGCCGGTGCGGTGCAGGCTTGGCAGATGAGCTATATCGACCCGGCCACCGTGTTCGGCCTGAACGTGGCCCTGGTGCCGGTGGCCATGGTGCTGTTCGCCGGCTCCGGTTTGCGCTGGGGCCCGCTGGTGGGCGTACTGGTGCTGGCCACGCTGCAGCAGTGGCTGCTGGTGAGCGTCAAGGGTTTCCAGGCCACGCTGTACGGACTGATTGTGCTGCTGATTGGGCGTTTCATGCCCGGCGGCTTCCTGCGCGCGCGCTGGGTGCAGAATGTTCCGCTGTTGCGCGCGCTGGCCCGTGAGCACCATGAGTACATGGGCGAGTCCGACACCGGCACGCCTGCGGCCGCCCCGGCGCACGACCTGCCGTTGCCTCGTCATCGCAACCTGGGCGGCGCCCCGCTGATCCAGCTGGAGCAGGTTCGCATGCAGTTTGGCGGCAACGTGGCGGTCAATGATGTGAGCCTTCGCATCCAGCCGGGTGAGATCGTCGGCCTGATCGGCCCCAACGGCTCTGGCAAGACCACCCTGTTTAATTGCATCTCACGGGTCTACACCCCTACCGCCGGGCGAGTGCTGTTCGCTGGCCAGGACCTCAAGCATTGCAGCCGTGACCAGATCGCCCGCCTGGGCGTGGGCCGCACTTACCAGATCCCGCGTCCGTTCGGTGACCTCACGGTGCAGGAGAACATCGCCATTCCGCTGATGTTCAACGATCAGCCGCTTTCGCCGCGCGACGCGATGCGCGAGGCCCGCGCCTTCATCGAGTACGCCGAGCTCGGCCACCGCCTGCGCGAACGCGCCGACAGCCTGTCAGTGCAGGAGAAGAAAGCGTTGGAATTCGCCCGAGCGCTGGCCTGCAAGCCACGTCTGTTGCTGGTCGACGAGGTGGCCTCGGGCCTGACGCCGGCTGAGGTGCAGCGTTTTGTCGAACACATCCGCCATGTGCGCGATCGCTATGGCATGACAGTGATCTGGGTTGAGCACATCTTCTCCGCGCTGGAGAAGGTGGTGGACCGCGTGATCGCGCTGGAACAAGGCAGCCTGATTGCCGACGGCCCGCTGGCCGAGGTGGTGCGCAATGAGCGTGTGCTCAGCACCTACCTGGGCTCGGCTGCGCCAACGGAAAAGGCAGGAGGACAGGGATGCTGAGCTTGAAGAACCTGAGCGTGGACCACGGTCCGCTGCGTGCGCTGTGGGATGTGTCGCTGGAGGTCGGGCGTGGCGAAAAAGTAGGCCTGCTGGGCGCCAATGGCGCGGGCAAATCCACCACCATGGGCGCCATCGCCGGTTTGTATCCCAAGGCTGGCGGCATCATCAGCTACGACGGGCAGGTGCTGGAGCGTGCCTCGACTGCGCAGACCGTGGCTGGCGGCATCGCGCTGGTGCCCGAGGGCCGCCGCCTGTTCCCCACGATGAGCGTGCTGGAGAACCTGGAGATGGGGGTGTATGCCGCCGCCAGCCGCAAGGACATGGCCGCTTCGCTGGCGCGTGTCTACGCGCTGTTCCCGATCTTGCGCGAGAAGGCCGCCCAGAACGCCGGTGAGCTCAGCGGCGGGCAACAGCAGATGGTGGCCATCGGCCGCGCACTGATGTCTCGCCCTCGCCTGCTTCTGCTGGACGAGCCCTTCATTGGCGTGGCGCCCAAGCTGATCGACGAAATCCTAGCTGCGCTGCACCAAATCGCCGCCGAGGGGGTGACCATGATCCTGGTCGAGCAAAACACCCACCGAGCGCTTGACTTTGTCGAGCGCGCCTATGTGATTGAGAACGGTCGCACTGTGCTGGAGGGTGGTCGTGACCAGTTGCTTGGCGACCCGACGTTCGCCGGGAAATTTTTGGGACTTGAATGAAAGGATGCGTGCCATGAACCGAGAGCAAGAAATTGTCGCCCGTTCCAAGGCTTTCCGAGAGGAATACAGAGAGACCACACCGGGTTGGTACCGTGGAGAGATACATTTGGCGTTCACGCTATGCTTCACGGTGGGAACTATTGTGTACTGTGCCAGCCAGCTAGCGTCCCCCCGCTGGCAGGAATGGGCGTTTGTGATGCTGCCGATGCTCCTATTCGGTAACTGGGCCGAGTGGGCTGCGCATCGTTATTTGCTGCACAGTCCCAAAAGCGTCCTGAAGTCAGCCTACAAGCGACATGTCGGGACTCACCACCAGTTCTTCTCGCACAAGACGCTGGACTATCACGGCCAGCGCGATTGGCGGGCCCTGCTGTTCCCACCATTTGCCCCAGTGCTGTTCGTTATGGCTGCCCTGCCGCCCGCCCTGGTGCTGGCCGCACTGTGGACGGCCAATGCCGGCTACATCGCAATGATCAGTATGGCAGGCTATTTCCTGATGTACGAGGGGCTGCATACGCTGTCACACATTGAGCATCCGCTGCTGAATCGTCTGCCACTGGTCAATACCGTTCGGCGCATGCATGTGCTGCACCATAACCCGGATTTCATGCATACCCGCAACTTCAACCTGACCTTCCCGATCTGCGATGCGCTATTTGGCACCAGCGATCTCGACCGCGGCGTGTTCGGAACCCTGTTCAACGGCATGTCGGATGCCCATCGCAAGGAAGAAGATCGTCGCAAGCTAGAGGCGCAGCAGCTGGAACGCAGCAACCCCCATTCATGAGGATTTCGAGATGACCCAAACATTCAATCAGGATGCCGCCCGTCTGGTCGGGCGGGTTGCAATCGTCACCGGTGCCGCTCAGGGCATAGGTGCGCGATACGCGCAAGCGCTAGCCGCCGAAGGTGCAGCCGTGGTCTGCGCAGACGTGGTGGACAGCCAGGCCACGGTGGCGGCAATCACCGCAGCAGGCGGGCGGGCTCTGGATGTGCGCGTGGATGTGACTTCGCCCGAATCCACCCACGCCATGGCCGAGGCCGCGACCCGGGCCTACGGGCGTATCGATATCTTGGTCAACAACGCAGGCGTCTTCACCAACCTGGCGCTCAAGCCCTTTGAGCAGATAGAGAGCGCCGAATGGGACAAGGTGATGGCCGTCAACGTGCGCGGCCCCTTTGAGTGCAGCAAGGCGGTGCTGCCGGCAATGCGGGCACAGGGCTACGGCAAGATCATCAACATTGCCTCAGGCACCGTCTTCAAGGGCGCGCCCATGCTGCTGCACTATGTCAGCTCCAAGGGCGCGGTGGTGGCCATGTCCCGCAGCATGGCGCGCGAGCTGGGTGATGCCGGCATCCGGGTCAACACCCTGGCGCCAGGCCTGACGGCCAGCGAAAACACCATGGCCAACCCGGCTTGGAAGGGTGCGCTGAGCGCCAACAACATCGCCACCCGCGCAATCAAGCGCGAGGTGACGCCCGAGGACCTGTGCGGCACCCTGCTGTACTTGGCCAGCCCCGCCAGCGACTTCGTGACCGGTCAAGTCGTGGTGGTCGATGGCGGCTCTGTGATGCATTGAGGAATATAGATGGCCCAGCAAGCGCTCAACCTTATTGACGGCCAATGGCAGCCATCCCACGGCGGCCAGTTCGAGGCCAGTGTGAACCCAGCCGATGGCAGCGTGATCGGCCGCTACGCTGCCGGTGAGTTGGTGGACGCCGAAGCGGCGATTGCCGCAGCCCGTCGCGCCTTCGATCGGCCGGACTGGGCCCAGTCACCACGGCTGCGCCAGATGGTGATGCTCAAGTGGGCGGACCGGCTGGAAGCCCGCAGCGATGAGCTGGCGCGCCTGCTGACATTGGAGAACGGCAAGGTGCTGGCGCAGTCGCGTGGGGAAATAGGAGGGGCCATCTCCGAGATCCGCTACTACGCTGGCCTGACGCGTTACATCCCTGGCCACGTGTTCGAGGTAGAGCCCGGTGTCTACTCCACTCTGCTCAAGGAGCCAGCCGGCGTGGCCGGCATCATCGTGCCATGGAATGCGCCGGTGGTGCTGCTGATCCGTTCGCTCACGCCGGCCCTGGCCGCGGGCTGCACCACGGTCATCAAGCCGGCGCCGCAGACCGCGCTTATCACTGCGGCCGTGCTGGCCGAGCTGCACGCGGTTGCCGAGCTGCCACGCGGCGTGCTCAACTTGGTGAGCGAGCGTGGCCATGCGGTGGCGCAGGCGCTGACCACCTCGCCCGAGGTGGATGTGATCAGCTTCACCGGCTCGAACGCCACCGGCCAGCGAATCATGGCCGCTGCTGCGCCGACGATGAAGAAGCTTTCTCTGGAACTGGGCGGCAAGTCCTGCTGCCTGGTGTTCGACGACGTGGATGTTACGCGCATCGCCCCGCAACTGGCGGCGGCCGCCACCATCATCTCTGGCCAGCAGTGCACCGCGGCGCGCCGGGTGCTGGTGCATGCCTCACGTTATGCCGAGATGAAGGTCGCGCTCAGCCAGGCGCTACAGGCTCTGGTGGTGGCCCCAGGCGAGGCGGCGGGCGCCCAGGTTGGCCCGCTGATCGATGCGCCTTCGCACCAGCGGGTGAGCCAGGAGATTGCCCGGGCCACCGAGTTGGCCGATGAGGTCATCCTGCGCGGCGGTCGCCCCGCCGGCCTGCCCTCCAGCGGCCATTTCATGACCCCCACGCTGGTAGCACATCGCGATACCGGCGCCTTCTTCGTGCAGGATGAGATCTTCGGCCCCTTCGTAGTGCTGGAGCAGTTCGAGGACGAGCAGGACGCGGTGCGGCGCGCCAACCGCACCGAGTACGGCCTGTCGGCCAGCGTCTGGACCCAGGATGGTGCGCGCCAGATGCGCGTGGCCCGCGCGCTGCGCAATGGCACCGTCTGGCTAAACGACCACAACAAGCTGTTTGCTGAAGCCGAGACCGGCGGCTATCGACGCAGCGGCTTGGGCCGCCTGCACGGTTATGACGCCCTGATCGACTTTATGGAGATCAAGCACATCTACCAGAACGCCGGCGTAGTCGCCCCCTGAACCCAAGGCTTTGAAACCCGGGCGCACCGACGGGGTCCCGGTCCTTAGGGTTATCCGGCTTGTCGAACTTGGGCGCAGCCCGCTATGCTGTCCAGGTTTGCTTATCCGGGTTGTTGTTTAACGTGTCCTCTGCCGTCAAGATTTTCCAGGGTCGCTTCGGTCGTGTCGCCTTGCTCGACATGAATGCGCCGCTGGTGGGACACGCCCATCATCATTGCCACATCCTGATCAAGGCTGGTGGCGCCGACAGCGCTTTTAGGGTGCGAGGGCAGCTCGCACCGCTGACCGACGATCTGGCAGTGCTGGTCAACGCCTGGGAGCACCATGCCTACGAGCACACAGCGCCCGAGCGCACCATGATCCTGGCGCTCTACATCGAGCCGGGCTGGCTGGCCGAGATCCAGCGCTCGCTGGCCCAGTCCGGACATCCACATTTTTTCTCCCAGTCCACGGTGCAACTCAATGCGCGCACCCGAAAAAACATTGAAGAGTTCGTGATCGAGCTGTGGTGGGCCGATGAAGTCTCCCCGATGCGCCTGGAACAACTGCTGTTCGATCTGATTATCGAGGTGATCGAGAGCTGCTCGGGCTGGCGCGATTTGGCCAGCCTCCTGCGCAGCCGCCCGCCGGCGGCTATGGACCCGCGTATCCGTCGTGCCATCGCACAGATGCGTCAGGACGTGGGTCAGGACTTTGATGCCGATGCGCTGGCCAGCCAAGCCGGCTTGTCGCGCGCCCACTTCTTCAGCCTCTTCCAGCGCGACACCCAGGTCACCCCGCTAGTCTATGTAAATGTGCTGCGCTTCGAGGCTGCGGTGCAACGTCTCACGCACGGAGCGGACACGGTGGGTGACATTGCCTACGACCTGGGTTTTTCCGCGCCCAGTCATTTCGCGCGCTTTTTCCGTGCCCATCTGGGCATTACGCCCACCGACTATCGGCGTAAGGTCAACCTCTTCGAGCCCCCAATGGAAGCTCGCGATCCGCAGCTGTGACAGAAATCATCAGACTATTTGGATAGTTTTCTGACTCCTCGGTTAAAGACCGGACTCTAATGTTCGGCTGGCAGCCGCTCCCTGGCGACACTTGCTTGCATCAAACAGCAAGGTTCCCTGGGAACCAGAGGAGACACAGTGCAAGCAGAACCTCGTCGGGCGTCAGGCGATACCGCCTATGTCGGACAGCCCTTGGAGCGCCTGGAAGACGCTCCCCTGCTCAGCGGACGCGGCGCCTATGCTGACGACGTGGGCGCCAAGCCGGGCACCCAGCAAGCTGCGGTCTTGCGCTCTCCCTATGCCCATGCCCGACTCACCGGACTTGACGTCAGTGCCGCCATGGCCCTTCCCGGTGTGCGTACGGTACTCACTGGCGAAGATGTGCAGCGCTGGGCGCAGCCCTTCGTGGTGGGCGTCAAGCAGCCCATGCAGCACTGGGCGCTGGCGGTCGACCGGGTCCGCTATGTTGGCGAGCCGGTGGCCGTGGTGGTGGCCGACGACCGCTACATTGCAGAAGACGCCCTGGATTTGATCAAGGCCAATTACGAGCCTTTGCCGGCGGTGGTTGGCATCACTCAGGCGCTGGACGCGCAAGCCGTTCTGTTGCACGACGCCGTGGGCAGCAACATGGTCTCCGACCGAAATTTCAGTTATGGCCAGCCCGATACCGTGCAGGCCGGAACCCGGCGCATCGGCACTACTGTGCACTATCCGCGGAATAGCTGCTCGCCCATGGAATGCGCCGTGGTCTTGGCCGAATACCTGGGCGAGGACGAAGGCTACGAGGCTCTCTCCAACTTCATGGGGCCGTTCTCGCTGCACGCGGTCATGGCCTTGGCGCTCAAGGTTCCGGGCAACAAGCTGCGCCACAAGGTGCCCCGCGATTCCGGTGGCAGCTTCGGCGTCAAACAGGCGGTGTTCCCCTACGTAGTGCTGATGTGTTTGGCAGCACGCAAGGCCGGCGCGCCGGTGAAATGGGTCGAGGACCGGCTGGAGCATCTCAGCGCGGCGACCTCAGCCACCGCGCGCATGGCCACGATTGCCGCCGACGTGCGGCCTGACGGGCGCATCGTCGCACTGCACTGGGACCAGGTGGACGAGGTGGGCGCCTATGTGCGTGCGCCGGAGCCGGCCACCTTCTATCGCATGCACGGCTGCCTTAGTGGTGCCTACGACATCGAGCACCTAAGCGTGCGCAACCGGGTTGTGGTGACCAACAAGACGCCCACTGGTCTGGTGCGAGGCTTTGGCGGTCCGCAGGTCTATTACGCGCTGGAGCGTCTGATGGACTGCATCGCCGCAGCCCTGGGCATCGATCCGCTGGCGCTGCGTCAGCTCAACTTCGTGCCGGCCGACCGGTTCCCATACCACGCCGCCGCCGGTGCGGTGCTGGATTCGGGTGACTATCTGGGTATGAGCCAGGCCGTGATGACAAAGGCTCGCGCTCTGGGGCTGTACGAACGCCAGCAGGCCGCGCGCGCCGCCGGCCGCCTGTACGGAATCGGCATGGCGGCCATCGTGGAGCCCTCGGTCTCCAACATGGGCTACATCAGCACTGTGCTCACGCCTGCACAGCGCGCCAAGGCCGGGCCCAAGAACGGCGCAATCGCCAGCGCCACAGTCTCGGTCGACCTGCTGGGGGGCGTGAATGTCACCATCGCTTCGGCGCCTGCCGGCCAGGGACACATGACAGTGTGTGCGCAGGTGGTGGCCGACGCGCTGGGCCTGCAGCCGCGGCAGATCATGGTCAACGTGGAATTCGACACCGCCAAGGATGCATGGTCTGTGGCGGCTGGTAACTACTCCAGCCGCTTTGCTGGCGCGGTGGCTGGCGTCGTGCACTTGGCGGCGTGGCGGATACGCGACAAGCTGGCGCTGATTGCGGCCGACCATTTCAACTGCGCAGTTGAGCAAGTGGTCTTCTCCGGCGGGGAAATCTACAACCGGGACGATCCCACCCAGCGCCAGCCCTTCACCCGGCTGGCCGCCAATCCACATTGGGCGCCGGCTCTGCTACCTGAAGGCGTCAGCCCGGGTTTACGCGAAACCGCATTCTGGACGCCCGAGGTGCTCAGTGCCCCTGACGAAGCCGATCGCGTCAACACTTCGGCCGCCTACGGCTTCGTATTCGACTTGTGCGGCCTAGAGGTTGATCCAGACACCGGCGCGGTGCGTATAGACCGCTATATCACCGGCCACGATGCTGGCCGACTGCTCAACCCCGCTCTGGCCGACGGCCAGATCCAGGGCGCCTTTGCCCAGGGCATGGGCGCAGCGCTGCTGGAGGAGTTCCGCTACGGCGGTGATGGCAGCTTCCAGTCCGGTACCTTGGCCGATTACCTGATGCCCACGGCCTGCGAACTGGTTGATCCGGTGATCGTGCACATGCAGACGCCTTCGCCCTTCACCCCGTTGGGCGCCAAGGGCCTGGGCGAAGGCAACAACATGAGCACGCCGGTGTGCATCGCCAACGCCTTTGCTGATGCGCTGCGCCCGCGCATGAACCTGGAGGATGTGCGGCTGCCGCTGACGCCCGGGCGCGTGCTGGCGCTGCTGCAGACGGCTGACCCCGAACCGCGTGAGCGGCCCGCCCCCGTGGCGGCGCTGCCCGCGGGCGAAGGGCTGGCTCTGCAGGCCCAAGGTGAAGTTGACATCCCCGCGCCGCCGGAGAAAGTGTTCGCGGTGCTACTCGATCCGGTGGCACTGGCGCGGGTCATCCCGGGTTGTCATGCGCTGCAGTCCAGCGGACCCAACCGCTACCGTGCCGAGGTGACCGTGGGCGTAGGCTTGGTCAAGGCGCGCTACGAGGCCGAAATCATGCTCTCGGACATTGACGCGCCGCACAGCCTGCGCCTGGCCGGCAGCGGCCGATCGGCGTTGGGCACCGGCGCTGGCGACGGCCTGGTGACTCTGACGGCCACGCCCGGCGGCACTCGGCTGCGCTACGACTACCGAGCCCAGGTGGGCGGCAAGGTGGCCATGGTGGGTAGCCGCATGCTCGAGGGCGCGGCTCGCATCATCGTAGCCCAGCTCTTCGAATCGCTTGGACGCCAGGCCGGCGGGACCGTCGCACGTCCGAGCTGGTGGCGGCGCCTTTTGAATCTATTGGGAGTGCGTGCATGAAGCCCGCGGCATTTGACTACATCCGTGCCGACAACACCGAGCAAGCCTGCGAATTGCTGGCGCGTGGAGAGGATGCGCGCATCCTCGCTGGCGGCCAGTCCCTGATGGCGGTGCTCAATATGCGCTTGGCCCAGCCGGGCTTGCTGGTGGACATTTCGCGCGTCGCCTCGCTGAGTCAGATCAGCGTCGAGCAGGGGCAGATGCAGGTGGGGGCGGCGGTGACGCAGGCTGCGCTGGAATGGCGGCCTGGCCTGGCGCAGGAACTACCACTGCTCAAGCAGGCCTTACCCTGGATTTCGCACTTCCAGATCCGCAACCGGGGCACTGTCTGCGGCTCGATAGCGCACGCCGACCCTTCGGCCGAGCTGCCGCTGTGCCTGTTGGCACTCAAGGGGCGTGTCCTGCTGCGCAGCGCGAAGGCTCGGCGCGAACTAGCTGCCGAGGACTTCTTCACCGGCATGCTCACGACCACCCGCGCAGGTGATGAGTTGGTCGAGGCGGTGCGCTTTCCACTGGCCCGGCCGGGCCAGGGATTCGGCTTTCGCGAGTTCTCCCGCCGGCACGGTGACTTTGCCATCTGCGCGGTCGCCGCTGTGGCCGATGCCGCTGGGCTGCGAGTGGCCGTGGCCGGTGTCGCCGATCGGCCGATCGCGCGCGAGTGGCCGCTGCTGGAGGGCAGCGCGCTGGACGATGCGCTCAACGAACTGGCCTGGGCGCTGGACGCACGCGACGACGCGCACATGTCTGCCGCAGCTCGTCGTCACCTGGTGCGCCGTCTGGGTCGACAAGCGATTGAAGAAGCAAGGAATTCGCAATGACGGACAAATTGATGAAGGCCCAGACCTTGCATCAGGTAACCCTTGAGGTCAACGGCCATACCCGACGCGGCAATGCCAGCCCGCGCATGCTGCTGACCGACTTCCTGCGCCATGAACTGGGCCTGACCGGCACCCATGTGGGCTGCGAGCACGGCGTGTGCGGTGCCTGTACGGTTCGCATCGATGGCGTGGCCTGCCGCGGTTGCCTGACGCTGGCGGTACAGGTACAGGATCGGCGCGTGGACACGGTCGAGGGACTGGCCGGCTCCGATGGCACCCTGTCACAACTGCAGGCGGCGTTCAAGCGCCATCACGCGTTGCAGTGCGGCTTTTGCACCGCAGGCATCTTGATGTCCAGCGCCGACTGGCTTGAGCGTCTGAAGCAGCAGGGGCACAAGCCGACCGAGCAGGAGGTGCGCGACATGCTGTCTGGTCATTTGTGCCGTTGTACCGGCTATACGCCGATTGTGAAAGCTTTGATGGAGGTGGCACATGCTTGATTTGGGACGTACTTTTCTGCAAAGCGTCGAGCGCGCGCCGGACACGATTGCGCTGGTCGATGGCACGCAGCGCCTGAGCTATGCGCACTGGGCTCAGCTCATCGGCGCAGCTCAGCGCGGGCTGGAGGACCTTGGTCTGCAGGCGGGCGATCATCTGCTGTCGGTGTTGCAAAATCGGCAGGAAGCCGCCACGCTGCATTGGGCCTGTCAGTTCAGCGGCATCGTGATGACCCCGTTGAACTGGCGTGCCAAGCCGGAGGAGGTGGCGCACTGCCTCAAGGATTCCGGCGCCCAGGTGGTGGTGTATGAGCAGGTTTCGGCGTCCGCGGTGCTGAAGGCGGTGCAGACCCAACCGGCGCGCATGGTGCTGGTGGGCGAAGGCGGCACCTCGGGCGAGCGCTATGCGCAATGCGTGGCCGGCGCCTGCGATCCGGTGCCCCGTGCCCAGGCACAGGATCTCTCGCTGATGCTCTACACCTCGGGTACCACTGGCGCACCCAAGGGGGTGCCGCGTCGCCAGCGCGCCGAGCGCGTGGCCGCGCTGGCCCATGTCGCGCAGAATCGGTATGGTTATGGCGAATGCACCTTGGGGGTGATGCCGCTGTACCACACCATGGGCGTTCGCTCGCTACTGGCACTGGCGCTGGTCGATGGCTGCTTGGTATGCATGCCCAAGTTCGACCCGGCGGAGGCGCTGCAACGCATCGAGGCCGAGCAAGTTTCCCACCTCTATTTGGTGCCCACGCTGTACCACGACTTGCTGGCTCATCCCGCGTTTGCCTCGACTGACATCTCCTCAGTGCGCCGTCTGGGCTTTGCGGGTGCGCCAATGCATGACGCGCTGTTGCTGCGTCTGCAGCAGGCCTTTAAGCCTGAGCTGTTCGTCAACCACTATGGCAGTTCCGAGATTTACACCTTCGCGATCAACCAGGATGCCGTGGGCAAGCCTGGCTCGGCCGGCCGTGCGGGCATTAACACCAGACTGCGTGTGGTCAAGCTCGACGGCAAGTCGGTCGGCGAACGAGCTGGCGTGATGGAGGAGGGGCAGATCATTGCCGACATGCTTTCTGACGAAGCCTTCGAGGGCTACCACAACCGACCCGATGCAAATGCCAAGAGTCTGCGCGAGGGCTGGTATTTGACCGGCGATACCGGTTATGTGGATGCCGACGGCGACCTATTCGTCACCGGCCGTGTGGACGACATGATCATTAGCGGCGGCGAGAACATCTCGCCGGTTGACATCGAATCGGTGCTTTCCCTTCACCCGGCCGTCGATGAAGTGGCCGTGGCTGGCCTCAAGGACGAGCGTTGGGGTCAGCGCGTGGTCGCCTTCGTCAAGCGTCGCGAGGACGTCTCCGGCGAAGCCCTTGACCAGCACTGCCGAAGTTCCGACATGGTGAACTTCAAGAGGCCGCGCGAATACGTGTTTGTCGACGAAATTCCCAAGTCCCCGGTGGGCAAGGTTCTGCGCCGCAAGCTGGTGGCCGGCGAGTACCAGCCCGAATCCCACACGCCTGACGGTGCTGCCCATTGATTTTCTCAACCCATTTTACTTTCTAGAGAAGGAAACCCATGAAACTGACTGATCTGCAACACCCGGCCGTCACCCTTCAGGGCGAGCTCGACGGTTACCGCGTAGAAATCGATGCCGCGCGCCAGCGCGCCGACATCGTGTTGACTCGCCCGCCGTTCAATGTGATCAGCATGCTGCAGCGCGAGCAGCTGCGGATCACCTTTGAAGCACTGGACGCGAAAGACGAAGTGCGCGTGATCGTGTTGCGCGCCGAGGGTGAGCATTTTTCCAGCGGTGGCAATATCAAGGGCTTCCTGGAAGCCAGCCCCGAGCACGTCTCCAAGCTGGCCTGGAACATTGCCGCGCCTGCTCGCTGCAGCAAGCCGGTCATCGCGGCGAACCGGGGCTACTGCTTTGGCGTGGGCTTTGAAATTTCCCTAGCTTGCGACTTCCGCCTGGTCACGCCCACCACGCTGTACGCGCTGCCGGAGCAAAAGCTTGGTCAGATCCCGGGCTCGGGCGGCTCGGCGCGCCTGCAGAAGATGGTCGGCATCACCCGCACCAAGGACATCGTTATGCGCTCGCGCCGTATTCCCGGCGAGCAGGCCTACGACTGGGGCGTGGCGACTGCCATCGTGCCCGACGCCGAGCTCGAAAAAGCGACTGACCAACTGGTCGACGAGCTGCGCTCCTTCTCACCGCTGGCGCAGCGAACCGCCAAGAAGCTGCTCAACGACACCGAGGATTCGCCGTTGACCGTGGCCATTGAATTGGAAGGCCACTGCTACTCCCGTCTGCGCAGCTCAGAAGACTTCCGAGAAGGCGTGGAGGCCTTCCACGACAAGCGTAGCCCGAAGTTCGTCGGACTTTGAAACGCAAACGATTCCTCAACCCAGACCCGAAGGAGACAGACAATGAATACAAAACTGATTGCCACCCTGGTGGCCGGCGCAGCTCTCAGCTTGGGCGCAGCCGCCCAAACCGGCCCGATCCGCATCGGCGTGGTAACTCCATTGTCCGGCACCTATGCCGGCATCGGCCAGCAGGTCAAGTGGGGCCTGGACATGGCGGCCAATGAAATCAACGCCGCCGGCGGCGTGATGGGTCGCCGGCTCGAGCTGATCTATGAAGACGAGGAGGCCAATCCCGCCGTGGCGGTGCAAAAGGCCGAGAAATTGTTCCAGGTCAGCAAGGTGGATTTCCTTACCGGCACGGTGAATTCTGGATCCACGCTGGCAGTGGGACAAGTGGCCGAGCGCAATAACCGCCTGATCGCCACCACCGTGTCCTTTGCCGACACGATTACCGCTGAAAAATGCTCACCCAACGTGTTTCGCGTGAATGCGCGCGCAGGCATGCAGTCGGCCGCTCTGGCCGAGTGGATGGCTTCGACCAAGCCCAACGCCAGCGTGTTCTACCTGGGTCCGGACTATGAAATGGGCCGTAGCACTGTGGCTGCCTTCAAAGCCGCCGCGGAAGGCAAGGGCGCCAAGACCGTAGGCGAAGTGTTCGCGCCTCTGGACAACAAGGACTACTCCCCGTTCTTCGGTCAAATGCGCTCGGCCCGTCCCAGTGTGATCTACACCTCAGTGGCCGGCAATGACACGGTGCGCCTGCTCACCCAGATGGCCGAATTCGGACTGAGCCGCAATGTGCAGATCGTAGGCGCTTCGGGCACAGTGACCTCGCAGAACCTCTCGGCGATAGGCAAGGCGGCTGACGGCTTTGTCACCGGCGTGGGCTATACGCCCAACATCGACAACCCGGAGAACAAAAAGTTTGTGGGCGCCTTCGAAGCGGCCAACAAGGCCAAGCCCGATCTTTACGGCGCCGACAGCTACGGCGTGCTGTTCTTCTACAAGGCCGCAGTCGAGAAAGCCAGGAGCACCGACACTGACAAGGTGCGAGCAGCCATGCGCGGGATCCAATGGGCCACCCCTCAGGGAGTCAAGACCATGCGCGCGGGCGACCACCAGGCGATGCAGGACATGTATGCCGTGCGTGTGAACAGCGGACAGTTTGAAATCGTTGGCAAGGTGCCCGCTAGTGCCGCCATCGGTCCCGACACCTGCGCCAAGTTCTGAGGTTCAGCATGAACCAAGTCCTGGAGTGGCTGCAATTTGTGCTGGCGCCGCAGATGATCAACGGCCTGTCGATCGGGGTGGCTGTTGTACTGATGGCGCTAGGTTTGACCATCATATTTGGTCTGCTGGACGTCATCAACATGGCACACGGAGAATTCTACGCAATCGGAGCGTATGTGGCAGTGGCCATTCTGGGGCTGGGCCTGTCTTTCTGGTGGGCTCTGCTGCTCACCCCGGTGCTGATGGCAGCGCTGGGCTACGTGACTGAGCGCGGGTTGATCCAGCGCGTCTTTCACAGCAAAGACCGCCACACGCTGACGCTGCTGCTGACTTTCGGTGTGGCGGTGGTTCTCGAGGATGTCCTCAAGATCATCTTCGGCGCCAACCCGTTGCGTATTGAAAGCCCGATTCCCGGGGGCACCGAGATGCTTGGCCTGTTCTTTCCCAACTACCGGCTGTTCGTCATGGGGATGGGGGGGCTGGTGATCGTAGCGGTCTGGCTGCTGGTGTTTCGGACCTCGCTGGGTGCCATGGTGCGGGCTGCCGCCTTTGACCGCTACATGAGCGCCTCGCTAGGCGTGCCTGTTTCTCGGGTCTATGCCGGCACATTCGCCTTTGGCGTGGCGCTGGCTGGCGTCGCCGGTGTGCTGCTTGCGCCGATCTACTCGGTGTTCCCGACCATGGGGCGCGACTTCGTGCTGATTGCCTTCAGCGTCGTCATCATCGGTGGCATGGGTTCGATTAAGGGTGCAGTGCTGGCAGGCCTGCTGCTGACGCAGATCCAGTCCATCTCCAGCCTGTTCATCTCTCCGGTTTGGAACGACCCACTGCTATTTGGCATCATGGTGCTGGTACTGATGTGGCGTCCCCAAGGTCTGTTTGGAAAGCTTGGCCATGCCTGATCCCCACATCTCGTCGCCGCGTGGGCCCAGTGCCTTGCGCGTGTTTACCTACCTCTTCTTTTTCGGTGCCCTCTGTTTTGCCTTGCTGGCCAAATGGATGGGAGATGTCTTCTTTCTGCGCCTGGCGACCGAAGCCTTAATTTTCGGAGGCTTGGCGCTGTCGGTCGATCTGCTGCTTGGCCGCGTAGGATTATTGCCATTGGGTCAAGCTCTGTTCTTCGGTCTGGGTGCCTATGTCTCGGCCCTAGTACTCAAGGAGTGGAGTGCCTCCTTCTGGCTGAGCATGGGTATCACGCTGTGTGTGTGCGCGATCGCTGGCCTGATCGGCGGCGTCATTGCCATCCGGGCCAAGGGCGTGTACTTCGCCCTCATCAGCTTCGGACTGGCCCAAGTGATCTCGAAGATCGTGTTCAACACTCGCGAACTCGGCGCCTCCGACGGCATCATCGGTGTGCCGGCAGTTGCCGTGGTACCGGGCGTGGACTCGGGCGATCCCTTGGGATTTTTCCTGGTGACGCTGGTCATCATCCTTGGGCTGTACGTCGGGCTTCGCTACCTGATGGAAACGCCCATGGGGCGGCAGCTATCTGCCATCCGAGTCAACGAGCATCGCGTCCCCTTTCTGGGCTTCGACCCCTGGCGCTTCAAGCTCATGGCGTTCGTCGGTGCGGCCTGCATCGCCGGTGTCAGTGGTGCGCTGTATCCCATGTTGCGCGGCTTCGTTTCGCCCGAACTGATGTTTTTCCAGGTCTCGGGCAACGCGGTCATCAATGTGATCGTGGGTGGCACAGGTACCCTTATCGGCCCTTTGTACGGCTCGGTCTTGCTCACCGGTTTGCGCTCGGTGGTGGGCTCGTTTACGGCACACCACCAGATCGTCATCGGTCTGCTCTTCGTGATGGTGGTCATCCTATTTCCGCGCGGTCTCGTCGGCTATTTGGCCCCGCTGCTGCAAAACCGCCTGAACCTGCCGACCCGCAACCGAGGAGAGTTGTGATGGATGAGATTCTCTCTGTACGTGGCATTGGCGTGAACTTTGGGGCCCTGCGGGCGGTTCGTGATGTCTCATTTGAGGCCCAACGCGGCAAGATCACCGCAGTCATCGGTCCCAATGGCGCGGGCAAAAGCAGCCTGTTCAATCTCATTAGCGGTGCGATTGCGCCCAGCACCGGTCAGGTGTTCTTCGAGGGCGGCGAGGTAACCGGCAACTCGCCCGACAAGATGCTACGCGCAGGCCTGTCGCGTTCCTTCCAGATCACCAACCTGTTCTTCGAGTTGCCGGTGTACGAGAACCTGCGCCTGGCCGCCCAGTACCTCGAGCAGGGCCGGGGCTGGCTTCGGCCGGTGGCCTCTAGCGCTCAAGCCGAGCAACGGGTGCAGGAACTCATTCGGCAGTTCACTTTGCATGACAAGGCCAACGAGCTGGCTGGCTACCTCTCGCATGGCGAGCAGCGCCGGTTGGAAATCGCTGTCTCACTGGCCTCGCGTCCTCGCATGCTCTTGCTGGACGAACCCACTCAGGGTATGAGCCATGCCGATACCCGGGAAACCGAGACTCTAATCCGCAACCTTGCCACCGAGCACGGTCTGAGCATCCTGCTGGTCGAGCACGACGTGGACTTGGTGATGAACCTGTCGGACCATGTGGTGGTGATGCATCAGGGTCAGAAGCTGGCCGAGGGAACGCCCGAACAGGTGCGTGCCAACCCACAAGTCCAGGCCGCCTACTTTGGCGAGCGCCAGGAGAAAGCGTCATGCTAGAACTTAAAAATGTGCACACGCACTACGGCCTCAGCCATGTACTGCAGGGTGTGAGTTTGCAGGTCTCGGCGGGCGAAGTGGTAGGTCTGTTTGGCCGCAACGGTGTGGGCAAGACTACGGTGATCAAGACGATCGCCGGCTGGGTCGGGCCCAGCGAGGGCGATATCCTGTTTGAGGGTCAGTCCTTGGCCAGTGTCGAGCCGGACCGGATCAGCCGCAACGGCATCGGCCTCGTGCCAGAGGATCGGCGAATCTTTCCGGGGCTCACGGTTGAGGAAAACCTGCGCTTGGGCTTTATGCAGGCGCCAGGCATGGGCAGTGCGGCGCAAAAGCGCAAGCTCGATGAAATCTTCGACCGCTTTCCCCGGCTGGCCGAGCGGCGACGACAGATGGGAACCACGCTCTCTGGCGGCGAGCAGCAGATGCTGGCGTTCGCGCGTGTGCTCACCGGCCGTCCCCGGTTGCTGCTGATCGACGAGCCCACAGAAGGCTTAGCGCCGATGATCGTCGAAGAGCTGTTCACGCTGATGCGTGAGCTCGCTCGCGAAGGAATCGCCATCGTGCTGGTGGAGCAGAACGTGCACGCCGCGCTGGCTCTGACTAACCGCTTTTACCTGATCGAGCGCGGCCAGGTAACCTACAGCGGCCAAGCCGGCGATGCCACCTCCCGCGAGGAACTCATTGCACGCATCAGTGTTTAGTAGTAACGATGCCGGCATCCTGCGGCTGGTCTGGGAGAACCAGCCGCTTGAGATCGAATACACCTGGCTTGCCCCAGAGCGCAAAGACCGGCCATTGATGATCTTCCTGCACGAGGGGCTGGGATCGCTGGCCATGTGGGAAAACTTCCCATACCTAGTATGTCAAGCGCTGGGTTGGCGTGGACTTGTGTATTCGCGCCCTGGTTATGGCAAATCCACGCCCCGGCCTGAAGGGGTGGTGTGGGCGCCGGATTACATGCACCGCCAAGCGCAGGATCTTTTGCCCCTGCTGCTGCGCAAGTTGGGCGTTGATGCGAAGGCTCAGCCGCCCTGGATCTTGGGCCATAGCGATGGTGGCTCAATTGCGTTGTTGTATGCCAGTAGCCAGCCTTGTGCCGGCCTTGTACTTCTGGCGCCACATATATATGTCGAGCCCGAATGTCTGACTGGTATTCAAAAGGCACAGCAAGCCTACGAGGGCGGCCGGTTACGTGCGTCCCTGGCGCGATTCCATCAAGATCCAGACTCAGCCTTCTGGGGCTGGAACCGCGCTTGGCTGGCGCCTGACTTTGCCACGTGGTCAATACGCGATGTGCTTGGCGCCATTGCCTGCCCGGTCCTGGCAATTCAGGGGTTGCAGGACCAGTACGCCTCTCTGGAGCAGGTGCACGGAATCGCGCGCATTGCGTCGCAAACACGCGTGGTCGAACTGGATGATTGTGAGCACTCGCCGCATCGGGAACAAACAGAACTTGTGCTACGGGAGCTTACTGGCTTTGTGCAGGCGCAAATGTCTAGTTAGCTGTGTTTGGAATCAACAACTGCTGTTGAATTCCGTCGAAATCTGACCCACTGAGAACAGTAATTTTCATCCAAAGTTGACCCACGTAGGACCTACCCTGCTAGTTTTTAAAGCAGGGAGAATTTAGGAGTGATAGACGTGGCGACATTGAATGTCATCAGACGTTGGGCACTGCGAGAACAGATGTCCATCCGCGAGATCTCCAGGCGTACAGGCCTGGCTCGCAACACCGTAAAGAAGTACCGGCGATCCGATGAGACTGAACCCACTTACGCAAGGCGGGTCTCAATTCATGCAATGAAATGCTGAGTCCAACTGCTCTATACGCAGACGCGGCCATTACTTTAAGTGCCGCTTGATTGAGGAACTATCCAGTCACCTCAGGACAATCTTGAGCGTACCCAAGCCTGGCTGCGTAGCATGGCTGGCAGCAATTGTTCGGCCATCTCACTGGCCGTCATGCGGTCGGCTCGACTGGAGAGACTCAGAGCACCGACAACCTGACCAACCATGTTGTACAGCGGGACAGCGATCGACCTGACTCCTATTTCAATCTCTTCGTTGCTTAACGCATAACCATTGTCGACGCAGGACTTGAGCAACTTACGCAGACGAACTGGATCCGTAAGGGTGTGTGGCGTCAACCGATGCAGTGGCATGGCATTAAAGAGGGCCTCAAACTCCGCTGCTGGACGAGAACTGAGAAGTACACGGCCGGTAGCTGAGCAGTGCAGTGGAAGCCGAGACCCAACCCCCAGTCCGACAGTCAAACTTTTACGCGCCGTTGATCGCGCGGCGACCATGACTTCCGTTCCGTGCAGAACGGCCAGTGATGCGGATTCACGCGTGCGTTCGCTTAAGGAATCCAGCGTGGGCTGCAGCAGGCGAGGCAGTCGAGTTGATGCCGAGTAGGCATAGGAAAGTCTCAGTATCCCGTGGCTCAGCCAAAAGCGTTTGCCGTCAGTCTTGGCGTAGCCGCCATGACACAGCGTCAGGAGGCAACGTCTGGCTGCAGCAGGGCTAATACCGACGCGGCGTGCGGCTTCGGACGAGGTCAATCGAGCGTGTGCGTCATCGAAGGCCTCAATTAGCTGCAAGCCTTTGGCCAAACCGGCGATCAGGTCCTTGTCACTGACAGGTGAAACCAGGGAATTCGTATCCATTGCATGGATTTTGCATTGATGATGATCAAAAAAATTTCACTGATTTTGCGCTATTCGCAAAATTGACTTTGTCAAACCGGGGCCGGAGCTACACACTTCCCCCTGTTTTCGCCATCCGTCTGGTTCATCCGGACAGTCATTACCCGAGGAGAAGATACTTGAGACATTTGATAATTTGGCTGTGTGCTGCGTTCACTTGGACTGGTCTGCACGCCGCCGACTTCCCCAGCAAGCCGATCCGTCTGATCGTGCCTTTCCCCGCTGGTGGTACGGCTGACGTGCTGCCACGCATCCTGTCTGAAAAAATACGCCACCGCTTTCCATCCGGCGTGATCGTGGAAAACAAGCCGGGTGCGGGCGGCAATATTGGTGCCGACATCGTCGCCAAGTCCGAACCCGACGGCCACACTTTGCTGGTCGCGCCGCCTGGCCCCATTGCCATCAACCAAAGCCTCTACTCTAAACTGCCCTATGACGCCACCAAATGGGTACCGGTGACCGTGCTGGCGGCCGTACCCAACGTGCTGGCCGTCAGCAACCAGTTGCCAGTGAAGAACGTGCAGGAGTTCATCGCCTATCTCAAGGCCAACCCCGGCAAGGTGTCCTATGCCTCACAGGGCAACGGCTCGACCTCGCACCTGACAGCCAATCTGTTCCAGTCGCTTACCGGTACGCAGATGACTCACATCCCCTACAAGGGTACTGCGCCAGCGCTTACAGACCTCGCAGGCGGCCAAGTTGACGTCTTCTTTGACAACCTTGGCGCCTCCGGCCCGCTACACAAGGCCGGCAAGATTCGCATCTTCGCTGTGGCTGACAGTAAACGGGCACCGACGATCAAGGAAGTCCCCTCGTTCGCTGAGGCCGGTCTGCCAGGCATGCAGGCGGTGACATGGTTTGCAGTTGTCGCCCCGCCTGGCACCCCAGCCGCCACGGTGAAGTTACTCAACAGCGCGCTGGTCGACGCCCTCAAGCAACCAGATGTTCAATCGCGCTTCGCCGAGCAAGGTGCCGAAGTCGTTGGCAATACGTCCGAACAGATGGGTCGCTTCATGCGCAGCGAAACCACACGCTGGGCCAAGGTCATCAAAGACGCCAACGTCACAGTCGACTGATCGACGCACAGCTTCCCCAAAACAAGGAAACCACCATGAGCCAAACTCACCCAATCCAATGGGTGCGGGGTCAGCACACCCGCGTGCCCTACGCTGTCTACCAGAACCAGGACGTCTTAGAGCAGGAACAGAAACGTGTCTACGAAGGACCAACCTGGAATTACCTATGCCTGGAAGCCGAGATTCCGGAGCCGGGAAGCTACCGAACGACCTTCGTCGGTCGGGCGCCCATCGTCGTGGCACGCGACACAGACGGCGAAATCTATGCCTTCGAAAACCGCTGCAGCCACCGTGGCGCGTTGATCTGCCTGGAAAAAGCCGGCACGGCCAAGGACTTCCAGTGTGTCTACCACGCTTGGACCTACGACCTCCAAGGATCGCTCAAAGGCGTGGCCTTCGAGGCTGGTCTCAATGGCGCCGGTGGCATGCCGCCCAGTTTCTGCAAGGAAGATCATTCGCCGCGCAAGCTGCGCATCGCCACCTTCTGTGGCTTGGTGTTCGGCAGCTTCAGCGATGAAGTAGACGGCATTGAGGACTACCTAGGCCCCGAAATCTGCGCACGCATTGAGCGTGTTCTGCACAAGCCGGTTGAGGTCATTGGCCGCTTCACGCAGGCCCTGCCCAACAACTGGAAGCTCTACTTCGAGAACGTCAAGGATAGCTACCACGCCAGTCTCTTGCACCTGTTTTTCACCACTTTCCGTCTGAATCGCCTGTCGCAACGGGGTGCGGTGATCGTGAGTGAGTCGGGTGGCCACCATGTCAGCTACTCGATGGTCGATGCACCTCAGGCCGAGGCCGGCAAGCAGTACCAGGAGCAGGGCTTGCGTTCCGATCAGGAGGGCTACAAGTTGGCCGACCCGACGCTGCTGGCGGGCTTCAAGGAATACGAGGATGGCATCACGCTGCAGATCCTCTCGGTCTTTCCTGGTTTTGTGCTGCAGCAGATCCAGAACTGCCTGGCCATCCGGCAAGTACTGCCTCGTGGTGTGGAGAAGACGGATCTGAACTGGACTTACCTTGGTTACGCCGACGACACCCCCGAGCAGCGGGACGTACGTCTTAAGCAGGCTAACTTGATCGGCCCGGCCGGCTTCGTCTCGATGGAGGATGGCGCGGTCGGTGGTTTCGTACAGCGTGGGATAGCTGCGGCTGGCGAAGACCAGGCCGTGATCGAAATGGGAGGCGATAGTACCTCGTCCAGCCCGTCACGCGTAACAGAGGCCTCGGTTCGTGGCTTCTGGAAACTCTACCGCCGTCTCATGGACATCTAGGAGTACAGATTGATGGACACCGTTTCCCTGCGAGAAAAAATTGCCGCCTTCCAGGCAGCCTACATCCGTTGCATTGACAGGAACGAACTGGAGAACTGGCCAGACTTCTTCCTGCCGCAATGCCAGTACACCGTCACCACCGCCGATAACCATCGCGCCGGTCTGGCCGCCGGTCTGATCTGGGCCAGTAATCGAGCCATGCTGCAAGATCGTATTTCCGCCTTGCGTCATGCCAACATCTACGAGCGGCACAGCTATCGGCACATCGTCGGCCTGCCATTCATCGTGGACAGTCAGGCTCAGACAGCCAGCAGCGAAACGCCATTCATGGTGGCACGCATCATGCATGACGGAGAGACCAGCCTGTATTGCACAGGCATCTACCATGACGTGTACAACACGAGTGCCAATACGCTGCGCTTGAAAAGCCGCATCGTGGTGTGTGACAGCAGCCGTATCGACACTCTTATGGCCATACCGCTGTGACCCAGGCTGTCGTTCGCATCGCGTTGCCTGTTGGCGATCCAAACGGCATCGGGCCGGAGATCGCTCTTAAAACCGTCGCCGCCTATGCTGGACGGGATGACGTGCAGATCACGCTGTTTGGTCCCCAGGCAGTGCTGCAACGCGCAGCCGTCCAGCTAGGGCTCACAGCCCTCCTGGACGCCAGCGCCGTCGTTCCGACCGAGGCTGGGACTAATAGTGCGTTCGTCCCAGGGCAAGTGTGCGCCGAAGCCGGCGCCGCCATGATCGTCGCTGCCAGTGTTGCCATTACGGCGACGCGACGCGGTGAGTTCGATGCGGTGGTCGCAGCTCCGCATCACGAGACAGCGGTTCACCTAGCAGGCATTCCCTTTTCAGGCTATCCCTCGCTGGTAGCGCGCGTCTGTGGCCAGTCCGAAGACGGCGTGTTCCTGTTGCTGGTCGGTGGTGGCCTGCACATTGTGCATGCAACGTTGCACGAGAGTGTGCAGCATGCCCTGGACCGGCTTAGTCCCAAGTTGGTCGAACAGGCTGCGCTGGCGGGTATGCGCGCCATGAAGCGTTTAGGCGTTGCCGCACCCCGCATTGGTCTGTTTGGTATCAACCCTCATGCTGGCGAGAATGGCCTTTTCGGCGATGCGGATGAGAGCATCACTCGACCCGCCGCCGAGCGCCTGCGTGCCGCTGGTCTGCAGGTGGACGGCCCTATCGGTGCGGATGCTTTGCTGGCCGACCGTCGCCACGACCTGTATGTCGCCATGTTGCACGACCAGGGCCATATCCCTGTCAAGCTGTTGAGTCCCAAGCAGGCCAGTGCCCTGTCTATCGGTGCCGATGTGATCCTCTCCAGTGTGGGCCATGGCTGTGCCATGGACATTGCCGGACAAGGCATCGCCGATGCCAGGGCCATGATCAATACCGTCGCGCGGCTCGCAGCCGTGCCGGCACCTCTCTGAACATTTCAATGACGCACCAGATCAAGATCGAAGGCAGCGAAGTTGCTTTTCCCTGTGAGCACGGCGAGACCGTGCTTGATGCCGCAGCACGCAACGGTATCGAATTGCCCTACTCCTGCCGCAGAGGCGTATGCGGCAATTGCCGCGGTTTGGTGCTCGAAGGTCAGCTAGTGCCTGGTACCGCTGGCGGTAGTGCCGAGGCTGGCATCCACTTCGACAACGAGCATCTTTTCTGCCACGCCCAAGCTGCCAGTGATCTGTTGATCCGCCCGCGCAGCTGGCAACGCATCGATCCCAATGCCCGAAAAATCCTGCAGGCCAAAGTCTTCCGCATGACGCAGGCTGCTAGCGATGTGACCATTTTGCAGCTGCGTTTTGCCGCCGGCCAGCGAGCCAAGTTTCAGGCAGGTCAGTATCTGCAGGTGATCCTGCCTGACGGTCAGCGCAGAGCCTTTTCTATGGCCAACGCGCCGCATGAGAGCGACGGCGTGCAACTGCATATCCGTCATGTGCCGAGTGGTCACTTCAGTGCAGGAATTTTGCCTACGCTCAAAGCTGGCGATTCACTGCAACTTGAACTGCCGCATGGCGACTTCTGGTTACGCGAAGATGGTGACCGCCCATTGATTATGGTGGCTGGGGGTACCGGTTTCGCCCCCATCAAATCCATCATCGATCACATGGTACGTAGCAAAATCAGTCGGCCCCTGGCCTTGTACTGGGGTTCGCGGCAAGTGGAAGGGCTGTACGCGCCGGAGGTGATTGCCAAATGGCAACGTACCTTGCCAGGGCTACGTTACGTACCGGTGGTCAGCGATGCCCCGGCTGATACATGGCCTGGGCGAACCGGTCTGGTTCATGAGGCTGTGCTGGCCGACCATGACGATCTGTCCAGTTACGACGTCTATGCCTGTGGAGCGCCTGCTATGGTGGCCGCGTTGAGGCGCATCTGCGTTGAGCAGAGCGGGCTTCCCGAGGCAAGATTCTTCAGTGATGCGTTTGTTAGTCAAGCACCACAGTAAGTTGCAGTTTGGGCCTTCCACGCTGCTCGAGTAAGGCCTCCTTGAAAACCTGAACAAGGTCATGGTTGGAGAGCCTAAATGCCTAAACGGAATTCTCTGCGTGCCTCTATCCAGATCGCGGTCAGAGTGAGGCTTTGGTGCTATTCGGTCGATTCAGCGCTAAATCGCGAACTCAGCAGGTGCCCATGAAGTTTTTTACGACTTTGGAATGGCATGTTGCAGGATCGTAACGCTGAAGAAGCGCATGAAACCTAGACGGGTGTTTTCGACTTTAATTGCACGAAATATCCTGTTCCTGGCTATCAAAGTCGGGAACAAAAGCCAGGCTAGTTTCAGGCGGCGAGCTAGCGACGCGGATCCAAACGACAGACCTGGGTGGCCAGTTGGCGAAATCGAGCCGCCGCCGGGCTTTCAGTCGCCGCCATGTAGGCCAGGGCCAACCCGATGGCGCCGGTTAATGGGGCATCTATCAGCGGCCGGTAGACAATTTTTTCACTCACGTAGCGCTGCATGATCGAGGGCACGAGTGCCACGCCCAGGCCGCTTTCGACCAGCGCCAGAACGGTCTGGATCTGCACCGCCTGTTGCGACACGTTGGGAAGAAATCCGGCATGCTGGCAAGCCAGCATGGCCGCACTGTGCAGGCCAGCTGCGTTATTGGCGGCATACATGATGAATGGCTGAGCGGCCAAGTCCGTCAGCTGTAGCGGCCCCTTGTCGGCCAGCGCATGACCGCGTGGCAATACGGCGATGAAAACGTCGCTCTCCAACTCGATCACAGTGGCTTTGGACGCTTGCAGCAAGGGCAGACGGATCAGTCCCACATCCAGCACGCGGTCTTCGAGTTGTTGAACGATGCTGACCGACGTGCCCTCGCGCAGAATCAACTCCACGCCGGGATATTCGGCGCGAAACTTAGGCAACAGCTGTTGCAGCATGCCGTGCGTGGCCGAGCCAACGAAGCCGATCTGAAGGGTGCCACCGGTGCCATCGAGCGCGTTCCTGGCAGCCTCCCCAAGTTGGCTGCCGTGAAACAACAGTTTGCGTGCCTCCAGCAGAACGGAACGGCCGCTCGGTGTCAGCGAAACACCGCTGGGCTCACGCGTGAACAGCTTGGTTTCCAACTCCGCTTCGAGCTTCTGGATGGAAACCGACAACGGCGGTTGTGCCATGTGCAGGCGCTCGGCTGCACGGCGGAAGTTCAGCGTTTCAGCCAGAACGACAAAGTGTCGGATGCGTCGCAGGTCCATGGTTTCGGTGGTCGGGCGTGTCGGTGAGCTTGGCACCGAGTTCATCTTTTGGATGGCCCGACAGGGTTTTGATTTAGGTATCGGAAAATTATTAATCAATATTGATATCGAATGCCATTCTTTTTAATTAACTAGGTGTTAACCCTATAAATATGCAAAACTCTGATACCAAGTCAGTATCAAAAATAGTCCAATAAATATTGGACGCATGAAATCTTGGTGGCTATCCTCAAAATAGAAATGAACAGAGGAACACGCCATGAATACTGCGTTGGGGCATCTCAAGGTACTCGACCTAACCCGTGTCCTTGCCGGTCCGTGGGCCACCCAAAACCTGGCCGACATGGGGGCCGAGGTCATCAAGATAGAGCGCCCTGAAGTCGGTGATGACACCCGCACCTGGGGGCCGCCTTTTCTGAAAGACGCGCAAGGTCGTGAGACGCGCGATTCCTCCTACTTTCTGTGCGCGAACCGCGGCAAGAAGTCAGTCACGCTGGATATAGCGACCCCAGAAGGTCAGGACATCATCCGCCAACTGGTCCGCGATGCAGACGTGCTGGTCGAGAACTACAAAGTCGGCACATTGGCCCGCTATGGCCTGGCTTATGACGATCTTCAGAAGATCAATCCGCGCTTGGTGTACTGCTCGGTCACGGGTTTTGGTCAAACCGGACCTTATGCCGCCTTGCCAGGTTATGACTATGTATTCCAGGGCATGGGGGGGCTGATGAGCATCACTGGGGTGCCTGATGGCCAGCCGGGTGCCGCCCCGATGAAAAGTGGTATCGCCATCAGTGACCTGCTCACCGGCATGTACGCCACTTCGGCCATCCTGGCCGCCATCGAGAGTCGTCATGTCACGGGCAAGGGCCAGCACATCGACATGTCGTTGCTGGACTGCATCGTCAGCATCAGTTCCTATCAGGCGCTCAACTACTTCCTGTCGGGCCAGATTCCGCAGCGCATGGGTAACGCGCACTCAAACATGGTGCCGTACCAGGTGTTCAAGTGCAAAGAAGGCGACATCATCATTGCGGTTGGTAACGACTCGCAGTACGCCGCCTTCTGCAAGGTAATTGCTCGTCCCTTGCTGGCGACCGATCCGCAGTACAGCACGGGGCCGCAGCGCAATCGCAATCGTGGAAGTCTGATTCCCTTGATTGCTGAGGCCATGCTGGCCAAGACCATGGAGGAGTGGGTGACTTTGCTGGAGGTCAGTAACGTGCCGTGCGGCCCGATCTTCAACATGAAGCAGGTCTTCGAGGATCGGCAGGTCATTCACCGTGAAATGAGACGGGACCTGCCGCACAGCGCAGGGGTCGAGGCGCCCAGCGTTGCCAACCCGATCCGCTTCTCGGAAACGCCTATTCAGTACGGCCGCTCGGCACCGTTGCTGGGAGAGCACACCCAAGAGGTACTTCAAAACTACCTCGGTCTTTCGACAGAGCGCCTGGCGGCCTTGAAGGCTCAAAAAATTGTCTGATCTGCATGACCGTTATCCATTTCATAAGGAGACAAGCATGACCCGTTTGAATCGAAGAACCGCAGCCCTGTCCATCGTGCTGACGCTTGCCGGCGCTGGGGCATCCGCTCAGCAGAAATCACCCATTCGCTTCCTGGTGCCCTATCCAGCTGGCGGTGCGGCCGACCAGATCACGCGGGTGGTCGCCAACGAGGCTGCCGCGATCATGGGCACGCCTATCGTGATCGAGAACAAGGCCGGTGCAGCCGGAATGATTGCCGGTGAGGCCGTTGCACGCGCCGAGCCGGATGGCAAAACCTTCTTTGTCGGCTCCAATGCGCCACTGGTCATCAACGCGGCGTTGTACGCCAAGATGCCTTACGACCCGGAAAAGGCTTTCACGCCTGTGGCCGGTATGGGCAAGGCACCGCTGCTGCTGGTGACCCGCAAAGAACTGAAGGCGGGCAGCGTTAGCGAGCTGATCGCACTGGGCAAGAAGGAGCCTGGCAAGCTGACCATGGGTTCGGCCAGTAGCGGCAACATCACCCATCTGGCCGGTGAATATGCTTCTTCGTTGATGGGCTTCAAGGTCACCCATGTGCCCTACACCGGCAGCGCGCCGGCCATCATGAGCATGATGGGCAACAACGTCGATATCATGTTCGATGCCCTGCCGTCCTGTCTGCAGCAGGCCAAGGCTGGCAAGATCCAGCCACTGGCCATCCTGGACAACGCCCGTTTTCCGCAGCTGCCCGATGTGCCGACACTCAAGGAGACCGGCTATCCCAACGCCGAAGCCAGTGCCTGGTTCGGCGTGGTGGCTCCTGCGCGCACGCCGCAGCCGATCATCAATGAGCTTAACAAGGCCATCAACGAAGCCTTGAAGAAGCCGGAAATTGTCGAGAAGCTGCGCGGTATCGGTGCTCAGTCGATGCCCGGTTCACCGGAGGTGTTTGCCAAGTTCATTGCGGATGAACGCGCGCGCTGGATTCCTCTGGCGAAGTCTCTGGGTGTGAAGGCGGACTAAGCCATGCAGCACAGTTTCGACTCGATTGCCGCGCTCAAGGCCTTTGTCGGCCAACCGCCAGTCAGCGGCGACCCGATCCTGGTTGACCAGGCCACGATCAACACCTTCGCAGAAGTCACGCATGACAAGCAATGGATCCATACCGATCCCGAGCGCGCAGCCGTCGAATCGCCTTTCAAAACGACGATTGCACACGGGCTGCTGACCCTGTCCTTGCTGACCGGCTGGTACCACCGCTGCTTCTCATTCCCGAACCGCAAGATGGCCTTGAACTACGGCTTTGACAAGGTTCGCTTCACAGGGCCGGTACCTAGCGGCGTGCGTCTGGTGGGCAGCTTCGTGCTGGAACGCGTGGACGATCTGAGTGAGAACGAGGCGCGCTGTATCTGGCATGTCGAGGTCAAGGTGGAAGGCGCCCATAAACCGGTTCTGGTGGCCACTTGGATCATGCAGATTCGATACTGAGCCTGCGCGCAAGGAAACAATATGAGTGTTCTCGACATCAGGCGTCATGGTGCAACGGCCGTTCTCAGCATGAATCGGCCGGAACAGCGTAATGCGCTGGACCTCGCTTTGCGCGAGGCCTTCTCGGCAGCTGTGGCCGAGGTGCGCGATGACGATCATGTGCGTGCGGTCGTCATCACGGGTTCAGGCGGACATTTTTGCGCCGGTGGCGACGTCAAGACTATTGCCGCGCAGCAAGGGCAAAAGCGCGACATCTTTGAAGGGCGGGAGCGCATCCGAAAGATTCACCGCTGGCTCGATGAGCTGATTGACCTTGAGAAGCCGGTGATCGCCGCTGTGGACGGGGTGGCTTTTGGTGCCGGCATGTCGCTGGCGCTGTGCGCTGACTTCGTTCTGGCCTCCCCTAGGGCGAAGTTCTGCTGTGTGTATGCGCGACTCGGTTATGTGCCTGACATGGGGGCCATGTACATGCTGCCCCGAGCCATTGGACTGGCGCGCGCCAAGGATCTGGTTTTCAGCGGCCGTGTGGTGGACGCGCAGGAGGCGAAGGATATCGGGTTGGTGCAGTCCATTTGTGAAGAGGATGTCCTGCAGGCGGCGTTGGAATTTGCCAAGCGTTTTCACTCGGCACCCACGCAGGCTCTGGGGATTGCCAAGAACGTGATGAACCACGCTTTCGAATCCGATCGCCGTACGGTCTACGACCTGGAGGCGATGGCACAGGCGATGTGCCGTGAAACTGATTTTCACGCCGAGGCCACCCGACGTTTTATCGCCAAGGAGGTACCCCTGTACCAGTGGCCCGAACGCGAATAAAGAATCAATGAAGAGGTTGAAGGTAAATCCGAATGACAGACATCCGCCCGGAACAAGCGTACTTTGCACATTTGGCGCAAGGCAAATTCATGTTGCAACGTTCGAGTTCGAGCGGCAGATTTTTCTTTTATCCGCGCGTGGCAGAGCCCCGTACCGGTGCGCAAGACCTGGAATGGGTTGAAGCCAGCGGACGCGGTACGGTTTATGCGACGACCGTGGTACGCGTCAAACCGCCACAGCCGCCCTACAACGTGGTACTGGTCGACCTGGAGGAAGGGCCCCGCATCATGAGTCGTGTCGAAGGCATAGCCCCCGAACTGGTTCGCATCGGCATGAAGGTCAAGGCCAGAATCGGCACGCAAGACGAGAAGTCCATTTTGCTGTTCGATGTGGCAGATGATGAGGAGGCGGTGGCATGACGCGCGATCGATTCCCACGCGGCAAGTCAGCGATCGTTGGCGCTGCCACCTACGGTATGGGCGAGGCGCCTGGCATGAGTTCCATGGATCTGGCGGTCTCGGCCAGCGTCAAGGCATTGAGCCAGGTCGGCCTCAAGCCTTCCGAGGTCGATGGACTGTTCATCGGCTTGCCCGATGACTTTCTTTCCGGTCTGACTTTTGCAGAATACCTTGGCATCCAGCCGCGTATCACTGAAAACAACCGCACCGGCGGCTCCGCATTTCTGACCCATGCCATGTGGGCGGCACTGGCAATTGAAAGCGGCCAGTGCGATGTGGCGCTGATTGCCTATGGCAGCAATCAGCGCACTGCCTCGGGCGGCCTGGTCAGCGCCATGCGACCCTCGTCCTATGAGGCGCCTTACAAGCTGAGCCGTCCGGTTGGTGCCTATGCGCTGGCCACATCGCGTTACATGCATGAGTACGGTCTCAAGCGTGAGCAGCTGGGAGAGGTTGCCCTTGCTGCACGCCAGTGGGCGCAGCTCAATCCGGATGCCTTCATGCGTGACCCTTTGTCGATGGAGGATTACCTGAAGTCGCGCATGGTCAGTGATCCGATTTGTGTGCGCGACTGCTGTCTGGTGACGGATGGTGCTGCAGCGGTGGTGATGGTCAGCGCGAGGCGGGCGAAGGACTTGGTTGCGCGACCTGTCTATCTGCTCGGCGCTGCAGCTGCTACTGACCATCGCGATATCACATCGATGCCCGACCTGACGACAACGGCAGCCGTGCACTCCGGCGCGCGTGCTTTTGCGCAGGCTGGCGTCAAGCCATCAGATATCGATGTCGTCGAGCTGTACGACGCCTTCACCATCAACACACTGTTGTTCCTGGAGGACCTGGGTTTCTGCAAGAAAGGTGAAGGCGGTGCCTTTGTCGAAGGTGGGCGTATTGCGCCGGGGGGGCAACTGGCGGTCAATACCAACGGCGGCGGTCTGTCCTGTGTACACCCCGGCATGTACGGCTTGTTCACCATGGTCGAAGCCACGCAGCAGCTCATGGGTCTGGCCGGTCAACGGCAGGTGCAGGACGCGAAATTGGCATTGGCCCACGGTAACGGAGGTGAGCTCTCAAGCCAGGCCACATTGGTGCTGGGCATCGAAGAAACACTTTGAGAAAACGATCATGACTGAAACCTCTTTTCCTCTGAACAATAAAAACATCATCGTCACCGGTGCGGCCCAAGGCATTGGTCGAGCCATTTCCGAGCTTGCGCTGAAACAGGGCGCTACCGTCACGGCGGTGGATCTCAATGCCGGCGCGCTCGAGGCGTTTCGTGATGAAGCCGGTCATGACCGCGTCTTGCCTATGGTCGGCAGCGTGGCCGATGCTGGATTGGCCCTGCGCACAATCGATGCGGCCGTCGAAAAATTCGGCGCACTGCATGGCCTGGTTAACAACGCAGGCGTCACACGGCCGGCCATGATCGAGAAGATGAAGCTGGAGGAGTGGCAGCAGGTGATCGACGTGCACCTGAGCGGTTCGTTCTATTTTCTGCAAGCTGTCGGCCGGCACATGCTGGCGCGTCACCGTGCAGGTGACCAGGCGCCCGGCTCCATCATCAACATCTCCTCGGATGCGGGGCGCCGCGGCACCATAGGCCAGATCAACTATGGCGCTGCCAAGGCGGGCCTATTGGGCGTGACCATGTGTGCGGCACGCGAGTGGGCGAAGTATGGCGTACGGGTGAACACTGTCGGCTTCGGTGTGGTGGAGACGCCCATGACCGAAACGATCCGCAGTGAGAAATTCGCCGACACCTACCTGGCCCAGATTCCGCTGGGCCGCTGGGCGGAGACTGGTGAGGTCGCTCGTCCCGTGTGCTTCCTGCTGTCCGATGCAGCGTCCTACATCACGGGCCAGCACCTGTCGGTCAACGGTGGCTACACCATTGGGCTGTAAGAGCCGAGCATGCATTCTGATCTGAAACGAGGGTCCAAGCTATGAAGCCGTTGCAAGGACTGCGCGTGCTCGACCTGTCGACTGTGATCTTTGGTCCGCTTGCCAGCCAGGTGCTGGCCGATTACGGTGCTGAGGTGATCAAGATCGAGCCGCCGGAAGGTGACTCCACGCGCCATACCGGTCCGTCGCGCGAAGACGGCATGGCCGCCATCTTTCTTGGTGCCAACCGCAACAAGAAGAGTGTGGCGCTGGACCTGAAGCAGCCGGGTGGTCGCGATGCCTTGCAGGCACTGGTGGAGACCGCCGATGTTTTCATGCACAGCATGCGGCCGCAGAAGCTGGCTGCACTGGACATCGACCCTGAAACCTTGCGGACACGTTATCCCCGGCTCGTTTATGCCAGCTTGCTCGGCTTCCTGCCGGGGCCGTACCAGGGACGTCCTGCATACGATGACGTGATCCAGGGCATGTCCGGTTTGGCCGATTTGATGGCCAAGCAGACGGGCGAGACCCGCTACCTGCCGACGATTGCCGCCGACAAGACTTGCGCCCATGTTGCGGCGCACGCCATCCTGGCGGCCTTGTGGCAGCGCGAGAAGAGTGGGCAGGGCGCGCTGGTCGAGATCCCGATGTTCGAGTCCATGGTGGGCTTCAATCTGGTCGAGCATTTCTATGGGCAGCATTTTGATCCGCCACTCGCACCACCTGGCTATCCCAGGGTGCTGGCGCCTTGGCGTCGGCCCTACCGCACCACGGATGGCCATGTGGCCATGATGCCTTATACCGATGTGCACTGGCAGCGCTTCTTCCAGTCCCTGGGCCAGCCTGAGCTGGCCTCGGATCCGCGCTTTTCCGATATTGGGCAACGGACTCGGCATATTGCGGAGTTGCTGCAGTTGGTCTCCGGCTTTGTAGAGCGAGAGTGCACGGCTTACTGGCTCGACCTCTGCGAGCGGCTGGAAATTCCGGCGGCACCGGTGCGACGACTCGACGATCTGATGCAGGACCCGCATCTCGTCGCCACCGGCTATTTTCAGACCCTCCAAGACCCGGCGATGGGGCCTGTGCGTTTCCCTGGCATTCCGGTGAAATTCGAAGGGCAGCAATTGCCGGTAGCCATGCCCCCGCGGCTCGGCCAGCACACGTGCGAATTGTTGCAAGCCGCCGGTGTCCAACCCAACGAGATGCAACAGTTGTTGGTCAGCGGCGCCGCCGTGGCCAGTACAAGCACCAACCCAGAAGGAGAGCCCGCCGCATGAGCCATATTCCCTCAAACGCCACTTCAACACATGTTCCAGGGGTGGATCATTCGCTGCCGCAACTTGGGCGAGGTTATGTCTGGCAGGACCTGCAGGTGGGGCAGCGCATGCGTACCTTCCGGCGCACGGTGACAGAGACCGACCTGGTCAATTTCATCGGTGTGACCGGCATGCTGGAGGCGATCTTCATCGAGGATGGCTACGAGGGTGGGGCGATCGAAGGCCGGCCGGTACCGGCGGCCTTGACCTATACGCTGATCGAAGGTTTTATTTTGCAGACCATGATCCAGGGCACCGGCCTGGCCATGCTGGAGCTGTATCAGAAAATCTTGGCCCCTGTCGTCGTGGGCGACACCATTGAGGCCGTGATCGAAGTCACCGAGATTCGGCCCACGTCCCGCAAGGCGCGCGCGGTGGTGACTTCGCGCATTGACGTTTTCAACCAGCGTGGCGCCATGGTCATGAGTTACACGGCGATCCGCCTGCTGGCCGGCCGCGAGTCGGTCTGACAGTTATCTTTCCCCCATCAACCAATAAGGAGACAACCATGGGATACAACAGCATCTTGAAGAGCGGTCGACTGGACCGGCGCCTCTTTCTCAGCCTGGTCGTGGGAAGTGCGTTTTTATCCATCCCGGCTGCCTGGGCGCAGAACTTTCCTGCCAAGCCCATCACGATGGTGGTGCCCTTTCCTCCGGGCGGCCCCACTGATCTGGTCGCGCGTGTGCTGGCGCAGAAGATGGCCGAGCAGATGGGGCAGTCCATCGTGATCGACAACAAGCCTGGCGCCAATGGGAACATCGCTGCCGTAGCGGTCAGCAAGGCGCCAGCGGACGGTTATACCGTGCTTTACAACACCTCTTCGATCACGCTCAGCCCAGCGCTTTACAAGAACCTGAGTTATGACGTGCAACGCAACCTTGCGCCTGTGGCGCTCACTGCGGTGGTGCCGCTGGCCTTGGTTGTCAACGCATCACTCCCTGTCAACAATGTGCGGGAATTCGTTGCGTATGCCAAGGCCAACGCCGGCAAGCTGTCCTACGGCTCGGCCGGCAATGGCAATGTGACGCACTTGGCGGCCTACCAGCTTGTGAGCAGCCAAGGTCTCGATGCAACCCACGTGCCCTATCGTGGCAGCGCACCCGCTGACGTGGACCTGGTGGCGGGCCAGATCCAGTTCATGACAGACACGATCAATTCGGTCATGCCTTTTGTCAAAGACAAACGCCTGAAGCTGCTGGCCGTGACGACTTCCAAACGCATGTCGCTGTTCCCCGATGCACCGACGCTCGACGAAACGATCATGCCCGGATTCGAGGCCGGTGCATGGCAGGGAATGATGGTGCCGGCCGGCACACCGGCTGCGGTGGTGCAAAAGCTCAACAGTGAAGTCATCAAGGCACTTAACAGCAGCCAAGTAAAGGAAAAACTCGCTGTGCAAGGTGCCGAACCGCTGGGCTCGACGCCGGAGGCCTACGGTGCCTACATCAAGCGCGAACTGGCGCGCTGGGCCGCAGTTGTCAAGGCTACTGGCGTCACGCTGGAATAAGCCGTTCACCCGTGTTCACATTCCACTAGGAGACTCTGCATGTCATTTCGCCGTCAAGTCCTGAATACGCTAGTCACGACCGGCTTGCTCGCCGCATCGGGTCTGCTGCCTGTCACGCAGGCACTGGCCCAGGAATTCCCGTCGCGTCCGATCCGCTTTGTCGTCCCCTTCCCGCCAGGCAGCGGTACAGACACCTCGGCACGCTACTTCGCCAGGAAACTGACGGAGATGGTGGGGCAACCCGTCGTCGTGGACAACAAGCCGGGCGCCAATGGTTTCATTGCCGTGCGCGCCGTGCAGAGTGCCCCGGCGGATGGCTATACCGTGTTCATCGGCAGCAACTCGACCTTGGCCGTGAATGTGGCCTTGTTCAAGAACCTGCCGTACGACCCGGTGGCTGATCTGGCACCGCTGACCATGCTGATGCGCTCACCGGCCCTGCTGATCGTGCCGGGCAATTCCGGTCCTCGCACCTTGTCCGATCTTGTGGCAGATGCACGTGCCAAGCCTGGGCAGTTGAATTTCGGTGCCGGTTCAGCAGGCTACCAGTTGATGGCTGAGGCGTTCAATGATGCTGCTCGCGTCCAGACCGTGCATGTCCCGTTCAAGGGCGCCAGCGAAGCTGTCACTGCGGTTTCGGCCGGCACCGTGCACTTTGCCTTTGCCGAGATGACGAGTGCCCAGGAATTGGTCAGGTCCGGCAAGTTGCGAGCCATGGCCGTGGCATCGGAGCGGCGTGTGCCTTCGTTGTCCTCGGTGCCGACCACCACGGAAGCAGGTTTGCCCGGATTTACCGCCTATACCTGGGTGGCTGCCATGGTGCCGGTGAAAACACCCAAGGCGGAGACGGACAAGCTTGCCAGCCTGATGACGGCCATTGAGCGCATGCCGGAGACGCGCGAGTTCTACGAGCGGATTGGTGCCGAGGTGATGAACGGCGGCCCCGAGGAAATGAGGGCGTTCCAGAATTCCGAAATCCAGTTGTGGAAGCGGATTGCAGCCAAGGCCAAGGTTGAGCAGCAATGACGGGATTGGGCGACATGGGGAAGGCGTCGCTCCACGGCGCACTTTCAAAGATCAGGGTGCTGGACCTTTCCCGCGTGTTGGCCGGACCCTGGGCGGCGCAGACACTTGGGGATCTTGGTGCCGAGATCATCAAGGTCGAGCGACCGGGTGCCGGTGATGACACGCGTACCTGGGGGCCCCCTTTTCTGAAGGGGCGTGATGGCGAGCCGACCCGTGACGCGGCCTATTACCTTTGTACCAACCGCAACAAGAAATCCATCGCCGTTGATTTGGCTTCACTGCAGGGCCAGGCATTGGTCCGGGAGCTTGCGACCCATTGCGACGTGCTGATAGAAAACTTCAAGGTGGGAAGTCTGAAGCAGTACGGTCTTGACTATGACGCATTGAAGCAGGTCAATCCAGGGCTTGTGTATTGCTCGATCACGGGCTTCGGCCAGACGGGGCCTTATGCACACAGGGCGGGGTATGACTTCCTGATCCAAGGCATGGGCGGCCTGATGAGCATCACTGGGCGGCCCGATGGAGAGCAAGGCGAAGGTCCGATGAAGGTTGGTGTGGCGTTGACCGACATTCTGACCGGCCTCTATGCCAGCACCAGCATTCTTGCTGCGCTGCAGGCACGTGAGGTGACGGGGGAAGGTCAGCACATTGATCTGGCCTTGCTGGACGTGGGCGTGGCCTGCCTTGCCAACCAGTCCATGAATTACCTCTACAGCGGCGTTGCACCGCGGCGCATGGGCAATGCACACCCGAACACAGTGCCTTACCAGGATTTCCCGACAGCAGATGGTTACATGATTCTGGCCATCGGAAACGACGGTCAGTTCGCGCGTTTTTGCGAAACTGCCGGTCATGATGAATTGGCGGGAGACCCGCGGTTTTCCACCAACATGGGGCGCGTTCAGAACCGGAGCATATTGGTTGAAGCCCTGAGAAATATCACGATTGAACGTTCCACGCGCGAATGGGTGGCGCTGCTGGAGGGGGCTGGTGTTCCTTGTGGTCCGATCAACACGATCGCCGATGTGTTTGACGACCCGCAGGTGCAGGCTCGCGGCATGCAGATCCAGATGAACCATGCGGTAGCTGACGACATCAAACTGGTCGGCAGCCCGATCCGGATGTCCGGAACGCCGGTGCAGTACCGCAACGCACCGCCCTTGCTTGGCGAACATACGCGCGAAGTATTGGCAGACGTGCTGAAGATGCCGGAAGAAACGATGAATGAGCTATTTGAACAAGGGGTGTTGGGATGAGTCAGCTTGATTCGCTGGATCCGGAGGCGATACCGGTTGAGGACGAGGCCTTGCGCAGCGAGGTGAGGGCTTTCCTGAGCGAGGCCATGCATCAGGTGCCGGCCCATGTGCGTGCCAGGTCCTGGTCCGGCTACAACCCGGAATTCAGCCGTGAGTTGGGACGTCGCGGCTGGCTGGGCATGACCTTGCCCAAGGCCTACGGCGGCGGGGGGCGTAGTGCGTACGCACGTTATGTGCTTGTCGAGGAATTCCTCAACTTTGGTGCCCCTGTGGGATCACACTGGATCGCAGACCGACAAAGTGGGCCGCTGATCCTCAAGTACGGCACAGAGGCCCAAAAACAGTTCTACCTGCCTCCGATCTGCCGGGGCGAGTCTTACTTCTGCATCGGCATGAGCGAGCCGGGTTCCGGTTCTGACCTGGCCAGTGTTCGTTCGCGCGCGGTGAAAAACGATCGTGGTTGGGTCCTCAATGGGCAGAAGATCTGGACGACCAATGCACAGCACTGCCAGTACATGATCGCCCTGGTTCGCACCAGCGGTGAGCCGCAGGACCGGCACAAGGGGTTGTCGCAGGTGATCGTGGATTTGTCATTGCCTGGCGTGACGGTTCGCCCGATCACCGACTTGTCCGGCGACAGCCATTTCTGCGAAGTATTCTTTGACAACGTACAGCTGGCCGAAGATGCCTTGATCGGCGCGGAAGGCATGGGATGGGAGCAGGTGACGGCTGAGCTGGCCTTCGAACGCAGCGGCCCGGAACGGCTCTACTCGAGCATTGTGCTGTTCGACGAATGGCTGGCGTATGTGCGCACGCCGGCTGGGCGGACGCCGCAGGCCCAGCGCCTGGCGGGCAAGATCATCAGTCAACTCGCGCCGTTGCGTGCCATGTCCATCTCGATCACCGAGAAGCTGACCCGCGGTGAGAGCCCGGTCGTGGAGGCGGCGCTTGTCAAGGACCTGGGCACCGGTGTGGAGCAACTGATCCCGGCGCTTATTGCCGATGACCTGTTTTCCCGCGAGAAGGCAGATATTCCGCTGGAGCTGCTCAACACACTCAATTACGTGACGCAGGTCGCCCCCAGTTTCTCGTTGCGGGGCGGAACCCGCGACATCCTGCGCGGCATGATTGCGCGCGGTTTGGGCCTGCGCTGAACAGAGGGAAAAACAATGGATGATCTTTTTTCTGATGCGGTGCGTCAGTTGCTGGCTGACCAGTGCACGCCTCAGGTGGTCCGGTCGATAGAAGCCGGTGCATCGCCTGTGGACCTGTGGAGCCACCTTGAAGACGCTGGTTTTCTTGACGCGCTGGTGCCGGAGTCGCTTGATGGTGCGGGACTTTCCTTGCGTGATGTCTATCCTGTGCTGGAGCTGTGCGGTACCTTCGCGGTGCCGGTTCCCTTTGGTGAAACCCTGCTGGCCCGTGCCCTGGTCTCCGAATCCGGCGCCAGGGCCCCAGGAGGTCCCATCAGCTTTGGTGATGGGCAGATCGACGCAGAAGGGTGCTTGCGTTGCAGTGCGGTACGCAGTGGCAAGGTTTGCGACTGGGTTCTGGTCAGCCATGAAGGGAAGTGCCGTCTTCTGCCTGTGGCATCCGCTCGCGTGGCGGCGGATGCATTTTGTCTGGACGCCACCTTGATATGGCCCCTGCAGGTCTGGAAAGAGGCGATGCAAGTTCCCGTCAAGGTCGAGTTGAGGTATGTCCAGGCGGCTCTCTACGCCGCCATGACGGCCGGCGCCCTGATGCATGTCTTCAATTGCACCTTGCAATACGCCAACGACAGGCAACAGTTTGGCAAGCCGATCGGCAAATTCCAGGCAATCCAGCATCAACTCAGCGTGATGTCAGAGCACGCCTTTGCGGCACGGATGGCGGCACAACTGGGTCTGAGCTCGGAGGGGCTGAACATCGACCGGTTGCGTGTGGCCATTGCCAAGGCACGCACCAGCGAGGCAGCACTTGAGGTGGCCGCACTCAGTCATTCCATTCATGGCGCCATTGGCTTCACGGTCGAGTTCGATCTGCAACTCTTTACCCGAAGGCTTCATCTATGGCGCCAGGCTGCGGGGTCCGAGTCATACTGGCACGACGTGGTCGGTGCGGCCTTGCTCGACAGCGCATCAGGCATGTCGCTGAATCTGATTCGAACGGCCACGGACATGGCCATCTCTTGATCCTGTCTGAACAGAACGCACGATGACAACATTTTTGAAAAGCACGCGTGAAGGCTCGATTCTCACGCTCACCATGAGCCAGCCTGAGACGCGTAATGCACTGACTGGCAACACGGCAGTCGAGGAGTTTGTTCAAGCTTGCGACGCGGTCCGCCAGGATGCCTCCATCCGGGTGGTGATTCTTACCGCGGAAGGTCCGGTTTTCAGCTCCGGAGGCAATGTCAAGGACATGCTGCGGTATCAGACCGAGAAGCTGCTGCCCGATACGATATGCGAGGAATACCGCAATGGTATTCAGCGCTTGCCAAAGGCGCTCTACAACCTGGATGTTCCCATCATTGCGGCGATCAATGGTCCCGCCATTGGCGCGGGGCTGGACCTGACATGCATGTGCGATATCCGCATTGCATCGGCTAAGGCCATCTTTGCAGAGAGCTTCGTCAAGGTTGGCATCGTTCCGGGAGACGGTGGTGCCTGGTTGTTGCCCCGTGCGGTAGGGATGTCCAAAGCCTCGGAGATGGCCTTCACCGGCGAGGCCTTGAATGCCGAACAAGCGCTTGCCTGTGGGTTGGTATCTCGTGTCGTGGCACATGAGGCATTGTTCGATGAAGCCATGATGCTGGCCAGGAAGATCGCGGCCAATCCAGGCAGTGTCCTGCGCATGACCAAACGCCTGCTGCGCGAAGGCGAGCGCAGCTCACTCGAATCCCTGCTGGAGCTGTCGGCGGGTTACCAGGCTATCGCACACATGACCTCCGATCACCATGAGGCGGTGAATGCTTTCGTGGAAAAGAGGGCGCCTAAATTTTCCACCTGACAATTGCAGCGTCGCAACCAATTCCGGTTCCGCTGTGGAGAGATCGGCGCCCAGGTTGTAGTCGGCACATGCCATGTGCACGTCTGTAACTTCCCATTTACTTTCTCACAAAGCCGACACTCGTAACTGAGTTGACCGAAAATAGAGGTTCTGTCGATTACGGCCGCGAACAAGTCAAAAAGCCAGGCCTCTGATCGACCGGTTCATCCGCACCCTGGAGCGGCCGGTCAAGCCAGTTTCCGGACCGCCGGATCGGGAGTCGGGTGAGCCGCATAGACTGCCACCTTTTGACCGAGAATCGAAGCATGAGCACACCCCAACGCATCACCATCATCGGTGCCGGCTTCGGCGCCCTGTCCACCGTGCGAGAGATCCGGCGGCGCGACAAGACAGTGGACATCACCCTGATCTCGCCGCGTGCTGAACTGCACTACCTGCCGGGCATCATCTGGATCCCTTGCGGTCTGCGCACGCGCGAGCAACTGGTGGTGCCGCTCGTCAATTTCTTCGCACGCATGAAGGTGCGCCATCTGGCCGCCGAGGTGACCGGTCTGCGCGAAGGCGGCCGCCTGGTGGACACCACTGCGGGCGAGGTGCCGAACGACGCGCTGGTGATTGCCAGTGGCGGTCGCTTCATCAAGAAGCTGCCGGGAATCGAGCACGCTATCACACCGTGTGAGGGCATTGCCGCGGCGGAACGGATCCGCGACCGTCTGCGGTCCATGCCGGGCGGCACCATTGCCGTCGGCTTCGCGGGCAATCCGAACGAGCCAAGTGCGGTGCGCGGCGGGCCGATGTTCGAATTCCTCTTTGGCATTGACGAGCAACTCAAGCGCGAGGGGCGCCGCGACAAGTTCGAACTGGTGTTCTTCAACCCGGCCAAGGAACCGGGCAACCGCCTCGGCCCCAAGGCCGTGCAGCATCTGCTGGACGAGATGGCCCGGCGCAACATTCGCACCCACCTGGGCCACAAGATGGTGCGCTTCGAGTCGGACAAAGTGGTCACCGAAGGCGGGGAGTTTGCCGCCGACCTGATTCTCTTCATGCCTGGCATGACCGGCAACCTGTGGTTTGACCAGACCGCGCTGGCGCGTTCACCCGGCGGCCTGCTCAAGGCGGACGCGCAATGCCGCGTCGAGGGGACGCAGCATGTCTATGTGGTGGGTGATTCGGGCAGCTTCCCCGGGCCTGACTGGATGCCCAAACAAGCGCACATGGCCGACCTGCAGGCCGCTGCTGCTGCGCAAAACCTGCTGGCCGGCCTGCGTGGCCAGACGCCGGACGCCATGTTCAAGGTGGAGCTCATCTGCATCATCGATGCCATCGACCACGGCACGCTGGTGTGGCGTACACCCGAACGCAACTTCATCTTGCCACCGGCCCGTTTGTTCCACTGGGCCAAGCGCTGGTTTGAAGGCGTTTACCTGAGGAAGTATCGGTGAGTTCCCACTGCTTCCCTTTCCTGCGGTGAAGCGCGCAGCGTGCCGGTGAATGAAAGTCGTAAACAGTGATCAAAGTTGTAAACAAAGGCCGGGCATCCTTGCTGGGCGTCGGCGTGTCGGCGGATTTCTGAGGGACGGATGCTGAGTCGTGCACAAGCCGGCCAGCCCGATGGTGGGGAAAAATGTGGACTGGCGATCCGTCTCAGTGGCTTGATGTTGGCCAGTGTCTGTTGATGCCGTGCCTGCGCAAGTGTTGTGCACGCCGTCGGTTTTCTGATAGGGTATTCACTCGTAAGAGTACAAAATCCGCGCCTTGTCGCGGTATTCGCGGCTCACACCACAGCAAGGCATGTACGAATGACCCAGGAAATCAGCTTTAAGGACTTCATCGCCTCCGCCATCCACGACATGAAAAACTCGTTGATGATGCAAACCACCTTGCTTGAGGAGATTGCCGCCAAGTGCAAGGACAACGGTCCCCCTGGCGTTGAAACCGACCTGGCCAGTGCAGTCTTCGAGGCCAAGCGCATGAATTCCGACCTGATCCAGCTGCTGGGCGTCTACAAGTTCGACGAGGATATCTACCCGCTGGACATCGACGAGAACGGCGTGGCCGACGTGATCGAGGAGGCTGTGGCCCAGAACCGGTCCAGTCTGGACCGTAAAGGCCTGTCCATCACGGTCGATTGCGCCCCGGACCTGCTTTGGTATCTGGATCGGGATCTGGTCTCGGGCATCCTGCTCAATGCCCTCAACAATGCCTACAACTACACCAAAGATCAGATCCTGATCACGGCGAACGTGGTGGACGGCCAGCTGATGTTGCGTGTAGAGGACAACGGTCGGGGTTACCCGGAGCGCATGCTCAAGGAGAACGGGGTCGATGCCGACAAGAGCATCAGCTTCACCAGCGGCAGCACGGGGCTGGGCTTTCACTTTGCCTCCCGTGCCGCCATGCTGCATACCAACGGGGCCAAGAAAGGCTCCCTGTATATCGAAAACGGCGGCACCTTGGGTGGTGGCTGTTTTGTTGTGAGGCTCCCGTAATCCGTATGGCTTCAATATTTACCGAAAACGCTTCCAAGCTCCACCTCTACCTCAAGGAGGCGCGCATCCTTGTCGTCGATGACTTTCAGGGCATGCGCACCATGCTCAGAAACATCCTCAAGGACGCTGGCGGCGTCAACATCGATACAGCGGCCAACGCCAAGGAAGCATTGGCCCTGCTCAAGGCCAGCAGCTACGACATCATCCTGTGCGACTTCAATCTTGGCGTCGGCCAGAACGGGCAGCAGCTGCTCGAAGAAGCCCGGATGCGCAGCTACATCGGGCCGGGCACCATCTGGATCATCGTCACGGCTGAAAAGACGAACGACCTGGTCATGGGGGCTGCCGAGTCCAAGCCGGATGGCTACATCCTCAAGCCGATCAATTTGCAGACGCTGGAATCTCGTCTTGAGAAGCTTCTGGAGAAGAAGAGGGCGATGGGCGGCATCGAGGCGGCTGTCAAGACCAGGAACTACCTTCGAGTGATCGAGGCGTGCGACAAGTTACGCAGTTCCAAGCCGGCCAATCTGCAGGATATTCTTCGCATCAAGAGCGAAGCCTTGATGACGCTCGGCAGGTATGAGGAAGCGGCCCAGCTGTTCGAGGCTGTGCTGACCATTCGCGACGTGTCGTGGGCCAAGACGGGGCTGGGCAAGGTCAGCTTCCACCAGAAGGACTACGACCATGCCGCGAGCATTTTCCGGGAGGTGCTGGCCGCCAACCGGCTCTACATGGAGGCCTCGGACTGGCTGGTCAAGACAATGCAAGCCATCGGGGACACCGAGCAGGCGCTGAAGGTCCTGCAGGAAGCGGTCGAGGTTTCACCCAACTCGGCCAACCGCCAGAAGGTACTGGGTGAGACGGCCTACGTCACCGGGGATCTCGACCTGGCACAAACGGCTTTCGAGAAGACGATACGCATCAGCGAGTTTTCGCCCGCCAAAAGCCCGGACGTGTTTGCCGGGCTGGCCAAGGTATTTACCGACAAGAAGGAACCGTCGAAGGCACTCAACACCCTGGGGCAGTGCCGGCGCGAGTTCAAGGACAACCCGGAAGCGCTTCTTTATGCGTCGATCGCCGAGAGCGTGGTCCACCAGTCGGTGGGTGATGGCGCCAAGGCGAAAGCCGCCATGCAGCAGGCGCTGCAAGCGAAGGCGTCCATGGACGGCGTGCTCCCCACGGACCTGTCGCTGGAAATGGCAAACGCCTTGTTCAAGCTGGGTGACAAGGAGGCCGCCAGCCAGCTGCTGGGGGAGGTCGTGAAGAACAACCACGACCGCCCCGGTGTTGCCGCCAAGGTGCAAACGCTCTTCGAGGCGGCAGAGATGGGCGACGAAGGGCGCGAGCTCATTGCCAAGTCCAAGGAGGATGTCGTCAACATCAACAATCAGGGCGTTCTGCTCGCCCGTGAAGAAAAGATCGACGATGCGATTGCGCTGCTGCGTCAGGCGGCGATCGATATGCCGAACAGTGAAACGGTGCTGATGAACCTGTGCGGCACGCTGATTGCCAAAATGCAGAAGGATGGCCGCGATGGCGATCTGTTGCTGGAGGTGCAGGAGATGCTCTTCAGGGTCAACACCATCAACCCGGACAACAAGAAGCAGCACGAGTACGCGGCCGCGATTGCGGCACTCGCACCATCAGGTGCTTGATCCGGGCCGAAGAGCGCACCGGCCGGCCAGGCGCCGGACGGGGCAGCTGATTGGGCGGTTCGCATGGCCAGCGGAGCCGTCGCCCCTTCATTCTGCTTTCGTGCTTGCAATGTTGATGTCTCAGGCCTATAACCTCACTGCAGGCCATGGCGCCGGTCGGGGTCTTGGCCATGCTGCCCATGCAACGATGCACCGCCTGCGTGACCGATGCCGTTGTGGGGCTCTTTCAGGATGGGAGTTCATCCACCGGTGAGGAGAAGCGGTTGTACAAGCATCTTTTGCTGCCGACAGATGGTTCGCTGCTTTCCGAGGTGGCCGTGCGCCACTGCATGCAGTTCGCGCGTGACGCCGGCGCCAAGGTCACCGGTTTTTATGCCATGCCTGAATTCCAGGTCCTGACCTACAAGGCGGAGATGCTGGAGGACACCCGGGAAGAATTTGAAAAACATGCGCGTGCGCAAGCGGAAAAAATTCTGAGCTTTGTCAAGGAAAGCGCCCAGGCGCAAGGCGTGGCGTGCGACACGACCACCAGCACGGCGGATCATCCGTGGGCAGCCATCATTCAGACCGCACGCGAGCACGGTTGCGACCTGATTTTCATGGCCTCGCACGGACGTGGGGGCTTGGCGGGCCTTTTGCTTGGCAGCGAGACGCAGAAAGTGCTGACGCACAGCAAGATTCCTGTGCTGGTCCACCGCTGAAAAGGCCTCTACAGATGCCCAGGCCCTGGGCGGGTTCTGAGTTCCTTGCTGGGGCGTAGCGTGACACTTGCTGTGCCGATCGTGCGACGGTTGCTTGACTCGCGGGAATGGGCTGCAGCCGGCCAGCATCAAATGTCCGGGCCCAGTTCGGGCGGCAGTACAGCGCTCCAGTCCACCGGATGGCTTGTGTCGACCCGGATGGCGCAGGCCAACTCGTCGGCCTCCAGGGGCTCGCGCTTTGTCAGTTGGGCTTCCAGCACCGCCACATCCGCTTCCGAAGGGTCCATGCCGGATGCGGCACGCCGCAGAACGCGCTCGCGCAAGACGTCGACGGGGGCCTCCATTGCCAGAATGCGGCACGGCACGCCCAGCGCCTGTGTCACTGCCATGAAACGCTTGCGCTGGCTGCGCAGCAGGCAGGTGGCGTCCACCAGCACCGGCAAACCGGCCAGCAACACGTCGCGTGCCAACGCTTCCAGGCGTTCGTAGGTCAGGCGGCTGGCATCCTGGGTATAGATGCCGCCCGGCACCAAACCCTCGCTGCGCGCCTGCGAAGGCAAACCGAACAGGCGCTTGCGTTCAACGTCGGCTTTGATGCGCACAATGCCATGTGCCTCGATCAATGCCTGGGTCTGGCTGCTTTTGCCCGATCCCGAGACGCCCGTGACGAGCCACAGGGCCAAGGCACGCGGCCGCAGCAACTGCGCCGCCAGTTGCAGGTACTTCGCCAGTTCACGGCGTGTGACGGCCTCATCCGCGTCTTCGTGTCCGGCGGCATGCTGTTGCGACAGGCGAAGCGCCGCCACCTTGGCCCTCACCATGGCCCGGTAGACCAGGTAATAGGGCAGCAGCTGCAGCCCGTGGTAGTCGCCCGTTTGCTCCAGATAGACGTTGAGAAAGCGCCAGGCCAGATCCGGATGCCCGTGGGCCTGCAAGTCCATCAGCAGGAAGGCCGCATCGGCCAGTACATCAATCCAGCGGAAGGACGGGTTGAACTCGATGGCGTCGAACAGTTGCGGCTGCCCATCGATCAAGACCAGATTGCGCAGATGCAAGTCGCCATGGCATTCGCGCACCCAGCCCTGCTGGTGCCGAAGTTTCATCAGCGCGGCAAGTTGTTCCCCCGTCTGTTCGCTCCATTGCTGCACGGCAGTCAGCGTCTTCTCCAGCGTCGTTCCGGCAACCGCAGCCTGGACTGCATCAAAGTTCTGCGCCACCGTTGCGCGGATCAGCAGCGCCCGGCCCCAGGGGCTGTCCGCCGGGGCCACGTCGGCTGCGACGTGGAAGGCCGCCACATGGCGGGCGAGGCGGTCGATGTGTGATGCCTGCAGATCGCCATGCACGATCAAATGGCTCAATAGCGCATCTTGCGCAAAGCGGCGCATGTGCACGACCCAGTCCAGCACGGGCGTCGTGTCCGACAGGGCCTCAAGGCCAACGAGACGTGGTGCCTGCAGGGTGCCCGTGACAGCCACCACGTCCAGATAGATGCCCGGTGCGGTGCGGCTGTTGATGCGGTGCTCTTCCTCGCAAGCAGCGCGGCGTAATGCCAGGCTGCTGTAGTCCAGAAAATCCAGCGTCAGCGGCTTCTTGAACTTGTAGACATGGTCACCCGCCAGCAGCACCCAGGAGATATGGGTTTCAATGAGCTCCACGCCATCCGTTGCATGGGGGAAGGCTTGGGGGGATCGCTGTAATTGAGCAATGAGTTGTGCGGACATGGGTGTTGTCGGTCGTGTCCCGACTCACAGGAACGCAAACTTCAACACAAACACCACCGCAATCACCGCCACCGTCAGTGGCAATTCCTTCACGCGGCCGGCCAGCAGCTTGATGGTGGCGTAGGAGATGAAGCCGAAGGCGATGCCGTGCGCGATGGAGAAGGTGAAGGGCATGGTGATGGCGGTGATGGCCGCCGGGGCGGCTTCGGTCAGGTCGTCCCAGTCGATCTCGGCCAGGCCGCGCAGCATCAGCACGGCCACATAGCACAGTGCTGGCGCCGTGGCGAAGGCGGGTACGGTGCCGGCCAGTGGCGCAAACACCAGTGCAACGAGGAACAACACCGCCACGGTGACGGCCGTCAGCCCGGTGCGGCCACCGGCCGCCGTGCCGGCGGCGGACTCAACGTAGGCTGTGGTGGACGAGGTACCGAGCGCGGCACCGGCGGCAATGGCCGTGGAGTCGGCCAGCAGGGCCTTCTTCAGGCGCGGTAGCTTGCCGTCCGCATCCAGCAGGCCGGCGCGGTGGGCCACGCCGATGAGCGTGCCCGAGGCATCGAACAACTCCACCAGGAAGAAGGTCAGGATGACGGTGAGCAGGCCGGCGTTGAGGGCGCCGGCAAGGTCCATCTGCAGGAAGGTCGGCGCTATCGAAGGCGGCGCGGCGACGATGCCGCCAAACGGGGTGAGCCCCATGCCGACGGCGGCCACGGTCACGGCCATGATGCCGATGATGATGGCGCCCGGCACCTTGCGCCACTCCAGCGCCACGATCAGCAGAAAGCCGAGCGCGGCCAGCACCGGGGCCGGCTGGTGCAGGTCGCCCAGGGTGACGAAGGTGGCCGGGTGCGCGGCGATCAGACCAGCGTTCTTCAGCCCGATGATGGCCAGGAAGAGGCCGATGCCAGCGGAGATGGCGAACTTGAGCGAGCGTGGAATGGCATTGACGATGGCCTCGCGCACCTTGAACAGGCTCACCACGATGAAGAGCATGCCGGAGATGAACACCGCACCGAGTGCGGCCTGCCAGGTGAAGCCCATGCCCTTGACCACGGCGAAGGCGAAGTAGGCATTGAGCCCCATGCCGGGGGCCAGTGCGATCGGGTAGTTGGCGTACAGGCCCATGATGGCCGAGCCGATGGCGGCGGCCAGACAGGTGGCCACGAACACGGAATCCTTCGGCATGCCGGCCGCGGACAGGATGTCCGGGTTGACGAAGATGATGTAGGCCATCGTCAGGAAGGTGGTCAGGCCGGCCAGCAACTCGGTCTTGACGGTGGTGCCGTGTGCCGAGAGCTGGAAATAGCGTTCCAACATGCAGTTCTCCTCAGGGGTGGGGGTTCACATCAATGGGGGGCGGGCGCGGCTTGCCGGCGCGCAGGCGTCCAGACGCGTTTGCTGTGGAGCCGGGGCTGGGTTGCAGGTGGTGCAGCCACTCGCTGCGTCCCAGTGCCTGTGCCACGCTCACCAGGGTGCGCAGCGTGGCACCGCTGCCGGCCTCCAGGCTCTTGAGGGCGCCCAGGGCCACGCCGGCCTGGCGCGCCAGATCACTTTGCGACAGGTTGCGCGCCAGCCGCAGGGCGCGGACCTGCCGGCCGATGTCGGACTGCAGTTGCCGGGTGATGTCAGGGATTTCCATAACAGTCTGAATTCTGTCTGAAGTTTCAACTTTTGTCTTCAATAGACATAAAAATGCCTGAAGATGGTCGAAATAATTTTAAGAAAAGTCAAAAAAGGCCTAAATAACCCCCTAAATCTGCCGTTAATACTGATACGTAAACGGATAAAAGCCTCTGCCTTGCGGCCGGGACGATTGACCAAAATGCAACTACCTACTGTTGAGCGAACTCCAAATCTGCGGCCAGCCGGCGCAGAGATGGCCGTGCCTGCCGCAGCCAGGGTGATCCCCGTTGCGCCGGTCAACCCGTCCGTTCAGGTGCAGGGCGCCTCGAGCGTGGTGAATGCCATCAATCCGGAAGTGCAGGCCAAAGCGGCTGCTGAGCCGGCGACCCAGCCGAGTGCCTCGGATCCCTTGCAGGGCGGCTCCAAGGCCGACAACAGCAGCAGGGATTGGACCCAAGCCGCTCCGAAGCCCAATGAGGTCGAAGAGTTGCCCAAGGAGCCGATCACCAAAATGCTGATCGAGCACGTCAGGACGCTCTGGGTTCTCAGCGCGCGGGCAGTCGATCTCATGAGTGCCCACAACCAGAATCCCAACCAGGTGCAGAACCTGGCGGAGACCCGCAACCAGAGCCCCGGTGCCATTCCGGGCGTGCTGGCCAAGGAAGTGCTGACTTACTCGCCCAGCAAGATCGCCAAGACCGGAAAACCGGAGTGACGGCCCGCGCCAGCGGGGGCTGGGCTGACATGCCCTAACATTGGGTATGCATAAGACAGCCCTTGTTTTGTTTTCCGGTGGTCAGGACTCCACCACTTGTCTGGCGCACGCCCTCAAGGCCTACGAACGCGTCGAAACCATTGCCTTCGATTACCGCCAGCGGCACCACATCGAACTCGAATCACGCATCAAGGTCCTGAGCGAAATCCGCCGCCAGTTTCCGCAATGGGCGCCCAAGCTGGGCGAGGACCACCTGCTCGATCTGGAAGTGCTGGGGCGTGTGAGCGAGACCTCGCTGACGCGCGAGACCGCTTTCAAGATGGAGGCCAGCGGCCTGCCCAACACTTTCGTGCCAGGACGCAACCTGCTGTTTCTGACGCTGGCGGCTGCCGTGGCCTACCGGCGAGGGCTGGAGGTGATCGTCACCGGGGTGTGCGAGACCGATTTTTCGGGCTACCCCGATTGCCGCGACGACACCATGAAGGCCATGCAGCTGGCGCTCTCGCTCGGCATGGACAAGCGCTTCCTGATCGAAACGCCGCTGATGTGGATCGACAAGGCTGACACCTGGCGCCTGGCCGAATCGCTGGGCGGGCCGGCGCTGGTGGACCTGATCATCGAGCACACCCACACCTGTTATCTCGGCGATCGTGAGCACCGCCATGCCTGGGGCTACGGCTGCGGCAGCTGTCCGGCCTGCGAACTGCGCGCGCGCGGCTGGGAGCGCTACAGAGCCCAAGTGCCGAATTAACGCCAGAGTCCCAGGCGATAGAAAGCCTCAGACCGCAGAACGCCGTGGAACCGGCTTGGCCTTAGCCACTGGCGCTGCCCCCTTGAGGGGGCTGAGGCTTGCGGCTCCAAGCCTGCCTGCGCAGGCTTGGACAAGCCGAAGAGTCTTAGCCTCCGGCTGAGACCCCACGGCGATGAGCGAACGAGGGGAGCGAAGCCTGGGGGTGCTACGTTTGTCTCAGCTGGAACAGCGCCACGTCCTCGTCGATGCGCTTCTCCAGTTGCCAGGTGCGGCTGTGGTAGGTTGCCGCCGTGTGCCGATGTGCTATCGAAATAAGAGCGCCTTTTCCTTCTTTGACAAGGGCCAGAAGCCGTTTGTACAGAGCTTTCTCGGCATCTTCATCCAGTGCGCTGGTGGCTTCGTCGGCGAAGATCCAGGCCGGCTTCTTGAGGAACACGCGCGCCAGTGCCAGACGCTGCTGTTCGCCGCCCGAGAGCTTCTGGCCCCAGGCATCCACCACATCGAGTTGCTCCGTCAGGTGCGGCAGCAGCGCATCGCGCAGCGCCTGGCGCAGGGTGTCGTCGTCATAACGATCGGCTGGTTCCGGGTAAGCCAGCGCATCGCGCAGGCTGGCATTGGGGAAGTAAGGCCGCTGCGGGATGAACATGCTCGACTCCGGCAGTTGAACCCGGCCCGAGGCCAGCGGCCAGATGCCGGCCAGCGCGCGGAACAGGGTGGATTTGCCGCTGCCGGACGGGCCGCTGAGCAGCACGCTGTCGCCCGGCTGGGCATTGAATTGGGTATGCGCCAGCAGCCGGCTGCCGGTGGGCAGGTCGAGCGACAGGTCGTTGGCCGTGACGCCCGAACTGCTCGAGGCACCGGTGCGCAGGAGTTGCAGCGCCGCTTTCTGGTTGGCGACCCGGATGGCAGCTTCGAAATGGGTCAGGCGGTCGGTGGTGGCGCGCCAGCTGGCCAGGCTGTCGTAGTTGTCGATGAACCACGAGAGCGAGTCCTGCACGCGGCCGAAGGCCGAGGCGATCTGCATCATGGTGCCGAGCTGGATGGCACCGCTGAAAAAGCGCGGTGCCGCCACGATGAAGGGGAACACCGTCGAAGCCTGGCCGAAAGTGGCGGTGAACATGGTCAGACGCTTTTGCGCGTCGATCAGTTGCAGGTAGTTGGCCAGCACATGACCGAAGCGCAGGTCAAGCTGCTTGAGCTCGACTTTCTCGCCGCGGTCCAGTGCAATGGCCTCGCTGTATTCACGTACGCGCACCAGGTTGTGGCGGAAGTCGGCTTCGCGGCGCTGCTGCTGGTAGTTGAGCGGAATCAGCGGCCGGCCAACGTAGTGGGTGATCACGCTGCCGGCGATGCAGTAGAGGATGGCGACCCACAGCATGAAGCCGGGGATGACAAATTCAGTGCTGCCGAACGAAAAGCTGAAGGCGCCGCTGAGCGACCACAGGATGCCGACAAAGCTGAGCAGTGTGACCAGTGCATTGAGCAGGCCCATGCTCAAACCCACGGTGCTGGAGGTGAAGAGCTTGAGGTCTTCCTGGATGCGCTGGTCCGGGTTGTCGGGCGACTGGTCGGCGGTCAGCGCGGCGTAGCGCGTGAGCTCCAGGTGGTAGTAGACCTGGTTGTCCAACCAGCGCTGCAGGTAGTGGCGCGTCATCCAGGCGCGCCAGCGCATTTCCAGCTGCTGGGTCAGGTAGAAGCGGTAGACCGCGATGACGACGTAGATGAAGGCCAGCACCGAGTAGCGCAGCAGCTGTTCCAGAAAGACCGGGTAGTTCTTCTCCTGCAGGGCATCGTAGAAGAAGCGGTTCCACTCGTTGAACAGCACCAGGGTGTAGACGAAGCCGAGGTTGAGCGCAATGATGGCCGCGAGCAGGCCGCGGGCTTTCCATTTTTCCTCGGACTGGAAGTAGGGAACGGCCAGGGCCCAGACGTTGCCGATGAAGGACTTGAAGTCGGCCAGTTTGGTGTGAAGTGACATGATGAACTCGCTGACCAGGGTTTAAGCGTTGGCGACACCGCTGGCAACATGGCCCGAGGGGACATGCTGCGCGGCGGACTCGATGTGGCCGGTCTGGTCGTCAAAGAAGAAGTCGGGTTCGAACTCGCGCAGGAATTCACCCTTGGGCAGGCCGCCGAGGAACATGGCCTCATCGATTTCGATGTTCCACTCCATCAGCGTGCGGATGGCGCGCTCATGCGCCGGTGCGCTGCGCGCCGTCACCAGGGCCGTGCGGATGCGCATGCTGGGCGTGCCTTCCTGCTGCAGCCGGTGCAACGCCGCCAGCAACGGCTTGAAAGGGCCGGCCGACAGCGGCTGCAGCGCCTTGTCGCGCTCGTGCTTCTGGAAGGCACTCAGGCCCTCGGCCTGGAAGACACGCTCGGCCTCGTCGGAAAAAAGCACCGCATCGCCGTCGAAGGCAATCCGCACTTCATGCGGGTGCGCGTCGCTGGCCAGTGCCGATTGCGGATAGACCTGGGCGGCCGGCACGCCGGCATCGAGCGCGGCGCGCACGTCGCTCAGGTGTGTCGAAAGAAACAGGTTGGCGTGCAGCGGCTTGAGGTAGCGCCAGGGCGACTGGCCGCGCGTGAAGCTGCCGCGCTCGATCGGCAGGCCGTAGTGCTGGGCCGAGCGGAAAACGCGCATGCCCGAGACCGGGTCGTTGCGCGAGAGGATCACCACCTCCACCCGCTGCGCATCGGCGTCATTGAACGCCAGCAGCTTCTTGACCATGGAGAAGGCGACGCCCGGTTTGGCCGGCTCTTCCAGCTTGTCGAGCTGCAGCTTCATGTAGGCGCGGTCCTTGTGCGGGCCGTGGCCTTGCTCGAACACCTTGTTCTCTTCCTCGAAGTCGAACAAGGCGCGCGAGGAGATGGCGACGACGAGTTTGCCGTCCAGTGTTGCGCCCATGGTGTCGTCCTCTTGTTTCTTGTGGTCAGTCATTGGCCGGTTGCTAGCCGATCCAGCGCCCCAACTGTTCCACATCTTCCGGGAACAGCTGGCCTTTTTCGGCCTGCAGCAGTTTGCCATCGCGCCCGCGCACCAGGGTGATGGGCAGACCTTTGGGCTTGGGCAGCACGCGCTGGATGGCGGGTGTCACGAAACCGGCCGGGAAGGTATAGCCCTTCTTTTGCAGATAGGCCAGCGCATCTTCGCGCTGGCGGTCGATCGAGAGCGTCAGCATGTGCAGGCCACGCTGGCGCTGGCTGAGCCAGAGCTTCTGCATTTCAGGGCTTTGCAGTGCGCAAAACGGACAGTCGCTGGCCCACCAGTAGATCACCAGCACCTGGCCTTCGGCCTGAGCCGGGCGAAATACCTTGCCATCCAGCAAGGGCACCTCCGGCAAGGCCAGCACGGTACCGAGTGCCGGCATGGGCGGTGCCTTGGCCTCCATGGCGGCGGGCGAGGGGGATGCCGTTGTGCTGGGCACTTGTGCCAGTGCGGCGCCGACGGGACCCCAAGTGGCGATGCCGCCCAGCAGTGACGCACGCGTGAGAAAGTGTCTGCGGTCAGGACTCATGGCTTTGATCTTAGCGCTTGCACCTCACAGCGGCCTGCCTGCCGGAAACGGCCAGCAGCTCACACGCCACCTTCGCATCGCAACGGGGGCACTGGATGTCCGGGTATGACGCTGGATGATTGGACCCGGTATACACTGCAGGGTATGTCGCCCAAGGCGCGACGTGTGAAGTAGCCATGATCCCGATCAAGACAGAATCTGCCTGGCGCGGCACCTCGGATTGCCGCAACTGCGGCATCCGCGACATGGTGCTGTTCGCCGATCTCAATGAGCAGGATTTCGGCATGATCCATGCGCCGATCGACGACCTGGAGTTCCGCCAGGGTGCCCTGCTCTACGCCAAAGGCAACCGCGCGGCCGGCATCTTCACGCTGCGCACCGGCATGATCAAGCTGGTACGGGTCACGGCCGATGGCCGCCAGCGCATCGTGCGCGTGCTGCGTCCGGGCGATGTGGCGGGGCTGGAGGCGCTGGGGAGTGCGCATTACGACTGTGAGGCGGTGGCCTTGACCGATGTCTCGGTGTGCCGCATTCCGCTGGCGGTGATCCATACCCTGGGTGCCAGCAGCCCGCGCCTGCACCTGCGCCTGATGCAGAAGTGGCAGCAAGCGTTGAAGGACGCCGACGACTGGCTGGCCGATCTCAATTTCGGCACGGCGCGCCAGCGGGTTTCGAACTTCATCCTCAAGATGCGCAGCCCGGCGGACGGGCGCACCGTCATGCTGTTTGCGCGTGACGACATGGGCGCCATGATGGACCTCAAGCTCGAAACCGTGAGCCGCGAGGTCAGCCGCCTGGTGCGTGAGGAAGTGATCGAGCCGCTGGACAAGCTCGGCCGCGTCTACCACCTGCGCGAACCGGAGCGCCTGCTGGAAGCCGCCTGATCGATCGTGCGGTCTACCGTCTAGTTGCGGACGCCGAGTTTGTCGCGCCAACCCGGGAAGAGCTTGTCGGCATCGCCGGGGAAAGACGCGAAAGCGCGGGCGAACTCCCGGTGTTCGCGGGCGTAGGCGATCGGGTCGGCGCCGCTCTTCCAGCACTCATAGGCCTGGCGCAGCGACCGGGCACCGGCCGCGGGCGAGTCGATATGACCATAGGCGCCGCCGCCGGCGGTGTTGATGACGTTGCCGTGGCCGAGGTTCTCAAAAAAGCCCGGCAGGCGCAGCGCGTTCATGCCGCCCGAAATGATGGGCGTGGTCGGTTTCATGCCGTACCACTCCTGGTGGTAGGCCGGGCCGGTGTAGCTGTCGCGCTCGATGATGTAGGCAATGGCGCGGTCATCCTTCTCGCCTTCCATCTTGCCGTAGCCCATGGTGCCGACGTGAATGCCCGAGGCGCCCTGCAAGCGGCTCATCTTGGCCAGCACATAGGCGGTGTAGCCGCGCTTGGACTGCGGTGAGGTGACGGCGCCGTGGCCGGCGCGGTGGTAGTGCAGGTACTGGTTGGCAAAGCAGCGGCGCGCGGTGGTGACCATGCCGGGGCCGCCGACGTAGCCGTCGACCAGGAAGGCCACCTTGTCGGCATCGGGGCCGAAGGTCTCCAGGATGTACTCGCCGCGCGCGATCATCTCGAAATGGTCGTCGGCGGTGATGTTGGCGGAGAAGATCTTGGCTTCGCCGGTTTCGTCCATGGCGCGTTTCATGGCGTCATAGAGCAGGGGCATGACCTGCTTCATCGGCGCGAACACCTGGTTGCCTTGCGGTTCGTCGTTCTTGATGAAGTCGCCGCCGAGCCAGAACTCGTAGGCCGCCTGGGCAAACGGCTCGGGCCGCAGGCCCAGCTTCGGCTTGATGATGGTGCCGGCAATGTAGCCGCCGTTCTGGATCGGGCGGCCCAGGATGCGCCACAGGTCGCTGATGTCCTTGGTCGGGCCATCGAACAGCTCGATGGCGCGCCGGGGGACGTAGAAGTCGTACATCTTGGCGTATTCGATGTCGCCCATGCCCTGGTTGTTGCCGATGGCCAGCGTCAGGAAGGACACGATCATCATGCGGCCGTCGGTGATGTTGCGGTCGAACAGGTCGAGCGGGAAGGCGATGCGCATTTCCTCGCGCGCCTCGTCGATCAGGTAGACCAGCGCATCGACGCCGCGCGTGAAATCGTCCGTGGTGCTGACCTCGACGTTGGTGCCGGTCGACGACTCGGCCGCGAAGTGGGCCGCGGCTTCCAGGTAGCCATGGCCCGCTTTCGGTTTCATCTTGTAGGCGGCCAGGATGTGCCGGCCTCCCTGGATGAGTTCGGCCTCCTGGAGGCTGAGGTCGGCGTAGCGCTGGGACTGGTCCATCTCGGGTTCTCCTGTGCAGGTGCATCACCCGTCAGCTGGCGCCATGGCGATCAGCCCAGCGGGTCATGGGACTGACTATAGGAAAATAAAGACATAAGCAATATTCATTTTTTCGCCGTACAAAAATCAGAATTCACTTATGAATATGGGTTCAGGCCCAGGAGTCGATCAAGGGGCCGCCCTGCTCGATCAGGAATTGCTTGAAGGACTTGGCCGCCGGCGAGAGCTTTTTCTGCGTCAAGTGGGTGACGTACCACTTGCCCATGATCGGCATGCCGCCGATGTCCACCAGCGCGATGTGGCCGCCGGCCAGCTCGTGGCGTACGGTGCGCAGCGACAGGAAGCTCAGGCCCATGCCGGCCATCACCGCCTGCTTGATGGTCTCGTTGCTGGGCATTTCCATGGCCACTTTCAGCGGCAGGTCGTGCTGGGCAAAGAGCCGCTCCATGGCGGCGCGGGTGCCCGAGCCCTGTTCGCGCACCACGAAGTCATAGTCCTTGATGGCGTCGATGGAGAGCCGCTTGCGGCGCGCCAGCGGGTGGTCGGGCGCACAGACGATGCCCAGCGGATTGGTGGCAAAGGGCGTGGCTTCGCAATCGAGGGTGTTGGGGGCTCGACCCATGATGACCAGGTCGATTTCACTGCGCGAGAGCATGCCCAGGATGTTTTCCCGGTTGTCGATGCGCAGCTTGACGTCGATACCCGGCAGCAACTGGGCGAAGCGCACCAGCAGCATGGGCACGAAATACTTGGCGGTGCTGACCACGGCCAGGTCGATGCGCCCCTTCTTCATGCCGACGTGCTCGGCCATGCTGGCTTCCAGATCCTTGAGTCGCGAGACGGCTGCAATGGCGTGCGACAGGAATTCGTGTCCGGCGTGGGTGAGCTGGATGTTGCGACCGACGGGCTCGATCAGCGACAGGCCGAAGGCCTCCTCCAGTTGGCGGATCTGCATCGAGACCGCCGGCTGTGTGACGAACAGGCGCTCGGCCGCCTTGGAGACCGATTTCTCGCGCGCGACCTCGATGAAGGTTTGCAGCTGCTTGAGAGTGTAATTACGCATGAGATGGATCGAATCAGATGAAACTGATGATTAGTTTAGCAAATGTGATTTGAGGTTATGTATTGAGGAGGATATATTAATTTGGCCCCCACTTATATGGAGGGCAAGGCTCTGAACCTACCCCTGCAAGGAGACGTCTATGTTGCGCGCCCTGATTTTTGATGTGGACGGCACCCTCGCCGACACAGAAAGCGCCCACTGTGCGGCGTTCAACCATGCCTTTGCCGAGTTGGGGTTGGGCTGGCACTGGGACGACTCGCTTTACACCGAATTGCTGGAAATCTCCGGCGGCAAGGAGCGCATCCTGCACTACTGGAAGCAGGTCAACCCGGACATCAAGGCGTTGAACGGCGATGCGATGCGGGAGACGATTGACCGCATCCACGAACTCAAGACCGCCCATTACGAGGCGGCCATTGCCGGTGGGACGGTGGCTTTGCGTCCTGGCGTGCTGGCGCTGATCGACGAGGCGCTGGATCAGGGCCTGCAACTGGCCATTGCCACCACGACCTCGCCGGTCAATATTTCGGCCTTGCTGCGCCAGGCGATGGGGCCGGCCTGGCGCCACAATTTCTCGGCCATTGGCGATGCGTCGAGCGCGCCGCTCAAGAAGCCGCACCCGCAGGTCTATTTGCAGATGCTGGAGGCACTCAAGCTCGATGCCAGCGACTGCCTGGCCTTCGAGGACTCGGGCAACGGCCTGAAGGCGGCCACGCTGGCCGGTTTGGCCACGGTCATTACGCCGACGAAGTACACGCAGCACCATGACTTCAGCCGTGCGCTGCATGTATTGCCGGATCTGGGCGGGATCCGCCTGTCCGATCTGGCGATGTGCCATGCCGCCCACTGGTCCGGCGAGCGGTTGCTGACGGTGGAGTAACGAATACATGCCCTTGTCCAAGCGTGCGACCCTGACGCAATTCCTGATCGAGGAGCGCCGCCGCTTTCCCGATGCCCGTGGCGACTTCAATGCCTTGATCCTTGATGTGGCGATGGCCTGCAAGGCGATTGCCCGCGCCGTGTCGTTCGGGGCGCTGGGCGGCATGCTGGGCGACCATGACGAGGCGTTTGGCGGCGTGGTGAACGTGCAGGGCGAGGCGCAGAAAAAACTCGATGTGCACAGCAATGACGTCTTCATCCGCATGAACGAGCTGGGCGGCTATCTGGCTGGCATGGCCTCCGAAGAGATGGCGTTGCCGTACCAGATCCCGGCACAGAGCCCGCGCGGCAAATACCTGCTGGTGTTCGATCCGCTCGATGGTTCCGGCAACATCGATGTCAATGTGTCGGTCGGCAGCATCTTCTCCATCCTGCGCGCGCCGCAGGCGGTGGTGGCCTCAGGCCGCGATGTGACCGAGGCCGACTTCCTGCAGCCCGGTACCCAGCAGGTGGCGGCCGGCTATGCGCTCTACGGCCCGACCACCATGCTGGTGCTGACCGTGGGCAATGGCGTCAACGGTTTCACGCTCGACCCGAATCTGGGCGAGTTCATGCTGACCCATCCCAAGATGCAGATTCCGGCTGACACGCAGGAATTTGCCATCAACGCCTCCAACAGCCGCTTCTGGGAACCGCCGATCAAGCGCTACGTGGACGAATGCCTGGCAGGCCGGACCGGCCCCCGGGGCAAGGACTTCAACATGCGCTGGATTGCGTCCATGGTGGCCGAGGCGCATCGCATCCTGATGCGTGGCGGCGTCTTCATGTACCCGCGCGACACCAAGGACCCGGCCAAGCCCGGGCGCCTGCGCCTGTTGTACGAGGCCAACCCGGTCGGCTTCATCATGGAGCAGGCCGGCGGCCGCGCCAGCACCGGGCGTCAGGCGATGCTGACGGTGCAGCCGACATCGCTGCATCAGCGCATCGGCCTGGTGTTTGGCTCGAGGAACGAAGTCGAACGCATCGAACGCTATCACCGCGAGCCGGTCAAGATGGAGTTTGACAATCCGCTGTTTGCCGAGCGCGGCTTGTTTAGATGATGAAGCACCCCCTGAGTGCCCTTCGGGCCCTTCCCCCTCAAGGGGGACGACACCAGCGGCCCGGCGGAGCCGGTTCCGCGGTGTCCTGCGGTGGAGACTATTCAGTTCGGGCGTACCAGCGGTGTGCTGCAATTCAGCGACAAAAGAATTCTTAGCTCCAGGAGACACTCGTGTCTGAACGCCATCCCATCATCGCCATCACCGGCTCGTCCGGTGCCGGCACGTCCACGGTGACGCGCACCTTTGCCAATATCTTCCGCCGCGAGGGCGTCAAGGCTGCCATCGTCGAGGGCGACAGTTTCCACCGCTACAACCGTCAGGAAATGAAGCGCAAGGCGGCCGAGGCCGAGCAGGCCGGCAACAAGCACTTCAGCCATTTCGGCGCGGACAACAACCTGTTCGGTGAGCTGGAAAGCCTGTTCCATGCCTATGCCCAGTCGGGCCGGGGACGGGCGCGCAAGTACCTGCACAACGACGAGGAGGCGGCGCCCTACCAGCAGGCGCCAGGCACCTTCACCGATTGGGAGGACCTGCCGCTCGACACCGACATGCTGTTCTACGAGGGGCTGCACGGCGCCCTGGTCACCGCCGAGCACAACATTGCGCAGCATCCGGACCTACTGGTCGGCGTGGTGCCGGTGATCAACCTGGAGTGGATCCAGAAGCTCTGGCGCGACCAGCACCAGCGCGGCTACAGCACCGAAGCGGTGACCGACACCATCCTGCGCCGCATGCCCGACTACGTGAACTACATCGTGCCGCAGTTCGCCCACACCCATGTGAACTTTCAGCGCGTGCCGATGGTGGATACCTCCAACCCCTTCATCGCGCGCGACATCCCGTCGGCCGACGAGAGCATGGTGGTGATCCGTTTCGCGAGTCCGAAGGGCATCGACTTCCAGTACCTGCTGAACATGATCCACGACAGTTTCATGTCGCGTGCCAACACCATCGTGGTGCCGGGCGGCAAGATGGAGCTGGCCATGCAGCTGATTTTCACGCCCTTCGTCTGGCGCATGATGGAACGGCGCAAGCGCGCCCTGGGCGCGGGGTGAGGCGGGTTTTCCTGCCTCATTCGGGTTTCGCAGCAGCAAGGCTGCGCAAGCCGGTCGCCGTGTCCGTGTAACCTCGGCAGTCTGGTCCTTTTTGTCTTTTGTATTGAACCGATGAGTACGACACCCGCTCGTGCCTTCGATCTGGTCATGTTCGACCTCGATGGCACGCTGATCGAAACCGCTGCTGAAATTGGCGATGCGGTGAACGACACACTGAAGCATTTCGGCTTGCCCGAGGTCGCGCAGGACAGCGTCAACCGCTGGATTGGCCTCGGGACGCGCGAACTGCTGATCCAGGCGCTGGCTTTTGTGCGCCAGATGACGGTCGAGGCCGTTCGCGGCGGCGACACCTTGCCGCAGGTCATGGCCGAGTTTGCCCGCCATTACGAGCGCCGTTGCGGCACGCGCAGTCAGCTTTACCCGCACGTGCGCGAAGTGCTGCAGCAACTGCGGCAGCAGGGCGTGCGGCTGGCCGTGGTGACCAACAAGGAGGCGCGCTTTACCCAGATCGTCTTGGCCGCGCACGCGTTGCCGCCCCTGTTCGATCAGGTCGTCAGCGGCGACAGCCTGCCGACCAAGAAACCCGACCCTGCCGGCATTCACAGCTGCCTGGCGCAGTTTCAGGTGCCGTCTGAACGGGCCTTGTTCGTGGGGGATTCATCGATCGACGTGGCCGCCGCGCGCAATGCGGGTGTGCCGGTCTGGGCCTTGCCCTATGGCTACAACATGGGGCAACCGATCGAAGCCTGTGGTCCGGATCGCGTCATTGCCGATTTTTCCATGCTATTGAATTGGTAGCTGTTGAGGCAATAAATCCGAGGTGCAGGGCCTGATTTTGTGCGCATGGACGGCGGGTCACCCCGACGTTGATCGCTTCTGCCAGGGCTGACTCAGCCGAATTTCTCCAGCAGCCGGGTTGAGCGCTCGACTTCGGCCATGGCCTCGGTGTCGTTCTCGGCATCGCAGACGGCTTCGATCATCGAGCAGGCCATCATCCGGTAGAAGGCCTTGTCCATCGCCTTGCGCGCGGCCGACATCTGCAGGGCCACGTCCTCGCAGGAGCGACCGGTCTGGATCATCTCGATCAGGCCACGTACCTGACCTTCGATGCGGCGCAGCCGGTTGACCACGTCCTTCTGGTGATCGGCGCGGTAAAGCGATGCCGGTGTTTGCGGTTCGCCGCTGGTCTCTGTGCTCTTGCTTGCCATGGGGGTAGACGACTTCATGGGTGGAGCTTGCAAGTGTGCCAGATTGTTCGTGCCTGGCCTAGTCGGCACCCGGGGCACGGAATCGCACTCGCCGGCGGGTCGCGTTCAGGGTTTCGGAGTGTTGCGCCGGTCGGCTGTCCTGGCTAACCTGTCGGCATGCGAAAACCGGTTTTCCTGCTCATGGTGGTGTTGACCTCGGCTGGCGCCCAGATGCCCGAAGTCTTTCAGGGGGCAGACCTGAAGCTGGGGGAAAAGCTCATCGCAGACAACAAGTGCGTTGCCTGTCATCAGCAAAAGGTGGGTGGCGATGGCAGTGCCATCTACAAGCCGGCCGGACGCATCAACTCGCCCGCTTTTCTGCAGAGCATGGTGGAACGGTGCAATACCGAACTCAACCTCGGCCTGTTTCCCGAAGAGGTCACGGCCGTGGCGGCGGTGCTGAATCGGGATCACTACCGTTTCACCAAATAAAAAATTCAACCCATCAAAAAAGTCGGGATAGGTATAAACCCTTGGTTATGGGTTTTGTTTAGCCTTTATATTCGTACATGTGAATATTAAGATTTAGCGAATGAATGGCGAAATCCCCCAGGAAGCGTCGACGTCGGACTTTGAAGGTGCGGCGGAGCTGTTTGGGGTGCTTGCCACGCCGATCCGGCTGCGCATCATCGGTGCGCTGTGCGATGGCGAGAAAAACGTCACTCAATTGCTGCATGACATTGATGTCTCACAACCCAATATGTCGCAGCACCTGAATGTGCTGTACCGGGCGGGAGTCGTTGCAAAACGGCGCAGTGGCGTGCAGGTGTTTTACCGCGTCGGCGACGAGTCGGTGGTGCGGATGTGCAAGGCGGTCTGTTCGCAGATCGGCCCTGGCAAGACAGGGGATCACGGGCGGTAGCGAAGTCGCGCCCGTGTCCAGGTGGAAGAGATGAGCAACTGATGGCAACTCATTGAAGGAGTGTGTGATGCAAGAAGATTTGAGCTCGGGCAGGATCCGCAAGGCGCCCGAGAATTTTTTGAACAAGGACGGAATCAAGACCGTCCTGGCGGAGGCCAAGCAGGGTCGCCGTCATTTCATTCGCAATGCCTTTGCGGCTGCAGCGGCTGGTGCCGCAGTGCCGGCAGCACTGGCACAGGGCAACCCGGTTCCGACCGAGGGTGGCGACCCCAACATCCTGAACCTGCCTGAGCACAGCAAGGGCCTGGGGCAAGGTGTGGCTGCCGAGGGCTACGGCAAGCCCTCCAGGTTCGAAGCCAACGTGCAGCGTCGCCAGAGCCCGGGTCTGACCCAGACCACGCAGGCCTCGGTGTCGTTTGCACCGTTGCAGTCGCTGTTCGGCATCATCACGCCCAGCGGCCTGCACTTCGAGCGTCACCACCAGGGCTGGTGGGACATCGATCCCTCCAAGCATCGTCTGATGATCAACGGCATGGTCGAGTCCAACAAGGTCTTCACCATGGACGAGATCATGCGCCTGCCGTCCGTCTCGCGCATCCACTTCATCGAGTGCGGCGCCAACACGGCGGTGGAGTGGGGCAACGTGGCGGTGCCGACCGTGCAGTACACGCACGGCATGGTGTCGTGCAGCGAGTTCACCGGCGTGCCGCTGATCACCCTGCTGGAACTGGCTGGCGCCGACCTGAAGAACGGCAAGTTCGTGCTGGCCGAAGGTGCCGATGGCTCGTCCATGACCCGTACCATCCCGATGGAATTGATCAAGTCGGGCGAGGTGTTTGTGGCCTACGGCCAGAACGGCGAGATGCTGCGCCCCGAGCAGGGTTACCCGCTGCGACTGATCGTGCCGGGCGTGCAGGGCGTGAGCTGGGTCAAGTACCTGCGCCGCCTGGAAGTGGGCGACAAGCCCTACGCGGCCAAGGACGAAGCGGTCCATTACGTGGATCTTCAGCCCAGCGGCCTGCACCGCCAGTACAGCAGCATCCAGGAGTGCAAGAGCGTGGTGACCACGCCTTCCGGCGGCCAGGTGCTGCTGGACAAGGGTTTCTACAACATCACCGGTCTGGCCTGGTCGGGCCGCGGCAAGGTCAAGCGCGTCGACGTGTCCGTCGACGGCGGCCGCAACTGGCGTACCGCCCGGCTGGAAGGCCCGGTGCAGAACAAGGCCCTGACGCGCTTCAACCTGGACTGGGTCTGGGACGGCAAGCCCGCCATCATCCAGAGCCGTGCCATGGATGACACGGGCTATGTGCAGCCCACCTACAAGCAATTGCGCGCGGTGCGTGGCACGCGCTCGATCTATCACAACAATGCCATCCAGTCGTGGCTGGTGCAGGAAAGCGGTGAGGTGAAAAATGTTCAGGTTTCGTAAAGCAGTTCTGGCCGCTGCCTTGCTGGCGGTTGCAGGCTTGGCCGGTGCGCAGGGCAGCAGCAAGTGGCCGGGTGTCGGCCGCGATGCCACGCCGAAAGAAGTGGCCGCCTGGGACATCGATGTGCGTCCGGACTTCAAAGGCCTGCCGGCCGGCTCCGGCAGCGTGGCCAAGGGCCAGGATGTGTGGGAAGGCAAGTGCGCCCACTGCCACGGCATTTTTGGCGAGTCCGGCGAAGTGTTCAGCCCGCTGGTGGGCGGCACCACGGCCGAAGACATCAAGACCGGTCGCGTCGCCAAGCTGACCGACTCGTCCTTCCCGGGCCGTACCACGCTGATGAAGGTGCCCACCGTTTCCACGCTGTGGGATTACATCAACCGTGCCATGCCCTGGACGGCGCCGAAGTCGCTGAGCACGGAAGAGGTGTACGCCGTGACGGCTTTCCTGCTCAACCTCGGCGGCATCGTGCCGGACAACTTCGTGCTGTCCGACAAGAACATCGCCGAGGTGCAAAAGCGCATGCCCAACCGTAACGGCATGACTACCGACCACGCCATGTGGCCGGGCAAGGAGTTCGGCAAGGGCGCCAAGCCCGACACCAAGAACGTGGCCTGCATGAAGGACTGCGTGCCGGAAGCCAAGGTGGCGTCGTTCCTGCCGGACTATGCGCGCAATGCCCATGGCAACCTGGCGGAGCAGAACCGCCTGGTCGGTGCCCAGCACGGTGCGGATACGACGCGTCCGGAAGGCAAGCCCGGTACGGCTGCACCGGTGGCCGCGGCCCAGCCTGCGGCTCAGGCCAAGCCGACTGCAGCACCCAAGTCGGAGGCCGCAGGCGTAGACAACAAGGCGGCTCAGGCACTGACGCAGAAGCACAGCTGCACGGCCTGCCATGCGATGAGCAACAAGCTGGTTGGCCCGAGCTTCCAGGACATTGCCAAGAAGCACGCCGGCAAGGCGGACTACCTGGCCGGCAAGATCAAGGCGGGCGGCTCTGGCGTCTGGGGCCCCATCCCCATGCCGGCCCAGGCCCTGAACGAAACCGACGCAAAGACCATTGCTGCATGGTTGGCTTCGGGTGCGGGAAAATAGGTACCTAGGTACTAGTACGAATTCAGGCAGTTGATTTTTTCATTAGCATGGACTTAAGCAAGGAGATTTACATGCAAACTCGTCGCGAGACACTCAAGCAAAGCGCCGTCGTGGCGGGCCTGCTGGCCAGCACCGGTCTTTTCCCCCAGCACGCGCTGGCCTATCAAAAAGTGGCTTTCGAAGCCAAGACCCTGGCCGACGTTGCCAAGGCACTGGGCGCCAGCGCCCCGGTGGAGAGCAAGGACGTGACCGTGGGCGGTCCGGACATCGCTGAAAACGGCGCCGTGGTGCCCCTGACCGCCAGCACCACGCTGGCAGCCAAGAAGGTTCTGATTCTGGTGGAGAAGAACCCGTCTGCCCTGGTGGCCCTGTTCAACGTGACCGACAGCGTGGAATCCAGCTTTGCCACGCGCGCCAAGATGGGCCAGTCCTCTGACGTGTACGCCGTGGCCATCATGGCGGACGGCAAGGCCTTCTACGCCAAGAAGGAAGTCAAGGTCACGCTCGGCGGCTGCGGCGGTTGATCCGGCAGCAGGCTTTCCCAAGATTCAGTACAGATTTAGGAGTTGAAAATGGCAGATCCGATGCGCATTCGCGCCCAAGCTTCTGGTGACAAGGCCACCGTTCGCGTTCTCATGAGCCACGAGATGGAATCCGGTCAACGCAAGGATTCGGCAGGTAAGGTTGTTCCGGCCTGGTTCATCCAGGACGTGAGCGCCTCTCTCAATGGCAAGGTCGTGATGACCGCCGAGTGGGGCCCCGCCGTGTCGAAAAACCCGTTCCTGCAGTTCGTGGTCAAAGGCGCCAAGGCCGGCGACAAGATCAGCGTGAGCTGGAAAGACAACAAGGGCGACAGCCGCACCGACGAAGCGACGGTGTCCTGATCGTCCGATCGTTCCGTGAAAATGGAAGAGGGCCTGCCCTTTTCCATTTTTCTATTTCTTACCCATAACTAGACGAGGTGACAATGATGAAACGTTTGGCTCTGGCCATTGGAACCGTCGTGGTGGCGGGCAGTGCACTGGCGCAGAAATCGGCGTCAGACGGCATTGCCGAATACCGCGCCATGCTGCAAGACGGCAACCCGGCCGAACTCTTTGAAGCCAAGGGCGAAGACCTCTGGAAGCAGAAACGCGGGCCCAAGAACGCTTCATTGGAACAATGCGACCTCGGCAAAGGCCCGGGGGTGGTCAAGGGTGCGTTTGTCGAACTGCCGCGCCACTTTGCCGACACCAACAAGGTACAAGACCTGGAGTCGCGTCTGCTGACCTGCATGGAAACCCTGCAGGGCTTCAATGCCGCCGAAATTGCCAAGACTGCATTTGGCAAGGGCGAGCAGAGCAACGTCACTGCGCTGGCCACCTGGATCGCCGCCGAATCGCGCGGCATGAAATTCAACCTGCCGCAAAGTCATGTGGCAGAAAAAACCATGTATGAAGTGGGCAAGCGTCTCTTCTACATGCGTGGCGGCTCGCACGATTTCTCCTGTGCCTCCTGCCACGGTGAAGACGGCAAGCGCATTCGCCTGCAGGATTTGCCCAACCTGACCAAGAACCCGGGTGACGGCGTCGGCTTTGCCGCCTGGCCGGCCTACCGAGTCTCCAACGGCCAGATGTGGGGCATGCAGTTGCGTCTGAACGACTGCTACCGCCAGCAACGCTTCCCCTACCCGCTGTTCGGCAGCGATGCCACCATCGCCTTGGGCACCTACATGGGTGTCAACGCCAAGGGGGCCGAATCCATCGCCCCGTCGATCAAGCGCTAAGAGGAGCCAGCACATGAAGAAACAGATCAAATACATTGCCCCGGTTCTGGTGGCCCTGTTGGCTGGTTGCGCCATGCTGCCCAGCGGACCCGAACTGGACAAGCTGACCGCCGACATTGCCAAGGCTTCTTTCCGCGACCAAGGGCAGGCCAAGGTTGACCGCCTGGTGCTCGATGATGCCAACCGCGAATGCATGAACGCCGACGTGGCGGGCAAACCGATCGGCGAGAAGGTGGCCAAAGCCATTGAGGCGGCCAACCTGGCAGCCGTCAAGTGGCCCAGCGACGGCAAGTTCCTGGGTGACTGGAAAGAGGGCGAGAAGATTGCGCAGAGCGGCCGGGGCATGACCTGGACCGATGCTGCCGGCTCGGCCAATGGCGGCAACTGCTACAACTGCCACCAGATCAGCAAGGAAGAGATCTCCTTCGGTACGCTGGGCCCGAGCCTGTACAACTACGGCAAGATGCGCGGCGTGGCCAATCCGGCTGCGCCCGAGTCCAAGGCCATCGTGGAGTACACCTGGGGCAAGATCTGGAACGCGCGGGCCTACAACGCCTGCTCGCAGATGCCGCGTGCCGGCCACAAGGGCATCCTGAACGAACAGCAGGTCAAGCACATCATGGCGCTGCTGCTGGATCCGAAATCGCCGGTCAACCAGTAAGGCGCAGGATCAACTAGTATCCGACCCGGGCATGCCCCGGGTCTTTTTTCCTCAACTATTTCAGTGGTTGCGAAACTATGAATCTAACCAAGCGCGAGTTTTTCCAGGTGCTGGGCGCGGGCACCATGGCAGGCATGGGCCTGGGCACGTATGCCGAGGCGGATGCCGCGACGGCGGCCAATGGTTTGTATGACATTCCGAAGTTCGGCAATGTGTCCTTCCTGCACATGACCGACTGCCATGCGCAGCTCAAGCCCATCTATTTCCGCGAGCCGAACGTCAACCTCGGCATCGGCAGCATGAAGGGCAACCTGCCGCATCTGGTGGGCGAGCACCTGCTGAAAGTGGCCAAGGTCCGCCCCGGCACCGCCGAGGCGCACGCGCTGAGCTACCTCGATTTCGAGAAGGCGGCCAAGCGTTACGGCAAGGTCGGTGGCTTCGCGCACCTGGCCACGCTGGTCAAGCGCCTGAAGGCCAGCCGTCCCGGCTCGCTCTTGCTCGACGGCGGCGACACCTGGCAGGGCTCGGCCACGTCGCTGTGGACCAACGCCCAGGACATGGTCGACGCCTGCAAGCTGTTGGGCGTGGACGTCATGACCGGCCACTGGGAATTCACCTACGGCATGGAGCGCGTGAAGGAAATCGTCGAGAAGGACTTCGCCGGCAAGGTCGACTTCGTGGCGCAGAACGTCAAGACCAACGACTTCGGCGACCAGGTGTTCAAGCCCTATGTGATCCGCGAGATGAACGGCGTGCCCTGCGCCATCATCGGCCAGGCTTTTCCCTACACCCCGATCGCCAACCCGCGCTACATGGTGGCCGACTGGGCCTTCGGCATCCAGGACGAGAACATGCAGGCCATGGTCAACGAGGCGCGCGCCAAGGGCGCCCAGGTCGTGGTGGTGTTGTCGCACAACGGCATGGACGTCGACCTGAAGATGGCCAGCCGCGTCTCCGGCATCGACGCCATCATGGGTGGCCACACGCACGACGGCATGCCGGTGGCCAGCATCGTCAGCAACAAGGGCGGCAAGACGCTCGTCACCAATGCCGGCTCCAACGGCAAGTTCCTCGGCGTGCTGGACTTCGAGGTCAAGGACAAGAAGGTTGCCGACTTCCGCTACAAGCTGTTGCCGATTTTTGCCAACATGCTGCCGGCCGACAAGGAGATGGATGCGCTCATCACCAAGATCCGTGCACCGTACGAAGCCAAGCTGAACGAAGTGCTGGCCGTGACCGAAGGCACGCTGTACCGCCGCGGCAACTTCAACGGAACCGGTGACCAGCTGCTGCTGGATGCGCTGATCGACGTGCAGGGCGCCGACATCGCCTTCTCTCCGGGCTTCCGCTGGGGCACCAGCCTGCTGCCGGGCCAGGCCATCACGCGCGAATGGCTGATGGACATGACCGCCACCACCTACTCCTACGCTACCGTAACCCCGATGAGCGGTGCCACCATCAAGACGGTGCTGGAAGACGTGTGCGATAACCTGTTCAACCCCGACCCCTACTACCAGCAGGGCGGCGACATGGTGCGCGTGGGCGGCCTGCAGTACAGCTGCAATCCGATGGCCGGCATGGGCAAACGCATCAGCGACATGCGCCTGAACGGCAAGCTGATCGAGGCCGACAAGTCCTACATGGTGGCCGGCTGGGCACCGGTGGCCGAAGAAGCCAAGAGCGCCGGCAACAAGCCGGTATGGGACGTGGTCGAGACCTGGCTCAAGGCCGGCGGCGGCAAGGTCAAAGCCCGCAAGCTCAACATGCCCAAGGTCGAAGGCGTGCTGCCCAACCCGGGTTACGTGGCCTGATCCGGCACACGCAAACACAAACGGGGCCTGCGGGCCCCGTTTGTTTTGGTGGGTCTGCAGCTTTCAGCGGATCTGCTCGATGGAGAACTTCTTGTCCTGGACGATGGCCGGAATCAGCGCATAGCCCTGGTTCTGCCAATGCATCAGCTCGGTGATGGCCGAGGGCGTGACCTCGACAAAGTCGTACAGGTCATCCGGGCTGTAGCCGTAGTCCTTCATGGCCAGCCCGCAGACCTTGAACTTCACGCCCATCTCGGCGTAGTAGCGCATGCGCTGCACCACTTCCTGGTAGCGTTCCTCGTTCTTTTTTGCCAGCGTCACGATCTCGGTGCCGTGGATCAGCACGATGATGTGCATGTCCTCGGCGAACATGCTGTAGGGCGCTTCCGTCAGCGGGTTGACCAGGCTGCGTACCCAATAAAGGGCGGAAGACATCTTGCGCGGATCGTCGAGGAAGATGTCGATCAGGGCCTTGGGGTTCTTGTAGGGCGTCTGCACGACCTTGGGTTGGGCCAGGGCCGGGACGGACTGCAGGGTGCCGGCCAGCAGAAGGACCGTGCACAAGCTGCGCAGAAGACGGGAGAGACGGGTAGGGCGCATGGTGTTTCCTTTGCGGCGCCGTGGTGCCTCCGACAGGAATCGAACCTGTATCTAGCGCTTAGGAGGCGCTCGTTCTATCCATTGAACTACGGCGGCGACATCGGCATTGTAAATGCCGGTGTCGCCGCCGTACGGCCGTATGTGGGCACCTCCCACCCGGCCTCCCTCCGCCCGCGGAGGGAGGAGAGAGGCCAACCGCGCGGGGCGCGGCTGACTTCTTGCCGCTACTTTGTCAGCAATCGCATGGCTTCCTCGATGCCCTTGATGGTCAGCGGGTACATGCGGTGGTTGGTCAGCTGCTGGATGATGCTGATGCTCTGGCGGTACTGCCAGACGCCCTGCGGTTCGGGGTTGATCCAGGCGAATTTCGGGAAGGCGTTGGTCAGGCGCTGCAGCCATTCGGCGCCGGCTTCCTCGTTGTTGTATTCCACGCTGCCGCCGGGCTGCAGGATCTCGTAGGGGCTCATGGTGGCGTCGCCCACGAAGATCAGCTTGTAGTCCTTGTTGTACTTGCGGATGATGTCCCAGGTCGGGAACTTCTCGCTGTAGCGCCGGCGGTTGTTCTTCCACATGAAGTCGTAGACGCAGTTGTGGAAGTAATAGAACTCCAGGTGCTTGAACTCGGTCTTGGTGGCGCTGAACAGCTCTTCCACCCGGGCGATGTGCTCGTCCATGGTGCCGCCCACGTCCATCAGCAGCAGCACCTTCACGTTGTTGTGGCGCTCCGGCACCATCTTGATGTCGAGGTAGCCGGCGTTGGCCGCGGTGGAACGGATGGTGTCGTCCAGGTCGAGCTCCAGCTCGTGGCCCTCGCGCGCGAAGCGGCGCAGCCGGCGCAGCGCCACCTTGATGTTGCGCGTGCCCAGCTCCTGGGTGTCGTCGTAGTCCTTGTAGGCGCGCTGGTCCCACACCTTCACCGCACTCTTGTTGCGGCTCTTGTCCTGGCCGATGCGGATACCCTGCGGGTTGTAGCCGTTGGCGCCGAAGGGCGAGGTGCCGCCGGTGCCGATCCACTTGCTGCCGCCCTCGTGGCGCTCCTTCTGCTCCTCGAAGCGCTTCTTCAGCGTCTCCATCAGCTCGTCCCAGCCCATCTTCTCGATGGCAGCCCTCTCCTCCGGGCTGAGGTTGAGCTCCAGGTTCTTGCGCAGCCACTCCAGCGGAATGTCCTTGGTGAAGTCGGTCAGCATCTCCACGCCCTTGAAGTAGGCGGCGAAGGCGCGGTCGAACTTGTCGTAATGCTTCTCGTCCTTCACCAGCGCGGTGCGGCTGAGGTAGTAGAAGTCGTCGATGGCATAGCCGGACGAGGCGGCCTCGTCATCCGGCACAGCCTTGGGGCCGACCACGCCTTCCTTCAGCGCTTCGAGCAGAGTCAGGTATTCCTTCACCGAAACCGGCAGCTTGGCGGCGCGCAGGGTGTAGAAGAAGTCGTTCAGCATGGGGTCTTCCGGCTTTCAGTGCCTGGGCCTGGCCAGCTGGTGCTGCAGGTGGGCCTTCACCGCAGGCCACTCGCTGGCAACCACGCTGTAGACACAGGTGTCGCGCAGGCTGCCATTGCGCATGATCTGGTGCGCGCGCAGCACGCCGTCGAGCTTGGCGCCCAGGCGCTCGATCGCCTTGCGGCTTTGCTGGTTGAGGAAGTGGGTGCGGAACTCCACCGCAATGCAGCCCAGCGTCTCGAAAGCGTGCGTGAGCAGCAGCAGTTTGCACTCGGTATTGAGCGCGGTGCGCTGCACGCTCTGCCGGTACCAAGTGGAGCCGATCTCCAGCCGGCGGTTGGCGGCATCGATGTGCATGTAGGTGGTCATGCCGGCCAGACGGCCGGGCGTGCCGTCGGACTTCATCTCGCGCACGGCAAAGGGCAGCATACTGCCGGCGGCCTGCAGGGCGAGGCGGCGTTCGATCTCGGCGTGCATCGCCTGCGGTGCCGGAATCGTGGTGTACCAGAGTTCCCACAGGTGGCCGTCCTGCACGGCAGCCTGTGCTTCCGCTTCATGTGCCAGGACGAGCGGCTCCAGCAGGGCGTGTTGGCCTTGCAGGGTGATGGCCGCCAGCGACAGGCTCATGCTTATTTGTCCGATGGTTTGGCCTGCTGCCGCGCGCGCCAGCGGCGCGCCAGTTGCAGGCCGAGACCGCCACCCAGGCCGACCAGCACGATGCCGCCGATGCTGCTGCCGTCATAGCCGCTTGCAAAAATATCCAGCTCGAACAGGCGGCCGAGCCAGTAGCCGGCCAGCGCCCCGCCGACAAAGCCTACGGCGTCGGACAGGCCTTCGAGCAAGAGTTTGTTTGACATGAAAATTCCTCTGCGGTTGTCGTTACAGCTGCTGCGCCGTGGCCATCACCGGTTGTGGCGCTGCATGAACACCAGCTTCTCGAACAGGCTCACGTCCTGCTCGTTCTTCAGCAGCGCGCCCACCAGCGGCGGCACGGCGACCTTGTCGTCCTTGCTCTGCAGCGCATCGAGCGGAATGTCCTCGGCCAGCAGCAGCTTGAGCCAGTCCAGCAGTTCGCTGGTGGAGGGCTTTTTCTTCAGGCCGGGCAGGTTGCGCACGTCGAAGAAGGTCTTCATGGCCGCGCTCAGCAGTTCCTGCTTGAGACCGGGGAAGTGCACGTCGACGATCTTCTGCATCGTTTCCGCATCGGGGAACTTGATGTAGTGGAAGAAGCAGCGGCGCAGGAAGGCGTCGGGCAGCTCCTTCTCGTTGTTGGAGGTGATGAACACCAGCGGGCGGTGCTTGGCACGCACCAGTTCGCGCGTCTCGTAGCAGTAGAACTCCATGCGGTCGATCTCGCGCAGCAGATCGTTGGGGAATTCGATGTCGGCCTTGTCGATCTCGTCGATCAGCAGCGCCACCGGCTGGTCGGCGGTGAAGGCCTGCCACAGCACGCCCTTGACGATGTAGTTGTGGATGTCCTTGACCTTCTCGTCCCCCAGCTGGCTGTCGCGCAGCCGGCTGACGGCGTCATATTCATACAGGCCCTGCTGCGCCTTGGTGGTGGACTTGATGTGCCACTGCAGCAGCGGCAGGTTCAGCGCCGTGGCCACTTCCTCGGCCAGCATGGTCTTGCCGGTGCCGGGCTCGCCCTTGACCAGCAGCGGGCGTTTGAGCGTGATGGCCGCATTGACCGACAGCATCAGGTCCTGGGTGGCGACGTAGTTGGAAGTTCCGTGGAATTTCATGATCTGGATGGTCGGGCTTGGACTGGGGAAAATACGGAGTTGGCGACCGATATAATGCCGAACTGATTTATATCAATCTCTGGCTATTTTTTTTCAATCACAGGCTGATTGTCCTCGCAAAATGAACAAACTGTTGCTGACGCTCTCTTCCCTGCTTGTCGCTTCCGTGACGGCCGTTTCCGCCCATGCCCAAGAGGCCAAAGGTGACGCCCAGGCCGGCGAGAAGAAAATCGCCATGTGCATCGGCTGCCACGGCATCCACGGCTACCAGGCCAGCTTCCCCGAGGTGTACAAGGTTCCGATGATCTCTGGCCAGAATGCCAAGTTCATCGTTTCCGCACTCAACGCCTACAAGAAGGGCGAGCGCAAACACCCTTCCATGCGCGGCATTGCCGACCCCCTGAGCGACCAGGACATCGCCGACGTGGCAGCTTACTACGAAGCCCATGGCAAGGTCGAAGGCGCTGCCGCCCCGGCCAAGGCGGCTCCCGCTCCCTCGGCCAAGGTGGCCGAGCTGCTGACCAAGGGTGGTTGCGTGGCCTGCCACGGTGCTGATTTCAACAAGCCGATCGACCCGAGCTACCCCAAGGTGGCCGGTCAGCACGCTGACTACCTGTTCGTTGCGCTCAAGTCCTACAAGACCGAAGGCAACGCCACCTGGGGCCGCGCCAACGGCATCATGGGCGGCGTCGCCAAGCAGTTCTCCAACGCCGAGTTGAAGGAACTGTCCAAGTACATCAGCAGCCTGCCGGGCGAACTCAAGACCGTGCCGCAAAAGCGCTTCCGCTGATCGCGCTGCGCACCCACGAAAAAAGCCACTCGATGAGTGGCTTTTTTTATGGTCTGGCCCTTGTCAAATAGACGTGAGAAGCTATTGAATTGATAGCATCCGGGTGGTTCAGTCTTTCGTGGCGCGTTGCTGCACGCAGTCGATGTAGGCGGCGCCGTCGGGCGGGCGGCCGGCGCGCTGGCTTTCCCACACCATGCGGCCCAGGCAGTCCATCACCTCGTGGTGGGCGTCGTGCAGCGAGTTGCGTTTCGCCGTCAGCAGCTCCACCGCCTGGCGGATGCCGCGCGGCTGGTCGATGCTGCACTGCTCGCTGATCGACAGGTGCATCGACAGGTGCAGGAAGGGGTTGACCCGCTCCGGCTCCACTTCGGTCATACGCGCCAGCGCCCCGTCCAGGTCGGCCAGCTCGGCGTGGAACTCCGGGTGTTCGGCGATCCACTGGCTGGCCAGCAGCTCGATGGCTTCCATCGGCTGGCCGGCTTGGGACTTGGCATGGACGCTGCAGAAGAAGCGGCGCACATCGGCTTGGGAGGGCTGGAACATCATGGCTGGAATTATCTACGCCAGTCGCTGTGAGATGGTCCGTGCTGCCTGCAGCAGCGCCGGCAACAGTTTCTCTTGCGCCACCTTGGCATTGGTGCGGTTGGCCTGGCCGCTGATGTTGAGTGCGGCAATGGTGCGGCCGGCGCGGTTGCTGATGGGGGCCGCCAGCGAGATCAGGCCTTCTTCCAGCTCCTGATTCACCAGGCACCAGCCCTGGCGCCGCACCTGCTGCACCTTGGCCAGCAGGGTGTCGAGCTCGGTCACCGTGTGTTTGGTCAGCGCCTTGGGGCGCGCGGCCTTCAACCGTTTCAGCAGTTCGTCGTCCGGCAGATCCGCCAGCAGCACCCGGCCCATGCTGGTGCAGTAGGCCGGCAGGCGCGAGCCCACGCCCAGGGTGTTGCGCATGATCTTGTGCGTGGGCACGCGCAGCACGTAGACGATGTCGGTGCCGTCCAGCACGGCGGCCGAGCACGATTCCTTCACCTGCTCCACCAGCGCCTCCATCACCGGCTCGGCCAGGTTCCAGATCGGCATGGAGGAGAGGTAGGCAAAGCCGAGGTCGAGGATGCGCGCCGTCAGGCGAAACAGCCGGCCGTCGCTTTCCACATAGCCCAGCGTCTGCAGGGTGAGCAGGATGCGGCGCGCACCGGCACGCGTCAGGCCGGTGCGCTCGGCCACCTCGCTCAGCGTCTGCTGAGGCGCCTGTGCGCTGAAGGAGCGGATCACCTCCAGCCCGCGCGCGAAAGACTGCACATAGCTGTCGCCGGGTTGGGGGGCTGTCGCGCGGGTGGCAGGGGGCATGCTGGGGTTTTGCTGAGATCGACTAGAATTCATTATACGAACATTTGTTCGATATATGAACAAATGAAATCCAAATTTTTGGCACCGTCCGCGCAAGACGGCGCCTTTGATGGAGATGATGCATGATCAACAAGATCGCCGCTTCGGTGGCCGAAGCGCTGGCCGATGTGAAGGACGGCGCCACCGTCATGATCGGCGGCTTCGGCACCGCCGGCATCCCCCTGGAGCTGATCGACGGCCTGATCGCGCAGGGCGCGAAAGACCTCACGGTGGTCAACAACAACGCCGGCAATGGCGACACTGGCCTGGCCGCGCTGCTGGCCACCGGCCGCGTGCGCAAGATCATCTGCAGCTTCCCGCGCCAGGCCGACAGCTTCGTGTTCGACGGCCTCTACCGCAGTGGCAAGCTGGAGCTGGAACTGGTGCCGCAGGGCAGCCTGTCCGAGCGCATCCGCGCCGCCGGTGCCGGCATCGGCGCCTTCTTCACGCCGACGGGCTACGGTACCGAGCTGGCCCAAGGCAAGGAGACACGCGTGATCGACGGCAAGGGTCATGTGCTGGAACAGCCCATTCATGGCGATGTGGCCTTGATCAAGGCCGAACGCGGCGACCGCTGGGGCAACCTGACCTACCGCATGACGGCGCGCAACTTCGGCCCCAGCATGGCGATGGCCTGCCAGCAGACGATTGCCAGCGTGCACGACATCGTGGAACTCGGCGGCCTCGACCCCGAAGCCATCGTCACGCCGGCGATCTTCGTCAGCAAGATCGTCAAGATCGAACGTCAGGCCACCCAGGCTGGCGGTTTCAAAAAGGCAGCTTGATCATGACGTATCAAAAGCGAACCAAAGACCAGCTCGCTGCTCGCGTGGCGCAGGACATCCCCGAAGGCGCGGTGGTGAATCTGGGCATCGGCCAGCCGACGCTGGTGGCCAACCACATCCCCAAGGAACGCGAAGTGCTGCTGCACAGCGAGAACGGCCTGCTCGGCATGGGCCCGGCGCCGGCGCCGGGGCAGGAAGACTATGACCTCATCAACGCCGGCAAGCAGCCGGTGACGCTGCTGCCCGGCGGCTCCTTTTTCCACCACACCGACAGCTTCGCCATGATGCGCGGCGGCCACCTCGACATCTGCGTGCTGGGGGCCTTCCAGGTCTCGGCCACCGGCGACCTGGCCAACTGGCACACCGGCGAGAAGGATGCCATTCCCGCGGTCGGCGGCGCCATGGACCTGGCGGTCGGTGCCAAACAGACCTGGGTCATGATGGACCTGCTGACCAAGCAGGGCGAGAGCAAGGTGGTGCAAAACTGCAGCTACCCGCTGACCGGCATCGCCTGCGTCAAGCGCATCTATGCCGACCTCTGCACACTCGAATGCACGCCGCAGGGCCTGCAACTCATCGACCTGGTGGACGGCCTGACGCACGCCGAGCTGGAAAAGATGATCGGCCTGCCGATTGCCCACTGAAAAACACCCCCACACGACAAGGACACACACCATGACCCCAGCCTTCATCTGCGACGCCATCCGAACCCCCATCGGTCGCTACGGCGGCGCGCTCAGCAGCGTGCGCACCGACGACCTCGGCGCCATTCCCCTCAAGGCCCTGATGGCGCGCAACCCGAAGGTGGACTGGGAGGCCTTGACCGATGTGCTCTACGGCTGCGCCAACCAGGCTGGTGAAGACAACCGCAACGTGGCCCACATGGCAACCCTGCTCGCAGGGTTGCCTACGGCAGTACCAGGAGCCACCATCAACCGCCTGTGCGGTTCGGGGCTGGATGCCGTCGGCACCGCCGCACGCGCCATCAAGTCGGGCGAAGCCGGGCTGATGATTGCCGGCGGGGTGGAAAGCATGAGCCGCGCGCCTTTCGTGATGCCCAAGGCCGAGAGCGCCTTCAGCCGCAACAACGCGGTATACGACACCACCATTGGCTGGCGCTTCGTCAACAAGCTGATGAAAGAAAAGTACGGCGTCGATTCCATGCCCGAAACGGCCGAAAACGTGGCCACCGATTTCAAGATCGAGCGCGAGGCGCAGGACCGCATGGCCCTGGCCAGCCAGCTCAATGCCGTGGCGGCGCAGAAGGCCGGTCACCTGGCGCGCGAGATCACGCCGGTCACCATTGCGCAGAAAAAGGGCGACGCCATCGTCGTCGACACCGACGAACACCCGCGCGAAACCAGTCTCGAAGCGCTGGCCAAGCTCAAAGGTGTGGTGCGGCCCGACGGCACCGTGACGGCCGGCAATGCCTCGGGCGTGAACGACGGCGCCTGCGCTCTGCTGCTGGCCAACGAAGCCAATGCCGCCCAATACGGCCTGACGCCGCGCGCCCGCGTGGTCGGCATGGCCACCGCCGGTGTGGCGCCGCGCATCATGGGTTTTGGCCCCACCCCGGCCACGCTCAAGGTGCTGGCCCAGACCGGCATCACGCTGGAGCAGCTCGACGTGATCGAACTCAACGAAGCCTTTGCCGCGCAAGGCCTGGCCGTGCTGCGCGCGCTGGGCCTGAAGGACGACGACGCCCGCGTGAATGCCTGGGGCGGCGCCATCGCGCTGGGCCATCCGCTCGGTGCCTCCGGCGCCCGCCTGGCCACCACGGCGGTGAACCGCCTGCATGTCACGGGCGGCCGTTATGCGCTGTGCACCATGTGCATCGGCGTGGGGCAGGGCATTGCCGTGATTCTGGAGCGCGTGTGAGCATGGGTACTGCATCGACCGAAGTCACCGTTGTCACCGGCGCCAGCAACGGTATCGGCCGCGCCATTGCCGAAGCCCTGCTGGCCCAGGGCCGCGCCGTGGTCAACCTCGACTACGTGCTGCCCACTTGGCAGCACCCCCTGCTCACCTCCTACCAGGCCGATCTGACCAGCGAAGCCGTCACGCGTGAGCGTGCCGCCGAGGTGGCCGCCAGGCACAACGTGACGGCGCTGGTGAACAATGCCGGCGCCACGCGCCCCGGCACCATCGACACCGCCAGCACCGCGCAGCTCGATGACGTGGTGGGCTTGCACCTGCGTGCGCCCATGCTGCTGGTGCAGGCCTTCCTGCCCACGCTGCGCGCCAGCGGGCGGGGCCGCATCGTCAACATGTCGTCGCGCGCAGCACTGGGCAAGCCGGAGCGGGTGGTTTATTCGGCCACCAAGGCCGGCCTGATCGGCATGACCCGCACGCTGGCCATGGAGCTGGGCGGCGACGGCATCACCGTCAACGCCATCGGCCCGGGGCCGATCGCCACCGAGCTGTTTCGCAACAGCAACCCGGAAGGCGCACCGCAGACGCAACGCATCATCGACAGCATCGTCGTCAAGCGCATCGGCACGCCGCAGGACGTGGCGCGCGCTGCGCTGTTCTTTCTCTCGCCCGACAACGGTTTCGTGACCGGGCAGGTGCTCTACGTCTGTGGCGGCACCACGCTGGGGGTGGCCCCGGTCTGATTCACCAGCCCTTCGGGGCATTCCTCGCCCGGGTGCGGGCCGGCGGCTCACAAGGCCGTCGACCCTCTGGCATCACGGCTATTCATTTTCCCATCCTGAAAGATGACCTCATGTCTCACTCCAACCGCTATTCATCTTCCTCACGTCGCCGTTTTGGCCTCGGCACCCTGGCAGTTGCCGCACTCGGCACCGGCCTGCTGGCTGGTGCACCCGCGGGTGCACAGACGGCTTTTCCCAGCAAGACCATCACCATCATCGTCCCGTTCTCGGCCGGCGGTACCACCGACATCCTGGCGCGCATCGTCGGCCAGGCCCTGAGCACCGAACTCGGCCAGTCGGTGGTGATTGACAACCGTGCCGGGGCGGGCGGCAACATCGGCGGCCAGGCAGCGGCCAGGGCACCGGCTGACGGCCACACCCTGTTCATGGGCACGGTGGGCACGCACGCCATCAATGCCAGCCTGTACAAGAAGATGCCTTTCGACCCGATCAAGGATTTCGCACCGTTGACGCGTGTCGCCAACGTGCCGAACCTGCTGGTGGCCAATCCCGCCCAGCCCTACAAGAGCGTGGCCGAGCTGATCGCCTATGCCAAGGCCAATCCGGGCAAGGTCAACTTCGGTTCGTCGGGTAGCGGCAGCTCCATCCACCTGTCGGGCGAGCTGTTCAAGTCCATGGCCAAGGTAGACATGGTGCACGTGCCCTACAAGGGCAGCGCACCGGCGGTGACGGACCTGCTGGGCAACCAGATCGGCATCATGTTCGACAACATGCCGTCCGCGATCCAGCATGTGCGCTCCGGCAAGCTGCGCCCGCTGGCTGTCACCACGGCCAAGCGTTCACCCGAGCTGCCCAACGTGCCGACCATCGCCGAAGCCGGCGTGCCCGGCTACGAGGCTACCTCGTGGTTCGGCCTGTTCGCACCGGCGGGCACACCGCCGGCCGTCGTCACCCGCCTGAACACGGCCATCGTCAAGGTGCTGGCCCAGCCCGAGGTGAAGAAGAAGATCAGCGAGCAGGGTGCCGAGATCCATAGCGAAAAGCCGGAGCAGTTTGCCGCCTTCATCCAGAAAGAATCGGTGAAGTGGGGCAAGGTGGTGCGTGATTCCGGCGCCAGCCTCGACTGACGTTTGCCAAGCAGGCAGGCCGGGGCCTTGCTCAGTGCTCCACCTGCCACAGTGGCAGGCGCCAGTTGCGCCACAGGGCCAATAAGCGCAGGCCGGCGATGATGGCCACCGTGCTGGCCAGCGCCAGCCATTCCGGCGCGGCCAGCGCCTCCAGGCCCAGGTAGACCCAGCCGCCGGCAAAGGCGCACAGCGCATAGGGCCGGTGGTCGCGGAAGGCGGTCGGGATCTCGTTGCAGACGATATCGCGCAGCACGCCGCCGAACACGCCGGTCACCACCCCCATCAGCACCGCCACCAGCGGCGGCATGCCCACCGCGATCGCCACGTCCACGCCCACCGCGGCAAACAGGCCCAGGCCCAGCGCGTCCGGCACCTGGATGGCGCGCTCGGTCGGCTCGAAATGGCGCCGGCGCATGAACAGCATGGCCGCCGTGCTCAGCGCCAGCACACCCCACAGGTATTCCACGTGGCGCACCCAGAAGAAGGGGCGCTGGTCCAGCAGCAGGTCGCGCAGCGTGCCGCCGCCGAAAGCGGCCAGAAAGGCGACGGCGTAAACGCCCACCGCGTCGAGCCGGCTGCGCGCGGCCACCATCACGCCCGACAGGGTGAAGGCCATGGTGGCGGCCACTTCCAGGGCGTGGCGCAGCCAGACGCCCCAGGTGCTGATGTTGTCCATGTCCGGATTGTGCCTTTGCCACCATCTTTTTTTCAGTCACCGGAAAACTGATTTTCCGTGGCCCGCTTGTACCGGCTGCCGCTTTGCCCAACACTGCGGAGCGCTGCAGAACAAGTACACGACCGAGGAGACACAAGCGATGAGCAAGAAGATAGGCTGGATCGGCCTGGGCCGCATGGGCGAAGCCATGGTCACCAAGCTGCTGAAAGCCGGCCACGCCGTGCACGTCTGGAACCGCACCGCCGCCAAGGCCGTGCACCTGGCCGAGTACGGCGCCGTGATCGAGAAGGCCAAGATCGACCTCGCCAGCTGCGAGGTGGTGTTCACCATGGTCTCCACCACCGACGACCTGAAGGAAGTGCTGTTCGGCCCCGGCGGCCTGGTCACCGGCGCGAAGAAACCGCAGGTGGTGGTGGACAGCTCCTCCATCTCGCAGGAAGGTTCGGCCGAGATCCGTGAACAACTGGAAAGCCTGGGCGTGGCCTACCTGTGCTCGCCGGTGTCCGGCAACGCCAAGGTGGCCAAGGCCGGCAAGCTGCTGCAGGTGGCCTCCGGCCCCAAAGCGCTGTACGACCTGGTGGAGCCCTACCTGCAGGCCATGGCGCGCAAGGTCATGTGGGTGGGTGAGGGCGAGCTGGCCCGCATCTGGAAGATCGCGCACAACACCATGTTCGGCGTCATCATCCAGAACCTGTGCGAGATCACCGTGCTGGCCGAGAAGGCCGGCATTCCGCGCCACATCTTCCTGGAAAGCATCAACGACTCGGTGCTGGGCTCCATGTATACCAAGTACAAGACGCCCATGCTGACCAATCTGACCTTCGATCAGGTCACCTTCACCCCGAAGCTGCTGTTGAAAGACATGGACCTCGGCATGAACGCCGCCAAGGCGCACGGTGTGCCCATGCCAGCGGCTGCGGCCACACGCGAGTCGATCGCGCGCATGGTTGGCCACGGCCTGGACCACATCGACTTCGCCGTGCTGCTACTGGAAACCGCCAAGGACGCCGGCATCGAACTCACGCCCGACAACGTGCCCATGAGCGACGGTCTGTCGTAAGGAGGCACAGTCCATGCGCACCCTGATCCGTGGCGCCACCGTCATCACCATGGACGCGCAGGGCGACCTGCCGCGCGGTGACGTGCTGGTCACGGGCGACACCATCACCGAGATCGCGCCTACCCTCCACGTGGACGATGCCAACGTGGTGAACGCAAGCGGCTGCATCGTCATCCCCGGCCTTGTCAATGCGCACATGCACACCTGGCAGACCGCGCTGCGTGGCCTGGCGGCCAACTGGACGCTGCTGGAGTACTTCCAGAAGATGCACGCGGGCCTGGCCACCGTGTTCGAGCCGGACGACCTCTACATCGCCACCCTGGTCGGTGCGCTCAACCAGCTCAACTGCGGCAGCACCACACTGGTGGACTGGTGCCACAACAACCGCACGCCGCAGCACAACGACGCCGCCATTCAAGGCCTGCTTGAATCCGGCATCCGCGCCGCCTTCTTTCACGGCACGCCCAAGCCCGACCCGAAACCGGGCGAGCGTCCGTTCTGGGAAGTGCCGCACCCGCGGGCCGAGGTCGAGCGCCTGCTCAAGGCCCATCAAGGTAACCCGCTGTTGAGCGTGCACGCCGCCGTGCTCGGGCCGCACTATTCCACGCTCGACGTGGCGCTGCACGACTTCCGCATGGTGAAGGAGCTCGGCATCCTCGGCTCGCTGCACCAGGGCGGCGGCCCGGCGCGCACGCCCGACGGCTGGCAGCAGCTCGAAGCCGCTGGCCTGCTGGGGCCGCCGATCAACATCGTGCACGGCCATGCACTGAGAGACGCCCAGCTGCAGCGTTTTTGCGGCCTCGGCATGAGTTTCTCCGCGGCGGCGGAAAACGAAATGACGCAGGGCCACGGCCACCCCATCACCGGCCGGCTGCGCGCATTCGGCAAGGCGCCCTCGCTCGGTGTCGACCTGGAAAGCGTGCTCAGCGGCGACATGCTGACGCAGGCGCGCGTGGCCCTGGGCATGCAGCGCAGCCTGGACAACGCGGCCTACCGCGAAGCGCACGGCAGCATCCCACCCACCTCCACCATCACCACGCGCGAAGCGCTGAGCTGGGTGACGGTGGAAGGCGCGCGCATGCTGGGCCAGCTCGACCGTATCGGCACGCTGGCACCGGGCAAGCAGGCCGACCTGGTGCTGATCCGCGCCGATGACCTGAACATGCAGCCGGTGCACGACCCGGTGAGCACGGTGGTGATGCAGACCACGCTGGCCAACATCGACAGCGTGATGGTGGCCGGGCGCTGGAAAAAGCGCCACGGCCGGCTGCTCGATGTCGAGCTGGCACCGAAGCTGGCCGCCCTGCAGGCCTCGGGCCGCAAGATCACGACGGCGTTGGGACTATCAAAAGAATAGCGGCTCGCGCAATCAGCGTAAGGGCTGCATGGTGTTTTGTTCTAAAAATACGAGGAGACAAGCATGAAGCGTTTATCCATCGCGGCCGCTGCGCTGCTGCTGGCCGGCAGCGTGCTGGCCCAGGGCTACCCGGCCAAGCCCATCAAGTTCGTTGTGCCCTTCAGTGCCGGCAGCGCCACCGACATCGTGGCCCGCACCGTGGGCGAGGCCATGGGCAAGAGCCTGGGCCAGACCATCCTGGTTGACAACAAGCTCGGCGCCGGCGGCACCATTGCCACCGCGCAGGTGGCCAAGAGCGAGCCCGACGGCTACACCGTGCTCATCCACTCCTCCGGCCATGCGCTCAACCCTTCGCTCTATCCCAACCTGGGCTACGACACGCTGAAAGACCTCACCGGCGTCACCACGCTGGCGGCCATTCCCAATGTGCTGGTGGTCAACCCCAGCAAAGGCTGGAAGACGCAGGCCGAGCTGATAACCGCCGCCAAGGCCAAGCCCGGCACCTTCAACTACGCCTCGGCCGGCATCGGCAGCGGCACCCACCTCAACGCCGAGATCTTCCGCCTGCAGGCCGGCATCGACGCGCTGCACGTGCCGTACAAGGGCACGCCCGACGCCATGACCAACGTCATCGGCGGCGCCAACGACTGGTTCTTTGCGCCGCTGGCCTCGGCCCTGCCGCTCATCCGCGACGGCCGGCTGCTGGCGCTGTCGGTCAGCACCAAGACCCGCGCCTCCAACCTGCCGCAGGTGCCCACCAGCATCGAGGCCGGCCTGCCCGACTCCGACTACACGCTGTGGGTCGGCATGATCGTGCCCAGCGGCACGCCGGCCGCGGTGGTGAAGAAGCTGCACGACGAAGCGCTCAAGGCGCTGGCCACGCCCGAACTGAAGGAACGCATGGCCAAGCTCGGCGCCGACCCCTTCACCATGAGCCCGGACGCCTTCAACGCCTACATCAAGACCGAGATGGACGTGGCCGCCCGCATCGTCAAGGCCGCCAACCTGAAGGCGCAATAAAGTGAAAGTCCATTTCATCGGCGTCGGCAAGATGGGCTTGCCCATGGCGCGCCACCTGGCCGCCGCCGGCCACAGCGTGACGGTGAGCGACCCCAGCATGGAACGCTGCCAGCTGGCGCGCGCCCAGGGGCTGGCCGTGAGCACCAGCCCGGCGGCAGCCATGGCCGCGGCCGAGGTGGTGCTGTCTTCCCTGCCCAACGACGCGGCCCTGCTGGCCGTGGCAGCGCAGGTGGCGGCTCATGCCCACGTTGGCGCCATCTATGTGGACACCAGCACCGTCTCGCTGCAGGCCTCGGCCGAGGCGGCGCAGGCACTGGCGGCCAAGGGCGTGCTCTACCTGCGTTGCACCGTCTCCGGCAACAACAAGATGGCCGAGGCCGCGCAGCTCACCGTCATGGCCTCCGGCCCGCGCGCCGCGTACAACACCGTGCTGCCCTTGCTGCGCACCCTGGGCCCCAACCAGTTCTACCTGGGCGAGGCCGAACAGGCGCGCCTGATGAAGCTGGTGGTCAACCTCATGATCGCGCAGACCAGCGCCATGCTGGCCGAGGCGCTGACGCTCGGGCGCAAGGGTGGCCTGGCCTGGCGCGACATGTGGCAGGTGCTCACCGCCAGCGCGGTGGCCTCGCCCATCGTCAAGGCCAAGGCGGTGCAGTTGAGCGAGCGCGACTTCACGCCCACCTTCACCGTGGAGCAGATGATCAAGGACCTGGACCTCATCCTCAGCGCCGGCGAAGCCAACAACGTGCCGCTGATGCAGACTGCCATGACGCACCAGCTCATGTGTGCCGCCGTGGTGCAGGGTAATGCGCTGGATGATTACGCCGCCATCATCAAGGTGGTGGAGCGCGGTGCCGGCATCCCTGACAAGCTGTAAGCTGCTGCGCTGATTTCTCTCGGAGTGTTTCGTGAAAAACTTTGTCTATACCGCCCAGCCCGCCCGCGTCGTCTTCGGCGCCGGGTCGCTCTCGCAACTGGCGAAAGAAATCGATGCGCTGGGAGCGAAAAAAGCGCTGGTGCTCTCCACCCCCGAGCAGCGCGCCTCGGCCGAGATGGTGGCCACGCTGCTGGGCCCGCGCGCGGCGGGTGTGTTCGACCGCGCCGTCATGCACGTGCCGATCGAGACCGCACGCGAAGCGCGCGAACTGGCAAAGAAGCTGGGCGCCGACTGCGCCGTGGCCATCGGCGGCGGCTCCACCACCGGCCTGGGCAAGGCCATTGCGCTCGACTCCGGCCTGCCCATCCTCGCCATCCCCACCACCTACGCCGGCTCGGAGATGACGCCGATCTACGGCATCACCGAAGCCGGGCTGAAGAAAACCGGGCGCGACCTGCGCGTGCTGCCGCGCACCGTGATCTACGACCCCGAACTCACCTTGAGTTTGCCGGTGGGTTTGAGCGTCACCAGCGGCATCAACGCCATTGCCCACGCCGCCGAAGGTCTGTACGCGGTGGACAGCAACCCCATCATGGACTTGATGGCCGAAGAGGGCATCGCCGCCATCGGTCGTGCGCTGCCTGCTATCAAAAAAGAAGCAAGCAACATGGCGGCCCGGTCAGACGCGCTCTACGGCGCCTGGCTCTGCGGTACCGTGCTCGGCCACGTCGGCATGGCGCTGCACCACAAGCTGTGCCACACCCTGGGCGGCAGCTTCAACCTCTCCCATGCGGAGACGCACACCATCGTGCTGCCGCACGCGCTGGCCTACAACGCCAAAGAAGCGCCGCAGGCCATGCAGCGCATCGCGCGCGCACTCGGCGGTGCCAGTGCGGCGCAAGCGGTGTACGACCTGGCGAAAAACAACGGTGCGCCGGTGGCGCTGAAGGATATTGGGATGAAAGAGGCCGACCTGGACAAGGCTTGCGACATTGCCTTGCAGAACCAGTACCCCAACCCCCGGCCGTTGGAGCGCGCGGCCATTCGGCAGCTGTTTCAGGATGCGTTTGAGGGGGTACGGCCGCGGGAATGATGTTTAGGGATGACTGCTATCGACGGCGGATTCAACCGGTCAGTGCAACACATTCGCTGAACATCTCAGCGGGTGTAT
>JASJPI010000023.1:0-19316 GCA_031426755.1 Curvibacter sp.
CGCGACACGCGCGGCATGATCCGCCAGCACCAGTTCGACAAGGTCGAGATGGTGCAGATCGTGCACCCCGAGAGGAGCTATGAGGCGCTGGAAGAGATGACGCGCCATGCCGAGGCCATTCTTAAGAAGCTCGGCCTGCCGTATCGCGTGATGTCGCTGTGCACCGGTGACATGGGCTTCGGCGCCGCCAAGACCTATGACCTGGAAGTCTGGCTGCCGGCGCAGAACACCTACCGCGAAATCAGCTCGGTCTCCAACTGCGAGGCCTTCCAGGCGCGCCGCCTGCAGGCCCGCTTCAAGAACGCCCAGGGCAAGAACGAGCTGGTGCACACCCTCAACGGCTCGGGTCTTGCCGTGGGCCGCACGCTGGTGGCGGTGCTGGAAAACTATCAGCGCGCGGATGGAACCGTCGAGGTTCCGGATGTCCTCCGCCCATACATGGGCGGAGTGTCGGAGCTTGCGCCGACATGAGCTCCTTGTCTGAGTGCAGGCTCACTTTCGCGAAGCGAAAGTTAAGCGTGGCGGGTCGAAACCAGGACTACCAACGCGCCGACGGTAGCGTGGAAGTTCCGGCCGTGCTTCAGCCCTATATGGGCGGGTGCAAGGAACTGCGGCCATGATCTCTCGCCTGCGGCGCGCCCTGTGCCTGCTGTTGCCTTTGGGTGGCGCAGGCGCGGCGGCTGCCGCAGCCGTGCCGGCCATGGGCCAGCCCGCGCCGGACTTCACCCTGCCGGACCAGAGTGGCAAGCCGCGCCGCCTGGCTGACTGGCGCGGCAAGTGGCTGGTGCTTTATTTCTACCCCAAGAACGACACGCCCGGCTGCACCGAAGAGGCCTGCACCTTCCGCGACGACTGGGAGCAGCTCACCGCGCTCGGCGCCGAGGTGGTGGGCATCAGCGTGGACGACAGCGCCTCGCACGCGGCCTTTGCCCAGAAGTACAAGCTCCCGTTCCCGTTGCTGGCTGATACGCAGGGCGAGGTGGCACAGCGTTATGGCGCCATCTCGGACTGGAAGTTGTTCAAGTTCGCCAAGCGCTACACCTTCCTCATCGACCCGCAGGGCTGCATCGCCAAGGTGTATCTGTCGGTCAGCACCTCACGTCACTCGGCCGAGATCGTGGCGGACCTGAAGCAGCTGAAGCAGACCTGGCGTTGAACCTGCCGGCCTGGAAGCAGCTGTGGCTCAAGCTTGCCGACGCTGACGGACGGCGTGTGCCAGAGCATCCAGCACCGGCACGGTCTGCTCGAAGCTGATGCAGGCGTCGGTGATGGAGACGCCATGCGTCAGCGCTTGCCCCGGAACGAGGTCCTGCCGGCCTTCGTGCAGGTGGCTCTCGATCATCAGGCCGATGATGCGACGGTCGCCCGCGCTGATCTGGGCCGCAACGTCCCGGGCCACCTCGATCTGCCGCTGGTACTGCTTGCTGCTGTTGGCATGCGAAACGTCGATCATCACCCGCGGCGGCAGGCCGGAGGCTTGCAATACCTGGCAGGCGGCCTCGACATCGGCGGCTGCGTAGTTGGGCATCTTGCCGCCACGCAGGATGATGTGCACGTCCTGGTTGCCGCGGGTCTCGAAGATGGCAGCCTGGCCCATCTTGGTCATGCCCATGAAAGCATGCGGCGCACGCGATGCCACCATGGCATCGGCCGCCACCTTCACGCCGCCGTCGGTGCCATTCTTGAAGCCGACCGGACAGGACAGGCCACTGGCGAGCTGACGGTGGCTCTGGCTTTCCGTGGTGCGTGCCCCAATGGCGCCCCAGCTCACCAGATCACTGATGAACTGCGGGCTCAGCAGGTCCAGGAACTCGGTGCCCACCGGCAGACCCAGGTCGACAATGTCGAGCAGCAGCTTGCGCGCCATTTCCAGCCCCTCGTTCATGGCAAAGCTGCCATCGAGGTGGGGATCGTTGATGTAGCCCTTCCAGCCGACCGTGGTACGCGGTTTCTCGAAATACACGCGCATCACCAGCAGCAGGTCCTGCGCGTGCTTGTCGGCCTCCTGTTTGAGTAGGCGGGCGTACTCAAGCGCCTGGTCATGGTCATGGATGGAGCAGGGGCCCACGACCACCACCAGCCGGTCGTCCTGGCCGTGCAAGACGGCCGAGATGTCCCGCCGCGAGCCCTCCACCAGGGCCAGTTGCTGTTCGGTGGCGGGCAGCTGCTCTTCGAGCAAGGCGGGGGTCATGAGGGGGCGCACACACGCGATGCGCGTGTCGTCAATGCGGGTTTTGTCCTGGGTGGAGAGCATGAAAATTCAAGTTTCGAAGCGTTGAGATCCATCCGCTGGATGGGACCGGATGCGGTTTCGGGCTACCTGAGCCATGAGGGAACGGCGGCCGTCGGCTGTGTGGTGTCTCAGCTTCCTAAAACACCCTTGAGACCGGTGTAGATCGATACGGCCGTGGTGCCCACGGCGACCAGAGAGCCTCCGTATTCTTCCAGTTTCTTGATCAGGGCGCCGAGCTGTTGCGGCGTCAGGTTGCCCCCCGCCAGACGGGAGAGGATCGACTTGAGCAGCGAGTCGTGCGTCCTGGCCTGGCGGTGCCGACGCGCGTAGAGGATGCCGCCCAGCAGCATGCCGGTCAGGAAGCTGAAGGAGATGCTGGCGGCGTACTCCAGGTACTCGCGCCACTCGAAGGCGTTCTGCGGCAGCACCGGCGTGTTGTCCACCAGGCTGGTGATCCAGCTCATGCCGATGACCGAGGCAATGGCCAGGAACACCGTGCCGGCAAACCAGGGTAGCACGGCACGCCGGCGCCGCAGGAAGAGGGCCAGGCCGAAGGGCAGTGGCAGCGCCATCGAGATGACGCGCAGGTAGAGCAGGTTGGTGTCGAGGACGATGATGATCAGCCAGTGCGACAGCAGCAGCAGCCCCAACGGCAGCAGGATGAACCCCGCCAGGTTGAGCATGAAGCCCAGCGGGCCCGTCCGGGGGGCGTGCAACTGCTGCAGCGCCTGTTCGAGCTGCGCCTCCAGTGTCCTGATCCGGGCCTCAAGGCCCTCGCGTTCACTCTGGCCGGAGAGTTGCCCCTCCAGCGCGGCGACCTTTGCCAGCAGCGGCTTGAACAGGTACAGGTCCTTGGTGCAGATCTTGCAGACCAGTGCCTCGTCCTCGATCTCGCTCAGGCAATAGGGACACTTCATTATTTGTTGACGACGATGGTCATGGTGCTGTTGGTCTCACGGCCGGCACTGTCCTTGACGGTGACGCGCAGGGTGTGCTCGCCCGGGGGCACTTCGGCCTGCTGGAAGTCGATGCCGGTCGGAGTGATGGACGGTTGCAGGCGTGAGGTGAGGTCGACAAAAGGCGACTTCATGTAGACCACTTTGACCGTGGCCGGATCGATCTTCTCGCCGCCGCGGGCCTCGAAGTTGAGCTTGAGGTTGAACGGCGACTTGACCGCAGCATCGGGCTCGGGCGAAACCACCTTGATGGCGGGGCCGCGCGAGATGCCGCGCGTGGCGAGCGTGCCGGCGGCGGGAGGCAAGGAGGCCTCTTTGGCCGTGATCAACGGGGCCGCCTGAGCCGCACCGTGTGCCAGCAAACCCACCAGAAGCGCAGAAGCCAGGGCAGAACGCATCATGTTTACCTCCGTGTCATTTGACATTGCAAAAAAGATCGTGTCCAGCAACCCCTGCGTCAGATGCAGGGGGCTAGTCGCCGACCACCATGAAAGGCGCCCAGAAAAGGGGATGGGCATAAGAATACTTCATTGTCTTGCCATCGCTCATGCCGCCGTGATCCATCAACTGCAGCATGGCTTGGCGCAAGGCGTTGGACTTGTCGGGTGCTTTGTCGCCGGTCTGTTGACGCCGGAACAAATCTGTCATCAGCAGGCGTGCCGCCACGGAATCGACGGGCCAGTTCGAGACCAGCAGTGCCTTGGCACCGGCAAAGAAGAAAGCGCGGCCCAGGCCGGAAACCGCTTCCGACCCGGAGCCCTCGCCCGAAGCCGTATTGCAGGCTGACAGCACCACCCAGTCGGCGTCCAGCTTGAGGGTCAGCACCTTGTCCATGGTCAGCAGGCCGTCGTCCTTGTCGCCGGTCACATCGGGGGAGGTCAGGGCCAGGGCCGGTTGGCCCAGACCATCCAGTTCACCCGGCACCAGGCCATGGGTGGCGAACATCACCACTTTGCGGTTGGACAGATCGGCTTCCATGACAGCCTTAACGCTGGCCTGCCGGTTTAGGTAGACATCCGATGGTGCTGCCGACAAAACTTTGGCGATTTCGAGGATTTCTTCCTTGGTATCGGGCAGCCGCGGCAGCAGGCCCAGCTCGGCGGAACTGATTCCGGCCGTCTTGGGGGCGCTGCGCAGGCGCAGGGGCAGGCCGCGCGTGGCCAACTGCGTCGATCTGACGGCCTGCGCCTTTTCGGCGCTGCGGTACTGCTCGGCGCTGAAGAAGGGGTCGCCGAAGCCGATGAAGCTCTTGCGGTTGGGGTTGCCCGGCGGCGTGTTGCGCAGCGCCGTCAGGGCCGTTACCGAGGGGAGCTGGGCGATGGCGATGTCGCGCACCAGCCAGGGCAAGGCCCGGTAGCCGGCGAACGGCGTGCCTTGCTTGTCCGCCAGCGGCGTGTCCTGCGTCACCAGCACCGACAGCGGCAGCTGCCCGAGTTCGGCATGGGGGACGACCAGCAGTACCTTCTTGCCCTTGAGGCCTTCATGCACCGGCGCCAGAATCTGCTGGTAGAGCTGGAAGGCGGCCTTCACATCGAACGGCGGGATTTCGTCGATCGTCGCCACGCCGGGGTCGAGCGCCTTGCGCAGATGGCCGACCTGCCGGGCCATCTCGCTGCGGCCGAGCGCCACCGCCTTGAACAGCGGAATGCTGCTCTTGCTGATGGCCCAGACATAGGCCTCCTTCTCGGCGAAATACCAGGACACCAGCACCTCGTCGGCGCGCAAGAGGGCGCGCGTGCGTTCCACCGTTGCCGGTTTCGGTTCGACCATCTCGGCGTAGTCCGGGTATTTGCGTTCAATTTCCTTTTTCAGGCCTTCGCGCTCGGTCTTGAAGCTGGCAATGTCCTGCCGGATCCTGGCCTGGACGGAGGGCAACTGCTGTTCCGGCGGAGCGGCCAACAGGCCGGTCAGCAGCTCGGACAGCGAATTGACGCGGCGTTGCAGGTCCTGCTCCTTGCGCGCCAGTTGCGCCAGCTGCGGGTCCTTGATGTTGGCGCGTGCGGCGCTGGCCGTGAGGGCCCGCTGCACGCCGCTGCTCTTGGCCAGGTCGGCGACGCGGAACGCCTCGGCTGCGGCTGACTGCGCTTGGGCAGGGTCGGTCTTGGCCACCTGCGCCAGCAGGGACAGGTAGTTCTCGTACAGGTAGGTGGTGCGCTGCTGTTGCTTGGTGCTCGCCGTGTCATTCTCGGCATCGTTGCGCGTCTGGTCCACCAGGATCGGCACGGCCTCCTTGTAGACGGACTGGGCCTCCTTGAACTTGCTCTGGTGCTGCAGTGACACGGCATGGAAGGCAGCGACGAGGGCGGTGCGTGGCGCACCCTTGCCGGAGCGGGCTTCGGTGCTCTTGAGCATGCGGGCCGACATGGTCTCGGCTTCGCCCGCCTTGCCGATCTTCTGCATGGCCAGTACCCAGTCCAGGTCATCGGGGCGGAAGGTCTTTTCCAGTTCCGGGTCTTTGCGTACGCCGGCCATCATCTCGCGGAAGACCTTGTCCGCCTCCTGGAACTGGCCGTCGGCGACCAGGGCCGTGGCGTAGAACTTGCGCGCCATGGCCATGACGCGCGAGTCGTCGGTGATGCCGCTTTCGGTATTGGTGGCCAGCGACGCGCGCGCCAGGACCACGGCCTCGGCAAAGCGCCCCTGTTCGGAAATCACTTTCGACAGCATGGCCAGTGCCTTGCCGACGTCGGTGGAATTGCGGCCATAGGTGTCGAGTGCCTGGGTCAGCGCCTCGCGGGCGTAGTACTCCGCATCGATCAGCTTGCGCTGCTGCAGCAGCACGTCCGCCAGATTCATGTTGCGGAAGATCATCTGCGACATGTAGATGCGCACGTTGCTGGTGGCGTCCGATAGCGTGCGCCCGTTGTTCGCGAGGTCATCGACCTTTTGGGGGTTGTTCTTGGCAGTCTGGTAGTTCTGCTGCAGCAGGCGCAGAGCCTTGCGCAGGGAGCGTTCGCTTTCCACCCACTGGCCCTGTTGCCAGTAGAAGATGCCGCGCGTGCTCTCGAGGTTGGCTTCCCAGTAGGCGACATAGTCGGTGAGCCGTGGGCTGCGCCGCAGGGTGACCATCAGGGCGTCGGCGTCCAGCAGGATGGCGCGCGCCTTCTCGAAATTGCCGACTGTCGTGTAGTTGGCGACCAGCAGGCGGTTGACGGTCAGGATGAGTCCGCCCTGCCGCATGCGCTCGGCCATGGCTTTGGCCTTTTCCAGTGCCTGGAGCGCCTGCTGGTTGTTGCCGGCGAAATTCTCCAGTACGGCCAGGTCGATCAGGTCACGCATTTCGAATTGCGGGTTGTCCAGATGATGGTCCAGTGCCGCCAGCCGCATGTCGCTCACCGCTTCGCGGATCTTGCCCAGCTTCTGGTGGGCCAGCGAACGCCTGTAGTAGTACTCGTTCAGCGCTTTAGTGCCGGCATCTGCCGCTGGGGCCGGCTGGGCGATGATCTGGCGCGCCCGCTCGATTTCCGTGGGGTCGATCTTGCTGCTTTCCAGCACGCGCAGGATGTCCTTCACGTCGCGCGGCGGCGGCTTGATCTGGGTGACGTCCACATCGGGCGGGCCAGCTTGCGCATGACTGGAGGCTCCGACGAACATCAAGGCGGTCGCCAGCGCAACGGTGGCAACGGACCAATTCACAATGGGGGTCTTCATGTGCGCCTCGTTCTCGTTTTAGCAGGAAAGGCCGAATCTAGCTGAAATCGACACGCTTGGACATCCCCAGAATTCGGGATGGGTTGGCGGCGACGGACACATGAATGCCCCCAAACAAAACCCCGCACGAGGCGGGGTTTGTCGTATCTGGCGGAGAGGGTGGGATTCGAACCCACGGTAGGGTCGCCCCTACGCCTGATTTCGAGTCAGGTACATTCGACCACTCTGCCACCTCTCCGGGTTTGTGGTGTGCGTATTGTAGCAGCGCTCAGGCGGCGTCCCGCAGTTGGTGCAGGGCTTTCGCTACCTCTGGTTGGCTGACGCCGCCAACGGGCGCGAATTGAGCCAGTGTCGCGTCGTCCTGCTGTAAGGCGCGGATGGCCTGCCCGGCATCCTTGGGGCTGGCATAGCCGGCGCTTTGCAGCAGCAGCTTGCCCTGGGCATCCACAAATTTGAAATAGAACTGGCCGTCGCTTTCGCGGTACTGCTTGAAGCTCGGCAGCGCCGCCTTGGCAGCCTTGGTTTGCTTCTCTCCGCCTTGGGCGCGAAGGTCGCGCAGGCCCACGGCATGGCGCACTTTGGCGGTGAAAGGCGTGGCGATGGCACGCGCCTTGGCAGCGCCGGCCCGCAGCAGGTCTTCCAGGCGTTCGGGGTGGCGCATCAGCGCCTCGTAGGTTTCACGCGTGGGTGCGATCTCGTGGTCGATGCGCTCGAACAGCACCTGCTTGGCTTCGGCCCAGCCAATGCCGTCGGCATAAGCTTGGCGCAGGGCGGCGGTCTCGTCCGGCGTGGCGAAGGCCTGGTAGATCTGGAACAGGGCCGAACCCTCGGTCTCCTTGGGCTCACCCGGGGCGCGCGAGTCGGTCTTGATGCCGGCAATCAGCTTCTTCAACTGTTCGCGCGGGGCAAACAGCGGAATGGTGTTGTCGTAGCTCTTGCTCATCTTGCGGCCATCCAGGCCGGGCAGCGTGGCCACGGTTTCCTCGATGTCCGCCTCGGGCAGCACGAAGTGCTCGCCATAGCGGTGGTTGAAGCTGGCGGCCATGTCGCGCGCCATCTCGATGTGCTGGATCTGGTCGCGCCCGACCGGCACGCGATGGGCGTTGAACATCAGGATGTCGGCCGCCATCAGCACCGGGTACATGAAGAGGCCGGCCGTCACATCGGCATCGGGGTCCACCTGCGCGGCGTTGTTCTTGTCCACTGCCGCCTTGTAGGCGTGCGCGCGGTTGAGCAGGCCCTTGCCGCAGACGCAGGTCAGGAACCAGGTGAGCTCAGGGATTTCCGGGATGTCGGACTGGCGGTAGAACGTGACGCGCTCGGGGTCGAGTCCGGCAGCGATCCAGGTGGCGGCGATCTCCAGCGTGGAGCGCTGGATGCGCGCCGGCTCATCGATCTTGATCAGGGCGTGGTAGTCGGCCAGAAAGTAGAAGCTCTCCACGCCGCTGGTGCGGCTGGCCGCGATGGCGGGCCGGATGGCGCCGACGTAGTTGCCCAGGTGGGGCGTGCCCGAAGTGGTGATGCCGGTCAGAACGCGGATGGGACTCATGGCGAAACGGAGGTAAAGGAGGCTTTAACGGATCAGGAACGACAAGGGCATGAGCAGCAGATCGAGCAGGTTATAGGTCAAGGCCATGACCGGCTGCATCCACAGCGTGCTGACCACGCCCAGAATCACCAGCGCCATGACGATGAAAAAGCCCCAGGGCTCGATACGCGCCACAAACGCAGCCTGGCGCCAGGGCAGCAGCCCGACCAGGATGCGGCCGCCATCGAGTGGCGGCAGCGGAAACAGGTTGAAGGCGAACATCACCACGTTGACCAGGACCCCGGCCCGGCACATCTCGAGGAAGAAGCGTTCGTTCAGCTCCAGCCCGATCAGCACATACATCAGGATGCCCCACAGCAGCGCTTGCAGCAGGTTGGCGCCCGGGCCGGCCAGGGCGACCCAGACCATGTCGCGCTTGGGGTGGCGCAGACGGTCGAAGCGCACCGGCACCGGTTTGGCGTAGCCGAACAGGAAGGCGCCCGAGGTCGCGAAGTACAGCATCAAGGGCATCAGGATGGTGCCGACCGGATCGATGTGCTTGAGCGGGTTGAGTGTGACGCGCCCCATCATCCAGGCGGTGTTGTCGCCGAAGCGCCGCGCCGCATAGCCGTGGGCGGCCTCGTGCACGGTGATGGCAAACAGCACCGGCAGGGCGTAGATGAGAACGGTTTGAATCAGCTGGGTGATATCCACGGGCGCAATTGTCTCAGAGTGATGGAAGGGGGCTGGCGCGGCTCACAGGCCCAGGACAGCGGGGTCGCCGCGGCCCTGGCGCAGAACCACCGGTTCGCTGCCGGTGAGATCGACGACCGTCGTGGGTTCGTGCGCGCAGGCGCCGGCGTCGATCACGGCGGCGATCTGGTGTTCGTAGCGCTCGCGAATGTCGTGTGCGTCGTTGAGCGGATCGGTCTCCCCGGCCGCAATCAGGGTGGTCGCCAGCAGAGGTTCGCTGTGCAGCGCCAGCAGTTCGTGCAGCACGGAATGTTCCGGCACGCGCAGGCCGATGGTCTTGCGCGCGGGATGGCTCAGACGCCTGGGCACCTCCTTGGTGGCTTCCAGGATGAAGGTGTAGGGGCCCGGTGTGGCGGCCTTGAGCAGGCGGTACTGCCGGTTGTCGACGCGTGCGTAATTGGCCAGTTCGCTCAGGTCGCGGCACAGCAGGGTCAGGTGGTGCTTGTCGTCCACACCGCGGATGCTGCGCAGCCGGTCGGCGGCGGCCTTGTCGTCGAGGTGGCAGACCAGCGCATAGCTCGAGTCGGTGGGCACTGCCAGCACGCCGCCTTTTTCCAGCAAGGCGGCGGCCTGCTTGAGCAGGCGCAACTGCGGGTTGTCGGGGTGAACTTCGAAATACTGGGCCATGGATCTAAATCCGGTAGTTGAATGCGTCTGAGTGGGGCGTCATGGGGTGGGCTGGCAAGACGCGACAACGCCGCTGGCGCTGGCCAGCAAGGCGGAGCAATGCCGCCAGCGCACGCCAGGGTGCCCCAGTCGGACGCATGGCGCCTTCACCTGGAGGGTGTGGCCGGGGGAAACCAGAAATGTCAGACATCATGTGACTTGTCAGTGTGCCATGCGCGGTCAACTGCCGGATTGAGGTCAGACCTCCATCGGCTCCAACTGTAAGCGGCTCTCGCGCACGGCCAGCCAGGCGCTGGCGGCACCGCAGAAGGCGATCATGGTCATGCCCAGCAGGGCCCAGCCATCGGGCACATGGGAGAAGACCAGCCAGCCACCCAGCATGGCAAAGGCGATCTGGGCGTACAGCAGCGGCGTCAGGGTGGCCGCCGAGGTGCGGCGGTAGGCCAGGATCAGCAGGAAGTGGCCGACCGTCCCCATGGCGCCCATGAGCAGCAGGCCGGCCCACTGGCCCGCCGTTTGCGGCAGCGCCCAGACAAAGGGCAGCGCCAGCGAGGCCAACAAGGTGCCGACCCAGCCGGTGTAGAAGTGCATGGTCACGGCGTCTTCTGTCTTCACCAGCTTGCTGGTCAGGATCTGGAAGGCCGAATAGGCGGCCACCTGCACCAGCGGCAGCAGCATGGTCCAGTCGAACAGGCCGCCACCGGGCCGGATGATGAACAGCGTGCCGGCAAAACCGCCGGCCACCAGTCCCCAGCGCAGCCGGGACACCCGCTCCCCCAGCAGCGTGGCCGCCAGCAGGGTCACGACCAGCGGCGTGATCATGGCAATGGCGGTGAACTCGCCCACCGGCATGTACTTGACACTGAGAAAGGTGAACAGGCTGGTGACGAAGAGCAGGGCGCCGCGCAGGCACTGCAGGAACAGGCGTTGCGTGTGCAGCAAGGCACGGCCGCGCTGCGGCAGCATCACGACGGTGGTGGCCACGGCCTGGAAGGCGTAACGGAACCACAGCGCCAGCAGCAGCGGCACGCTGAGCGTGATGTACTTGGTCGTGGTGTCCAGCGTGGCAAAGCAGGCCAGTGCCGTAAGCGCCAGCAGCATGCCGGCCAGGTTGTGCTGCCGCATCAAATTCCTCCCGCGCCTGCCAACGGCGTGGGGCCACGGCCCCATGATGGGGCTGCCGTCGCCTTGGGGGCGGTTCGGTGGCGACTCACTGGATCCGTCCCGCCAGCAACTCCCAGACCGGGGTCAGGCCGCCGGGCAGGTAGGGCAGGGCGCCCAGGTCGGTGCGCGATTCATCGGGACTGTGGAAGTCACTGCCGCGCGAGGCCGCCAGCCCGAACTCGCGCGCCATGTCGGCATATCTGACGTACTCGGCCGCCGTGTGGCTGCCGGTCACCACCTCCACCGCCTGGCCGCCATGGGCTTTGAATTCACTGAACAGGGCGTACTCCTCGTTGGCGCTGAAGCTGTAACGTGCCGGGTGGGCGATCACCGCCGTGCCGCCGGCATCCGTGATCCAGCTCACGGCATCGCGCAGGGTGGCCCAGCGGTGCGGCACGAAGCCGGGCTTGCCCTCGGTCAGGTATTTGCGGAACACTTCATTCGTGTCGCGGCAGACACCGGCTTCCACCAGGAAGCGGGCGAAGTGGGTGCGCGAGATCAGCTCGGGGTTGCCCGCGTACTTGAGCGCGCCCTCGTAGGCACCGCGGATGCCGACCGCGGCCAGGCTGTCCGACATGTCCATGGCACGCTGGCCGCGTCCGCCGCGCGTCTGGTACAGGCCCTGTTTCATACGTGCATCGTCGGGGTCGAAGCCCAGGCCGACGATGTGCACGGTCTGGCCGGCGAAGGTAATGGAAATTTCGGTGCCGGTGAGGTACTTCATGCCCTGCGCCCGCGCCGCTGCGGCCGCGCGGTGCTGGCCGCCGATTTCGTCGTGGTCGGTCAGCGCCCACAACTCGACGCCGTTGGCGGCGGCGCGCGTCGCCAACTCCTCGGGTGTGAGGGTGCCGTCGGAGACAACGGAATGGCAGTGCAGATCGGCGTTGAGGATGGATGACACGGAGCCATTTTAGGCCTTGCATGCTGGCACAATGCCCGCATGGTTGATTTCATCGTGACCCATATCTACGACTTCGCCGGCTTCGCCCTGAGTGCGGCGACCGTGGCGATCTACCAGCTTTATCTGCGCTGGCGCAACCGGCGCGACCCGGCCTCCAGTGCGCTGTACGGCATGAACGCCGCGCGCGTCGCCTGGGTCGAGGGCGTGATGCGCGACGGTCGCGACATCCTGGCCGTGCAGACCCTGCGCAACTCCACCATGACATCGAGCTTCATGGCCTCCACGGCGATTCTGCTCATCATTGGCGTGCTGACCCTCAGTGCCCAGGGCGACAAGCTGACCGGCACCTGGCATGTACTCAACGTGCTGGGGACGGACAGCTCGGAAATGTGGCTGCTCAAGCTGCTCATCATGCTGTTCGACCTGCTGTTTGCTTTCTTTGCCTTTTGCCTGTCGATGCGGCTGTACCACCATATCGGCTACCAGATCAACGTGCAGAAGGACCTGCGGCTCGACTGCACTCGGCCGGCGCATGTGGCGGCCGAGCTCAACCGTGCCGCCATCTTCTACCGCGTCGGCATGCGGGCCTATTACTTTACCGTGCCGCTGCTGCTCTGGCTGTTCGGCCCGCTGTGGATGGTGGGCGCCACGGTGCTGCTGCTGTTCTTCCTCTATCACCTCGATCGGGCGCCACGCCGTGACTCGGACCTGATGGGCTGAATGATGGCATTCTGGAGAACGGCAGCCTCTTTCAAACGGTTGGCTGAGGCGGTGGTGTCATGATGGGACTCGATCTGCGCTCCATCATCCTCATGAGCGGCATCATGGGTTTGCTGCTGTCGGTGGTGATGCTGTTCCTGCGCCTGAGCTATCCCAAGTCCATTCGGGGGCTGGGCTGGTGGGCGGCTGCCCCGGCGGTCAGCTTCGTGTCGACCCTGCTGTTTTCCACGCGTGGCCAGATTCCCGATGTCGTGTCCGTCGTTGCGGCCAACTTCCTGCTGCTGACGGGCGTTGCCATGTTTTATTTCGGGACCCGGCATTTCTTCGGGCTGGCCCCGGCCTACCTGTCGCGTATGGGGCTGATCCTCGCGGCGCTTCCTGTGCTGGCCTGGTATACCCTGGCCGACCCCAGTTTCACGGCCCGTGTCCTGATTGTTTCGCTGCTCTGGGCCTATTTGCAGATGATGCTGACGCTGCTGATCTGGCGTCATGGGCAGGAGGTATTTTCAACACGCTTCACGGTGGTAGTGCTGGTGATCCATACGAGTGTGCTGTTGCTGCGCTTCCTGTCGGCCTGGCTGCCGCTGCCGGGGGAAAACCTGCTCGATCCTTCCCGTGTCCAGACGCTGTACATCGTGATGAATGCCTTGTTCACCGTCGCACTGGTGGTCGGCCTCATTCTCATGGCCGGCGACCGGCTGCGCGAGGTGTTCGAGCATTCCGCTTCCCACGACTCTCTGACCAATGCCCTGGCCCGCCGTACGCTGCGTCTGGCGGGCGAACAGGAGCTGGAACGTTGCCGGCGTCACGGGCACAGCATGGCCCTGCTGATGCTGGACATCGATCACTTCAAGGCCGTCAACGACACCCATGGCCACCAGACGGGCGACCACGTCCTGGTCGATTTTGTGGTCCGCATCACGCCGCTGTTGCGGAGCCACGACAAGCTGGGCCGGTTCGGCGGCGAGGAGTTCGTCGTGCTATTGCCCGAAACCACGCAGGAGGAGGCCATCGTCGTGAGTGAGCGCATCCGTGCGGCGGTGGCGTACCCCATCGACGGACTGCCGCCGATCACGGTCAGCATCGGCGTGGCCAGCAACCGGCCTGACGATGCCCAGATCGACGTGCTGCTGGGGCGGGCCGACCGCGCGCTCTACAAGGCGAAGGCTGAAGGCCGCAACCGCATCGTGGTGATCTAGCGCCGCTTCGGCGCACATCTTTTCCGCGTTCCGGCGCGCGTTTCTTTCGGGGCGCTTCTACCAAAAATCCGGGATTACCCGGATGTCGCGCAGGGGGCAGCCCTGGCTTTGATAACGATGAAAAATGGCCGATAAACACATATCGGCCGACGGATTCGCTGTGAGAGCACGAGCGGGGGTCTGGGACAGGCCAGAGACGGAGATGAAAGGGCTGCCAATGAAATTCAATGACCTGCGCGTATCGCACAAACTGTGGGGCGTCATCCTGGGCCTGCTGCTGCTCATGTTCGCGGTGGCCTTGTGGACGCAGGTGCGAACCCGCCAGGTCACGGATGAGGCCGAACGGCTGGTGCAGAAGTACGAGGACTCGATCACCAATGCCGTGACGTGGCGTGGCCTGGCCGAACTGGCCGTCTCCATGTCCATGGCCAGCCTGGTCACGACCGACGAAATACTGCAGCAGGATTTCGACACCCGGGTGGCCGCGCTGACGGCCCGCATCACGCCGGTGCAGGAGCGCATCACCAAGAGTGCTGCCACGCCGGCCGACAAGGAGGCGCTGGCGCATGTGGCCAGCACGCGCATGAAAGTCCGCGGCGTGGGCGACAAGGTGGCCGAACTGAAGGCTTCAGGCTATCCGGCCGTGCGGCAGGAGTTCCATGACAAGGAGTTCCGTCCGCTGGTGGTGCTGTATCTGGCGGCCATCGACAAGTACGTCGCCTTGCAGGAAAAGCAGCGTGACGAGGCCCGGCAGTCGGCACTGCAGGCGCGCGGCAACGTCCAGGTGGTGGCGTTCGTCAGCGCTGCGCTGCTGTTCGGCCTGAGCATCGTCCTGGTGCGGCTCCTGGTGCGCTCGATCACGCATCCGCTGACGCGTGCCGTGGCCGTGGCCCAGGCCATCACGGCCGGCGATCTGACGCAACAGATCAGCGATGAACGCAAGGACGAGTTCGGCGTGCTTACGCGCGTCCTGTCGGAGATGGTGGACAAGTTGCGTGGCCTGGTGTCGGAGGTGCGTGGTGGTGTCGAGGCGGTCTCCACCGCCTCGACCGAGATCGCCAACGGCAACCATGACCTGTCGGTCCGGACCGAGCAGACGGCCTCCAATCTGCAGCAGACCGCTTCGAGCATGGAGGAGCTGACCGGCACGGTGAACCAGTCGGCCGAGACGGCACGCCAGGCCAACCAGCTGGCCGCCACGGCGGCCCAGGTGGCCAGCCGTGGCGGCGAGGTGGTGGGACAGGTGGTGAACAGCATGCAGCACATCACCGATTCGTCGCGCAAGATCGCCGACATCATCGGCACCATCGACGGCATTGCCTTCCAGACCAACATCCTGGCGCTCAACGCCGCGGTCGAGGCGGCCCGCGCCGGCGAGCAGGGGCGGGGTTTCGCGGTGGTGGCATCCGAGGTGCGCAGCCTGGCCCAGCGCTCGGCCGAGGCCGCCAAGGAGATCAAGGCGCTCATCAGCGTGTCGGTGGAGACGGTCGAATCGGGCTCCAGACAGGTGGAGCAGGCCGGCCAGACCATGGACGAAATCGTCACCAGCGTGAAGCATGTGACTGACCTGATCGGCGAAATCACCGTCTCGTCGACGGAACAGCGCGACGGCATCGCGTTGGTGAACGACGCCGTCGCCAACCTGGACCAGATGACGCAACAGAACGCTGCGCTGGTGGAAGAATCGGCCGCCGCGGCGGCGGCCTTGCGTGACCAGGCGCAGCGCCTGGCGCAGGTGGTGGCCATTTTCAACGTGGGTAGCCAGGAGGGCTACGCCGGATTGCCCGCGCCCGGCGTGCCCGCCTTGCAGCTGGCCTAGGTCGCCTCAGACCTCGGCGCCTTCGACCAGGAAGCGCACCCGGCGCACGCCCTGCCACTCGTCGGCATCGAGCCGGAAGGCCAGTAGCACGCGCTGCGGCAGCGGCTCGGTGTGGCCGAACCAGATGCCGTCCACCGGCTGCCCCTGGTGCTTGAGCTTGAGCGCCAGGTGCTTCTCGCCCACCAGCCGTTGTGAAATCACTTCCACTTCCTCGCTGAAGGTCGGCGGTGCAAAACCCTGGCCCCAGACTTCGCGGTGCAGCGTGTCCACCATGTCGGCACGGCGGTACTCGGGTGACAGCGGGCCATCGGTTTCGAGCCGGCGCGTCAGTGTGGCGGCGTCGAGCCATTCCTGCGCCACCTCATTGAGGCCCTGTTCGAAGGCATCAAGATGCTCTTCGGCGATGGTGCAACCGGCGGCCATGGCGTGGCCGCCGAAGCGCAGCAGCACGCCGGGGTAGCGCTTGGCCACCAGGTCGAGTGCGTCGCGCAGGTGAAAGCCGGGAATCGAGCGGCCCGAGCCCTTGAGCTCGTGCTCCTTGCCGGGCGCCTGGCTGGCAGCGAAGACGAAGCTCGGGCGGTGCAGCTTGTCCTTGATGCGCGAGGCGACGATGCCGACCACGCCTTCGTGGAAGTCGGGGTCGAACACGCAGATGGCGGGTGGCGGCTCATCGCCTTCGTCGAACAGCGACTCGGCAATGTCGAACGCCTGCTCGCGCATCTCGCCCTCGATCTCGCGCCGTTCGCGGTTGATGCCGTCGAGCGTGCGCGCCAGCTCCTCGGCGCGCGCCGGGTCATCGCTCAGCAGGCATTCGATGCCCAGCGTCATGTCCGACAGGCGGCCGGCGGCATTGATGCGCGGGCCCAAGGCGAAACCGAAGTCGAAGGTGGTGGCCACTGCCGTCTTGCGGCCGGCGACCTCGAACAGGCTGCTCATGCCGGGCGGCAGGGCGCCGGCGCGCACGCGCTTCAGGCCTTGCGCCACCAGGCGGCGGTTGTTGGCGTCGAGCTTCACCACGTCGGCCACGGTGCCCAACGCCACCAGCGGCAGCAGGGCGTCGAGCTTCGGCTGGCTGGCCGCATCGAATACACCACGCTGGCGTAATTCAGCGCGCAGCGCCAGCAGCACGTAGAACATCACGCCGACGCCGGCGATCGATTTGCTCTCGAAGCTGCAACCCGGCTGATTTGGATTCACGATCACATCGGCCAGCGGCAATTCTGCCGCTGGCAGGTGGTGGTCCGTCACCAGCACCTGCAGGCCCAGTTCGCGGGCGACGCGCACACCGTCCACGCTGGCAATGCCGTTGTCCACCGTGATCAGCACGTCGGCACCGCTGGCCTTGACGCGCTGCGCGATCGGTGGCGTCAGGCCATAACCATCGACCACGCGGTCCGGTACCAGGTAGCTCACGTTCTGTGCCCCCAGCAGACGCAGGCCGCGCACGGCTACCGCGCAGGCGGTGGCGCCGTCGCAGTCGTAGTCGGCCACGATGCACAGCCTCTTGTTCTGCGCCATGGCATCGGCCAGCAGCACGGCCGCCTCCGCCGTGCCCTTCATGCCGGCGGGCGGCAGCAGGCGCGCCAGGCCGTCGTCCAGTTCGTCCTTGGCCGCGACGCCGCGCGCGGCAAACAGCCGCGCCAGCAGCGGGTGCACGCCCGCCTGTTCCAGCGCCCAGGCGGCGCGCGGTGGAATCTCTCTTGCTACGATTTTCATAGCTTGTCCATGATGTTCGACAAGGGCGGGGCCCCGAAAATGCTTGATAACTTTGAGCGGAGGCTGCGTGGCGCAAGGGCAAAGGTCTGGGCCTGCCGCTCGCCGCACAGCGTCAGCCGTACCGCGGTGTTGCCCTGTTCCAGGGCGGCCAGCAAGGCGGCGCCTTGCGTGGCATCAAGTGTTTCCCAGGCCCGGCCCCAGGCCGGCCAGTCCTGCCGCAGTGCGGCCTGCATCAGCGTCTGCGGCACCAGCGGGCGCTCGGCCGGCGCCACGGGCGCGGCCGCGAGGGCGCCGCTGCCGCTGATCCAGAACGAGTTCACCGCCAGCGCGCGGCGCTGGGCGCGTGCCTCGTTGACGGCGTGGGTGTAGAGCAGCATCTGCATCTCGTTCTGCAGCCGACGCAGCACGGGCGAAGCGGGTAGCCAGGGCGCCACGTCGCGCCCGACCGCGCGCTCGGGTGCGGCGGTGGCCAGGTTGCGAAAAGCACTGCCGCGTGCCAGCCAGCGCATCGGGCTTTCATAGATCAGCGTGATGCCGTCTTCGGCGAAGTAGGGCTGCATGGCCGCCAGCAGCGTGCGCGACTCGTCTTCCGCCAGCGCCAGTTCCTCGGGGGCCAGCAGCGTCACCTGCGCCTGCCCCACCTGCCAGTGGCTGGGGGTGATGAAGGCCCAGGCTTCCTCGCGTGCATCCTCCAAGCCCAGGTCATGGGCCTGCAGCGCCGCCCACGGCGGTGCCAGCGGGTCCAGCCCCATGGCAACTGCCCATGCGCGTTCGTGCGGCAGGGCGGGTGAGTTGTTCGCGCCGGCTTCGGCCGGCTGCGGTGTCAAGCGGGCCAGCAGTCGCGTCAGATGGGGCAGGCGCAGGCTGCGCAGGGTCTGGCGGCTGGCCGGGTCGTCACCGACGGCGAACGGAATCAGGAGATGCATGGCGCTATTGTCCGGTGAAATGTTGCCTCGCATCGGCGGGGTGCGGAACGGCGGATGCCGTTCATCGCGAATAATGGCGACCGGAACCCAAATAAACCATGCAAATCCCCTACGAACTCATTCTCGGCTGGCGCTACACCCGCGCCGGCCGCGCCACCCGGCGCAACGGGTTCATCTCTTTCATCTCGGGCGTGTCCATGCTGGGCATCGCACTGGGGGTGGCCGCGCTCATCATCGTGCTCAGCGTGATGAACGGCTTCCAGAAGGAGGTGCGCGACCGCATGCTGGGCGTGGTGTCGCACATCGAGATCTTCGCGCCCAACGGTGCTGCGCTACCCGATGTTGATCTGACCCTGCGCGAGGCGCGCGCCAACCCGCAGGTGGTCGGCGCTGCGCCCTTCATCGGCACCCAGGCCCTGCTGGCGCGTGGCGAGGACATGAAAGGCGCCATCGTGCGCGGCATCGACCCGGCACGTGAACCCGAGGTGACCGACTTGGCCGTGACCCTGAAGAACGGTGCGCTGGCGCGGCTGGTGGCCGGCGAATTCGGTATTGTGCTGGGGGCAGACTTGGCGCGTGCCATGGGCGTGCGCGAGGGCGACAAGGTGACGCTGGTGGCACCCAGCGGCCAGGTGACGCCGGCCGGCGTGGTGCCGCGCCTGAAGCAGATGACGGTGGTCGGCACCTTCGATTCCGGCCACTACGAGTACGACGCCGGCCTGGTGATGCTGCATGTGGACGACGCAGCCAGGATCTTCCGCCTCGAAGGCCCGACCGGCATCCGTCTCAAGATCAAGGACCTGCACCAGGCCCGCGAGGTAGCGGGGCAACTGGCGCGCAGCCTGAGCGGTGACCTGCTGATCCGCGACTGGACGCGGCAGAACCGCAACTGGTTTGCTGCCGTGCAGCTGGAAAAACGCATGATGTTCATCATCCTCACCCTGATCGTGGCGGTGGCGGCTTTCAACCTGGTCAGCACGCTGGTGATGACCGTGACCGACAAGCGCGCCGACATCGCCATCCTGCGCACGCTGGGGGCCAGCCCGCGCAGCATCATGGGTGTTTTCGTGGTGCAGGGTGCCATGGTGGGCGTGATCGGCACGCTGGCCGGCCTGCTGCTGGG
>JASJPI010000024.1:0-20979 GCA_031426755.1 Curvibacter sp.
GTTCCAGACGGGCTTTGACCGAAGTGTCGAGCACCTCGTCACCCACCACCACGCGTACGCCGCCGATCAGGTCGGCATCGAGCTCGACCTTGACGTTGAGCTTGCGGCCGAAGCGCTTTTCCAGCGAAGCGGACACGTCAGCCAAGGCTGCGCCATCGACCGGGAATGCGCTGTACACCACCGCGTCTGAAGAACCACCTTGTGCGTTCTTGAGAGTGCGGAACTGCGCGGCGATTTCGGGCAAGGCGTTCAGGCGGCCGTTTTCGATCACGGTGCGCAGGAAGTTCTTGGCCTGCTCCGGCAGCGCGGTCTTGGCAATACCGCTGATCAGATCGAACACCTGGTTCGTCGTGACCTTCGGATTGGCGGCAAATTGCTGCAGGCCGGCATCGCCGGCGATCACAGCAAGTTCTTCCACCCAGGTGGCGGCACCGTTCAAGTCCGCTCGGGCGGCCTTGAACAGGGCTTCGGCGTAAGGGCGGGCAATGGTGGCAAGTTCAGCCATGGTTCACCTTACAGCTCGGTCTTCAGGCGATTGAGCAGATCAGCATGGACGCCGGCATTGACTTCCTTGCGGAGAATCTGCTCGGCACCCTTGACGGCCAGCACGGCGACCTGCTCACGCAGGGCTTCGCGCGCCTTGGCGGTCTGCTGCTCGGCCTCGGCCTTGGCAGCGGCGATGATCTTGTTGCCTTCTTCAAGAGCGCGGGCCTTGGCTTCTTCGATGATGCCTTGGGCGCGACGCTCTGCGTCAGCCAGACGCACGGCCGTCTCATTGCGCGACGTGGCCAGTTCGGCCTCGACGCGCTTGTTGGCAGCGGCGAGTTCGGTCTTGGCCTTGTCGGCGGCAGCAAGACCGTCGGCGATTTTCTGGGCCCGCTCGTCGAGTGCCTTGGTGATCGGGGGCCACACGAATTTCATCGTGAACCACACCAGGATCGCAAAGACAACCGCCTGCAGGAACAGGGTTGCATTAATGTTCACGGCTTGATTCCTTCTTCTGCGTGAAGGGGTCCGTTGATTACTTCAGAACGAAGGGGTTGGCGAAGGCGAACAGCAGGGCGATAGCCACGCCGATCAGGAAGGCGGCGTCGATCAGACCAGCCAAGATGAACATCTTGGTTTGCAATTCGTTCATCAGCTCAGGCTGACGGGCCGAGGACTCGAGGAATTTGCCACCCATCAGGGCGATACCGATCGAGGCACCGATAGCGCCGAGACCGACGATCAGACCACAAGCCAGTGCGACGAGGCCGAGAATGTTTTCCATGAGAAGCTCCTAAAAGTTTGCGGAAAAGAAAAGAAAAAACGAGAGAAAGTTACATCAATGTGCGTCGTGCGCTTGACCGGTGTAGATCAGCGTCAACATCATAAAGATGAAGGCTTGCAAAGTGATCACCAGGATGTGGAACAGCGTCCACACGGTTCCGGCGATGACGTGACCGATGGCCAGGCCAACACCTGTTGCCGACAGCGCCCAGCCGCCACCCATCAGGGCGATCAACATGAACACCAATTCACCTGCAAACATGTTGCCAAACAACCGCATGCCGTGCGACACGGTCTTGGCAAGGTACTCGATCATCTGCATCAGGAAGTTCACCGGATACAGAGCCCAGTGGTCACCAAAGGGCGCAGCAATCAGTTCATGCGCCCAGCCGCCCAGACCCTTGATCTTGATGTTGTAGACCAGGCAGACCAGCAGCACCGAGCAGGACAGACCCAGCGTGGTCGACAGGTCGGCCGTCGGCACCACGCGCATGTAGTCCTTGAAGCCCAGCGTCGGACCGGCACTGTGCCAGAAGTAGGGAATCAGATCGACCGGCAGCATGTCCATCGCGTTCATCAGGAAAATCCAGACAAACACGGTCAGGGCCAGCGGGGAAATGAGTTTGCGGCTCTTGGCGTTGTGAATCACGCCCTTGGCCTGGTTCTCCACCATTTCGGACAGCAACTCGACCGCCGCCTGGAAGCGACCGGGCACACCCGAGGTAGCCTTGCGCGCCGCATTCCACAGCACAAAGCAGCCGATCACACCCAGCAAGACAGAGAAGACCAGCGAGTCGAAATTGAACAGGCTGAAATCGACGATGCTGTGCTGCTCGACGTTCTCGAAATTGAAATTCTTTTGCAGATGATGCAAATGGTGCTGGATGTATTCTCCAGCCGACGGGGCGTGTGCACCAGCGTTTTCAGCAGACATAAATCACCAGTTCGTCAATTCAAATCTTTACGATCGACTTGCGGCGCGCCGGATGTAGCCACACGGCCACCCAGTACACCTTCATCGCCACCACAAAGCCGGCCAGCAAAGCCAGCCAACTCAAGTGCGGGACCAGCTTCGGCGCTGCCAGCAGCATTGCCACCGTCAGCACCACCTTGACCAGTTCCCACACAAAAAAACCCGCCAGTGCAGCACCCGCCACCCCAGCCTGCCGCGACAGTCCGCGCGCCAACAGAGCCGCGGGGATCACCACCGCCAGCGCACCGTAGCCAGTGGACCACGCCACCTCGGAACGACCGCTCAAACCCCAGGCCAGCAACGCCGCCAAGGCACCCGCCACCGCCTGCCACCCCACGATCCGCCACGGCGAAAGCGAAGGATTGCCTTCACGCCACTGGCTCGCCTGTTCGGCCGTCAGCGGCTTGAAATCGGGCTCAAGCGCCTCATCTGTCTCATCTGCAAAGGCCGGTTTCCCAGGCTGCGGCGCGGTCTCAGACATCCTCAACGACACCCCAAGTTAGAACGACGAACCCTTGCAAAGCCGCTGATTATACTAAGTAATATCCCTACTTCTGATCATTTCCGACTGAATTGATCCAGGACAAACGCGCCGGGCCTCCGTAGGGCCGGCGCGCCCGGCTCAGGCCCTACACCGGTTACACCGCCACCAACACACCGCCATGTATACCGCCATCAAGTTCCTGCATCTGGTCTCAGCCATCGTCTGGCTCGGTGGCATGACCTTCATGCTGCTCGTCCTGCGTCCCGCCCTGGCCGAACAATTGCCCCCGCCACAACGGCTGCCGCTGCTGGCCCGTGTGCTGCGCCGCTTCTTCATGCTGGTGTGGGGGGCCGTCGTGCTGCTCCTGCTCAGCGGCGGCTTCATGATGAGCCAAGCCGGCGCACTGGCAATGCCGATCGGCTGGCACCTCATGGCAGGCATCGGCGTGCTGATGTGCCTGATCTTCGGTCACCTCTATTTCGTCCCCTACCGCCGCCTGCAGTCAGCGCTGGCCGCCGCCGACTGGCCCGAAGGTGGCCGGCGCGCCAGCCAGATTGCCCTGCTGGTGACCGTGAATTTCTGGCTCGGCTGGCTGGCCGTTGCCGCCATTTCCTTCCTCGCCTGAGCGCACCTCCGCACAGCGCCACCCGCCATGCTGCCGCCTCTGCCCTGCTACCTCAACGGCGACTACACGCTGCTGCCGGACGCCAAGATCAGCGTGATGGACCGTGGCTTCATCTTCGGCGACGGTGTCTACGAAGTGATTCCCGTCTACGGCGGCTGCCCGTTCCGCTTCGAACAGCACATGGCGCGGCTCGAACGCAGCCTGGCCGAACTGCGCATTCCGAACCCGCATACGCGCACGCAGTGGCAGGAAATTGCCATGAAGTTAATTGCTGCTTACGCAGCCTCCATGCACACGGCGGTCGAAGCCACCGATCAGATGGTTTACATCCAGGTCACGCGCGGCGTGGCGCTGCGCGACCATGCCATGCCGGAAGGCCTGACGCCCACGGTGTTCGTGCTGAGCAATGCCATGAAGATGCCGAGCGAGGCCCAACGACGCGACGGCGTGGCCTGCGTCACGGCCGAGGACTTCCGCTGGCAGAAGGCCCACATCAAGAGCACCAGCCTGCTGGGCGGCGTGCTGGCGCGCCAGATCAGCGTCGATGCCGGTGCCGCCGAGACCATCATGTTCCGCGACGACTTCCTGAGCGAAGCCGCCGCCAGCAACGTCTGGGTGGTGAAAAACGGCGTGCTCATGGGTCCGCCCAAAGACCATCTGGTGCTCGAGGGCATCCGCTACGCCGTGCTGGAGGAAATCTGCCGCACGCAGGGCATCCCGCTGGTGCTGCGCCGCATCAGCCGCGCCGAGCTCATGGCAGCCGACGAGGTGCTGCTGACGGCATCCACCAAGGAGGTGCTGCCGGTCACCCGCATCGACGGCCAGCCGGTCGGCAGCGGCCGGCCCGGCCCCCTCTACGCGCAGCTGTATGCCGGCTACCAGGCCATCAAAGCCCAATCGCGCCAGCAACAGCACCCCCCAGATCGCACGGAGAATTCATCGACATGAGCCAGCCCCCCTCACCCGCCGCCCCCGGCAGCAACCCGCGTGCCGATACGCTGATCGAATACCCCTGCCGCTTCCCGATCAAGGTCATGGGTGACAAGGTGGAGGGTTTCGTCCATGCCGTGACCACGATCGCGCACGCCTTCGACCCGGTATTCGACGCCAGCACCATCGAACTGCGCGAGAGCAAGGGCGGCAACTACCTCGGCATCACCATCACCATCACGGCCACCAGCCGCGAGCAGCTCGACGAGTTGTACCGCACGCTGTCCACGCACCCAATGGTGAAGGTGGTCTTGTAAAAATTTTTGGCGCTTTTCTTTCACACAACCAACGCAAGAGCGGCCTTATGAAAGATTCCACAAGCCAAGAGCGGAGCCGGGCAAGCTGACATGACCATCGAAATTCGTCAGCTCGGCCGGGTCGACTACGTTCCCACCTACGCCACCATGCAGGCCTTCACCGCCGCGCGCACGGCCGACACGCCGGACGAACTCTGGATCTGCGAGCACCCGCCGGTGTTCACGCAAGGGCTGGCGGGCCAGGCCGGCCATGTGCTGGTGCCGGGCGACATTCCCGTGGTGGCCACCAACCGCGGTGGTCAGGTCACGTACCACGGCCCGGGCCAGGTGGTGGCCTACCCGCTGATCGATCTCAAGCGCGCCGGCTACTTCGTCAAGGAGTACGTCTACCGCGTGGAAGAAGCCGTCATCCGCACATTGGCCCACTTCGGCGTCACCGGCCACCGTGTGGCCGGCGCCCCTGGCATCTATGTGCGGCTGGACGACCCCACCGCGCATGCCCTGCTGCCGCAGCGGCCGCAGAAATCGACCGTCGGAACCAGCCCCCCCGATTTCACGGGGCTGGGCAAGATCGCGGCCTTGGGCATCAAGGTCAGCCGCAACTGCACCTACCACGGCGTGGCGCTGAACGTGGCCATGGACCTGGAACCCTACTCGCGCATCAACCCCTGCGGCTATGCCGGGCTGCAGACCGTGGATCTTTCTACAATCGGGGTATCCGCCGACTGGGCGGATGCTGCCAATGTTCTGAGCCAGAAGCTCGCCACCTACCTGACGCCCTGAACGTCAAACCTGACGCCGATACCCAATCATGAGCACCCCCGAATCCAACACGGCCCGCCCCACTGTCCGTGAAGAGCAAACCGTCGACAACTACGACCCCTCGGCCAAGCAGAAGGCGGCCGCCAAGCTCTCGCGCATTCCGGTGAAGGTGGAAGCCGGCGAGGTGCTGAAGAAACCCGAGTGGATCCGCGTCAAGGCCGGCTCGCCCACGACACGCTTTTACGAGATCAAGGACATCCTGCGCGCCAACAAGCTGGTGACGGTGTGCGAGGAAGCCAGCTGCCCCAACATCGGCGAATGCTTCGGCCACGGCACGGCCACCTTCATGATCATGGGCGACAAGTGCACGCGCCGCTGCCCCTTCTGCGACGTCGGCCACGGCCGGCCCGACCCGCTGGATGTGAACGAGCCGGACAACCTGGCCAAGACGATTGCCGCGCTGAAGCTGAAGTACGTGGTGATCACCAGCGTCGACCGCGACGACCTGCGCGACGGCGGTGCCGGCCACTTCGTCGAATGCATCCGCAAGACGCGCGAGCTCTCGCCGCAGACGCAGATCGAGGTGCTGGTACCCGACTTCCGTGGCCGCGATGACCGCGCGCTGGAGATCCTGAAGGCCGCGCCGCCGGATGTCATGAACCACAACCTGGAAACCGTGCCGCGCCTGTACAAGCAGGCCCGCCCCGGCAGCGACTACCAGTTCTCGCTCAACCTGCTGAAGAAGTTCAAGGCCCTGTTCCCGAACGTGCCGACCAAGAGCGGCCTGATGGTCGGCCTGGGCGAGACCGATGAGGAAATTCTGGAGACGATGCGCGACATGCGCGCCCACCAGATCGAGATGCTGACCATCGGCCAGTACCTGGCACCCTCCACGTCACACCTGCCGGTGCGCCGCTATGTGCACCCGGACACCTTCAAGATGTTCGAGCAGGAGGCCTACAAGATGGGCTTCACCCATGCCGCCGTGGGTGCCATGGTGCGCTCGAGTTACCACGCCGACAAGCAGGCCGGCCACGTTCTCGGCAAGCCAGACTAAGTCACTATTAAAACGATAGCAAAATCCCCTTATAAGACAAGGGGCTGCATTGATTTTCAGTCCTGTTGGGCGGACTCCGCCGCAAATGAACAGGCCGCTCAGCCGGCCAGTTGAGAAGCGGGCTCATCATGCGCCAGCACCGCTTGCGCCCAAGGCGTGAGCTTGACCGTGTCGGCGCGCAGCACCTCCTGCTTGACGGCCAGGATCTGCGCCGGGTGCATGGAGAAACTGCGCAACCCCAGACCGAGCAGCAGGCGCGTCATGGCAATGTCGCCGGCCATTTCGCCGCAGACGCTGACGCCCTTGCCCTGGGCGCGGCATTCGGCAATGGTGTCGGCCACCAGACGCAACACCGCCGGATGCAGCGGGTCATAGAGATGCGCCACCGACTCGTCGGCGCGATCGATGGCCAGGGTGTACTGGATCAGGTCGTTGGTGCCGATGGACAGGTAATCGAAATGGCGCAGAAAAGTCTTGAGCATCAAGGCGGCCGCCGGAATTTCGATCATGGCACCCAGCTGCACCGTACCAAACGTGTGGCCGTCGCGCACAAGCTCGGCACGCGCCTGCTCGATCAGTGCCAGGGTCTGGCGGATCTCGCTCAAGTGCGCCAGCATCGGGATCAGCATCTTCACGGGCCCGTGTGCCGCCGCGCGCAGGATGGCACGCAGCTGGGTCATGAACATGGCCGGATCGGCCAGGCTCCAGCGGATGGCGCGCAGGCCGAGCGCCGGGTTGAGATACGCCGTCTCGGGGAAATTGCCGTCCATCGGCTTGTCGGCCCCCACGTCCACGGTGCGGATGGTCACCGGCAGGCCGTTCATGCCCTCGACCGCACGCCGGTAGGCCTGGTACTGCTCCTCCTCGTCGGGCAGCTGGCTCTGCCGCCCCATGAACAGGAACTCGCTGCGAAACAGGCCGACACCGGCCGCCCCCGCCCGCATGGCCGCCGACGCATCATCCGGCATTTCGATATTGGCCAGCAACTCCACCTTCTCGCCATCGAGCGTGACGGCCGGCGTATTGAGCAGACGCCCCAGGCGGCTGCGCTCCAATTGCAACTGGCGTTGCTTGTAGCCGTACTCGGCCAGGATGATGGGCGACGGATCAACGATGACGACGCCGGCATCGCCATCGATGATGACCCAGTCGTCCTGCCGCACCAGCTGGCTGGCCGTGCGCGCACCGACCACGGCCGGAATATCCATGCTGCGCGCCACGATGGCGGTGTGCGAGGTCTTGCCGCCCACGTCGGTTACGAAACCGGCGAACACCCCCTGCTTGAACTGCAGCATGTCGGAGGGCGACAACTCGTGCGCGATCAGCACCAGCGGCACGTCGGTGTCGTCGAGCTGTAAATCCTGCTGTGCAAGCTTGCGCCCGCCGTGTGCCGGGACGGGAATGACGGGAGAGGCCACCCCCTGCATGGCACGCAGCACCTTTTCGGTGATCTGCTCCAGATCGGCCTTGCGCTCGCGCAGGTACTCGTCCTCCATCTCGTCGAACTGGCGCGCGATCATCTCCAGCTGGGTGGTCAGTGCCCACTCGGCGTTGTAGAGGCGGTCCTGGATCCAGTGCTTGACGCCACCGATCAACTCCTCGTCCTGCAGCATCATCAGGTGCACGTCGAGCAGCGCCCGCAACTCGTGCGGCGCGTCCTTCGGCCCGAGCTGCGAGATGGTCTGCTGCAGGCGGTGAATCTCATCCACCACGGCATTGCGCCCGCTGCGAACGCGGTCGATTTCGCTTTCGATCTGAGCGGGGTCGATGAAGTAATGAGCCACATCCACACGACTGGAGGCCACCAGCACGGCACGCCCGATGGCAATGCCGCGGGCAACCGCCAGACCGTGGATGGAGAAAGTCATGGTTTCAACGCCGATGGTTGCCCCGCCGGGTCGCCGGCGCAGTGCATGGATGGGCCCCAGTCCTGTGCTTGGGGGGCAGGGAGCCACACACGGAGGGCAACCATGGGGGCCGGCATGTCATTCCCCCTCGCCGAACTTGTCGTTGATCAGGGCCAGCATGGCATCAACGGCCTCCTGGGCGCGATCGCCTTCGGCGTCGAGCTCGACCGTGGTGCCGATGCCGGCAGCCAGCATCATCACGCCCATGATGCTTTTGGCATTGACGCGGCGCTCCCCACGCGCAATCCAGATCTCACAGGGAAAGCTGCCCGCCAGCTTGGTGAGTTTGGCTGAAGCACGGGCATGCAGCCCGAGCTTGTTGCTAATAGTCGCACTGGCCTTGATCATTCGTTCTGTCCCTCGTGTCCTCTTGGTCCTTCTCGCTCACGCACTGGCAGCCACCTGCATCACGCCCTGGCTGCCGCCGCTGACGGCGCGTGCCGTCAACTCATCGATCGGCTCGTCCTGATACGTCACCGCACGCAGCAGCATGGGCAGATTCACGCCGGCCACCAGTCGGGCCGGCAGACTGCCAAGCAGTTGGCGCGCCACATTACAGGGCGTCCCCCCCATGACGTCGGTCAGCAGCAGCACTGGCGCACTGCCGAATTTCTCCGTCACCGCCTGCCGGGCCGCAGCCAGGCTTTGCTGTGCCGGCGCATCGGGCGGCACGTCGAATGCCAGCACATCACCGACCCGCTCGGGAAAGACATGGGCCACGCACTGGCGCAGGGAACTGGCCAGCGGTGCATGGGCGATGATGAATATGCCGTTGTTCATGAAGCGGTGGATGCCTGATTATGGCTTTTTGCTGCCAGGAAATACACGTACGAGGCAACACACAGCACCAGAAACACGGCCATGGCCCCCTGAAACGCCCGCACCGGCGACCAGCCGAACGCCTGCAAGCTGTCAATCAGCAAACCAATGCCCCACTGCACCACGAAAATGCCGGCAAAGATGACCAGGTTGTAAGCCGATAACGCCCGGCCAGCCAGTTCGGTCGGGAAAGCCATGCCGACCGCCGGCTGCGCCAGCGAGATGAAGGTGCTGCTCACGCAAAACAGCGCCAGCAGCACACCAGACCAGGACGACAGGGCGTCACCGGCAAAGCAGATGATCGCCAGCAGCAGCAGACTCAAGGGCGCGCCCAGGGCAATCAGGCGGTCGACGTGGATACCACGGCGCGCCAGCTTGGGATTGACCAGCCCCCAGGTCCAGAAGGTGACCAGCATGGCCATATTGAGCCCGAACAGGCCGGTGGCGGCCTGCACCGGTGCGTAGCCGGCCACCCGGATCATCCAGGGCACGGCCCACAGCGTCTGGATGGCGACCATGCCGCCGTAGTTGAAGAAGCCGATCGGCGTCATCTTGCGGAAATAGGGGTGGCGCCAGACTTCGGCATAACTGCGTTTGGGCTGGGCCTGCCCCGCGGCGGGCAATGGCGTCTGCCAGGCCGGCACCTGCCAGGCGATGGCCACCATGGCCAGCACCATCATGCCGGCCAGTCCCCAGAACAAGGGGCGCCAGCCCAGCAGCGGCATGAGCCACTGCACCGGCAGCGTGGAAGCCACCATACCCATGGAGCCGGTCATCAGCATCCAGGAATTGGCACGCAGCTGCGTGTTCGCACCAAACCAGCGGCGATACCCGGTGAGCGGCGCCATCAGACAGGCGCCCAAACCGGCACCGCACAAAATACGCGCAAGCAACAGGCCGCCGAAACTGGTGGCCCATGAAAACGCCAGACAACCCGCGACCGCCACCGCCAGAAAGCTCAGGATCACCTTTTTCGGGCCATGGCGATCCAGCCAGTTCCCCAACGGCAACTGCATGACGGCAAAACCAAGAAAGTAGCCACCGGCCAGCAAGCCCAGGTCACGTGCGTTGAGCGAAAACTCCTGGGTCAGCGTCGGCGACAACGTGGCCGTGATGGCGCGGATCAGGGCCGAGAAGAAATAGGCAACGGCAAAGGCCAGAAAGACCACCACGGCCGTGCGCCGCGACAACATACTCATGGGAACTCGAATCCTGAAAAGAACGGCTCGGCCATGTCAGGCCCCACCTTGTCGGCATAAATCACCGCGTGATACAGGTGCGCCCCTTGCGAAAACCACACCCCCTGCGCCGTCACGGCACTGCCATCGGTCCGCCGACCCTGCACACTCAGGTACAGCGGCGCCGGCTGGACCGCTGCACCCTTGAGGCGATAGGGTGCCAACTGAGGAGCCGCGGCTTGCATATTGGCCAGCATGGCCGCCTGCCATTGCGCCTGTGCCACCCCCGCCTTGCCGGCATCCCCGAGGTCGATGTGGGCCACGGCAAACAGTGCCCCACCGGCCTCACAGCCGGTCATCTGCAACTCGGCCTCCTGGCCACCCAGTGTCATCTTGCGGCTGCCATGATCGGGCTTGCAAGGCAGCAAAGCCTGAAGTCCGCCATCGACACGGACTTCGCGCCAGTTCAGCGTCGGGCTGCAACCTGCCAGCAAGACGCCACCGATCACGAAAAAACCAAGAGAACGTAGCATCTGCCGATTATCATGGCACCAGTATGGTGCCTGCACAGCCGTGTGCCGATAACCTTCTGACGACGCCCCTTACTTCAGCGCGCCGAACACCTTGCTCAGCAAGGCACTGCCCGTGCCTACCGGATCGCGCCGGATCTTGCGCTCTTCCTCGCCGATCACCAGATACAGCCCGTCCAATGCTTTGCCTGTGACGTACTGCTGGATGCTGGCTTCCTCGCGCCGCACCAGGCCGAGTTCGGCGGCCTTGCCCGCAATCTGGTTGTACTTGTCCGCCAGCCCCACCTTTTCGGTGCTGCGCGTCACCACCGGGAGGAATTTCTGGCTGAGCGGGATTCGCGTCTTTTCGGCAAAGAAGGTTGTGACCGAGGTTTCCCCACCGCCGAGAATTTTCTTGGCATCGCTCACGCTCATGCCACGCACTGCGTTCAGCAGCAGATCGCGTGCCAGCGGCACCGCCGCTTCAGCTGCCCGATTCATCGCCGTGACCAGCTCATCGAGGCGCTGGCCTTGGCCCAGCGTGCGCAGCAGGGAGGCAGCCTCGTCGAGGTAGCCAGGCAAAGGAATCCGAACTTTTTCGTTCCCGAGGAATCCATCCGGTTTACCCAGTTGGGCAACAGCCACCTTGGCGCCTTGCTCCAGTGCTGCCTTGAGGCCCTTGGAGGCTTCACCCTGGCTGAGGTCGGCCAGGGACAGGGCGTGCGCCGCACCGGACGACCACCCAAGCCACACGCTCAACGCCGGTACCCAAACGGAATTAAACTCGCGACGATCCATGAAAGCCTCCTGCAAATGAAACGAGCCTTCTATATTGCCGCATTCCTGGTGGTCGTGGCCTCAGCCTGGATGATGTTCCAGACCACGAGCATCAGCACGGCCCCCGCTTCCACGTTCGTGCTGCTCGACGGCTCGAAGAAAAGCACCGCCGACCTCAAGGGCCGGGTCACCCTGGTGAACTTCTGGGCCACCAGCTGCACCACCTGTGTCGCCGAAATGCCCAAGATCATCGCCACCCATGACAAATACCATGCCCGCGGCTTCGATACCCTGGCCGTGGCCATGAGCTACGATCCGCCCAGCTATGTGGTGAACTTTGCCCAGACGCGCAAGCTGCCGTTCGCAGTCGCGATCGACAACACTGGCAGTGTCGCCAAAGCCTGGGGTGATGTACGTCTGACGCCAACCACCTACATCGTCAACAAGCGTGGCGAGATTGTGAAGCGCTACATCGGCGAACCGGATTTCGCCGAGTTGCACCGCCTGATCGAGGAACTGCTGGCACAGGCCTGAGTCCAGTCCCATGCAAAAAAGGCGGTTCATCGAACCGCCTTTTTTTGTTTGCATCGCTGATTTATTTGGCGCGGTAGTTGTCGTGGCACGCCTTGCAGGTATCCGAGGTGGCCGCGAAAGCGGTCTTGATGTTGTCGAGGTTGCCGGTCCTGGCGGCCGCTGCGAGCTTCGTCATTTCGGCCTGCATCTTGTCAGCGCCCGCCTTGAACTTGGCCTGCTCCGTCCAGATCTCCGGCTTGGCCTTGGTGTCGCCCTTGTCCGTGCCTTCGCCAAAAGCCGCCCACGGCAGTTTGGACATGCTCTCCGCTACCGCGGCATTGTCGGCAGCGGCCTTGGCGTCGAACGGAACTTTGCCGCCGACCATGGCACCAATGCGGGCGTAATGCTGCTGCATCACGAACAAGGCATTCTTGCGGTACTTGATGGCGTCTTCAGGCTTGGCAAACTGGGCCGAGGCCGCGCCGGCAAATCCAAGCGTGCTGGCGACGAGTACGAGGGTGCTGAGAGTTTTCATGTTGTTCCTTCGTGAGTTAAAGGGAGACTGGCCTGCTAAGGAGTCCGCTGTCGCAGCAAAAGTTCTGTCATTTTCTCCATCTCAGGGAAAATACCAATCCGTCCACCCAACCTTCTTTCTGCTCGAGGCCTGCTTATGACCTACCGCGTTCGCGTCTGGGACCTGCCCACCCGCATGTTCCATTGGGCTCTGGTGCTCTGCGTCATCGCACTGGTGATCACCGGCCAGATGGGTGGTGCCGCCATGAATTGGCACTTCCGCCTCGGCTACGTCGTGCTGACGCTGCTGCTGTTCCGCCTGGGCTGGGGCCTGATAGGCGGCCACTGGTCGCGCTTCTCTTCCTTCCTCTACGCGCCGTCCATCCTGCTGCGCTACCTGCGCGGCCAGGGTGGACCGGAGTTAAGCACCGGGCACAACCCGCTGGGCGCCGGCTCGGTATTCGCCCTGCTGTTTTTCCTGCTGGCACAGGTTGCAACCGGCCTCATCAGCGATGATGAAATCGCCACCAGCGGCCCGTTGACCAGCCTGGTCTCGAACGCATGGGTCAGTCAGGCCACTTGGTACCACCGTGATGTCGGCAAGCTGGTGCTCATCGTGCTGGTGATTCTGCATGTGGCCGCGATTCTTTTTTACCTGTGGCGCAAACACGTGAACCTGGTTCGCCCCATGCTGCTGGGCGACAAGGAAGTCGAGCAACCGCTGCCATCTTCGCGCGATGACGCACGTGCGCGTCTGCTGGCCGCGGCGCTTGTCGCCCTCTGCGCCGGCCTCGTCGGCCTGCTGCTCAAGCTGGCACCGGGCGGCTACTGAGCCGTCGGCTGGCGCAGCAAGCTCTGTCGATAGAGCGGCATGACCACCTCCGCGATGCGGGCCAGATCCTGCACACGCGCTTGCGGGTCGGGGTGGGTGCTGAGAAATTCAGGCGGGCGCCCGCCGCCATTGCGCATCATCTTTTGCCACAGGGTGATGGCTGCGCGCGGATCGTAGCCCGCACGCGCGGCCAGCTCCACCCCCATCTGATCGGCCTCCACCTCGGCCTCGCGGCTGTGCGGCAAGCCCAGCGTCACCTCGCTGACCATGTCACCCAATTGCGCCAAGGCCCGGCTGCCCGTGGTGATGGCCAGCAGAATGCCCGGCAACTGGGTCGCGTACTGCAAAGACACTTGTTCGCGCACATGTTCGCGCAGTGCGTGCGCTACTTCGTGGCCCATCACCGCCGCCAGTTCATTGTCGCTCAGCTGCAAGCGGTTGAGGAGCCCGGCATAGACACCGATCTTGCCGCCGGCCATGCAAAAGGCGTTGATCTCTTCACTCTGGAATACGTTGATTTCCCAGCGCCAGCGCCGTGCATCTTCACGAAACACCGGAGTCTGCGCGATCAGCTTGCGTGCAATTCCCTGCACCCGCGTCACCATGGCCGGATCGCTGTTGAGCTTCTGCTTGCGCGCCGCCTCCTGCACCATCTTGTTGTAGGCCTGGGCGGAAGCAGCATCGATCTCCTGCGCACTGACCGCCATGCTTTGCGTCCGCGTGATGCCCACGGTACCCGGTTGGGTGGTCTGCACGGTCTGGCAGGCGCTGGCCAGCAGGCCCATGGCGAGCGCCACACCCAGCCTGAAGCGGCGGTAGCTGCCGGCCTTCGGCTCCCGCCCTGATTTGACGCTAAACTTTGAACTCATGCCTTGCGCTCTGTTGTGAACACCAAATCCATCGATATCGTCACCCCCAGCACTGCTGATGAGCTCGACGCCTTGCGTGATATTTTCCGCGAGTATGCCGCGAGTCTGAAAGTTGACCTGTGCTTTCAGGGTTTTGAGCAGGAACTGATCGCATTGCCCGGCGAATATGCCGAACCGCGTGGTGCACTGCTCATGGCCCGTGTGGACGGTCAGGTTGCAGGCTGTTGCGCCTTGCGCCCCATGGACAGCGTGGACTACCCCAATGCCTGCGAAATGAAGCGCCTCTATGTGCGCCCGGCCTTTCGTGGTCTCGGCCTCGGTCGCCAGCTGGCCGATGCCATCATGGACGCCGCCCGCATCGGCGGCTACGCCTATGTGCTGCTCGACACGCTGGACGACATGGAGGCCGCCCGTACTTTGTATGAGGACCTGGGCTTCGAAGAGATTCCGCCCTACTATCACAATCCGATAGCTGGCGCCCACTATCTCAAAGCCGAGCTTTAAAGCAAGCTCGTGATAAAGCCGGCCGATTTGGCGGCCTTATCCGTGTGAACGCTCAGAGCTCGTTGTTGACCGCCTGGTTCAGCAGGGTTCCGGCGTCGCTCACCTCGAACTTACCCGGCGCCTCGATATTGAGCGTCTGTACCTTGCCATCTTTCACCAGCATGGAATAACGGTTGCTGCGCAACCCCATGCCACGGGCGGTCAGGTCCAATGTCAGGCCGGTGGCCTTGGCGAAGTCAGCGCTGCCATCGGCCAGCATGCGCACCTTGCCATCGGTCTTCTGGTCGCGCGCCCAGGCGCCCATGACAAAGGCATCGTTGACACTGACGCACCAGATCTCGTCCACCCCGGCCGCCTTGAGTTCATTGAATTTTTCGACATAACCGGGCACATGCTTGGCCGAGCACGTCGGGGTGTAAGCACCTGGCAGACCGAAGATGGCGATGGTTTTGCCGGCTGTCGCCTTGCTCACCTCCACTGGATTCGGGCCGATACTGCAACCCTCACCCTCGACTTCCGAATACTCCATCAGGGTGGCGGCAGGTAGTTTGTCACCGACTTTGATCATGTTGTGCTCCTCGCTTTAAAAGTTGATTGCCAAAACAAAAACGGCTCACAAATTGTGAGCCGTTTTTGCCAGTCATGCAGCGGTTGCTGCAAAGAGCTTAGACCGTAGCGGCCTTTTCCACCAGACGGGTTGCCACCCAGTTCTTGGTCTTGGAAATCGGCTTGCTTTCGGTGATCTCGATGACGTCACCCAACTTGTACTCGCCCTTTTCATCATGGGCGTGGTATTTGCTGGATTTGGCCACGATCTTGCCGTAGAGCTCGTGCTTGACACGACGCTCGACCAGCACGGTCACGGTCTTGGCGCGTTTGTCGCTGACCACCTTGCCAATCAAGGTGCGCTTGAGGGATTTTTTAGCTTCCGTCATTCAGTGCTCCTTATTTGGCGGCTTGCTTTTCAGCAAGAATGGTCTTGGCACGAGCGATGGCACGACGGGTCGTACGCAGCGTGGACGTGTTGTTCAGCTGTTGCGTGGCTTTTTGCATACGCAGGCCAAAGTGGGCTTTTTGCAGCTCTTTGACTTCCGCTTGCAGGCCGGCAACGTCTTTCTGGCGCAGTTCAGCAGCTTTCATTTCTTCATTCTCCTGATTACTGGCCGATCATGCGGCTGACAAAGGTGGTACGCAGCGGCAGCTTGGCGGCAGCCAGGCGGAAAGCTTCGCGAGCGAGTTCTTCGGGCACGCCGACGATCTCGAACACGATCTTGCCGGGCTGGATTTCAGCCACGTAGTACTCCGGGTTGCCCTTACCGTTACCCATACGCACTTCAGCAGGCTTCTGGGAAATCGGCTTGTCGGGGAACACACGGATCCAGATACGGCCACCACGCTTGACGTGACGCGAAATCGCGCGACGTGCCGACTCGATCTGGCGTGCCGTCAGACGGCCGCGATCGGTACATTTCAGACCGAAGTCGCCGAAGGCCACGGTGCTACCACGGGTAGCGATACCCGTGTTGCGGCCTTTTTGCTCCTTGCGGTATTTTCTACGTGCAGGTTGCAGCATGTTTATTCTCCTTTGGCGCCGTCAGCTGCTGCAGCTGGCGCGGCGACTTTGCGGACGCGCTTAACGGCGGTTTTCGGGGCATCGGCACCAGTGGCCTCTGCGGGTTTGTCGCTGCCATCGGCAGGCGCGGCGTTGGCACCGGCCGGACGACGCGCACCGCGGGGAGCGGGACGGTCGGAACCGGGACGGGCATCGCGACGCGGGCCGCGGGGGCGACGCTCTTCATCAGGACGCGGGGTCTCGACGGCCGGCAGGTCATTACGACCCAGCGTATCGCCCTTGTAGACCCAGACCTTGACGCCGATCACACCATAGGTGGTCTTGGCTTCGGAGGTACCGTAGTCGATGTCGGCGCGCAGGGTGTGCAGCGGCACACGGCCTTCACGGTACCACTCGGTACGGGCAATCTCGATGCCGTTCAGACGACCAGCCGACATGATCTTGATGCCCAGGGCACCCAGACGCATGGCGTTTTGCATGGCGCGCTTCATGGCGCGGCGGAACATGATGCGCTTCTCGAGCTGCTGGGTGATGCTGTCGGCAATCAGCTTGGCATCGATTTCAGGCTTGCGCACTTCTTCGATGTTGACTGCGACCGGCACGCCCAGCTGCTTGCCGAGTTCGCGCTTGAGGTTTTCGATGTCCTCGCCTTTCTTGCCGATCACGACGCCCGGACGAGCCGAGAAGATCGTGATACGGGCGTTCTTGGCCGGGCGCTCGATCAGAACGCGCGACACCGAAGCGTTTTTCAGCTTGGCCTTGAGGTACTCGCGCACCTTGATGTCTTCGGCCAGCATGCCGGCGAAGTCACGGTTGTTGGCGTACCAGCGAGAAGCCCAGTTGCGGCTGACCGCGAGGCGAAAGCCGGTGGGGTTGATTTTTTGTCCCATATCTTTCAGACCTCTTTCAGTTGCCCACCGTCACGTACACATGGCACGTGGGCTTGCTGATACGGTTGCCGCGGCCTTTGGCGCGCGCGGTAAAGCGCTTGAGCGTAGTGCCCTGCTCGACGTAGATGGTCTTGACCTTCAGTTCGTCGATGTCGGCGCCGTCGTTGTGCTCGGCGTTGGCAATGGCGGACTCCAGAACCTTCTTGATGATCACGGCAGCTTTTTTCTGCGTGAACTGCAGGATGTTCAGGGCTTGATCCACTTTCTTGCCACGGATCAGGTCGGCGACCAGACGGCCCTTGTCGACCGAGAGGCGAACGCCACGAAGGGTTGCACGTGTTTCCATGGTCACCTCCTTATTTCTTCTGGACTTTTTTGTCCGCAGGGTGACCCTTGAAAGTCCGGGTGAGTGCGAACTCGCCCAGCTTGTGGCCCACCATTTGGTCGGTGATATAGACCGGCACGTGCTGCTTGCCGTTGTGCACGGCGATGGTCAAGCCGATGAACTCGGGCAGGATCATGGAGCGACGCGACCAGGTCTTGATCGGCTTTTTGTCCTTGGAGGTCACGGCCTTGTCGACCTTGGCCACCAAGTGATGGTCCACAAATGGACCCTTTTTGAGAGAGCGAGTCATTTGCGTTCCCCTTACTTCTTACGACGCGACACAATCATCACCTGTGTGCGCTTGTTGTTGCGGGTACGGTAACCCTTGGTCAGATTACCCCAAGGATCGACAGGATGACGGCCCTCGCCGGTCTTACCTTCACCACCGCCATGGGGGTGATCCACCGGGTTCATCACCACACCGCGAACGGTCGGGCGAATACCCATCCAGCGCTTCACACCGGCCTTGCCGAGCTGGCGCAGGCTGTGCTCTTCATTGGCAACCTGGCCAATGGTGGCGCGGCATTCGATATGGATCTTGCGAACCTCACCCGAGCGCATGCGAACCTGGGCGTACGTGCCTTCACGTGCCAGCAGGGTTGCGGAAGCACCGGCGGAACGGACCACCTGAGCACCCTTGCCAACCTGCAGTTCGATGCAGTGAATGATCGAGCCCACGGGAATGTTGCGGATCGGCAGGGTGTTGCCCACACGGATCGGCGCCTCGGCACCGCTCATGATGGTAGCGCCCACTTCCAGGCCACGCGGCGCAATGATGTAGCGACGCTCGCCGTCGGCGTAGCACACCAGAGCGATGTGGGCCGAACGGTTCGGGTCGTACTCGATACGCTCGACCTTGGCCGGAATCGCATCCTTGTTGCGCTTGAAGTCGACCACACGGTAGTGGTGCTTGTGACCACCGCCCTTGTGACGGGTGGTGATGTGACCATTGTTGTTACGGCCAGCCTGCTGGAACTGGGGCTCGAGCAGGGGAGCGTAAGCCTCACCCTTGTGCAGGTGATCACGCGAAATCTTCACCACGCCACGACGGCCCGGCGAAGTCGGTTTCATCTTGATAACAGCCATGATTACGCGGCCTCCCCGGAGAGGTTCAGCTCTTGACCCGGCTTCAGCATCACGTAGGCTTTGCGAACATTGTCGCGACGGCCGACGGACTTGCCAAAACGCTTGGTCTTGCCTTTGGTGTTGACCACAGAAACAGCCTTGACCTCAACCTTGAACATCAATTCCACAGCGGCCTTGATTTCGGGTTTGGTGGCATCCTGCAGCACCTTGAACGTCACTGCATTGCTCTTCTCGGCAACCATGGTGGCCTTCTCGGACACGATGGGAGCGACGAGCACTTGCATCAGACGACCTTCTTCAAACTTGACGGCGTTCATGCGAACATCTCCTTGAGTTTGTCCACGGCGGCCTTGGTCACCAGCACTTTGCGGTAATGGACCAGCGACACCGGGTCGGCGTAGCGCGGCTCAACCACGAGCACATTCACCAGATTGCGGGAAGCCAAGTACAGGTTTTCGTCGATCTCGTCGGCAATCACCATCACGGAGTCCAGGTTCATCGCCTTGAACTTGGCAGCCAGCGGCTTGGTCTTGGGCGACTCGACCTTGAGGGAGTCGACCACGGCCAGGCGGCCTTCGCGAGCCAGTTGCGAGAGGATGGACGCCATGCCGGCGCGGTACATCTTCTTGTTGATCTTCTGGGCGAAGTTTTCTTCCGGGCTGTTCGGGAAAATACGACCGCCTCCGCGCCACAGCGGCGAGGACGTCATACCGGCACGGGCGCGGCCCGTTCCCTTTTGCTTGAAAGGCTTCTTGGTGGAGTGCTTGACCTGTTCACGGTCTTTCTGGGCACGGGTGCCCTGACGCGCGTTGGCCTGGAAAGCCACCACGATCTGGTGAACCAGATCTTCGTTGTATTCACGACCAAACACGGTATCAGGGGCTTCCAGTTTGGAAGCGGCCTGGCCCTGGTCATTCAGGAGTTCGAGCTGCATCAGTTCGCTCCTTTCGTGCTCTTGGCTTTAACCTTGATAGCGGGACGCACGGTCACGAAACCGCCAGCGGAACCGGGGATCGCGCCCTTGATCAACAGCAGCTGACGCGCTTCATCAATGCGGATCACGTCCAGGTTCTGGGTGGTCTTGGTCTGATCGCCCATATGGCCGGTCATCTTCTTGCCCGGGAACACGCGACCCGGATCCTGCGCCATGGAGATGGAGCCCGGGACATTGTGCGAACGGCTGTTACCGTGGGAGGCGCGCTGCGAACTGAAGTTGTGGCGCTTGATCGTGCCGGCAAAACCTTTACCGATGGAAGTGCCCTGCACGTCCACCTTCTGGCCAACCGCAAACACGGCCGTCACAGGCACAACCGCACCCGCCTTGTACTGCGCAGCAGCATCGGGCGTGACACGGAATTCTTGAATGACTTCACCGGCTTCAACACCTGCCTTGGCAAGGTGGCCAGCTTGCGGCTTGGTCACGCGCGAAGCTTTGCGCGAACCGAACGTCACCTGCAGGGCAACGTAGCCGTCGTTCTCTTGGGTTTTCACCTGGGTCACACGGTTGTTGGACACATCCACCACCGTGACGGGCACTGCGTCCCCGTCATCGGTGAACAGACGCATCATGCCCACCTTGCGGCCCAGCAACCCGAGGGAGTTGCTCAGACTCATGTTTTTCTCCTTTGCTTTCACCGCTGCAACTTCAATTGGCTACAGCGTTTTGGCGTGAAAGAGGGTTAATAAAACTCCACCAGATTCCATACCGGAATCCGACAGAGCTAAGAAGTATAACGCGAACTGCCTTTTCAGGCAAGTCCGCGCCATACCCATGCTTTTCGGGGCGCCAGCCAAGGCCGGCAACCCCTTTTTGGCTTACTGCAGCTTGATTTCCACGTCCACGCCGGCGGGCAGATCGAGCTTCATCAACGCGTCGACCGTCTTGTCGGTCGGGTCAACGATGTCCATCAGACGCTGGTGGGTGCGGATTTCCAGCTGATCGCGGCTGGTCTTGTTGACGTGCGGCGAACGCAGGATGTCGAAACGCTTCATGCGCGTCGGCAGGGGCACCGGGCCCTTGACGATGGCGCCGGTGCGCTTGGCGGTATCCACAATCTCGGCGGCCGACTGGTCGATGAGTTTGTAGTCGAACGCCTTCAGGCGAATGCGGATTTTTTGCTTGGTAGCCATGGTAATTCCTTGTTGATTGCGAATTACGCGATGATCTTGGCAACCACACCAGCACCCACGGTCTTGCCGCCTTCGCG
>JASJPI010000025.1:0-69934 GCA_031426755.1 Curvibacter sp.
ACATCGTCAGGCTCTTACAGCAAAAACGCCCCATCATTCGATGGGGCGTTTTTTTTCGTCCAACGGTTACTGATTGAACAGCATCTGTCCGTCGATGCGTGCCACGCCGGAGCGTACAAGGTCGTGCAGGAGTTCATCGAGCCAAGCCGTGAAATCATGCTGCTTGAAGTAGGTTTGGTGCAGCGTGACGAAGTATTCTGTATGAGCGGCCCACAGTCGGAACTCACTGAGCGCAATTTGCTGCAGCTCAAGGAGCTTGAATTTCAGCAGGACCTTGGCGGCATGGCGGGCATGGCGCCGAGGATCGCTGCGGAACTGCTCCAGGCGTTGCCGCGCGACAGCAAGAGCCGCATCCACTTGCTGGAAGACGGCTCCATGGCCAGGGAGCACGGTCTGTGGCTGCAAAGACTCGATCAACTCCAGTGTCGCCGCCACTTCATCGAAGGCCTGCAGACCTTCAATTTCAGGGAACACGACGCCGAAGCCGTTCTCCCAGAGGGCGTCAGCCGAGATGAGCAGGCGTAATTCAGGATCGAACAGGATGACCGAATGCGGGTCATGTCCCGGTGCTGCGTGGACCTGCCAGTCGCGTTGGCCCAGGCGCAACGCAGAGCCGGGTCGCAGCACCGCGTCAAAACGAAACGCGGCGCAGGACTGGCCGGTGGGTGCATAACTCAGGGCGTCGGCATCCCAGCGCCGCACCTGCTCGGCATGGCCGGGGGGGATCAGGGTGCGCAATCCAGGATACAGCGTTTGCAGTGCCGCATTGCCACCGCAATGGTCGCTGTGAAGGTGGGTGTTCACCAACAAGGCCAAAGGCTTGCCGCCGAGCGCGTTTTCAACAAGCGCCAGTGTCTGCGTCGCATGGCTGATGTAGCCACTGTCGACCAAGGCACTGCCTGCTTCGGCGTACAGAAGGATGTTGTTGGACGACAGCCAGCCGCGTTCGAAAACGCGGATGTCGTCAGGCAAAAGCGGGTGAGTAGCCATCAGGGAAGAGTGTAGGCGGTTGAGGCACCGGCGTATGCCGGTGCCTCAACCGCTACTTCCCGGCGCGCAATTCGCGGCGGAGGATTTTGCCCACGTTCGACTTGGGCAACTCGTCGCGAAACTCGATGTACTTGGGGTGCTTGTAACCGGTGAGGTTCTGATGGCAGTACTTGGCCACATCCTCTTCGGTGAGGGTCGGGTCGCTGCGTACCACATAAACCTTGATGGCCTCGCCCTGCTTGGTGTCGGGGACACCGATGGCGGCGCACTCGAGCACACCGTCACACAGAGAAATGACGTTCTCAAGCTCGCTGGGGAAAACGTTGAAGCCGCTGACCAGGATCATGTCCTTTTTGCGATCGACGATCTTGATATAGCCCTGCGGATCCATGATGCCGATATCCCCCGTGCGCATGAAGCCGTCCACCGTGAAGGCGTTGGCGGTCTCGGTGGGCTGGCGGTAATAACCCGTCATGACGTTGGGGCCGCGAATGCAGATTTCGCCCGAATCGCCGATCGGCAGCGAATTGCCTGCGTCATCCTTGATGGCGATCTCGACGCCCGGCAAAGGCAGGCCGATCGTGCCGTTGAAGCGGTCTGTCGTGACAGGATTGTTGGTGCCGATGGCGCAGGTTTCGCTCATGCCCCAGCCCTCGACCATGGCACAGCCGGTGACCTCGCGCCAGTACTTGGCTGTGCCCTCGGAAGCCGCCATGCCACCGGCCTGAGAGATGCACAGATGAGAGAAATCGACCGTACGCAACTGCGGGTGTTGCAGCAAGGCGTTGAACAGCGTGTTGACGGCCGGCAGCATGTGGAATGGGCGGCGCTTGAGCGTTTCAACGAACTTGCCGATGTCGCGCGGGTTGGGGATCAGCGTCATGTGCGAGCCCCAACGAATGGCCAGGAAGCACAGCGTGAGTGCGAAGATATGGTACAGCGGCAGCGCGGCGATGCTGTTGGTCGAGCGGACATCGCCGATGCGCTTGAGGGCCGGTGTGAACCAGGCTTCGGCCTGCAGGATGGCTGCAACGATGTTGCGGTGCGTGAGCACGGCGCCCTTGCTCAGGCCGGTGGTGCCACCGGTGTATTGCAGGAAGGCGATCGAGTCCAGCGTGCTGGTGGCGGGCTTGAGCGTCAGGGCGGTTCCCTCCGCCACGGCCTGGCGAAACGTCGTGACAGTGCGTCCTTCCGACAGCGGCAGGCGGTAAGCCGGCACCATCTTGGCGAGGTGCCGCACGGCGAAGGTCAGCCAGCGGCCGTACCAGGGGCCCAGCAGGTCGCCCATGGCGGCGACGACAACGTGCTTCACCTGGGTGTTCTCGATCACCTCTTCCAGCGTATGGGCGAAGTTCTCCAGCACCACAATGGCCGTGGCACCGGAGTCCTTGAGCTGGTGTTCCAGCTCGCGCGCGGTGTACAGCGGGTTGACGTTGACGCAGGTGTAGCCGGCACGCAGGATGGCGGCCATGGTGACGGCAAATTGCGGGATGTTGGGCAGCATGATGGCCACGCGGGCATCCGGCTCCAGCCCCAGGCGCTGCAGCCAGGCGCCCAGAGCGGCGGACAGCTCGTCGAGCCGGCGGTAGGACATCCAGCGCTCCATGCAGACGGCAAAGGGGCGCTCGGCGTTCTTCCGGAACGATTCCTCCAGCAACTGACCGAGAGAGCTGTATTGATCGGGGGCGATGTGGTGTGGCACCCCCTCGGGGTAGTGTTCAAGCCAGAATTTTTCCATTGGTGTCTCCGTAGACGCTATTGGACCGCAGCTGTGGGCGGCGTACCACCGGGCTTGTCCTAGGTTGGGCCTGAAACTGTCACGCAGGTGTCAAGTCAAACTGGGATAACTGCGTCTTGGCGATTCGCTCAAATGGCCTTACAGTGTTACCCCATGGCAGATCCGCTGGAACTACCTTCCTCATCGACAAGGCATCGCAATCAACTGGACTTGCCGTTTCGCGAGGAAAATGGTTCGCGTTTGGCGCCTTGGGTGGCCACTATTCGCAAGCTTGGGCCGGGGCATCGCGAGCGCATTGCCAAGCACCTGCTGGCACTTGAGCCGCACGACCGCTACCTGCGGTTCGGGTACGCCGCCAACGACGAGCAGATCCGCCACTACGTCGAGGGCCTGGACTTCGAGCGCGACGACATCTTCGGCATCTACAACCGCCGGCTGGAACTCATTGCCATGGCCCACTTGGCGCATTCGGTGGACCGCAATTTCGACGCCTGCGGCGAGTTCGGCGTCTCGGTGTCCAAGTCGGCGCGCGGGCGCGGCTATGGCGGCAAGCTGTTCGAGCGCGCCGTGATGCATGCGCGCAACGAAGGCGTGCACCTGATGTTCATCCATGCCCTGACCGAAAACACCGCCATGCTCAAAATTGCGCGCAAGGCCGGCGCCACGGTCGAGCGGGACGGCTCCGAGAGCGAGGCCTATCTGCGCCTGCCGCCGGCCACTTTTGACAGTCGCGTCACCGAGATGATCGAGGAGCAGCTGGCCCAGACCAACTACCGCCTCAAGGTGCAAGCCAAGCAGTTCTGGGATTTACTGGCCAGCCTGCAGGAGGTGCGGCGCGGCGTGCGCGAAGCGCGCCACAAATCCTCGTCCTGAGGCGGTGCGCCGCCCGGTGTCATCCGGCGGTCTTGCCAATCCGCTATCCTTACGGGGTCGTAACAACTGCATGTCCTGCACCTTCGTCAGTGTCAGACCCACATCCTGCGCGGCTTCCTGACAAGGAAGACAAGCGCACCTTTCTGCAGAAGCTGGTCGAGTTCATCCACCCCGGGCCGGACTCCACTGCCGAGCTGATCGAAACCCTGGCCGAGGCCGAAGACAACAACGTCATCGGCGCCGAATCCCGCGTCATGCTCGAAGGCGTGATCCGCATGGCCGACATGACGGCCGGTGATGTCATGGTGCCGGCCACCCGCATGGACCTGATCGACATCGATGCGCCCTACGACGAGTTGCTGCGCGTGGTGATCGCCACTGCACATTCGCGCTTTCCCGTCTTCGAGGGCGAGCACGAGAACATCATCGGCATTCTCATGGCCAAGGACCTGCTGAAACTGCAGCGCGCGCCTGAGTTCAACATCCGGGCCTTGCTGCGCCCGGCGGTTTTCGTGCCGGAAAGCAAGGGCTTGAACGACCTGTTGCGTGAATTCCGCGGCAACCGCAACCACCTGGCCATGGTCATCGACGAATTCGGCCGTACCGCCGGCCTCATCACCATCGAAGACGTGCTGGAACAGATCGTGGGCGAGATCGAGGACGAATTCGACATTGCCGAGGACGAGGGCGACATCTTCGGCCTGGCCGACCGCACCTACCGCGTCAGCGGCGACACCTCGATCGAACGTGTCAACGACGCCTTCAACGTCACGCTGACCAGCAGCGACCCGGATGCGGCCTTCGACACCATTGGCGGGCTGATTGCGCACGAAATGGGCCATGTGCCCAAGCGCGGCGAGCAGCACGTGATGGCCGGCCTGCAGTTTGTCGTGCTGCATACCAAGGGCGGCGCCGTGAAGTGGTTCAAGGTGTCGCCTGCCACCGAGGGTGGTCTTGAAGCCTGAGGGCCGCAGCCCCCTGATCTGGCCCCTGTGTTTGAGCCTGCTGGCCGGTCTGGCGCAGGCCGTGTCCATCGCTGCCCCCTGGAACGGCCAGCCCTTGTGGTGGCTGCAAGTGCTCTCGCTGGGCGTGCTGGCCTGGCTGCTGGCGCGTGGCATGCGCTGGCAGCGCGCTGCCGTGCTGGGCGGGGTCTTCGCCGGTGCCTGGCTGGCCGGCACCTTCTGGTGGATGTTCATCTCCATGCACACCTACGGCGGCTTGCCGGCCCCGCTGGCCGCGGCCGCCGTGCTGGCCCTGGCCGCCGTGCTGGCCCTGTACTACGCCGCCGCCTGTGCCTTGTTCGTGCGGCTGGCGCCCGCCCATCGGGCGACACGTGCTCTACTTTTTGCCGCGCTGTGGCTGCTGGCCGAGCTCGCGCGCGGCCGCTGGTTCACCGGCTTCGGCTGGGGGGGCGGCGGCTACGCCCATGTGGACGGCCCCCTGGCCGGCTATGCGCCCTGGCTGGGTGTTTACGGCATCAGTGCCATCGCGGCCTGGCTGGCCATGACGGCGTCGCAGGTCCGGACCTGCGGGCCATGGCAGCGGGGCGCGGCGCTGGCCGTGCTGGTTCTGCCTTGGGCCTACCAGATGGGCGGGCCCGTGACCTCCACCTCGACGGGGCGGCTGCCGGTGGCGCTGCTGCAGGGCGACATTCCGCAGGACGAGAAATTCCAGCCCGGCAGCGGCGTGCCCACCGCCCTGCGCTGGTACGGCGAGCAACTGGGGGCCAGCCGCGCACCGCTGGTGGTGGCGCCCGAGACGGCCCTGCCGCTGCTGCCGCAGCAACTGCCGGACGGCTATTGGGACGCCCTGACGAAACGCTTTGCCAGTGGCGGGCAGGCCGCGCTCATCGGCATGCCCTGGGGCAGCTTCAGCGAGGGCTACACCAACGCGGTGGTCGGCTTCAAGCCGGGCCAGGCCAGCGCCTGGCGCTACGACAAGCACCACCTGGTGCCGTTCGGCGAGTTCATCCCGACCGGCTTCAAGTGGTTCACCGCCATGATGAACATCCCGCTAGGCGACTTCAACCGCGGCGACCTCGGCCAGCCTTCCTTCGAATGGCAGGGCCAGCGCCTGGCGCCCAACATCTGCTACGAAGACCTGTTCGGCGAAGAACTCGGCGCGCGTTTTGCCGACCCGGCGCGCGCGCCGACGGTGTTTGTCAACCTGAGCAACATCGCCTGGTTCGGCAACACGGTGGCGATCGACCAGCATCTGCACATCTCACGCATGCGCACGCTGGAGTTCGCGCGCCCCTTTGTGCGCGCCACCAACACCGGGGCCACCGCCATCATCGACCACCAGGGCCGCGTGACGGCCACCCTGCCGCGCCATACCCGCGGCGTGCTCAGCGGCGAAGTCGAGGGCCGCCAGGGCCTCACGCCTTATGCCTGGTGGGTGTCGCGCTTCGGTCTGTGGCCGCTGTGGGGCCTGGCCTTGCTCGTGCTGGGGCTGGCCATGCGCCGATCGCTATTAAAAACATAGCTTTTGGCGCATGTTTGACGCGGGCTGAGGCCCTGATTCCCTTGAAATCTCGGTGGCGGACGCTGGTTGCGCTGGCCCGTGCCTCGCGCCGAAAGCGCAACGCCAACCGCGCCAGTGTCCGACTCAGCCCCTGTGACCAGGAAGCCCCGTAAAATCAAGGGTTTACGCGGGAAAACCGCTTTACCAGCAACCGGTTGCGCGACCTCGGCCAAGCCTGTCTTGCCGGGTCGTGTACCCCAGCCCACAGCCATGTTGACCTTCCAACAAATCATTCTCAAGCTGCAGTCCTACTGGGATGCCCAGGGCTGTGCCCTCCTGCAACCCTACGACATGGAAGTCGGCGCCGGCACCTCGCACACGGCGACGTTCCTGCGCGCCATCGGGCCCGAGCCGTGGAAGGCCGCCTACGTGCAGCCCAGCCGGCGCCCGAAGGACGGCCGTTACGGCGAGAACCCGAACCGCCTGCAGCACTACTACCAGTTCCAGGTGGTCTTGAAGCCGGCACCCAGCAACATCCTGGAACTGTACCTCGGCTCGCTCGAAGCGCTGGGCTTCGACCTGAAGAAAAACGACATCCGTTTCGTGGAAGACGACTGGGAAAACCCGACGCTGGGCGCCTGGGGCCTGGGCTGGGAAGTCTGGCTCAACGGCATGGAGGTGACGCAGTTCACCTACTTCCAGCAGGTCGGCGGCATCGACTGCAAGCCGATTACCGGCGAGATCACCTACGGCCTGGAGCGCCTGGCCATGTACCTGCAGGGCGTGGACAACGTCTACAACCTCAAGTGGACCGACACCATGAGCTATGGCGACGTCTACCTGCAGAATGAAAAAGAGCAGTCGGCCTACAACTTCGAGCACAGCGATGCCGATTTCCTGTTCACCGCCTTCAGCGCGCATGAGAAGCAGGCCAAGTACCTGATGGAGCAGCAACTCGCGCTGCCGGCCTACGAACAGGTGCTGAAAGCCGCGCACACCTTCAACCTGCTGGATGCCCGTGGTGCGATTTCCGTCACCGAGCGCGCCGCCTACATTGGGCGCATTCGCAACCTGGCGCGGGCCGTGGCACAGAGCTACTACGAGAGCCGCGAGCGCCTGGGCTTCCCCATGGCGCCGCGGGAGTGGGTGGAACAGATGACACCGTTGACGAAGAAGGCAGCCTGAAATGAACCACCCCCGAAGCGCCTTCGGCGCCTCCCCCTCCTGGGGGCGTCACCAGCGGCCCGGCAAAGCCGGTTCCGCGGTGACCCTGGCCTCAACCGATTGAATGACATGACGACCAAAAACCTACTCGTTGAACTGTTTGTCGAAGAGCTGCCGCCGAAGGCACTCAAGAAACTGGGCGATGCCTTTGCCGGCACGCTGGCCGATCAGCTCAAGGCGCTGGGCCTGGCCGGTGCCGACTCCGTCGTCACCGCCTACGCCTCGCCGCGCCGGCTGGCGGCGCACGTCACGCACGTCTGGCTCAAGGCCGCTGACAAGGCGATGCAGCAAAAGCTCATGCCGGTGACGGTGGGGCTGGATGCCGCCGGCAACGCCACGCCCGCGCTGTTGAAAAAGCTGCAGGCCCTCGGCGCTGATGTGTCCAACCCGGCCGCCGCCGTGGCGGGCTTGAAGCGCGCGCCCGACGGCAAGGCCGAAGCCCTGTTCTACGACAGCCTGGTCACCGGCGCCACGCTCGACACCGGCCTGCAAAAAGCACTGGAAGAAGCGATCGCCAAGCTGCCGATCCCGAAGGTCATGAGCTACCAGCTCGAAACCGATTGCGATCTGCCGGGCTGGAGCAGCGTCAACTTCGTGCGCCCGGCGCACGGCCTGGTGGCGCTGCATGGCAGCACCGTGGTGCCGGTCAAGGCGCTCGGCCTCACCGCCGGCAACAGCACGCAAGGCCACCGCTTCGAGGCCAAGGTGGCCCAGGTTGTCATCAAGGACGCCGACAGCTATGCCGCCACGCTGCTGAAAGACGGCGCGGTGATTGCGTCCTTTGCTGAACGCAAGGCCGAGATTGCGCGCCAACTGGCTGCTGCGGCCACCAAGGTTGGCAACGGCGAAGATGTGAAGTCGCACGGAGCGCTCCGTCCGATCGAAGACGATGCCCTGCTGGACGAAGTGACGGCGCTGGTCGAACGCCCCAATGTGCTGGTGTGCGAATTCGAGAAGCAGTTCCTCGATGTGCCGCAGGAATGCCTGATCCTCACGATGAAGGCCAACCAGAAGTACTTCCCGCTGCTCGACGCCGCCGGCAAGCTGACCAACAAGTTCCTGGTGGTCAGCAACATCAGCCCGAGCGACGCCAGCGCCGTGATCGGCGGCAACGAGCGCGTGGTGCGCCCCCGCCTGGCGGACGCCAAGTTTTTCTTCGACCAGGATCGCAAGAAGACGCTGGCGTCGCGCGTCGAGGGGCTGGGCAAGGTGGTGTATCACAACAAGCTTGGCACGCAGGGTGAGCGCGTCGAGCGCGTGCGTGCGATTGCCAAGGCCATCGCACAGCAACTGGGCGGTGAAGTGCTGGCCAAGGCCGCCGATACCGCGGCCCGTCTGGCCAAGACCGATTTGCTGACCGACATGGTGGGCGAGTTCCCCGAGTTGCAGGGCATCATGGGCGGCTACTACGCGCGTCATGACGGCCTGAGCGAGGACATCGCTTTCGCCGTTGAAGACCACTACAAGCCGCGCTTTGCCGGCGACGAACTGCCGCGCAACGACGTTGGCTTGGTGGTGGCGCTGGCCGACAAACTGGAGACGCTGGTTGGCATGTTCGGCATCGGCAACTTGCCGACCGGCGACAAGGACCCGTTTGCGCTGCGTCGCCATGCCTTGGGCGTGATCCGCATGTTGACTGAAAAGGATCTGCCGCTGGACTTGGGCCAACTGCTTGCAAATGCATTCGAAGATGCTCAATGGGGGGCCGCATTCAAGGCGGTTTCTGACGCTGGTGGAGCGGCAAGTTCATCTGTGTATTTGGATTTTGAAGCGGCAAAACCTCTGGCCGAATTCATCTACGACCGCTTGGCCGGTTCCCTGCGCGAGCAGGGTTACAGCGCGCAGGAGGTCGAAGCCGTGCTGGCGCTGCAGCCGCAGCGCCTGGGCGATGTGACCAAGCGCCTGGCCGCCGTACGTGCCTTTGCTGCGCTGCCGGAAGCCGCCGCGCTGGCGGCCGCCAACAAGCGCATCAGCAACATCCTGAAGAAGGCCGGTGACGTCAATGCCCATGTCAGCGAGGTTGATCTCAAGGAAGCTGCGGAGAAGAGTTTGTATGAGACGCTCAAGGACGTTGAACCCAAAGCTAGTGCCCAATTTGATTCGGGGGACTACACCGGTTCACTTCAAACCTTGGCGGCATTGCGTGCCTCAGTGGATGCCTTCTTTGACGACGTGATGGTCAATGTCGAAGACGAAGAGATTCGACGGAATCGTCTTGGCCTCCTTAAGACTCTGCACGACGCCATGAACCGCGTGGCCGACCTCTCGCGTCTGGCGGCCTGACGTGCACACGGCGCAAACGATGAAGCTGGTCATCCTCGACCGCGACGGCACCATTAACGAAGACAGCCTCGACTACATCAAGTCCGAGGCCGAGTGGAAGCCGCTGCCCGGCGCGCTCGACGCCATTGCCCGCCTGAACCACGCCGGCTGGCATGTGGTGGTGGCCTCCAACCAGTCGGGGCTGGGGCGCGGCCTGTTTGACGTGGCGGCGCTCAACGCCATGCACGCCAAGATGCACAAGCTGCTGGCCACCGCCGGTGGCCGGGTCGAGGCGATCTTCTACTGCCCGCACGCACCCGACCAGGCCTGCCGCTGCCGCAAGCCTCAGCCGGGCCTGTTCGAGCAGATCGGTGAGCGCTATGGCATCGACCTCAAGGGCGTGCCTACAGTGGGCGATACGGCGCGCGACCTGATCGCCGGCACCAGCGTCGGCTGCGAGCCGCATCTGGTGCTGACCGGCAAGGGCGAGGCCCTGCGCGGCCAGCCGTTGCCCGACAACTTCCCGCCCGGCACGCGCGTGCACGAGAACCTGCTGGCCTTCGCCGACTATCTGGTGAAGCGCGACGGCGCTGCCTGAAGAAGACCCGACATGCCTTTGATTCGCTCCGTTCTTCATCTGCTCTGGATGCTGGTCACCGTGGTGCCCTATGCCGTGGCCATCCTGCTGGGCGCCCTGTTCGGGGTGCGGGGCCAGCCCTTGTACCGCATCGCGGCGGCCTGGCTGGGCCTGTGCATCGGCGGGGCACGGGTCATGCTGGGCATCCGCACGCGCGTGACCGGCATGGACAACCTGCCCCTGGGCCAGAAGAGCCCGGCGATTCTCCTGCTCAAGCACCAGTCGACCTTCGAGACCTTTCTCATGCCGACGCTGATGCCGCATCCGCTGGCCTATGTGTTCAAGAAGGAACTGCTGCAGGTGCCTTTTTTCGGTTGGGCGATCGGCCGGCTGGACATGATCCACATCGATCGTTCGCAGGGGAGCAAGTCCTTTGCCAAGGTGGTGACGCAGGGAAAGGAACTGCTGGCGCAGGGCATCTGGATCATCATGTTCCCCGAGGGCACGCGCATTGCGCGCGGCCAGGCCGGCACCTACAAGACCGGCGGCACCCGCCTGGCGGTGGAGACCGGGGCGCCGGTGATTCCGATTGCGGTGACCTCGGCCAAGTGCTGGCCACCCAGGGCTTTCATCAAGACGCCGGGCGTGGTGGATGTGTCCATCGGCCAGCCGATCCCGAGCACAGGGCGCGACCCCGCCGAGCTCATGCGCGAAGTTGAAACCTGGATCGAGACGGAAATGCGCCGGCTTGATCCGGATGCGTATAAGTGAAGCTCCCCCAGGCTACACGACACGATGTGTCGCTCCGCCACCCCCCTCGGAGAGGGGGCAACGCCAGTGGCCCGGCGAAGCCGGTTCCACGGCGTTCTGCGAATGAGGGGTTCTAATGCCTGTCGTTCAACGATATCCGGTAGAGTGACAGCCATGCGCAGCTTTCTGCAGCTTGCCCTCGATCTGTTCGATCCCGTTCCGCGGGAGGCGGCGCCTGTTGCCGAGTCGCCGCAGAAAAAGATGCCAAATCGGCCTCTTCCCCCCGTTAATGCCGCGCCATTAGCTCCTGAATTGATAGCAAATGAACCGCCGGCTCAGCCGCTGGGCAGCGTCATGACACCGGCGCGCTTTGCGCATCCGCGTGCCAACCGTGAAAGCCGTCTGTGCGAGGCAGTGGTGGCCTACGAGTTCAAGCGCGGCAAGCGCCGCACCATCGGCATGGCGGTCGGCGCCGACGGCCTGGTGGTCAGCGCGCCGCGCTGGGTGCCGCTGTACGAGGTGGAAGCCGCCCTGCAGGAAAAAGCCAACTGGATCGTGCGCAAGCTCGACGAGGCGCGCGAGCGCCAGCAGCGCCTGGAGTCGGCCCGAATCCAGTGGCAGGATGGCGCCACCTTCCCCTTCCTGGGCGAGCCGGTCATCGTGGTGCTGGACCCGCGCCATGCGTTCACCACCGTCGGCGGTGGCCTCAAGTCGGCCGGGGTGGAGGTGGTGCTGCGCACCGATGCCGAGGCGCCCAATCTGACGCTGGCCGGTGTGCCGCGGCTGACGCTGCACATCGGTCTGCCGCAGACGGCGACGCAAGCACAGATCCGCGATACGGTGCAGGCCTGGCTGATGCGCCAGGCGCACAGCATCTTCACCGCGCGACTCAACCATTACGCGCCGCAACTGCAGGTGCAATGGCGCAAGCTCTCGCTCAGCAGCGCCGGCACGCGCTGGGGCAGTGCGCGCAGCGATGGCGCCATCCGCCTGAACTGGCGCCTGATCCATTTCCAGCAGTCCGTCATCGACTACGTGGTGGCGCATGAGCTGAGCCACCTGCGCGTGATGGACCACAGCCCGCGTTTCTGGGACACGGTGCGCTCCGTCATGCCGGATTACGAAGCCCTGCGCAGCCAGCTCAAGGACGACACCATTCCACGTTGGCACTGACATGAACATGGACTTCAACCTCGACTCCCTGGGCAGCCTGGCGCTGGCCTTGGGGCTGGGGCTGCTGATCGGCGTCGATCGTGAACGGCACAAAGGCCGGGGGCCCACGCGTCACTTTGCCGGCATCCGCACGTTTTCGCTGGTGGCGCTGGCGGGGGCCGGTGCCCAGTTGCTGAACCAGCCCTGGCTCATGGTCGTGACGGCCGCGCTGGTGGCCTCCCTGGCGGTGGTCTCGCACCTCAAGGATCGCTCCAAAGACCCCGGCGTCACCACCGAGATGGCGCTGTTCCTCACCTTCCTGCTGGGTGTTCTCACGGTGGAGCACCAGGCCGAGGCCGCGGCCGGCGGCGTGGTGGTGGCGGGGTTGCTGGCCGCACGCGAGCCGCTGCAGCGCTTCTCCACGCGCAGCCTGTCGGAGCAGGAATTGCGCGATGCGCTGGTGCTGGCCGGCTCGGCCCTCATCATCCTGCCACTGACGCCCGACCAGCCGCTGACCTGGCTGGCCGGCGTGAACCCGCGCACGGTGTGGCTGCTGGTGGTGATGATCATGGCGGTGCAGGCGGTGGGGCATGTGGCGCTGCGCCTGTTCGGTGCCCGGCTCGGCATGCCGCTTTCGGGGCTGGTGGCGGGTTTTGTCTCCAGCACCGCCACCATTGCGGCCATGGGTGCGCGCGCGCGCAAGCTCCCGGAGTTGCGCAGCGCCTGCGTGGCCGGCGCCTGGTTCTCCACCGTTTCCACGGCCTTGCAGGTGATGCTGATTGCGCTGGTGCTGAACCCAGCGTCCCTGCGCGTGCTGGCGCCGGCCATGGGCAGTGCGCTGGTCATGGCGCTGGCGCTGGGCCTGGCCGCCTTCCGCCGGATCGGGGCACCGGTGCAGGACAACGATGTGAAGGGGCGCGCCTTCCATCTGGGGCAGTCCATCGGCCTGGCGCTGCTGCTGTCGGGTGTGACGGCCGTGGTGACCTGGGTGCAGGCGGCCTTCGGGACCTTGGCCACATTTGCGGCCACCGCCTTGGCCGGTTTTGCCGACATGCATTCGGTGTCGGCCGCCGCCATCACCCTGGCGGCGCATGGTGGCACCGACACGGCCACCATGCTCGCGGCGGTATTGCTGGCCTTCTCCACCAACAGCGTGAGCAAGGTCGTGGCGGCCTACGCGGCCGGTGGCGTGCGCTTCGGCTCCATCGTGTCCTTGGGGCTGCTGCTGGTGGCCCTGGCGGCTTGGCTGCCGTGGGGCTGGGCGCGCTGGTTGGCCTGAGTGCGGCGCTGTTATGCGGGCGTCACTGCCGGATTGCCGATACCGGTCTTGAAAAGCGCGGCCACCAGGTCGGACTGCGTGATCATGCCGACCACACGTTGCTGTGCATCGACCACCGGCATGTGATGCAGGCCGCCATCGGAGAAGAGACCGACCAGATCGACCATGGGCTGCTCCGGCCGCGCCACGCGCACCTTGCTCGTCATGATGTCCTCCACATAGCGTGCCGTGCTCATGGCCGGCGCCATGCGCGACGTCGGGGCGCTGTGGCCGATGAAGAAGTCGTGCAGCGACACGATGCCGACCAGCGTGCCGTCCGCTGTCGCTACTGGCAAGGCCTTGACCTTGTGCTTGGCCAGCCGCTCCCAGGCGGCGTCCAGCGAGTCGCGTGGTCCGATGCGCACCACGTCGCGCGACATGATGTCGCGGCAATACACGTCACCCCACTTGCGGCGGCTGGCGTGCAACTGCGCGCGGGTCAGGATTTCCTCCAGGTCATCCTTGCTGATGTCGAGCAGCTCATGCTGGCCGGACAGTGCCGCATCCAGATCAGCATGCGTGAAGCCCAGGCGCGCGCTGGGCAGCGGGTCGGCGGTGTGGTGCGGATGGGGTTGTAGCGCCGGCTGGTGCGGATAGCGCCGTTGCATCAGGTTGTTGAAGACCAGGGCCAGCACCAGCAGCAGGCCGGAGTTGGCAGCGACCGGCAAGAGTGCAAACCCATAACCGAGCTGGCTCACGGCGGGGCCGCCCAGCACCGCAGTCAGGGCCACTGCGCCGCCGGGCGGGTGCAGGCAGCGCAGGGCGAACATGGCCGCGATCGACAGTGCGCCGGCGACACTGGCGGCCAGGCCGGTGGGACCGAGCCACTGTGCGCAGCTCACGCCGATGAGGGCCGACACCAGATTGCCACCCACGATCGACCAGGGTTGGGCCAGCGGACTGGCCGGGACGGCAAACAGCAGCACGGCCGAGGCACCGATGGGTGCGATGAACCAGGGATTGACCTCGCCGAGAAACTGGCGGCTCAGCCACTCGGCGCCGAGCAGGCCGAGCCCGGCGCCGAAGCAGCCCAGCCAGATTTCGCGCCGCCCGACAGTCAGCGGATCAGGCAGGAAGAAACGAAACCAGGAAAAAATGGTTTGCACGTGGCGCGCTCCACAAACAGGCGCCTGCGGCACCAGACGGAGGCATTGTAGGTGGCGCGTGCCACGCAGCGGCCTACGGGTTATTGCGCATGAGGCGCGCTCCATGAAGCCGCTTCAGCCAAACAAAAGCCCGCACGGCGCGGGCTTTTTCCTGGAACGGAGGCCAGAAATTATTTCTTGGCATCGTCCTTTTTCTCGGCTGCTTTTTCAGCCTTCTTGGCGGCGACCTTCTTCTTCACTTCGGCCTTCTTCTCGGCCTTGGCATCGGCTTTCGCTTCGACCTTGGCGGGCGCTGCGGGGGTAGCCGGCGTAGCCGGAGTGGCAGGTGCAGCAGCTTGTGCGAACGCGCCAGCAGCGAACAAACCAGCGATCAGGGAAGCGAGGATCTTGTTCATGTCAATTGCCTTTCAAAGTTCAATGTGCTGTTCCGGAAAAGCCCGGAGGCCTTACCACAACGAGCACGTCGGGAACAGCGTTGACGGGTGATTTGTATCGAGTCGTATCCAGCGCCTCCGGCTCATGCGACCGTGTTGGCGCTGAAACGGTAAACGCCGTGAGCATCCCTGCTGCGCTGCAGTTGTCCTTCGAACCACAGCGCATGCAGGTGCGCGATCGACTCGCCCATGGCAAAGGTGGTCTGGTGCAGGTCGAGCTGGCGCTTGAACAGGATGGGCAGCACATCGGCCGCACTGCACGCTTGCTCGCGACAGGCTTGCAGCACCTCGGCCAGGCGGTCGCGGTGGTGTTCGTGCAGCTGCTCGATGCGTCGGTGCAGGTTGGTGAAGGGCTTGCCGTGTGAGGGCAGGGTCAGCGTGTCGGCCGGCAGCGCCTTGAACTTGTCAATGGAGTGCAGAAACAGCTTCAGCGGGTTGGCCTCGGGCTCCATGTCGAACACGCTGACGTTGGTGGAGATGCGTGGCAGCATCATGTCGCCGCCTATCAGCAGCTTCAGTTCGTCACAGTAGAGCGAGATGTGTTCCGGTGCATGGCCGTAGCCGCTGATGCAGCGCCAGGCGCGGCCACCGATGTCGAGCACGTCGCCCTCCATCAGACGGCGAAAGTGGCGCGGCACGGCCGGCACCAGTGTGGGGTAGTAACTGGCGCGCTCGCGGATCTTCTCCATCGATGCCGGATCGGTCAGGCCGTGCGAGGCAAAGAACAACGCCGAGCTGTCGCCGCCGAAGCCGTTGGTGCCGGCCGAGCCGACGCGTGCCAGGTTGTAGTCGGTGGCGCTGATCCACAGGCGGCAGGCATGCTCGGGCGTGCTCCAGCGCTGGCACAGCCAGTAGGCCAGGCCGATGTGGTCCGGGTGCATGTGGGTCACGATCACGCGCAGCAGCGGCAGACCTTCGAACTCGTCGCTGAAGATCTGTTCCCACTGCGCTTTGGCTTCGTCGCGGCTGATGCAGCAGTCGATCACGCTCCAGCCGGGGCGGCCATCCACCTCATCGCGCAGCAGCCAGAGGTTGATGTGGTCCAGCGCAAAGGGCAGCGCCATGCGGACCCAGCGGACGCCGGGGACAATCTCCAGCGTGGTGCCGGGGGCGGGCAGGATGTCGCCCAGGGGGTAGTGGAGTTGGCGTTCGAGTTCGTTCATGGGGTGCGGGCCTGTGCAACACAACTGACGTTGACGTCAACGTCAATAACCAGCTCATTCTAGAGACGCCTGTTGCATGAGGCTGTCGCCCTTGTTCTTGGGCCCTGTCCTTGTCCGCCTGCCATGCGCGCCGCCGTCCATGGAGCCCGCTGGGCAAAAGGGCCAGAATGTCAGCCCAGGGTGGGCACTGAAGAAAAGGAAACCATGATGCCGGACGATTCAGGAAGCAAAAAGCCGGGCGTGCATCCCGATGTGCTCAAGCTGGGGCTGGTGAGCTTCCTGACGGATCTGAGTCCGGAGATGATTTTTGCCGTGTTCGCGGTTTTCTTCACGACCATCGCCGGGGCCTCGGCCGCCTTGCTCGGCTTGATCGAGGGCTGCGCCGATCTGGCCGCCTCGTCGTTGAACTACCTGTCGGGCTGGCTGTTGGACCGCACCGGCAAACGCAAGGTGTTTGCCTTGGCCGGCTACGGGTTTTCAACGCTGGCCAAGCTGATCCTGCTGGTTAGCAGTTCGGTCGCTGGCCTCGGCATGTTTCGAGTCATCGAACGTCTGGGCAAGAGCTTTCGCTGGCCTATTTCAGCTTCAGCTTTCTGCTGCTGCGCGCCCACCATGCCGGCTTCACCGTCAAGGACGTTGTACTGCTGTATGCCTTGTTCAACGTTGCCCGCGTGATCGCTGCGCCGCTGATCGGCCAACTGGGTGACCGTCTGGGGCGCGGGCACATGGTCATGCTGGGCTACCTGGTCTATCTGTTGATGAGCCTGGGTTTTGCCTTCGCCAGCGCACCCTGGCAGATCGTGACCCTGTTCGTGCTCTTTGGCGTGTTCTATGCGATCGACGAGGCCCAGAGCCGGGCGTTCATCGCCGACCTGGAGCAGGAGCGGCGCCTCGGCGATCGGTCTGCACAATTTCGTGACGGGCCTGATCTACCTGTCCGCCTCGCTGATGGCCGGGGCCCTGTGGCTGGTGCACCCGGCCGGCACCTTCCTGTTCGCTGCCGGGCTGGCGCTGGCTGCCTTGGTGGTGTTCCTGCGGCTGCGGCCGGACCGGCCGCAGCGCTGACTTCCTGTCACCAAGGCCGGCCTGGATTTTGGCGGCATAATTGACGTTTACGTAAACGTCAATGCGGGCCGCCTTGGGGCGTGCTGCCGGGACGTGGCGTTGGCCCTTTGTTCTTCAACCGTCCTTCACGATCCATGGCAACCACCTACAGCATCAGCGATCTGGCCCGGGAGTTTGATCTGACCACGCGCGCCATGCGTTTCTATGAAGACATGGGGCTGCTGCAACCCGAGCGTTCCGGCCCTGGCGGGCGCAATCGGGTGTACAGCGGGCGCGACCGCACGCGCCTGAAACTCACGCTGCGCGCCAAGCGGCTGGGCCTGAGCCTGAGCGAGGCCAAAGAGATCATCGACATGTACGACAGCCCGCGGGACACCGGGGTGCAGTTGCAGAAATTCCTCGACGTGCTGGCCCAGCACCGCAGGCAGGTCGAGGAGCAGATGGCCGACCTGCAGGCCAACCTCGACGAAATCAAGGCCCACCAACGCGAGGCGCGGGCCCTGCTGGCCAAGGCCGAAGCCAAGCGCGGAAAGAAAACCCATGCAGCCTGAATTCCTTCGCGTGCAGGCCAGCTTCGAGCGCCAGGGCATGATGCGCCACCTCGGCGCGCGCCTGCTGCGCGTGGAGCCGGGGCTGTGCGAACTGGCCCTGCCGTACTCCGACCGGGTGACGCAGCAGCAGGACGGCTTCCATGGCGGCGCCATGGGCGCTCTGGCCGACATTGCCGGCGGTTATGCCGGGCTCACCATGGCGCCCGAGGGCATGGAAGTCACCACGGTGGAATACAAGATCAATTTTCTGGCGGCCTTCCAGGGCGGCGAGCTGCGCGCCACCGGCCGCGTGGTGAAGGCCGGCCGCCGCATCATCGTCACCACCGCCGAGGTGGTGCATGTCGATGCCGGTGGCCGGCAAAGTTCCTGCGCGGTGATGCAGCAGACCCTGGTGCCCGTACCCAAAACCTATTGAAACTCAGACGGAGACTTGCATGAACCTGCCCGGACTCAACTTCCAGCTTGGCGACGACATCGATGCCCTGCGTGATGCGGTGCGCGACTTCGCGCAGGCCGAGATCGCGCCGCGTGCCGCCGAGATCGACCGCAACGACCAGTTCCCCATGGACCTGTGGCGCAAGATGGGCGAGCTGGGCGTGCTCGGCATCACCGTGGGCGAGGAATACGGCGGCGCCAACATGGGCTACCTGGCGCACATGATCGCCATGGAAGAGATCTCGCGCGCCAGCGCTTCGGTCGGCCTCTCCTACGGTGCGCACAGCAACCTGTGCGTGAACCAGATCAAGCGCAACGGCAACGACGAGCAGCGCCGCAAGTACCTGCCCAAGCTGATCTCGGGCGAGCACGTGGGCGCACTGGCCATGAGCGAGCCGGGGGCCGGCAGCGACGTCATCAGCATGAAGCTGAAGGCCGAGGACAAGGGCGGCTACTACCTGCTCAACGGCAACAAGATGTGGATCACCAACGGCCCGGATGCCGACACCCTGGTGGTCTATGCCAAGACCGAGCCCGAGCTGGGCGCGCGTGGTGTCACCGCTTTCCTGATCGAGAAGGGCATGAAGGGCTTCTCGATTGCGCAAAAGCTCGACAAGCTGGGCATGCGCGGCAGCCACACCGGCGAGCTGGTGTTCCAGAACGTGGAGGTGCCGGCGCAGAACGTGCTAGGCGGCGTCAACGGCGGTGCCAGGGTGCTGATGAGCGGGCTGGACTACGAGCGCGCCGTGCTGACCGGCGGCCCGTTGGGCATCATGCAGTCGGTGATGGACAACGTGGTGCCCTACATCCACGACCGCAAGCAGTTCGGCCAGAGCATCGGCGAGTTCCAGCTGATCCAGGGCAAGGTGGCCGACATGTACACCGTGCTGCAGGCCGGTCGTTCCTTTGCCTACACCGTGGCCAAGAACCTGGACATGCTGGGCACCGAGCACGTGCGCCAGGTGCGCAAGGACTGCGCCTCGGTCATCCTGTGGTGCGCCGAGAAGGCGACCTGGATGGCGGGCGAGGGCGTGCAGATCTACGGCGGCAACGGCTACATCAACGAATACCCGCTGGGCCGCCTGTGGCGCGACGCCAAGCTGTACGAGATCGGGGCCGGCACCAGCGAGATCCGTCGCATGCTGATCGGCCGCGAGCTGTTTGCTGAAACCATGTGACCGGTTGCCTCCCTGGATCCGGGCGGGCGCCGGCAGGCGGCACAATACTTCCCTGAGTGAACAAGGGAAGTCGACGATGAAGTTTTCGCTGCGGACCTTCGGCCAGCATTTGCTGGGGGCGCTGGCCTCCGCCACGCTGCAGGCCTGGGTCATGGTGCTGTGCGTGGCCTGTGCACTGTCGTTGCTGCGCGTGGGGCAGATCGCCTGGCACTGGCCCGAAGGCTTCGAGGCGTCGCTGGCCGACCTCTGGTCCGTGGTGTTCCAGGGCGCACGCTTCGACCTCAAGGTGTGCGCCGCGGCGGCCGTTCTGCTTTGGCCCTTGCTGATCATCGTGCCGGCGCGCTGGCACGGTGGGCTGACCGGCACGGTGACGCTGCTGTTCGTCATCGCCTCGCTGGTCAACCTGCACTACTTCGGTTTTTACAAGACGCCGATCGATCCGGTGGTGTTCGGCTTCTTCGAGGATGACACCAAGGCCATTCTGCAGACCATCTGGAGCGACTTCCCGGTCACGTTGACGCTGGCGGTGCTCGCCACCGCGAGTTGGGGTGCCATGGCGGCCCGCAAGGTGGCCTATGGCCGGCTGAGCCTGCGGTTGAACCGCGGCATTGGCGACCGGCTCATCCCGGGCTGGCTGACCTTGCTGGGGGTGTTGGCGGCGCTGTTCCTGCTGGTGCTCACGACCAAGGGCACGCTGCGCGCGATGGCGCTGGGGCGGCAGAACGTCTCGGTCACCACCTCGCAGTTCCTCAACGACATGGTGCCCAACGGCGTGATTGCGCTCAAGTTCGCCTGGGACAGCCGGCGCGATTCGCAAAACCTCAATGATCCGCTGCTCGGTCTCAAGCGGCTGGGCTACGGCGCGCCCCTGGCCGCGGCGCGCGTGCTCGGCATCGAGGCGGCCGATGAGGCGGCGCTGCGCGAAACGCTGTTCGCCCATGGGGCGGAGGCAGTACCTGCCGCCGGCAAGCCGCACAAGAACCTGCTGTTCTTCCTGATGGAGTCGTGGAGCGCCGAGCCCTTCCGTTACCAGGCCAAGGACTTCGACGTGCTGGGCCGGCTGGCGCCGACGATGGCGAACGCCTGCCATTTTTCCAATTTCGATTCGGCGCAGCCCGGCACGCACCCGTCGCTCGAAGCCATCCTGTTCTCCACGCCGATCACGCCGCTGACGCTCGGGCCGCAGGGCAAGCAGCCGATCCCCTGGTCGATCCCGCTGATCCTGAAGCAGGCCGGCTACCAGACGCTGTTCGTCACCTCGGCGCGCTCGGGCTGGCGCGAGCTCGACCGTGTGCTCAAGACCCAGGGTTTCGACGAGGTGATCGACGCCAACCACCTCAAGGCCGCTTACCCCGAGGCCACGCTGGGCATCTGGGGCGTGTGGGACAGCTATGTGTTCCGTTACCTGTCCCGGCGCCTGAAGGAGAAGCAGGACAAGCCGCTGTTCGTCTTCGTGCTGACCTCCACCAACCACCCGCCCTACGACCTGCCGCCGGAGTACCAGCGGGTCGAGCGCAACCCCGCCAAGTGGGGCGGCGAGCGCAATGCCGAGACGCTGTGGCTCAACATCGACTCCTATCACTACGCGACCGACCTGCTCGGCGGCCTGGTCCAGGAAGTGAGAAGCGGGCCGCAACGCGCCAACACCCTGATCGCTGCCACCGGCGACCACAATGTGCGCAGCTTCGGTCTGTACGCCACGCCCGAGCGGCGCTACCTGTTCAGCCAGGTGCCGTTCGTCATCTGGGGCGATGGCCTGGCTTGCGGACCGCAGCGTCAGCTGCCGGCCAGCCACCGCGACATGTTCCCCACCCTGCTGCCCTTGCTGGGTGTCAACAGCGGTTACGTCAACACCGGGCGCAACCTGCTGCTCGACCCGGCGAAGCAGGCCAACCCAGCCCTGAACGCGCCGCTCAGCATGAACTACTACGGCACGGCGCGCAATGCCCAAGGCAGCTGGACGCTGGGAGACCCGGCCAGCTTTGTCTGCTCACCAGGGCCGGCCGGGCCTGCCTGCCACTTCGACGCCCGGCAGGATGCCCAGGCGCGTGCGCAGCTGGGTTTGCTGGACTGGAATGTGCGCGTTGCCCTACGGCGCTAGGGCTTATTGACCGTATAGGACAATCGGCCACATGAGCAAATCCCTTGATGACCTGTTTTCCCACAACCGTGTCTGGGCCGAGCAGATGGAGCGCGAGCGCCCCGGCTTTTTCACCGGCCTGGTCAAGCAGCAGACGCCCAAGTACATGTGGATCGGCTGCTCCGACAGCCGGGTGCCGGCCAACCAGATCACCGGCCTCGATCCGGGCGAGGTGTTCGTCCATCGCAACGTCGCCAACGTCGTGGTGCATTCGGACCTGAATGCGCTGTCTGCCATCCAGTTCGCGGTGGAGCGGCTCAAGGTCGAGCACATCATGGTGGTGGGCCACTACGGCTGTTCCGGCGTGCAGGCAGCGCTGGAGGGCGCGCGCATCGGCCTGGCCGACAACTGGCTGCGCCATATCCAGGACGTGCGCGACCGCCATCGCGATCTGCTGGAGAAATTGCCGGAGACGCAGCGTGCCGACGCGCTGTGCGATCTGAACGTGATTGAGCAGGTGGTGAACGTCTGCGTCAGCACCGTGATGGTGGACGCCTGGGCCCGCGGCCAGCAGGTCAGCATCCACGGCTGGGCCTTTGGCGTGCATGACGGCCTGCTGCAGGATCTGCAGATGAGCGTGTCCAGCACCGACTCGATCGAGCCCTTGTACCGTGCCGCTATCCAGGGTGTGATCGCCGCCAGGTCCTAGGACCCCAGATCGATGTTTCCCCAGCGGCTTGACTCCACGGTCGCCTACGACATCGCCAAGGCGATGATGGATGGCTTCAACCGCCACTACCGGCTGTTTCGCACCGAGTCAGCACGCGCCAAGCACCGTTTCGAGACGGCCGACTGGCATGGCCAGCAGCGCGCCCAGCGCGAACGCATCGAGTTCTACGACCTGCGGGTCAAGGAGTGCGTGCGGCGGCTGGAAAAGGAATTCCAGGCCGACGCCCAGCCGATGGACATCTGGCACCAGGTCAAGCTGCACTACATCGGCCTGCTGGTGGACCACCACCAGCCCGAACTGGCCGAGACCTTCTTCAACTCGGTCACCTGCAAGATTCTGCACCGCACGCACTTCCAGAACGATTTCATCTTCGTGCGTCCGGCCGTCAGCACCGAGTACATCGAGAACGACGAGCCGGCCGCCAAGCCGACCTACCGCGCCTACTACCCGACGCGCGAGACGCTGCGCGAGGCCATCGAGCGCCTCATCGGCAACTTCGAGTTGCAGCGCGAATTCGAAGACCTGGCGCGCGACATCGACCATGTGCTGGCGGCCGTCAACAGCCAATTGGGGCAGGTCAAGTTGCGCGCCAACTTCCAGGTCCAGGTTCTGTCCAGCCTGTTCTTTCGCAACAAGGGCGCCTATGTGGTGGGCAAGATCATCAACGGTTTTGTCGAGGTGCCGTTCGCCTTGCCCATCCTGCACAACGAGGACAGCCAGCTGGTGATCGACGCCGCGCTGTTCGGTGAGGACGACCTGCTGATGCTGTTCTCCTTTGCGCGTGCCTATTTCATGGTGGACATGGAGGTGCCCTCGGCCTATGTGCAGTTCCTGCGCAGCATGATGCCGCGCAAGCCGCGCGCCGAGCTCTACAACGCGCTGGGTCTCGCCAAGCAGGGCAAGACGCTGTTCTACCGCGACTTTCTCTACCACCTCAAGCATTCGAGCGACAAGTTCCGCATCGCGCCCGGCATCAAGGGCATGGTGATGCTGGTGTTCGACCTGCCGTCCTTCCCCTATGTGTTCAAGCTCATCAAGGACTGGTACCCGCCACCGAAAGACACCACACGCGAGCAGATCAAGGGCAAGTACCTGCTGGTGAAGCAGCACGACCGCGTGGGCCGCATGGCCGATACCTTGGAATACAGCCTGGTGGCATTCCCGCGTGAACGCTTCGATGATGAATTGATCGCCGAGATTGAGAAGTTCGCACCGAGCCAGCTGGAGATCAGCGACCGTGATGGTGACGGCCGCAGCGAGGTGATCATCAAGCACCTGTACATCGAGCGGCGCATGATCCCGCTCAACATCTACCTGCAGGAGGCGTTTGATGCCGGCGGTGCCGATCCGTCGCGCGCAGACGAGGATGCCTTGCGCGCCCGTGCCCAACTGGAGCGTGCCGTCATCGATTACGGCAATGCCATCAAGGATCTGGTGGCCGCCAACATCTTCCCCGGTGACATGCTGTGGAAGAACTTCGGCATCACGCGCCACGGCAAGGTGGTGTTCTACGACTATGACGAGATCGAGTACATCACCGACTGCAATTTCCGCCGCGTGCCGCAGCCGCGCAACGAGGAGGAGGAAATGTCGGGTGAGGTCTGGTACAGCGTGGGTCCGCACGACGTGTTTCCGGAAACCTTTGCGCCCTTCCTTCTGGGCAATCCAGTGGTGCGCGAGGTCTTCATGCAGCACCACGCCGACCTGCTCGATGTGACCTTCTGGCAAAGCCACCAGGAGCGCATCCGGCAGGGGTATGTGTACGACGTATTTCCCTACGAGCGCAGCCGGCGCTTTTCGCAGCAGCGCACCAGCATGTAGTTGGCCGGTTGGCAAAAATTGACTTCGGTCATGGCGTTGGCCATGGGCTGGCGTACACTTTGTCTTGCCCGGGGTGCGCAATGGTTGCGCTGAGATGGATTCCAAACCCGCGAACTTGATCCGGTTCATACCGGCGTAAGAAGAGCCTGACCTGCTGCCTTTTCCCTCATGAAGAGCCTGGTCTGTCCCGCTTGCTGGCCTCGTGCCGTCTTCCGGTTCGCGTTCTGTGAACCTCCTTCGGAGCAATGTGTTTGCTGTCACAAGGAGACTTCGCATGAATGCGCCCGACAAACTAGCCCAGTTCATCTCTCTCACGCGCGAGCCGCTGCCGGCCTCGCGCAAGGTTTACGTACCCGGCGCGCGCGCCGATGTGCGCGTGCCGATGCGCGAGATCACGCAGAGCAACGGCGAGGCCGTGACGGTGTACGACACCTCCGGCCCCTACACCGACCCGCAGGCCACCATCGACGTGCGCCGGGGCTTGCCGGCCTTGCGCGACAGCTGGATTGCCGCGCGCGGCGATACCGAGGGCTACCCGGGGCGCACACCGTATGCGCTGGATGACGGCTTGAAGAGTGGCGAGAGCGATGCGCTGGCGGCGTTGCGCGCGCAGGCGGCCGGCCTGCAGCGCACGCCGCGCCGGGCCAGGGCTGGCGCCAACGTGAGCCAGATGCACTACGCCCGTCGTGGCATCGTCACGCCCGAGATGGAATATGTGGCGATCCGCGAGAACCAGCAACGCGACTGGATGGCGCAATATCTCGGCAATGCCGAGCGCGAGCAGCGCCTGGCCGGCCACAGCTTCGGCGCCGCCATTCCGCGGGAGGTGACGCCCGAGTTCGTGCGCGACGAGGTGGCGCGCGGCCGCGCCATCATTCCGGCCAACATCAACCACCCCGAACTGGAGCCGATGGCGATCGGCCGCAACTTCCTGGTCAAGATCAACGCCAACATCGGCAACTCGGCAGTGACCTCCAGCATCGAGGAAGAGGTGGAGAAGCTGGTGTGGTCCATCCGCTGGGGCGCCGACACCGTGATGGACCTCTCTACCGGCCGCAACATCCACACCACGCGTGACTGGATCCTGCGCAATTCGCCGGTGCCGATCGGCACGGTGCCGATCTACCAAGCGCTGGAGAAGGTGGGTGGCGTGGCGGAGGACCTGACCTGGGCCATCTTTCGCGACACCTTGATCGAACAGGCCGAGCAGGGCGTGGACTACTTCACCATCCACGCCGGCGTGCGCCTGCCCTTCATCCACCTCACAGCCAACCGCGTCACCGGCATCGTCTCGCGCGGTGGCTCCATCCTGGCGAAGTGGTGCATCGCCCACCACCAGGAAAACTTCCTCTACACCCACTTCGAGGACATCTGCGACATCATGAAGGCCTACGACGTCAGCTTCTCGCTCGGCGACGGCCTGCGTCCTGGCTCGGGTGCGGACGCCAACGACGAGGCGCAGTTCGCTGAACTGCGCACGCTGGGTGAGCTGACACAGATTGCCTGGCAGCACGATGTGCAGACCATGATCGAAGGCCCGGGCCACGTGCCCATGCACATGGTGCAGGCCAACATGACCGAGCAGCTGAAGCACTGCGGCGAGGCGCCGTTCTACACCCTGGGGCCGCTGACCACCGACATCGCGCCCGGCTACGACCACATCACCAGCGGCATCGGCGCAGCCATGATCGGCTGGTTCGGCACTGCCATGCTGTGCTACGTGACCCCCAAGGAGCACCTGGGCCTGCCGGACCGCGAGGACGTGAAGACCGGCATCATCACCTACAAGATCGCCGCGCATGCGGCCGACGTGGCCAAGGGCCATCCGGGGGCGCGGGCGCGCGACGATGCATTGTCGAAGGCGCGCTTCGAGTTCCGCTGGATGGACCAGTTCAACCTTTCACTGGACCCGGACACCGCGCAGAAATTCCACGACGAGACCCTGCCGAAGGATTCCGCCAAGGTGGCGCATTTCTGCTCCATGTGCGGGCCGAAGTTCTGCTCCATGAAGATCACGCAGGAGGTGCGTGAGTTCGCCAAGACGCAGGGCGTGAGCGAGGAGCAGGCCTTGAGCGCCGGCATGGAGAGCATGTCGGAAGAGTTCAAGCGTGCGGGAGGAGAAATCTACATTCCGATTGCCAAGGCCTGACGTCATCGTTGCGGCCGGCGGCAACTGACAAGCCCGTGACATACGTAGTCATCCGGACCAGGCCGACAGGCCCGTTCTGGAGGCTTTCGCGGCAAAATGTGCCTACTTGCATACAGACAGAAGGAGCACATCATGTCCGACCCCATCGTCATCGTTGGCGCCGCCCGTACCCCCATGGGGGCGTTCCAAGGCGACTTTTCTTCCCTCGCAGCGCATGACCTCGGTGGCGCCGCCATCAAGGCCGCGGTCGAGCGCGCCGGCATTGCGCCCGAGGCCGTGAACGAAGTGCTGTTCGGCAACTGCCTGATGGCCGGCCAGGGCCAGGCGCCGGCACGCCAGGCCGGCTTCAAGGGCGGCCTGCCCAAGAGCGCGGGCGCGGTGACGCTGTCCAAGATGTGCGGCTCCGCCATGCGCGCGGCCATGTTCGCGCATGACATGCTGCAGGCCGGCACGGCCGACGTGATCGTGGCCGGCGGCATGGAGAGCATGACCAACGCGCCCTACCTCATGCTCAAGGGCCGTGGCGGCTACCGCATGGGCCACGACAAGATTTACGACCACATGATGCTCGACGGCCTGGAAGACGCCTACGAGGCCGGCCGCTCCATGGGCACTTTCGGCGAGGAGTGCGCCGCCAAATACAGCTTCAGCCGCACGGCGCAGGACCACTTCGCCATCACCAGCGTGCGTCGCGCGCAGGCGGCGATCCAGTCCGGCGCCTTTGCCGCCGAGATCACACCGGTGACGGTCAAGGGCCGTGCCGGCGACACCGTGATCTCGATCGACGAAGGTCCGGGCAAGGCCAAGCTCGACAAGATTCCGGCGCTCAAGCCCGCCTTCAAGAAGGACGGCACCATCACCGCCGCCAGCAGCTCGTCGATCAACGACGGCGCTGCCGCCCTGGTGATGATGCGCGCCTCCACCGCCGCCAAGCTGGGCTGCAAGCCGCTGGCCAAGATCGTGGCCCATGCGGTGCATGCGCAGGAGCCGAACTGGTTCACCACCGCACCGGTGGCCGCCACGCAGAAGGCGCTGGCCAAGGCCGGCTGGAGCGTCAAGGACGTGGACCTGTGGGAAGTCAACGAAGCCTTTGCCGTGGTGCCGATGGCGCTGATGGAGGAACTCAAGGTGTCGCACGACATCGTCAACGTCAACGGTGGCGCTTGCGCCTTGGGCCACCCGATCGGCGCCTCCGGCGCACGCATCATGGTCACGCTGATGTACGCACTGCAGGCCCGCGGCCTCAAGCGTGGCCTGGCCACGCTGTGCATCGGTGGTGGCGAGGGGACGGCGGTGGCGCTGGAACTGCTCTGATCAGTCAGTCGGTCTTTTGAGTCCAAAAAGAGGGGGGCGGCATGCCCCCCTTGGTATTAAGAGATCGATATAAGTGGCCGATGAATCATAGAATTCGGGCATAACTACATTCAGGGCGTCGACGTGAAATTCAGCAGCAAACTTCTCCTCTGTGCCGTGATCCCCGCGGTGCTGTTCATCCTGGGGCTGGCCGGCAGCATTGGCGGGCTGGTCTATACCAAGAACCAGTTCCATCACTACATCGAAACCGAGCAGCGCATCAACGCCGGTCTGACCGAGATGTATGCCCAGGGGCTGCAAATGGGGCAGGCGTTGCGCAACATCGTGCTCGATCCGGCCAATCCGCAGGCCCCCAAGAATCTGGACGCAGCGCGCGCGGCCTACGACAAGGCCTATGCCGATGCTGCCAAGGTGGCCAAGGGCACGCAGTTTGAGGCCGGGCTGGGCAAGCTGCCGCCGCTGCGCGTGGTCCACGCCCAGGCGCAGGAGCAGGTGGTCGCCCTGGTGAAGGTGCAGTCGCCCGAGACGGTGAAATTCCTCAACAGCACCGAGACGCCGGCTTGGCGCGTGTTGCGGGGGGAGTTGCTCAAGCAGGTCGAGGTGGCGGCCAAGGCGTCTGAAGCAGCGCAGGCGGATGTCGAACGCCAGACCAACCGGGTCATCCTGTTTGCCGCGTCCCTGGCGGTGCTGGCCGTGGTGGTGGCGGTTGGCTTCACCCTGTACCTGCGCAACACCGTCTGCAACGAGCTCGGCGGCGATCCGGGTGATGCCCGCAATGCCCTGCATGAGATCGCCGAAGGCAACCTGGCCTACCCGGTGCCGCCGACGCGGTATGAAAACAGTCTGATGCGGGAGCTGGTGCGCATGCAGGATTCGCTACGCCGCCTGGTCGGCGATGTGCGCCATTCGACTGACAGCATCACCACGGCCAGCAGCGAGATTGCAGACGGTAGCCAAGACCTGAGTGCCCGTACCGAAAGCCAGGCCAGCGCGCTGGAAGAAACTGCCGCTTCCATGGAAGAACTGAGTTCCACCGTCAAGCAGAACGCCGACAACGCCCGCCAGGCCAACCAGCTGGCGCAAAGCGCCAGCACCGTGGCGGTGCAGGGCGGCGAGGTGGTGGCCCAGGTGGTGGACACCATGAAGGGCATCAACGACTCCAGCCGCAAGATCAACGACATCATCAGCGTGATCGACGGCATCGCCTTCCAGACCAACATCCTGGCCTTGAATGCGGCAGTGGAAGCCGCCCGGGCTGGTGAACAGGGCCGCGGCTTTGCCGTGGTGGCCGGTGAAGTGCGTTCCCTGGCCGGCCGCAGCGCCGAAGCCGCCAAGGAAATCAAGACCCTCATTACCGACAGCGTGCAGCGCGTCGAGCAGGGCACGGCACTGGTCGATCAGGCCGGCAACACCATGACCGAGGTGGTGAGCAGCATCCGCCGGGTGACCGACATCATGGGCGAGATCAGCGCCGCCAGCACCGAACAGAGCGCCGGCGTGGCCCAAGTGGGCGAAGCGGTGACGCAGATGGACCAGGCGACGCAGCAGAACGCGGCGCTGGTGGAGGAGTCCACCGCCGCCGCGATGAGCCTGCGCGAACAGGCACAACACCTGAATCAGCTGGTCGGCACCTTCCGGCTCTGAAAGCTCGCATGGCCACCATCCTGGTGGCGCTGTGCCCGGGCTGGGTGCGCACCGACATGGGTGGCGCCGGTGCACCGTTATCGGTGGAGGAGAGCGTGGCCGCCATGCGCCAAACCCTGGCCGGCCTGGAACCTGAGCACCAGGAGGCTTTCCTGCATCACGACGGTCGACGCTGCGACGCGTTCTGACGGCAACGCCGGCAGCAGGGGCATAATTGACGTTGACGTAAACGTCAATTGAGCAAGACAAGCGAGACAAGCCCATGCTGCTGACCCAAGACCAGGAAATGATCCGCGACGCGGTGCGCGCGTTTGCCAAACAGGAGCTGTGGCCGCATGCGGCACGCTGGGACAAGGAACACCATTTCCCGAAAGAGGCCCACCAGGGGCTGGCCGCGCTGGGCGCCTACGGCATCTGCGTGCCGGAAGAGTTCGGCGGCGCCAACCTGGACTACCTGACGCTGGCGCTGGTGCTGGAAGAGGTCGCCGCCGGCGATGGCGGCACCAGCACCGCGATTTCCGTCACCAACTGCCCGGTCAATGCCATCCTCATGCGCTACGGCAACGCACAGCAGAAGAAACGCTGGCTCACGCCGCTGGCGCAGGGCCAACTGCTCGGCGCCTTCTGCCTGACCGAGCCGCACGTCGGCTCCGATGCCTCGTCGCTGCGCACCACAGCCGAGAAAGATGGCGACGGCTATGTGATCAACGGCGTCAAGCAGTTCATCACCAGCGGCCAGAACGGCGACGTGGCCATCGTGATTGCCGTCACCGACAAGGGCGCCGGCAAGAAGGGCATGAGCGCCTTCCTGGTGCCGACCGACGCGCCCGGCTATGTGGTGGCGCGCCTGGAAGACAAGCTGGGCCAGCATTCCAGTGACACGGCGCAGATCAATTTCGACAACTGCCGCATCCCGGCCGAGAACCTGATCGGCAATGAAGGCGAGGGCTACAAGATCGCGCTCGGCGCCTTGGAAGGCGGGCGCATCGGCATTGCAGCGCAGAGCATCGGCATGGCGCGCAGTGCGTTCGAGGTGGCGCTCGACTACGCCCGGCAACGCGAGAGTTTCGGCCAGCCGATCTTCAACCACCAGGCGGTGGGTTTTCGCCTGGCCGAGTGCGCGACGAAGATCGAAGCCGCGCGCCAGCTGGTCTGGCACGCCGCGGCGCTGCGCGATGCTGGCCGGCCCTGCCTGAAGGAAGCGGCCATGGCCAAGCTGTTCGCCAGCGAGATGGCTGAAGCGGTGTGCAGCACCGCCATCCAGACGCTCGGCGGCTACGGTTATGTGAGCGACTTCCCGGTCGAGCGCATCTACCGCGACGTACGCGTGTGCCAGATCTACGAGGGCACCAGCGATGTGCAGAAGATCCTGATCCAGCGCGCGCTGGCCTGAACACCCGGAGACACACCATGCCGATCACCAAAGGATTCCGCGCCCTCGTCGACGAGGCCATGGCCCAGGTCACGACCTACACCGTACCCGAGGTGCTGGCCATGCTGGACGACCCCCAGGTGCACATCGTCGACATCCGTGACGTGCGCGAACTGAAGGAAGGCACCGTCACCGGCAGTACCCATGCGCCGCGCTGCATGCTGGAGTTCTGGGTCGACCCCGAGTCGCCGTACCACAAGCCCATGTGGGCCGACGAGAGCAAGCACTTCATCCTGTTCTGCGGTGCCGGCTGGCGCAGCGCGCTGGCCACCAAGACGCTGCAGGATATGGGCATGACCAATGTGGCGCACATCGACGGCGGTTTTGCCGAATGGGTGAAGCAGGGCGGCCCGGTGGAGACGCTGGAAGAGCGCAAGGCGAAAAAGGGCTGATGGCTGCGTCGGCTGTCGATTGCCCTTGCGGCCGGCGCGATGCGGCCGGCCAAGTCCTGCCGTATGCGCAATGCTGCGGCCGCTACGTGGAAGACGAAAGTACGCCGGCGCCCGACGCCGAGGCGCTGATGCGTTCGCGCTACACGGCCTTCGTTCTGGAGCGTGTCGACTACCTGCGCGCCACCTGGCATGCCAGCAAGCGGCCGTCGCGGGTGAGTTTCGATGCCGGTGTCAAATGGTTGGGGCTGGAGGTGCGCGACCACCAAATCATCGATGACGACCATGCCGAGGTCGAGTTCGTCGCCCGGCTGCGCGAGCCGACGGGCCGCGCCGTGCGCCTGCACGAACGCAGCCGCTTTGTGCGCGAAGAGGGGCGCTGGTACTACGTCGATGGTAATCATCAATGAAATCGGTACTTTGCCCTTGTCTTTGTTGTATTGTTTGCTATTAAATTAATAGTAATCTGGCGTGATGCGATTCGAGGCAATCCTGTTCGACTGCGATGGCGTGCTGGTGGACTCCGAGCCCATCGTCAACCGCGTGCTGCGCGACATGCTGGCCGAGCGCGGCTGGGTGCTGACGGCCGAGGAGTGCTGGCGCATCTTTGTCGGCAAGGCGGTCAAGGACGAGCGCTTGCGCATCGAGCGGCACACCGGCCAACCGCTGACCGAGGAGTGGCTGGCTGGCTTTCGTGCGCGGCGCAATGCGGCGCTGGAGTCCGAGCTGACCGTCATCACCAACGCGCAGGCGGCGGTGCACGAAGTCCATGCCCGGCATGACGCGCGTATCGCCTGCGCTTCGGGCGCCGACCGCCACAAGGTCGAGCTGCAGTTGCGCAAGGTCGGCCTGCTCGACTACTTTGCCGGCCGCATCTTCAGCGGTCACGAGATGCCGCGCTCCAAGCCGCACCCGGACGTCTACCTGGCGGCAGCCGCCGCCCTGGCTGCCGAACCCCGGCGCTGCGCCGTGGTGGAGGACACGCTGACCGGTGTGGCGGCCGGCGTGGCGGCCGGCGCCACGGTGTTTGCCTATGTGCCGCAGGGCGATGCCGAGGTGTTCCGCCGCGCGGGTGCCGTCGAGGTGTTCGGCGACATGGCCCATTTGCCGTCAGTGTTGCGCTGAAATCTGCCACAATTGACGTTTACGTAAACGTCAACTCCGTCCGGCGTCCTGCCGGCGGGGGCTCAGAAAGCACAACCATGCCGATTCTGGAAACCAAGCTCAATGCCCGCTCGGCCGACTTCCAGGCCAATGCCATGGCCATGCGGTCGCTGGTGGACGATCTCAACGCCCAGGTGACCCGGGTGGCCCAGGGCGGCGGCGAGGCGGCGCGCGCCAAGCACACGGCGCGCGGCAAGCTGCTGCCGCGCGAGCGCGTGCAGCGCCTGCTCGACCCCGGCACGCCCTTCCTGGAGCTCAGCCCGCTGGCGGCCTACGCCATGTACAACGACGAGGCGCCCTGCGCCGGCCTGATTGCCGGCATCGGCCGCGTCAGCGGCGTGGACTGCATGATCGTCTGCAACGACGCCACCGTGAAGGGCGGCACCTATTACCCGCTGACGGTGAAGAAGCACCTGCGGGCACAGGAAGTGGCGCAGCAGAACCGCCTGCCCTGCATCTACCTGGTGGATTCGGGCGGCGCCAACCTGCCGAACCAGGACGACGTCTTCCCGGACCGCGACCATTTCGGCCGCATCTTCTACAACCAGGCCAACATGAGCGCGTTGGGCATTGCCCAGGTCGCGGTGGTCATGGGCTCGTGCACCGCCGGCGGCGCCTATGTGCCGGCCATGAGCGACGAGGCCATCATCGTCAAGAACCAGGGCACCATCTTCCTCGGCGGCCCGCCGCTGGTGAAGGCGGCCACCGGCGAGGTGGTGACGGCGGAGGACCTGGGGGGTGGCGACGTGCACACCCGCCTGTCCGGTGTGGCCGACCACCTGGCGCAGAACGACCTGCACGCCCTGGCGCTGGCACGTGCCGCGGTCAAGAATTTGAACGCCAACAAGGCCCCGGGTCTTGTCACGGCAGCGCCGGCAGCGCCTAAATTTCCGGCGGAAGATCTGTATGGCGTGATCCCGACCGACACCCGCAAGCCGTTCGACGTGCGCGAGATCATTGCCCGCATCGTCGACGGCTCCGAGTTCGACGAGTTCAAGGCGCGCTACGGCACCACGCTGGTGTGCGGCTTCGCCCGCATCGAGGGCATGCCGGTCGGCATCGTCGCCAACAACGGCATCCTGTTCAGCGAGTCCGCCCTGAAAGGCGCGCACTTCATCGAACTGTGCTGCCAGCGCAAGATCCCGCTGGTGTTCCTGCAGAACATCACCGGCTTCATGGTCGGGCGCAAGTACGAGAACGAGGGCATCGCGCGCAACGGCGCCAAGATGGTGACGGCGGTCTCCACCGCGCAGGTGCCGAAGTTCACCGTCATCATCGGCGGCAGTTTCGGTGCCGGCAACTACGGCATGTGCGGCCGCGCCTTCAACCCGCGTTTCCTCTGGATGTGGCCGAACGCGCGCATCTCGGTCATGGGCGGCGAGCAGGCCGCCAGCGTGCTGGCCACCGTCAAGCGTGACGGCATCGAAGCCAAGGGCGGTCAGTGGAGCATGGAAGAGGAAGAGGCCTTCAAGGCGCCGATCCGCAACCAGTACGAAGCCCAGGGCCACCCCTATTACGCCACCGCCCGCCTGTGGGACGATGGCGTGATCGACCCGGCCGATACCCGGCGCGTGCTGGCGCTGGGGCTCTCCGCAGCGCTGAATGCGCCGATCCCCGACACGAAATTCGGCGTCTTCCGCATGTAAATATGATGCACCCCCAGGCTGCGCGCACTTCGTGTCGCTACGCCACCCCCCTCAAGGGGGCAACGCCAGTGGCCCGGCAAAGCCGGTTCCACGGCGTTCCCCGAATGGACCGTTTCATGGGCGGCGGGTTGCCGCCATGGGCGATGGAGCCACTGAATTGACATCTGACTTGAACTCTTCCACCGACTGGGTGGCGCGCAGCCTGCGCAGCGTCTGGCACCCCTGCACCCAGATGCAGCACCACGAGACCGTGCCGCTGATTCCGGTCAGCCACGGCCGCGGTGCCTGGCTGGTCGATGTGCAGGGCCGGCGCTACCTGGATGCCATCAGCTCCTGGTGGGTCAACCTGTTCGGCCATGCCAATCCACGCATCAACGCCGCGCTGAAGGAGCAGCTCGACCGGCTGGAGCACGCCATGCTGGCAGGTTTCACGCACGAGCCGGTGATCGAGTTGTCCGAGCGCCTGTCGGCCCTGACCGGCGGCGTGCTCGGCCACTGTTTCTACGCCTCGGATGGCGCCTCGGCGGTGGAGATCGCGCTCAAGATGAGCTTCCATGCCTGGCGCAATGCCGGCCAGAGCCAGAAGCAGGAGTTCGTCTGTCTGTCGGGCAGCTACCATGGCGAGACCATTGGTGCACTGGCAGTGACCGATGTCGCGCTGTTCCGCGATGCCTATGGCCCGTTGATCCAGCGCGCCCATGTGGCGGCCTCACCCGATGCGCGCCAGGCGCAAGCCGGCGAGACGCCGGCCGACGTGGCGCGCCGCGCTGCGCGCGCGCTGGAGGGGCTGTTGCAGGAGCGCGCCGGCAAGGTGGCGGCGGTGATCGTCGAGCCGCTGGTGCAGTGCGCCACCGGCATGGTCATGCATGATCCGTTGTACCTGAAGGAAGTGCGTGCGCTGTGCGACCGCTACCAGGTGCACCTGATCGCCGACGAGATCGCGGTCGGCTGCGGCCGCACCGGCACCTTCTTCGCCTGCGAACAGGCCGGCATCTGGCCCGATTTCGTCTGCCTGTCCAAGGGCATCAGCGGCGGCTACCTGCCGCTGTCCCTGGTGATGACGCGCGAGGCCATCTACCAGGCCTTCTACGACGCCGACGTCACGCGCGGTTTCCTGCACTCGCACTCGTATACCGGCAACCCGCTGGCCTGCCGCGCCGCGCTGGCCACGCTGGACATCTTTGCGCAGGACGATGTGCTGGTGCGCAACCGCGACAGGGCCGCGCGCCTGACGGCGGCACTGGCGCCGCTGGCCGCGCACGACAAGGTGCGGCACTTGCGCCAGCGCGGCATGATCTGGGCCTTCGATGCTGTGGTCGATGACCCGGCCGCCGCCGCCACGTTCTCGCGCCGCTTCTTTGCCAGGGCGCTGGAGCGCGAACTGCTGCTGCGCCCGATCGGGCGCACGGTCTACCTGATGCCGCCCTATATCCTGGACGACGGCGAGATCGAATGGCTCGCCGGCCGCACGCGCGAGGTGTTCGAGGAAGTGGTGCGCCCATGAGCCTGCCCTTGATCAACGCGCTGCAGCGCCACATCGAGGCCCTTGACGCGCAGGGCCTGCGCCGCCGCCGCCGCACGGTGGCAACGCCGTGCGCCCCCTGGGTCGAGGTCGACGGCCGGCGCATGCTGGGTTTCAACAGCAACGACTACCTGGGCCTGGCGTCGCATCCGCAGGTCGTGGAGGCACTGCGCCAGGGCGCTTCGCTTTATGGCACCGGCAGCGGCGGCTCGCATCTGATCGGCGGCCATTCACGCGCCCATGCGCAGCTCGAAGACCGGCTGGCCGCGTTGATGGCGCCGCACCTGTCGCAGCCGCGTGCGCTGTATTTCTGCACCGGCTACATGGCCAACCTGGCGCTGCTGAGCGCGCTGGCCGCGCCGGAGCCGGCGCAGGCCGAGATTTTTTCCGATGCCCTGAACCACGCCTCCATCATCGACGGTGCGCGGCTGTCGCGCGCGCGGGTCAGCGTCTATGCGCACGGTGATCTGGCGGCGCTTGAAGCCGCGCTGGCCGCCAGCGCGGCCAAGACGCGGATCGTTGTCAGCGACAGCGTCTTCAGCATGGATGGCGACATCGCCCCCTTGCCGGCGCTGCTGGCCGCGTGCGAGCGCCATGGCGCCTGGCTGGTGGTGGACGATGCACACGGCTTCGGTGTGCTGGGCACGCATGGCCGCGGTGCGCTGGAACACTTTGCGCTGCGCTCACCGCAACTGGTGTTGATGGGCACGCTGGGCAAGGCCGCCGGCGTCAGCGGCGCCTTTGTCGCTGCGCACGAGACCGTGATCGAGTGGCTGGTGCAGCGTGCCCGGCCGTACATCTACACCACGGCTGCACCGCCGGCGCTGGCGCACGCGCTGCTGACCAGCATCGAGCTGATCGCCGGCGCGGAAGGGCGTGTCCGCCGTGCCCATCTGGGGGACTTGCAGGCGCAGCTGGATGGCATGCCGGTGCGTGCCGGCTGGCAACGGCTGCCTTCCGATACGGCGATCCAGCCGCTGGTGATCGGCGGCAATGCCGAGGTACTGCAAGCGGCGCAGGTGCTGTTCGACCAGGGGCTGTGGGTCACCGCGATCCGCGCCCCCACCGTGCCGGCCGGCACGGCGCGTCTGCGCATCACGCTGTCCGCCGCGCACACGGCGCAGGATGTGGATCAACTGCTGGCGGCGCTGGCCGTGCTGGCGCAGGAGGATTGAAATGAAGCACCCCCAGGCTGCGCGCACTGCGTGTCGCTACGCCACCCCCCTCAAGGGGGCAACGCCGATGGCCCGGCGAAGCCGGTTCCATGGCGTTTCCCGGTTAGATCGCTTCATGTGTCGCAGATCGTGTCACGCGTAGCGGAGCAATTGAAATGAAAAGAGGCTTTTCCTGCTTCGTCACCGGCACCGATACCGAGATCGGCAAAACCCTGGTCAGCTGTGCGCTGCTGCATGCCCTGGGGCAGGGGGGCGTGCGCGCCGCCGGGATGAAGCCGGTGGCCGCCGGCGCTGAACTGCGCGCCGGTGTCTGGCACAACGAGGATGTCGATGCCCTGCTGGCGGCGGCGCCGCTGAAGCTGCCGCCGACGCTGACCACGCCCTGTCTGCTGCGCACGCCGGCAGCGCCGCACCTTGCGGCCGCGCTGGACGGCGTGCCGATCGAGCCGTCGAAGATCCTGGCCTGCTATGCGCAGGTGCGCCAGCTGGCCGAGGCCGTGGTGGTCGAGGGTGTGGGCGGTTTTCGCGTGCCGCTGACCGATGACTTTGATACTGCCGACCTGGCGCAGCAGCTCGGCCTGCCGGTGGTGCTGGTGGTGGGCCTGCGGCTGGGCTGCATCAGCCAGGCGCTGCTGAGCGCCGAGGCGATTGACGCGCGCGGCCTGACGCTGGCCGGCTGGGTGGCCAACACGGTCGACCCGGCCATGGCGCATCAGGAAGCCAACATCGAGGCCATTGCCGCCCGCCTCGGAGCGCCCCTGCTCGGCCATGTGCCGCGTTTCGATCATCCCACCGCCGCCGCCGCGGCGGCTTGTCTGGACCTTGGAAAGGTGATTCATGTTTAAAAAGATACTCATTGCCAACCGCGGGGACCAGCGGCGTAGCCGCGCAGCAGCGAAGCTAAATTGCGTGGTGTGCGCAGCACACGCAGGCGATTGCAGCGCGGTGGAGGTCAAGCATGTTTAAGAAGATACTGATTGCCAACCGCGGTGAAATCGCGTGCAGGGTGGCGGCTACCGCGAAGCGGCTGGGCATCCAGACGGTCGCGGTCTATTCCGATGCCGATGCCAACGCCAAGCACGTGGCGGTGTGCGACGAAGCGGTGCATATCGGCGGCAGTGCGCCGGCCGAGAGCTACCTGCGTTGGGAACGCATCATCGAAGCGGCCCAGGCCACCGGTGCCCAGGCCATTCACCCCGGTTACGGTTTTCTGAGCGAGAACGAGGCCTTTGCCCAGGCCTGTGCCGTGGCCGGGCTGGTCTTCATCGGCCCGCCGGCCTCTGCCATTCTGGCGATGGGCCTGAAGGCCGAGTCCAAGCGGCTGATGGAAAAGGCCGGCGTGCCGCTGGTGCCGGGTTACCACGGCGCCGACCAGGATGCCCGGCTGCTGCAACACGAGGCCGATCGCATCGGCTATCCCGTCTTGATCAAGGCCAGCGCCGGCGGCGGTGGCAAGGGCATGCGCGTGGTGGAAAAGAGTGAGGACTTTGCCGCTTCGCTGGCCTCCTGCCAGCGCGAAGCCATCAACAGCTTCGGTGACGCTGCGGTGCTGATCGAGAAATACGTGCTGCGGCCGCGCCACATCGAGATCCAGGTGTTCGGTGATACGCAGGGCAACTACGTCTACCTGTTCGAGCGCGACTGCTCGGTGCAGCGGCGCCACCAGAAGGTGCTGGAAGAAGCGCCGGCCCCTGGCATGACGCTTGAGATGCGCCAGCAGATGGGCCAAGCCGCCGTGGCGGCGGCGCGTGCCGTGAACTATGTCGGTGCCGGTACCGTGGAGTTCATCGTCGAGCAACGCGACGCTGCGATGAATTTCTTTTTCATGGAAATGAACACCCGGCTTCAGGTGGAGCACCCGGTGACGGAAGCCATCACCGGGCTGGACCTGGTGGAGTGGCAATTGCGCGTCGCCGCCGGCGAGCCGCTGCCGCTGCAGCAGGATCAGTTGCGCATCCACGGCCACGCCATCGAGGCGCGCATCTGCGCCGAGAACCCGGATAACCATTTCCTGCCGGCCACCGGCACGCTGCAGGTCTACGGCCTGCCGGCCTGCAGCACGTTCGAACGCAGTGATGTACGCGTCGATTCCGGCGTGCGCGAGGGTGACACCATCAGCCCGTTCTACGACTCGATGGTGGCCAAGCTCATTGTGCATGGTGAGACGCGCGCACAGGCGCTGGCCCGGCTTGATGCGGCGCTGGCGGCCACGCGCATCGTCGGCCTGAGCACCAATGTGCAGTTCCTGCGCCATGTGGCGCAAAGCCGCTCCTTTGCCGAGGCTGACCTCGACACCGCGCTGATCGTGCGCGAATCGGATGTGCTGTTCAATCAGGAGCGCGTGGGTCTGCCGCTGGCGGCCGCCAGCGTGGTGGCGCATACCCTGCTGCAGGAGCAGGCGGGCGTGGCCGCTTCCGGTTGGCTTGACCCCTGGGCGCGGCGCGACGGCTGGCGTTCGCACGGCTTGACACAGCGCTATTTCGATTTCGAGTTCCATGGCGAGCCGCAAACCGCCGTGTTGACCTACCTGCATGACGGCGCGTTGCAGTTGCAGGCGGGGCAGACCAGCGGCGCCTTGCAGATGACGGCGAATGCGGACGGCATCGACCTGCAGTTCGCCGGCCAGCGCCAGCGCGTGCAGGTGTTGCGCAGCGGCGAGGTAGCCCATGTTTTCCTGCCGCAGGGTGCGACGCAGATCGCTGTGATCGACGCGCTGGCCCATGCCGGTGAAACCCAGACCGAGGGCGGGCGCCTGACGGCGCCGATGCCGGGCAAGGTGGTGTCGTTTGCCGTGCAGGCCGGCGACAAGGTCGCCAAGGGCCAGGTGCTGGCGGTGATGGAGGCCATGAAGATGGAGCACACCATTGCCGCGCCGGTCGACGGTGTGGTGGCCGAACTGCTGTATGCGCCGGGCGACCAGGTGGCCGAGGGCGCCGAGCTGCTCAAGCTGTCGGGCGCGTGACCGTGGCCGTCGTCCTGTGCAGGTAAGCTCGCGCGCATGAAAATCTATTTCTGCTGCACTGATTTCAAGGCCGAGCCCTGGCTGGCCGGTTTGCGTGCCGCGCTGCCGCAGGCCGAGATCGAGGTCTGGGCTCCTGGCGCGCCGGCGGCCGACTATGCCGTGGTGTGGGCACCGCCGCAGGCGTTCATCGACGAGCAGCCGCAGCTCGAGGCCTTGTTCAACCTCGGCGCCGGCGTCGATGCCTTGACCCAGTTGAAGCTGCCGCCGCAGACGCGGCTGGTGCGGCTGGACGATGCCGGCATGTCGGTGCAGATGGCCGAGTACGTGGTGCACGCGCTGATCCGCCACTTCCGTGAGTTCGACCACTATGGGCGCGACGTGGCGCAGGGCAAGTGGTCCTACCGCCGGCCGCGCCTGCGCGAGGCGTTTCCGGTCGGCATCATGGGGCTGGGCGTGCTGGGCCAGCGCGTGGCCCAGGCGGTGGCGCAGTTCGAGTTCCCGGTGCTGGGCTGGAGCCGTTCGCCCAAGACGGTGGACGGCGTGTGCTGCTTTGCCGGTGCGGCGCAGTTGCCCGAATTCCTGGCCGAGACCAAGGTCTTGGTTTGCCTCCTGCCGTTGACCGCGGAGACGCAAGGCATACTGAATCGCACGACCTTGGCTCAACTGCAGCCCGGTGGCTACGTGATCAACGTGGCGCGCGGTGCCCATCTGGTGGAAGAGGATCTGATCGAGTTGCTGGACAGCGATCACCTGGCCGGCGCCACGCTCGATGTGTTCCGCCAGGAGCCGCTGCCGGCCGGGCACCCGTTCTGGCGCCATCCGAAGATCACCGTCACCCCGCACACGGCAGCGCGTACCCTGCGTGACGAGAGCATTGCCCAGATCGTGGACAAGATTGCGGCGCTGGAGCGCGGCGAGCCGATCGCCGGCGTGGTGGATCACATAAGGGGTTACTGAGATGCGTCTTCCTGCAAGAGTCCAACTGGTCGATGTCGGTCCGCGCGATGGTCTGCAGAATGAAAAGCAGGCCGTGCCGGCCGCCGTCAAGGTCGAGCTGGTGCATCGCCTGCAGGACGCCGGCCTGAAGGAGATCGAGGTCACCAGCTTCGTCAGCCCGAAGTGGGTGCCGCAGATGGCCGACAACGCCGAGGTCATGGCCGGCATCCAGCGTAAAAGCGGGGTGCGCTACTCGGTGCTGACGCCCAACCTCAAGGGGCTGGAGGCAGCGCTGCCGAGCCGGCCGGACGAGATCGTGGTCTTTGGCGCCGCCAGCGAAGCCTTCAGCCAGCGCAACATCAACTGCTCGATTGCCGAGAGCATCGAGCGTTTTGCCCCCGTGGTGGCGGCCGCGCGCGCGGCAGGCATCCGTGTGCGCGGCGCCATGAGCTGCACCGTGGGCTGCCCCTACGAGGGCAATATTCCGCCCGAACGGGTGGGCCTGCTGGCGCGCTTGATGAAGGACATCGGTGTGCAGCGGGTGGACGTGGCCGACACCATCGGCGTTGGCACGCCGCGCAAGGTGCAGCGGGCGATCGAGGCGACGCTGGCGCACTTCGGCCTGGACGACGTCTCGGGCCACTTCCACGACACCTACGGCCAGGCGCTGGCCAATACCTACGCCGCGCTGGAGATGGGTGTCTGGAATTTCCAGTCCTCCGTGGCCGGCCTGGGCGGCTGCCCCTACGCCAAGGGTGCCACCGGCAACGTGGCGACCGAGGACGTGGTCTACCTGCTGCACGGCATGGGCATTGACACCGGCATCGATCTGGAGCGGCTGGTGGATGCCGGCAAGTTCATCAGCGACTTCCTGGGCCGCGCGCCCGGCTCGCGCGCGGCCACGGCGCTGCTCGCCAAGCGCGGGTAAGTGGCGATGAGTGCTATGGATTCGATAGCGGACCGCGCAAAGAAAGCAAGGGCGACGGCCCAAAATGTGCCTTCGCCTTGTATTTCCGTTTGCAAGATGGACGAGCATCGCGTCCTGTGCCTCGGTTGCCTGCGCACGCTGCAGGAAATCAGGGACTGGTCGACGATGAGCGATGTCGACAAGCGAATGGTGTGGGGCCTGATCGAATCGCGCTCGGTAGCGCAGGGAGCTTGAGATGAAGCACATCACCTTCTACCTGGATTTCATTTCGCCCTACGCCCATCTGGCCTTCGAGAAGCTGCCTGAGGCCCTGATGGGCCTGAGCTACTCGGTCAGTTACAAGCCGGTGCTGCTGGGCGCCATCCTCAAGCACCACGGCCAGCTCGGGCCGGCCGAGGTGCCGGCCAAGCGCGACTGGACCTACCGCCATGTGCAGTGGCTGGGGCACCACCACGCGGTCGATCTCACGATGCCGGCCGTGCATCCTTTCAACCCGTTGCCGCTCTTGCGACTGGCGATTGCCTGCGCCGGCGGGGGGGACCCCAACCGGTATGTGTGCGAGACGCTGCTGCGCCATGTCTGGCAAGGCGGTGCCGATGCGGTCGATGCGGCGCGCCTGCAGCAACTGCGTGGGCAACTGTCACCGCCGCTGGCGCCGGATGACGAGGCGGTCAAGGCCCGGTTGCGCCAGAACACCGACGAGGCGATCGCCGCTGGCGTGTTCGGCGTGCCGGCTTATCAGGCGGACGACAAATTGTTCTGGGGCTTTGATGCGCTGCCCATGCTGCGCGACTACCTGCGCGGCGAGGCCTGGTTCGATGGCCCGGGCTGGCATGCCGTTGGTCGGATTGCTGCTGGCGCTGCGCGCCAGCGCTGATTGCGGCGCTGTTTTTTTCGTGAAATGAAAGAGGGCCTCAGGGTTATCCCCTACACCTGATGTAAGAAAGTGGTCAGTGCTGTCTCCAAGAATGCACGCCAATCCCTACGTCAGGGGGTTCAATTCCTTAAGGAGACACAACATGGCAACTTCAGTGGCTGCACGGCCAATGACCCCAGAAGAGAAGAAGGTGATTTTCGCCTCCTCTCTGGGTACCGTTTTTGAATGGTACGACTTCTACCTCTACGGCTCGCTCGCAGCCATTATTGCCAAGCAGTTCTTCAGCGGTCTGGATGCCGGTTCGGCCTTCATCTTCGCGCTGCTGGCTTTCGCTGCCGGCTTCATCGTGCGTCCTTTCGGCGCGCTGGTGTTCGGCCGTCTGGGCGACATGATCGGCCGCAAGTACACCTTCCTGGTGACCATCCTGATCATGGGCCTGTCCACGTTCATCGTGGGTATCCTGCCGAACTACGCCACCATCGGCGTTGCGGCTCCCGTGATCCTGATTGCCCTGCGCATGCTGCAAGGCCTGGCGCTCGGCGGTGAGTACGGCGGTGCGGCCACCTATGTGGCCGAGCACTCCCCGATGGGCAAGCGTGGTGCTTACACCTCCTGGATTCAGACCACGGCCACGCTGGGCCTGTTCCTGAGCCTGATGGTGATTCTGGGCACCCGTACCATGATCGGTGAAGCTGCCTTCGCTGACTGGGGCTGGCGCGTTCCCTTCATCGTCTCCATCCTGCTGCTGGCCATCTCGGTCTGGATTCGTCTGTCCATGAACGAGTCGCCCGCTTTCGCCAAGATGAAGGCTGAAGGCAAGACCTCCAAGGCGCCGCTGTCCGAAGCTTTCGGTCAATGGAAAAACCTGAAGATCGTTATCCTGGCCCTGATCGGCCTGACTGCCGGCCAAGCCGTGGTCTGGTACTCCGGCCAGTTCTATGCCCTGTTCTTCCTGACGCAAGCGCTCAAGGTGGACGGTGCTGCTGCCAACATCTATGTGGCCATCTCCCTGCTGATCGGTACGCCTTTCTTCATTCTGTTCGGCGCCTGGTCTGACAAGATCGGCCGCAAGCCGATCATCATGGCGGGTTGCCTGCTGGCTGTCGTGACCTACTTCCCGGTGTTCGAAGCGCTGACCAAGGCCGCCAACCCGGACCTGTACAAGGCTCAGCAAGCGAGCAAGGTGACCGTCACGGCCGATCCGAAAGAGTGCTCGTTCCAGTTCAACCCGACGGGTACCGTCAAGTTCACCAGCTCGTGCGACATCGCCAAGCAGGTGCTGGCCGGCGCTTCGGTGAGCTATGAGAACGTGGTCGGCACCGGCCCCGCCACCATCAAGATCGGCGATACGCTGATCACCAGCTACACCTCCAAGGGCATCCCGGCTGACGAAGCCAAGAAGCTCGACGGCGAGTTCAAGAAGGCTGTTGCCGAAGCCCTCAAGGCCCACGGCTATCCCGCCAAGGCTGACATGGCCAAGGTCGACAAGGTCATGGTCATTGCCATCCTGACCTACCTCGTGATCCTGGTGACCATGGTGTACGGCCCGATCGCCGCCATGCTGGTGGAACTGTTCCCGACCCGCATCCGCTACACCTCCATGTCGCTGCCGTATCACATCGGTAACGGCTGGTTCGGCGGCCTGCTGCCCACCACGGCATTCGCCATCGTGGCGCAAACCGGCAACATGTACAACGGTCTCTGGTACCCGATCATCGTGGCCGGCATGACCTTCGTAGTCGGCATGCTGTTCGTCCGTGAAACCAAGGACGTGGACATCTACGCCAACGACTGAAGCGCCGTGCTTCAGTAGGCCCCCCGATCCGGCTTGTCGGATCGGGTTCGGCACCCAGGCCCTCCTGAAGAGGGCCTTTTTTTTAAAGGAAGAAAATCATGTGGAAAATTATCGTTGCCTTCATCATCTTTGCCGTGTTGGCCATGTTCGTCATCATGAAGGGCGGGGACAAGCTGGACATGGGTGGTGAACAGCACGGTACGGATGCAACGCATGCACCGGAAAAACCCGCCGCAGCTGCAGTACCCGCTGCCTCGGCACCTGCGCCGGCTGCCAGCGAAGCGAAGTAAGATGGCCCTCTGAGGAGACAATGACGGCCGCAAAGGCCGCGCACCATCGCCATGAAATATTCAAAAACAGAAGCCGGGCAGCAGGCGTTCAAGCAGCGTTCGCCGCTGCTGTCGGCGCGGCAGCGCTCGGCTTTCATTCTGTTTGATGGTGTGAAGACCCTGGAGCAGGTGCTGACTGCGACTGCCGGTCTTGGCGTGACGCAAGCCGATGTGGACCACATGCTGGCCCAGGGGTTGCTGGCGGCGACGGAGCCGCAGGCGGCCATTTCTGACGCTGCGCTGGTCAGTGCGCGCACGTCGCAGGTGCGCTACGCTGAAGCATGGCCAATTGCCACCCGACTGACCGCTTCCCTTGGTCTGCGTGGCTTCAAGCTCAACCTGGCGGTCGAGGCTGCCAGCGGCTATGACGAGTTGCTGGCCTTGCTGCCCAAGATCCAGGATGTGCTCGGTCCCAAAGCCTGCCAGGAACTGGAGCAGGCCCTCAAGGGCTGACGCTTCACCGGAGCCGCTCAGCGGCGGAAATGACCATCGGCCGTGATGATGGCCAGGTCGGCAAAGTCCAGGCCCGTGTGATCCTTGCTGCTGTAGCTGACTTCCAATCCCCCGAGATCGAACTTGCCCAGCCCTTCCAGCGCCGCCTGGATTTTGTCGCGGCTCGGCTTGCCGCTGGTGCGGCGCAAAGCCTCGACCAGCACCTTGGCCGCGGCGAAACCTTCCAGCATGGCGGGACTGACGGCCGTGATCTCCTTGGCGCGGGCCAGATCCTGCGCTTCCTTGACGAAGGCGTAGCCCAGGGACTGCGGAAATACCTGAGAGACGATCACGCCGTGGGCATAGGTGCCCAGGCTCTTGATGAAGCCGCCCGAGGCGTTGTTGGACAGGGTCACGACCTGGCAATTGCTGCCGGCGGCACGGAAGGCCTTGATGCCATCGACCACGGCCGCACCCGAGGCGATCATGATGACGGCCTGTGCGCCTGACTTGGCAATCACAGGTGCAATCTTGGTGAAGTCGGGTTTGGCCCGGTCATATTTTTCCAGGGCGACGGCGCTGATCTTGGCGCCCGCCAGTCCTTTTTGCGCGCCGGCCAGGCCGTCTGCGCCAAAGCTGTCATCGACGTACACCACGGCGATCTTGTTCATGCCGATGGTGGCCAGATGGGTGACGGCCTTCTCGGCCTCCCGCTGGTAGGTGGCCCGCACGTTGAAGATGTGCTTGCGTACCGGCTGGTGCAGCGTCATGGCGCCGGTGGACGGGCCGATCAGCGGCACGCCATACTTGTCCAGCCACGGCAGGATGGCCTCGTTGTGGGGCGTGCCGCGTGTGAGGAACATGGCCGCCACATTCTGTTCCTCGATCAGCTTGCGCGCATTCTCGCTGGCCAGCTTGGGGTCGAACTTGTCGTCGAGCGAGATCAGTTCGATCTTCTGCCCGCCGATGCCGCCTTTGGCGTTGATGCTGTCGATGTAGAGCTTGGCCCCGTCGGTGGTCTCCTTGACCCCGGCAGCCACCGGGCCGCTGAAGCCGGCGGTCTGGCCGATCAGGATCTGGGCCTGCACAGCCGCACCGGTGAGCAGCAGCAGGATTGCGCCTAACGTTTTGCATTTCCCCATGGTGTTTCCTGGCTCCTTATCTTTCTTGGATTGTGCAGTTTAAACGGAGCGCTGGGGGTGTCTGGCTGTAACAGAACTGTCATGCCCCCAGTCCTGCCGAACCGGCCGTGACTGCCTAGAATGATTGGCCTGATTAGAAAGATGCCACGCCATGACGACCCAGGGGACCATCCGCATCCGCGGCGCACGCCAGCACAACCTCAAGAACCTCGACCTCGACATCCGTACCGGGGAACTGACGGTGGTGACCGGCCCCAGCGGCTCCGGCAAATCGAGCCTGGTGTTCGACACCCTCTATGCCGAGGGCCAGCGCCGCTACGTCGAGACTTTCAGCGCCTATGCGCGCCAGTTTCTCGACCGCATGGACAAGCCGGCGGTGGACAAGGTGGAGGGCGTGCCGCCGGCCATCGCCATCGACCAGACCAATCCGGTGCGCTCCTCACGCTCCACGGTCGGCACGATGACCGAACTCAACGACCACCTCAAGCTGCTGTTTGCCCGTGCCGGCCAGCTGTTCGACCGTGTCACCGCGTTGCCGGTGCGCCACGACTCGGCCGACAGCATCTATGCCGAGCTGCAGGCGCGGGCGCAGGCCGCGTCCGCGTCGGCTGCGCTGGAGGCCCCCGTCGATCCGCGGCTGGTCATCACCTTCCCGGTCGAACTGCCGGGTGGCACCTCGGAGGAGGAAATCACCCAGTGGCTGTCGGCCAGTGGTTTCACCAAGGTGCAGGCCGAACGCGAAGTGGCAACACCGGCCGGGCCGAGCATGAGTACCGCCGGGCCGTCCCAAGGCGCGAAGGCCCCCTCGGGGGGCAGCGCAGCACACGCAGTGGCAAGCGTGGGGGTCCGAAAAGTGCTGGATGTGGTGGCCGACCGCTTCCGCCTCAGCCATGCCGAACGCGCGCGTGTGGTCGAGGCCATCGAGGTCGCGCTCAAGCGTGGCAGCGGCCGCCTGAACGTCTACCGGCTGCGAGACGAGGACGAGCCCGAGGTCTGGAAGTTTTCCACCGGCCTGCACTGCCCGGAGAGCGACCAGCGCTACGCCGACCCGATCCCCTCGATGTTCTCGTTCAACTCGGCCGTGGGCGCCTGCGAGGTCTGCCGCGGTTTCGGTCGCGTCATCGGGGTCGATTACGGCCTGGTGATCCCGAACGACAAGCTGACCTTGCGCGCCGGCGCCATCAAGCCGATGCAGACGCCGGCCTGGGCCGAGTGCCAGGACGACCTGATGCGCCACGCCGAAGCGGCCGGCATCCCGCGCGACACGGCCTGGAACAAGCTCACGCCCGAGCAGCAGTACTGGGTGATCCATGGTTCGCCCAACTGGAACGGCAAGTGGAACCAGCAGTGGTATGGCGTCAAGCGCTTCTTCGAGTACCTGGAGACCAAGGCCTACAAGATGCACATCCGGGTGCTCTTGTCCAAGTACCGCAGCTACACCCAGTGCGAAAGTTGCGCCGGCGCGCGCCTGAAAACCGAGAGCCTGCTCTGGCGCCTCGGCGCCAAGGAAGATGCGGACGCGGTGCTGGATCCGTCCCGCCGTTTCATGCCGGTGGGTGTGCAGTGGTCGCGCGCGCAGCTTGAAGCGCTGCCGGGCCTGTGCCTGCACGATCTGATGCTGTTGCCGATCGATCGGTTGCGGCAGTTTTTCGATCGTGTGCAACAGGGTGAGGCCGCCAGTGCGGTACATGCCGGCCAGGGCGAGGCGCAGGCGCTGAAGCTTCTCTTCGAGGAAATCACCACCCGCCTGAAATACCTGTGCGACGTCGGCATCGGCTACCTCACGCTCGATCGCCAGAGCCGCACGCTCTCCGGCGGTGAGGTGCAGCGCATCAACCTCACCACCGCCTTGGGCACCTCGCTGGTGAATACGCTGTTTGTGCTCGACGAGCCCAGCATCGGCCTGCACCCGCGTGACATGCATCGCATCATCGAGGCCATGCAGCGCCTGCGCGACGCCGGCAACACGCTGGTGGTGGTGGAGCATGACCCGGCCGTGATGCTGGCGGCCGACCGCATGATCGACATGGGCCCCGGCCCGGGCGAGCGCGGCGGCAGCATCGTGTTCGACGGCAGCACCGAGGACCTGCGGAAAGCCGAGACCCTGACCGGTGCCTACCTGGGGGGGCGCAAGCAGGTCGGTTTCGGCTTCAAGCGCATGGTGGCCGAGAGCACGCCGCGCCTGCTGCTCGAAGGCGTCACCGAACACAACCTCAAGCATGTCTCGGTCGACATTCCGCTCGGCCGGCTGGTCTGTGTCACCGGCGTCTCCGGCTCTGGCAAATCCACCCTGATCCAGGACGTGCTGGCGCCGGCGCTGATGCGGCATTTCGGCAAATCCACCGAGGCGCCGGGCGCCTTCGAGCGCCTGCTCGGCGCCGAGCAGCTCAGCGAGGTGGTGTTCGTCGACCAGTCGCCGATCGGCAAGACGGCGCGCTCCAACCCGGTCAGCTATGTCGGCGCCTGGGATGCGCTGCGCGAGATCTTTGCCAATGCCCCGCTGTCGCGCCAGCGCGGCTACACTGCGGCCAAGTTCAGCGCCAACAGCGGCGACGGCCGCTGCCCGACCTGCGGCGGCTCCGGCTTCGAGCACGTGGAGATGCAGTTCCTCAGCGACGTCTACCTGCGCTGCCCGGACTGCGACGGCAAGCGTTTCCGCCCGGAGATCCTGGAAATCACCATCGAACGTGGCGGTAAACACCTCAACGTGGCCGATGTGCTGGAGCTCACGGTGAGTGAGGCGGTGTCTTTGTTTGCGGGCGACCGCGACGTCATCCGCGCGCTGCAGCCCATCGTGGACGTGGGGTTGGAATACGTGCGCCTGGGTCAGCCGGTGCCCACGCTCTCCGGTGGTGAGGCGCAGCGCCTGAAGCTGGCCGGCTTCCTGGTCGAGGCGGTCAAAAGTGCCAGCGCCAGCCGCCAGGCCATGGCGCGCAAGGGCACGCTGTTCCTGTTCGACGAGCCGACCACCGGCCTGCATTTCGACGACATCGCCAAGCTGATGCGCGCGCTGCGCAAGCTGCTCGATGCCGGCCACTCGCTGCTGGTGATCGAGCACAATCTCGACGTCATGCGCGCCAGCGACTGGCTGATCGACCTCGGGCCTGAGGGCGGCGACGCCGGCGGCGAGGTGGTGGCAGTCGGTACGCCGGAGGAGGTGCGCCAGCATCCAACTTCGCATACCGGCCGCGCGCTGCGCGAATACGCGCTGGCCATGGGCGAAGTGCATGAGGCGCAGGAAGGCGTCGCCCGTTTCATCCCCCAGGCCTTCACGCCGGGCCACAAGCCGGCGCGACCGAGGGCGGAAACCCCGGACGCGATCCAGATCGTCAACGCCAAGGAGCACAACCTCAAGAGCTTGAGCGTCAACATCCCGCGCGGCAAGTTCAACGTGATCACCGGCGTGTCGGGCTCGGGCAAGTCCACGCTGGCGTTCGACATCCTGTTCAACGAAGGCCAGCGCCGCTACCTCGAATCGCTCAACGCCTATGCGCGCAGCATCGTGCAGCCGGCCGGCCGGCCTGAGGTGGACGCGGTCTACGGCATTCCACCCACGGTGGCGATCGAGCAGCGCCTCTCGCGCGGCGGGCGCAAGAGCACGGTGGGCACCACCACCGAGGTCTGGCATTTCCTGCGCCTGCTGTTCGTCAAGCTCGGTGTGCAGCACTGCGTGCACGACGGTGCCGCGGTGGCGCCGCAGACGCCCGAGAGCATCGTGGCGCAGCTGCTGAAGAGTTTCCGCGGCCAGCACATCGGCCTGCTGGCGCCGCTGGTGCTCAACCGCAAGGGCGTCTACACCGAGCTGGCCGACTGGGCGCGGCCGCGCGGCTACACCCACTTGCGGGTCGACGGCAATTTCCTGCCGACCACCGGCTTCCCGCGCATCGACCGCTTCAAGGAGCACACCATCGAGCTGCCGGTGGCCAGCCTCGACGTGCTGCCGGACAACGAAGCCCAGCTGCGCCAGGCGTTGACCACGGCGCTGGAGCATGGCAAGGGCGTGCTGCATGTGCTCAGTGGGCTCGATGGCCTGGCCGACGCCATGAAGAACCAGGCGCCGACCGCAGGCATTGGCCGGCTCGACGTGTTTTCCACCAAACGTGCCTGCCCGGTGTGCGCCACCTCGTATGCCGAGCTCGATCCGCGGCTGTTCTCCTACAACAGCAAGCACGGCTGGTGCCCGGACTGCGTTGGTACCGGCGTCAAACTCAGCAAGGAGCAGCGCAAACTGCTCGACGATTCGGTGCGCGATGACAAGGACAAAGGCCGTGAGCAGACCTTTGCCGAACCCGAGGTGGAGGATGTGGCCGATGTCGCCTGCCCGGGCTGCGAGGGCACCCGTCTGAACGCGACGGCGCGGGCGGTCAAATTCAATGGTGTCGGCATCACCGAGATCGCGCGGCTGAGCGTGAGCGATGTGCGCGCCTGGGTGGAGACGCTGGCGCTGGTCGGCCGCATGACGCAACGTGAAAGCGACATTGCGCGCGACCTGATCCCCGAGATCCGCAGCCGGCTCGAGTTCCTGGAGCAGGTGGGGCTGGGTTACCTGACGCTCGACCGCGGTGCGCCCACGCTGTCGGGTGGCGAGGCGCAGCGCATCCGCCTGGCGGCACAACTCGGCAGCAACCTGCAGGGCGTGTGCTACGTGCTGGACGAGCCGACCATCGGCCTGCATGCGCGCGACAACCAGATCCTGCTCAATGCCCTGCAGACCTTGAGCGACAAGGGCAACACGCTGGTGGTGGTGGAGCACGACGAGGACACCATCCGCCGTGCCGATCACATCATCGACATAGGGCCGAGCGCCGGCAAGCGCGGCGGCCGGCTGGTGGCCGAAGGCGCGGTGCTGGATGTGACCAATGCGCCTGAGTCGCAGACCGGGCGCTATCTGCTGCATGCGATGAAGCATCCATTGCAAGCTCGCCGTCCTGTGTTGGATGGTGCGTTGTCTGAGTGCTGCGCCGCCGAAAGCGAGACGCCGGGCGCCTCATGGTGCGAGCACAAATCGTTGCCCGGCGCCTCGCTCCCGGCGGCGGACCCGGGCGTGCCAACGCTGAGTTGGCTTCAAGTTCACGGCGCCAGCCTGCACAACCTGCAAAACGTCACGGCCGGCATTCCGCTCAAGCGTCTGGTGGCCGTCACTGGCGTCAGCGGTTCAGGCAAGTCCACGCTGGCGCGCGATGTGTTGCTGGCCAATGTGCAGGCGGCAGTGGCCAAGCGCGCCACCAAGGCCGGACGCGATGCGCTGGCCGCCGGCGAGACGCTGGCCTGGAGCGGCTGCGAATCGGTCAGCGGCTTTGAGGCGATCGACCGTGTGCTGGAAGTGGACCAGACCCCGATCGGCAAGACGCCGCGTTCCTGCCCGGCCACCTACATCGGCTTTTGGGACACTATCCGCAAGCTGTTTGCCGAAACGCTGGAGGCCAAGGCGCGCGGCTACGCGGCAGGCCGTTTCTCCTTCAATACTGGCGAAGGCCGCTGCCCGAGTTGCGAAGGCCAGGGCGTGCGCACCATCGAGATGAGTTTCCTGCCCGATGTGAAGGTGCTGTGCGAGTCGTGCCGCGGCGCGCGCTTCAACCCCGAGACGCTGGCCGTGACCTGGCGCGGCAAGAGCGTGGGCGACGTGCTGCAGATGGAGGTGGACGAGGCGGTCGAATTCTTTGCCGCCATGCCCAGCATCGCGCACCCGCTGCAATTGCTCAAGGACGTGGGCCTTGGCTACCTGACGCTGGGCCAGCCCTCGCCCACGCTCAGTGGTGGTGAGGCACAGCGCATCAAGCTGGTGACCGAACTGAGCAAGGTGCGCGACGAGGTGGGCCGGCGCGGCCAGAGGGCGCCGCACACGCTCTACGTGCTGGACGAGCCCACCGTCGGCCTGCACATGGCCGATGTGGACAAGCTGATCCGTGTGCTGCACCGGCTGGTGGATGGTGGCCACAGTGTGGTGGTGATCGAGCACGACCTCGATGTCATCGCCGAGGCCGACTGGATCATCGATCTCGGTCCTGACGGCGGCAAGGAGGGTGGGCGCATCGTTGCCGCAACGACGCCGGAGGCGGTGGTGCGACAGGGTACCCACACCGGGCAGGCGTTGGCGCCGGTGCTGGCGCGGTAATGTTGCTATTTATTTGATAGCGAATTCGAAGGGGGCTTCAAGAGGGAATCAAATCCTGCTATAAATCTCGGAGGGAAGGGGCCTTGAGCCGAGAAAATAACTATGCAGATGATTTCACTGGATCAGGTATTCCAGATACTGAGGCCGGGGGTGCCGCTGCCGTTCGGTGTGCGCGATGCGGCCGGTCGCCTGTTGCTGGCCAAGGGGCTGGTGTTGCATGACCAGTCCAAACTGTTGGAGCTGCTCAACCGTGGCATGTTTGTCGATACCGAGGAGGTCAAGCGGCATGTGCCGTCCGCCCGGGAGTCAGAAGCCATTGCGCGGCCGACGGAGCCCTTCTCCGTCCGCTGGGAAGCGTTTCTGCGCAGGCTGGGGCTGCTGCTGCAGGCGCCCGCTGATCCCCGGTTCCTCGAGCAAGTGCGCGACATGGTGGTGCGGATTGTCGGTTGCCCGGACGCCTGTACCGATCAGATGATTTTTCTGATCGTGCGCCATGATTACAGCCAGACCCAGCGTTACCCGGAGGCGCATTCACTGCATGTGGCCGTCCTGTGCCACTTGGTCAGTCGACGCCTGGGGTGGACTGACAATCGGCGCCTGAGCCTGATCGGTGCCGCCCTGACCATGAACCTGGGCATGGCCGGCTTGCAAGCCACGCTGGCGCTGCAGCGGACACCCCCGACACCGCAGCAGCGCCAGGAAATCGATGCCCATCCACTGGTCTCCGCGTCGCTGCTGCGCGCCAGCGGGCTGCAGGATGAGGAATGGCTGTTGGCGGTGGAGCAGCACCATGAATGCCCGGGCGGCAACGGTTACCCGAAGCAGGTGCAGGCTCCCGGCGAACCGTCGCAGCTGATCCGCTTCATCGACAACTTCACCGCCAAGTACAGCCCGCGTGCCGGGCGCGACAAGCAGCCGGCGCACCAGGCGGCCAAGGATCTGTACGCACAGAGCGGCGGCAATCCGCTGGCGGCGGCGCTGATCAAGGAATGCGGCATTTACCCGCCGGGGTGCTTCGTCAAGCTGGCCAGTGGTGAATCCGCGGTGGTGACGCGGCGCGGGCTCTCGCTCAAGGAGCCGCTGGTCGCGGCCCTGACCAATCCCCATGGCGAACCTCTGGGGCGTCCCGTGCAGCGGGATACCTCCCAGCCCGGGCGCGCGATTGTGGCGCCGCTGGCTGACAAGGCCATCACCGTCCAGGTGTCGGCCGACCAGCTCTACGACTAGGACGCGTTGACGTTCGGCGCCGTACGACTTAATATTTGCCTGTGATCATTTCCCGCCAGTCCTCCCGACGCTCCGTGAACGCCCGACGTATGTCAGGCGGGCTGTGGGCGTGCGCGGAAATGCGGCGAAGAGACATGTAATCACTTGAACTGATCTCTTCAGTTTCCCCGACCAGGCCACGGCTCACCCCCGTGGCCTTTTTGTTTTTGTCCTTCACAGAAAGAGGTTTGATATGCCCGAGACGGCCGCCCCGTTCAACCCCAGCAGCCTGATGCCGGTCACCCCGCGCCCGGAGCTCGTCTTCGTGCGCGGCGAGGGAGCCTACCTGTTCGACCGGCAGGGCCGCCGCTATCTGGACTGGGTGCAGGGTTGGGCCGTCAACTGCCTGGGGCACGCCCCGGCGGCCGTGGCGCAGGCGCTGTGCCAGCAGGCTGGCACGCTGATCAATCCGAGCCCGGCCTTCTACAACGAGCCGGCCATGGAACTGGCCACCTTGCTGACGCAGCACAGTTGTTTTGACCAGGTGTTCTTTGCCAGTTCGGGGGCCGAGGCCAACGAGGGTGCCATCAAGCTGGCGCGCAAGTGGGGCCAGCTGCACAAACAGGGTGCGTTCGAGATCATCACCTTCATCAACGGCTTTCACGGCCGCACCCTGGCCACCATGTCCGCCAGCGGCAAGCCGGGCTGGGACACGATGTTTGCGCCGCAGGTGCCGGGCTTTCCCAAGGCGGCATGGAACGATCTGGCGTCGGCGCGCGCGCTGATCCATGAGAAGACGGTCGCGGTCATGCTCGAGCCGGTGCAGGGCGAGGCCGGCGTCATGCCGGCCGATCCGGATTTTTTCAAAGGCTTGCGTGCGCTGTGCGATGCCCATGGCCTGCTGCTGATCGCCGACGAGGTGCAGACCGGTTGCGGCCGTACCGGCACGCTGTTCGCCTATGAGCAGTATGGGGTGGAGCCCGACATCATGACCCTGGGCAAGGGGCTGGGCGGCGGCGCGCCGCTCTCGGCGCTGCTGGCCAAGGCGACCAGCGCCTGCTTCGCGCCTGGCGAGCAGGGCGGCACCTTTTGCGGCAACCCGCTCATGTGCGCTGCCGGCGTGGCCGTCATGCGCAGTTTGCTGGCGGAGGGTTTTCTGGACAGCGCATGCCGGGTCGGCACGCAACTGGCAGACGGGCTGCGGCGTCTGTCCCGCGAGTTCGGCCTGGGGGAAGTGCGCGGACAGGGTCTGCTGTTGGCGCTGGAGCTGGGCCATGAGCGGGCGGCGCAGGTGGTCGCCCTGGCGCGTGAGCGTGGCTTGCTGCTCAATGCGCCACGCGCGCACTGCCTGCGCTTCATGCCGGCGCTCAACACCCGAGCCGAGGAAGTGGCGCAGGGGCTGGACTTGCTGCGCGGCGTGCTGAAGGATTGCGGCTAAGCTGCGCGCGCGGCCAGCAGCGCCTGCGCCACTTCGGCAAAGCCGGCACCGCGTTCGCCTTGCGTGATGAAGCGCGGCTTGTGCGTCAGCGCCGCCTCGAAGCGACGGATGTTGGCCACGCCGACGCTGTGGGTGAAGTGCGCAAACATGGCCTGATCGTTGCCGGAATCGCCCACAAACACCCATCGGTCCAGCTCCTGGCGGAGGTCGCGGCCCAGCAGCTCATGCGCAATCCAGCAGGCACCTTGCCATTTGTTGAAATCGCCAAAGCAGCCGTGGATGTGGATGCTGCTTACCGTGGTCTGCATGCCCGCGCGTTGCAGCACGGCCAGCACCTGCTGCACGGTTTCGGGCGCGTGGCGGGCAAATTCGGCGTAGTCAAAGGCCAGGTCCGTCTCGCGGCCTGCGCTGTCACGGCTCAGCGCCACGCCAGGCACCTCGGCGGTCACCTGCGCCGCAATGGCGCGCATGCGGATCTGGTTGGCGGTGCGCGTAGCGGCGTCCTGTTGATACAGTTTTGATAGCGCCTTGCGCAATAAATATGCGGTCTGGAGGCCTGTTTTGCTTGAAACTTCGACGTCGGCAGGCACAAAGGCCAGTGCGCCGTTTTCCGCCACCATGGCGTCGACCGGCCAAGCGTGCCCCTGCGTGCCCGCCATGAACGGCTCGCACCAGCCAATGGGCCGCCCGGTGATGGGGATGACGGTCAGTCCCGCCGCCTTCAGGTCCGCCAGTGCCTGCAGCGCCTCGGGCGTGATGGTGCCTGCCGTGGTCAGCGTGTCATCGATGTCGGTGAAGACGCCGCAGATGCGGCGGCGTTCTTGGGCGGGCCAGAGGTCCAGGGGCTGCATGGCGTGAATCGCGGAAAATCCGTTCAACTTGTTGAAGGGTGGTCTTATGGTGACAGAAGCACAGTCTGCATTGTCCAGCAACGCGAGCGCGGGCGCCGCGCCGGTGCAGGCTGCCGAGCATTGGCTGGCGCAGGACGGCATCCGCCTGTACGTATGGGAAAAGTTTGTCGACCATGCCGAAGACAAGCCGGTGATCGTGCTGGCGCACGGTTCGGCCACGGCCGGACGCGAGAGTTTCGACCTGCAGGTGGCCGCGCATCCTTCCGTCAGCCTGATGGACTTCCTGGCGCAGCAGGGTTTCGATGTGTTCGCGCCCGACGTGCGCGGCTTCGGTCGCTCGACCCTGCCCGAGACGCACCTGGGCACCGAGCAGGCTCGTGACGACCTGAATGCCGTGGCCGACTACGTGCGCGACCTGCGCGGCGTCGACCAGGTGCACCTGCTGGCCTGGTCCTGGGGCACGCAGTATGCCGGCCAGCTGGTGATGGCGCAGCCGCACAAGGTGGCCAGGTACGTCAGCTACGCGCAGATGCATGGCGAGAGCCACGACCTGATCCTGCGCCGCAGCCGGCTCGAGGCGTTCCGCCGCGCGCCCTACATCCGCATCACCGACGCGGGCTGGAAGCTGCGCTTCTATTCGCTGACGCCCGACGAGGTGAACGAGTCCGAGGTGGTGGAGGCGTTTGCACTGGCGGCGGCACTGAGCCAGCCCAAGTCGCCCACCGGACCGCAGGTGGACCTGCTGACGCGCTTGCCGCTGGTGGATGCGGCGCAGATGCCGGTGCCGGCGATGGTGATCCACGGCCAGTACGACGACGTGGCCGACCTCGACGGCCTGCTGCCCTTCTTCCGCCGCCTGCCCAATGCCGACAAACGCTACGTCGTCATTCCCGATGCCGGCCACATGATGCACCTGCAACTCGGTCACCGCCGTTTCCAGCAGGCGGTCCTGGAGTTCTTGACTTCGCCCTGATCAGCCGGCGCTTTGCAGCGCCAGGCCGGCGTGCTCGCGCAGCGGGTGGAAGTGGATCTTAGGGAAGCGCTCCTGCGCCAGCCGCACGTCGTAGGGCGAGGTGCAGAGGTAGGCCAAGGTGTCGGCCGCATCGCGCGCCATGCGCGTCGGGTAGGCGTCGCAGAAGGCGCGCAGTTCGGCCGGCGTGTCGGCCGTGATCCAGCGCGCGCCGGTGTACTGACAGCCTTCCAGCCGCACGTCGGCGTCGTATTCGCTCTTGAGGCGGTGTTGCACCACCTCGAACTGCAGCTGACCGACGGCGCCGAGCAGCATGTTGCCGCCCATCTCGGGGCGGAACACCTGGATGGCGCCTTCCTCGCCCAGCTGGGCGAGGCCCTGCTGCAGCTGCTTGGTGCGCAGCGGATTCTTCAGCACCACCGTCATGAACAGCTCGGGGGCGAAGAAGGGCAGGCCGGTGTACTGCAGCGCAATCGAGCCATCGGTGATGGTATCGCCCAGCTGCACGCCGCCGTGGGTGGTGAAGCCGACGATGTCGCCGGCGTAGGCCTCTTCCACCGCTTCGCGGCGCTGGCTCATGAAGGTCACCACGCTGGTGGGGCGCAGTTCCTTGGCGGAGCGCTGCACCTTCAGCTTCATGCCCGGCGTGTATTTGCCCGAGCAGACGCGCACGAAAGCGATGCGGTCGCGGTGGTTGGCGTCCATATTGGCCTGCACCTTGAACACCACGCCGGAGAAGGCGTCGTCGTCGGGCTGCATCTCCTTCACCACCGGCTGCTTGTTGACCAGCAGCGAACTGATGCGAGGACCCGGCGAGGGCGCCAGATCCACCAGCGCGTCCAGCACCTCCATCACGCCGAAGTTGTTGACGCCGGAGCCGAAGAACACCGGCGTCTGCTTGCCGGCCAGGAAGGCCGCGCGGTCGAAGGCGGGCGAGGCGCCGGTGGCCAGTTCCATGCTCTCGATGGCGGCATCGAATTCGTGGCCGAAGCGCTGCTGCAGGGTGGCGCGGTCGCTCAGCGGCACGGTGTCGAAGTCCTGCGGCCGGCGCTCGCTGCCGGATTCGAACACCGTCATGGCCTGGGTGCGCAGGTTGATGATGCCGCCGAACGATTTGCCCTGGCCCACCGGCCAGGTCATCGGCACGCAGGGCATGCCCAGTTCGCGCTCCACCTCGTCCAGGATGTCGAGCGGGTCGCGCACCTCGCGGTCCATCTTGTTGACGAAGGTGATGATGGGCGTATCGCGCTGGCGGCAGACCTCGATCAGGCGCCGCGTCTGCGCTTCCACGCCGTTGGCGGCGTCGATCACCATCAGTGCCGAGTCCACGGCGGTCAGCACGCGGTAGGTGTCTTCCGAGAAGTCCTTGTGGCCGGGGGTGTCGAGCAGGTTGATGACGTGGTCGCGGTACTGCATCTGCATCACCGAGGAGGCCACCGAGATGCCGCGCTGCTTCTCGATCTCCATCCAGTCGGAGGTGGCGTGGCGCGAGGCCTTGCGCGCCTTCACCGAGCCGGCGATCTGGATCGCGCCCGAGAACAGCAGCAGCTTTTCGGTCAGCGTGGTCTTGCCCGCGTCGGGGTGGGAGATGATGGCAAAGGTACGGCGGCGCCGGGTTTCAGGGGCGTAGGACACAACGGTTCCAGAAGATGAGGGGCAGGCGCCAGGCGCGCTGCCAAGACGAGAGGGCTGCCGACCTGTCCCGCGAACAGCGGGCCGGGCAGTGCCGAAGCCTCAATTTTACCCGGCAAGTCCGCTACAGTGCTGTTGGCGTGCGGGGCTGGGAGCCGGCCCCCGATGAGCGCACCGACAGGAGTCCGACATGGGTTTGTTGCAGCAGGTTCTGGGTATCGAGTTGCCCGTCATCCAGGCGCCGATGGCTGGCGTGCAGGGCAGTGCGTTGGCGGTGGCGGTGTCCAATGCCGGCGGCCTGGGCTCCTTGCCCTGCGCCATGCTCGGCGCCGAGGCCCTGCGTGCGGAGCTGACGAGCATGCGGGCGCAGACGACCAAGCCCTTCAATGTGAATTTTTTCTGCCATCACACCCCGGTGGCCGACCCGGCGCGGGAAGCCGCCTGGCGGCAGTCACTGGCCCCCTATTACGCCGAGTTCGGTATCGACCCGTCTGCGATCCCCGCCGGTCCGGGACGTCTGCCTTTCGATGCCGCTGCTGCCGAGCTGTTGAGCGAGTTCAAGCCGCCGGTGGTGAGCTTCCATTTCGGCTTGCCGGAAGAGCCCCTGCTGGCCCGGGTGCGGTCCTGGGGTGCCAAGGTCATCTCGTCGGCCACCACGGTAGGGGAAGCGCGCTGGCTGGAGGCGCATGGTGCGGACGTGATCGTGGCGCAAGGGCTGGAGGCCGGTGGCCACCGCGGCATGTTCCTGACCGACGAGCTGAGTACGCAGGTCGGCACTTTCGCGCTGCTGCCGCAGATCGTGCGCGCCGTGCGTGTGCCGGTGGTGGCGGCCGGTGGCATTGCCGATGCGGCGGGTGTGCGGGCCGCTCTGGCCTTGGGCGCCGCCGGGGCGCAGGTGGGCACCGCCTACCTGCTGTGCCCGGAGGCCTGCACCAGCGCCATTCACCGTGCCGCGCTCACGCGTGAGACGGCGCGTCACACGGCGCTGACCAATCTGTACACCGGCCGGCCGGCGCGCGGCATCATGACCCGCCTGATGCGCGAGCAAGGTCCGCTGAGTCCGGTCGCCCCGGCCTTTCCGCTGGCGACCGCCGCGGTGGCGCCGCTGCGCGCCAAGGCCGAGGCGGCCGGCAGCGGTGACTTTTCGCCACTGTGGGCGGGGCAGAACGCCAGCGGCTGCCGGGCCGTGCCGGCGGCGCAGCTGACGCGCGAGTTGGCGAGTGGCTGAACGGAAAAGACCGCGCCAAGGCCGCCATCTCCGTATAATCACGCCATTCCGAGGAGCGTTGCAGTTCACATTCCGTTGAACGAGGCTCGGACCCGTGGAGTGGCACCGCCCCCTCCACCGTATCAACGGCGCTCACCCACGGACCTGTGCGGTGAGTCTATTTCCCCGATTCACCCGCGACCCGTGGTCTTTCAAATTTACTTTTGGAGTGAGCCATGAGTGTGCTGAAGCCCGCAAAGAACCAAGATTACGCCATCGCCGACCTGAGCCTGGCGCCCTGGGGCCGTAAAGAGCTGAACATTGCCGAGACCGAAATGCCCGGCCTGATGGCAATCCGCGAAGAGTTCGCCAAGTCCAAGCCCCTGAAGGGCGCGCGCATCACCGGCTCGCTGCACATGACGATCCAGACCGGCGTGCTGGTCGAGACCCTGCAGGCCCTGGGCGCCGAAGTGCGCTGGGCTTCGTGCAACATCTTCTCCACCCAGGACCATGCCGCCGCCGCCCTGGTGGCCAAGGGCACGCCGGTGTTCGCCTACAAGGGCGAGAACCTGACCGACTACTGGGACTACACCCACCGCATTTTCGAGTTCGGCCCCAAAGGTTCCAAGACCGAAGGCCCGAACATGATTCTGGACGACGGCGGCGACGCCACGCTGCTGATGCACCTGGGTGCCAAGGCCGAGAAGAACATCAAGGTCCTGTCCAAGCCCGGTAGCGAAGAAGAGATCTGCCTGTTCAACGCCATCAAGGCCAAGCTCAAGGTGGACCCCACCTGGTACAGCCGCCGCCTCAAGGGCATCATCGGCGTGACCGAAGAAACCACCACCGGCGTGCTGCGCCTGAGCGAAATGGCCGCCAAGGGCGAACTGGCCTTCCGCGCCATCAACGTCAACGACTCGGTGACCAAGAGCAAGTTCGACAACCTGTACGGCTGTCGTGAGTCGCTGGTGGACGCCATCAAGCGCGCCACCGACGTGATGGTGGCCGGCAAGATCGCCCTGGTGGCCGGTTATGGCGATGTGGGCAAGGGCTCGGCCCAGGCCCTGCGCGCCCTGTCGGCCCAGGTGTGGGTGACCGAGATCGACCCGATCAATGCCCTGCAAGCCGCCATGGAAGGCTACAAGGTCGTGACGATGGAATACGCTGCCGACAAGGCCGACATCTTCGTGTCGGCCACCGGCAACAAGAACGTCATCACCTACAAGCACATGGCGGCCATGAAGGACCAGGCCATCGTCTGCAACATCGGTCACTTCGACAACGAGATCGACGTCGCTTCGCTGGAAAAATGCAAGTGGGAAGAGATCAAGCCCCAGGTGGACCACGTGATCTTCCCGGCCAAGGGCAAGAACCCGGCCAAGCGCATCATCCTGCTGGCCAAGGGCCGCCTGGTGAACCTGGGTTGCGGCACCGGCCACCCCAGCTTCGTGATGTCGTCGAGCTTTGCCAACCAGACCATCGCCCAGATCGAGCTGTTTACCAAGCCCAAGGAATACAAGTCGGGCAAGGTGTACGTGTTGCCCAAGCACCTGGACGAAAAAGTGGCGCGCCTGCACCTGAAGAAGGTCGGCGCCATGCTGACCGAACTGAGCGACGAGCAGGCCGCCTACATCGGCGTGAACAAGGCCGGTCCGTACAAGAAAGACAGCTACCGTTATTAACACCCCCGTGCGCCTGCGGCGCCTCCCCCTCAAGGGGGGCGACACCAGCCGTCCGGCAAAGCCGGCCCGGCGGTGTCTCCCGGCTGGGGGTGGGTGTGCGCGGCGCTACTTCTAGCCTCATCCATGCGCATTGACCAACTTCTCGTTCATCGGCAACTTGCCAGCACCCGCTCCCAGGCCCAACGCCTGATTGCGGATGGGGTGGAGTGGCTGCAAGGCGAGGTGTGGAAGCGCGTCGCCAAAAACGGTGACGAGGTGCCGGACGAGGCGCAGGTGCGCCTGCTCGACGATTCGGAAGCCCGCTATGTCTCGCGCGGCGGCTTGAAGCTCGAAGCGGCGCTCAAGCACATCGGCTTGCCGGTGCAGGATCTGATGTGCCTCGATGTCGGCCAGTCCACCGGCGGCTTCACCGACTGCCTGTTGCAGCACGGTGCGGCCCGCGTGGTGGGGCTGGACGTGGGGCAGGGCCAGTTGCACCCGAGCCTGCGCGCCGATCCGCGCGTGCTGTGCATCGAGAAGGTCAATGCGCGCGACGCCGAGGCGATTGCCGATGCGCTCGAAGGCGACGAGCTGTTCGAGGCCGGTTTCGACCTGCTGGTGGGCGACCTGTCCTTCATCTCGCAGACGCTGGTGCTGCCGGCCATCGTGCCGCTGCTGAAAGACGGTGGCCACCTGCTGATGCTGGTCAAGCCGCAGTTCGAGCTGCAGCCCGGCCAGGTCGGCAAGGGCGGCATCGTGCGCGACGAATCGCTCTACCCCTTCATCGAGCAGCGCCTGCGCGATGCCTGCGAAGCCCTGGACCTGACGGTGCGGGACTGGTTCGACTCGCCCATCGAGGGCGGCGACGGCAACCGCGAGTTTTTCATTCACGCGACCAAATAGATCCAAGGAAGGCCCTCATGACCGAGCCGACCCGACTCCCCCTCAGCATTGAATTCTTTCCGCCCAAAACGCACGAGGGCGTGGAGAAGCTGCGCGCCGTGCGCCAGCAACTCTACGCGCTCAAGCCCGAGTTCTGCTCGGTGACCTACGGCGCCGGCGGTTCGACGCAGGAAGGCACCTTTGCTGCCGTGCGCGAGATCCTGGCCGAAGGCGTGGCTGCTGCCTCGCACATCTCCTGCATCGGCGCCACCCGCGCCACCATGCGCGAGAACCTGGCCACGCTCAAGGCCATGGGCGTCAAGCGCCTGGTCACGCTGCGCGGCGATCTGCCCAGCGGTTACGGCATGGGCGGCGAGTTCCAGTACGCCAGCGACCTGGTGGCCTTCATCCGTGCCGAAACCGGCGACGATTTCCACATCGAGGTGGCGGCCTACCCGGAAGTGCACCCGCAGGCCAAATCGCCGGCGGCCGACCTGCAGGCCTTTGCCGCCAAGGTGAACGCCGGCGCCGATTCGGCCATCACGCAGTACTTCTACAACGCCGATGCCTACTTCCGTTTCGTCGAAGAAGCCGATGCCCTGGGCGTGACGGTGCCGGTGGTGCCGGGCATCATGCCCATCACCAGCTCGACGCAGTTGATGCGTTTTTCCGATGCCTGCGGTGCCGAGATCCCGCGCTGGATCCGCCTGCGCCTGCAGGGCTTTGGCGACGACATCGCCAGTATCCGCGCCTTCGGTCTGGACGTGGTGAGTGAGCTGTGCGAACAGCTGCGTGCCGGCGGTGCACCGGCGCTGCACTTCTACAGCATGAACCAGAGCGCCACGACGCTGGAGCTCTGCCGGCGCCTCGGGCTCTAAGCCAAGCGCTGCTCAGCGCTCGTCGTAGCTCACCACCACCTTCGGTGTGAGCGCGCGGGCCTGGCAGGTCAGCACGAAACCCTTATCGATCTCCCAGGGCTCGAGCGTGAAGTTCTTTTCCATCTCGACCCGGCCCTCGATCACGCGGGCGCGGCAGGTGCAGCACACCCCCCCCTTGCACGAGTAGGGCAGGTCCAGGCCGGCGGCCAGCGCCACGTCCAGCAGCTTGTCCTGCCTGCCCATGCCCAGGTGGTGGGTCTTGCCGTCCACCACCACATCGAGTGCGATCGGTGCCGCCGTGCCCGTGCCGGCCGCTGCTGCGGTGCGCACGGGGGCGGGGCTGCCGGCGGTGGCAAAGCGCTCGGTGCGGATGCGGCCCTTGTCCAGGCCGGCGGCCAGCAGGGCCTGCTCGGTGGCCTCGATCATGCCCTCCGGGCCGCAGATGAAGGCCTCGTCAATGCTGCCGACCGGAATCAGCGTGTTCACCAGTTCCGTGACCTTGGGCGCGTCGATGCGGCCATTGAGCAGCGCCACATCCTGCGCCTGGCGCGACAGCAGGTGGATCAGCGACAGGCGCGCCGGGTAGCGATCCTTCAGGTCCTGCAGGCGTTCGTTGAACAGGATGCTGTCGACGCGCTGGTTGCCGTAGACCAGGGTGAAACGCGAATCCGGTTCGGCCTCCAGCGTGCTGGCGATGATCGAGAGCAGCGGCGTGATGCCCGAGCCGGCGGCAAAGCCGACGCGGTGCACGGCGCCGCCGGGGGCCAGGTGCGAGGTGAAGCGGCCGTCGGGCGGCATGACGTCGAGCGTGTCGCCGGCCTGCAGCTGCGTGGCGGCCCAGTTGGAGAACGCGCCGCCGGCCACCGGCTTGATGCCGACCTCGATCTCCTGTGCCCGCGTGAGCTGTTGCGTGCTGCTGCAGATCGAGTAGCTGCGGCGCACGGCTTCGCCCTGGATGTTGGCGCGCAGCGTCAGGAACTGGCCGGGCTGGAAGGCGTAGGCGTCGCGCAGCTCGGGTGGAATGGCCAGCGTCACGGCCACCGCGCCGGCGGCCTGCGGCGTGATCTGCTTGACGAACAGTTCGTGGAAGTGGGGTGTCGACATGGTGCTCGGTTCAGTAGGGCTTGAAATAGTCGAACGGTTCGCGGCAGTCCAGGCAGCGCCACAGTGACTTGCAGGCGGTGGAGCCGAAGTGCGAACTCTCGGTGGTGTTGACGGAGCCGCAGTGCGGGCAACTTATGGAATGATTTTGGCCTTCCGGCGCCGTCAAATCTGCGCGAGCCGCTCCTTTTTTAGGAGCAAGGTGAGGGGCAAAGCGAATCACCTGCTCGGTTGCGGCCGCGCCTTGCGGCGGTGCAATGCCGTAGCGGCGCAGCTTCTCGCGCGCTTCCGGGCCGATCCAGTCGGTGCTCCAGGCCGGGGCCAGTTGGCGCGTGATGCGGGTGCGCACCGGATGCGCGGCCAGCGCGGCGCGGATGTCGCCCTCGATCTGCTCCATCGCCGGGCAGCCGCTGTAGGTGGGGGTGATGACGATCTCGACCTCGTCGCCATTCACACGGATGTCGCGCAGCATGCCGAGTTCGCGGATGCTGACCACCGGAATCTCCGGGTCGGGAATCCCGTCCAGCAAGGCCTCGATCTGTTGCCGGTTCACCAACTGGCTCCGGGGTGCTGGCGCGCCAGGCCCTGCATCTCGCCCAGCACATAGTCCAGGTGTTCGGAGTGGCGGCCGCACTTGCCTTGCGTCACAAAGCCGGCGGCGGCGGGGCGCTGCAACGTGGCTTCCTGCAGGGCATCGTCCACCAGCGCGTCCCAGTCGGCCTGCAGGGTGGTGGGCAGCACGCCGGTGCCATCTGCGGCGGCCGCGCTCTCTGCCACCGAGGCGAACCAGAACTCCTGCGTGTAGGGCATCAGGTGGGTCAGCGCGGCCTGCATGCGCTGGTGCGATTCCTCGCTGCCGTCACCCAGGCGCACCAGCCAGTCGCGGCTGTGGCGCAGGTGGTAGCGGGTTTCTTTCAACGATTTGGCGGCAATCGCTGCCAGCTCGTCGTCCTTCGACGCCTGCAGTGCTTCCCACAGCAGGGCCATGAAGGCGCTGTAGAGGAAATTGCGCACGATGGTGGTGGCGAAGTCGCGCTCCGCCGCGGCGCTGGGCGCCAGCAGGCCGGTGCGGCTGGGAAAGTGCGGCAGCTCCAGCAAGGTGTAGTTGCGGAACTCGGGCACATCGCGGAAGTAGGCCAGTCTGTCTTCGGTGACGCTTTCGGCATCACCGGCGGCCGCGTTCAGCAGTGTGGCCGCATGCTGGTAGAGCAGGCGCGCCTGGCCGATCAGGTCGAGGCTGACATTGGCCATGGCCATGTCTTCCTCCAGCACCGGGGCGTGGCCGCACCATTCGGCGTTGCGCTGGCCGAGGATCAGCGCGCTGTCGGCCAGCTGCAGCAGGTAGTCAACGGGGGCCTTCATCACATGTGGCCCACTTCGTCGGGGATGCGGTAGAAGGTCGGGTGGCGGTAGATCTTGTCGCCCGAGGGGTCGAACAGCTCGCCCTTGTCATCCGGCGCGCTGGCCGTGATGGCGTTGGACGGCACGACCCAGATGCTCACGCCTTCCTGCCGGCGGGTATAGACATCGCGCGCCATCTGCAGCGCCTGTGCGGCGTCGACGGCATGCAGGCTGCCGCAGTGCTTGTGCTCCAGGCCCTGCTTGCTGCGGATGAAGACCTCCCACAGAGGCCATTCTTTTTGGGTGGTGCTCATGCGGCCTCCTTCATGGCGCGGTGACGTTGTTTCTCGGCATGGGCCAGGGCGGCGTCGCGCACCCACTGGCCGTCGTTGTGGGCTTTCACCCGGGTGGCCAGGCGTTCGCGGTTGCACGGGCCGTTGCCGTTGACCGTGGCCCAGAACTCGTCCCAGTCGATAGCGCCGTAGTCGTGGTGCTGGCGTTCTTCATTCCACGTCAGGTCGGGGTCGGGCAGCGTGACGCCCAGCACCTTGGCTTGCGGCACGGTGGCGTCGACGAAGCGCTGGCGAAGATCGTCGTTGCTGATGCGCTTGATGCCCCAGCGCATGCTCTGGCCGCTGTGCAGGCTGTCGGCATCGGGCGGGCCGAACATGGCCAGCACCGGCCACCACCAGCGGTTCACCGCGTCCTGCACCAGCGCCTGCTGCGCGGGTGTGCCCTGCATCATGGTCAGCAGGGCCTCGTAGCCCTGACGCTGGTGGAAGCTTTCTTCCTTGCAGATGCGGATCATGGCGCGCGCATAAGGACCGTAGGAGCAGCGACAGAGCGGAATCTGGTTCATGATGGCCGCGCCGTCGACCAGCCAGCCGATGACGCCGACATCGGCCCAGTTCAGCGTCGGGTAGTTGAAGATCGAGCTGTACTTGGCGCGCCCGGTGTGCAGGCCGTCGAGCATCTGGTCGCGCGAAGTGCCCAGCGTCTCGGCCGCGCTGTAGAGGTAGAGGCCGTGGCCGCCCTCGTCCTGCACCTTGGCGATCAGGATCGCCTTGCGCTTGAGCGAGGGCGCGCGCGAGATCCAGTTGCCCTCGGGCTGCATGCCGATGATCTCGCTGTGCGCGTGCTGGCTGATCTGGCGCACCAGGGTCTTGCGGTAGGCCTCGGGCATCCAGTCCTGCGGTTCGATGCGGCCGTCAGCATCGATGCAGGCCTCGAAGCGGGCCATGGGGCCGGCCTCATGGCTGGCCGGGTCGGCCGCCTTGGCGGCGGCGTTGTCGGGTAGGTCGAGCGCTTGCGTGTACATGCCGGTCTCCTGCGGCGCGCCGAATCCTTGGGCGCCGGTTGAGGGGCAGTATAGCGAATTAACCGACCGACCGGTCGGTTAATTCGATTGGGGTTAACCCCCGGCGTCGAGCGTGAAGGCAGCGTGGCGGTCTTGTGCCAGCAGGGTCGCCATTTGCGGCAGCGCCGCCTGCAGGGCGGGCTTGAGGGTGTGCGGCGGGTTGATGACGAACATGCCGCTGGCCGGCAGGCCGGGGCGCTTGGTCTCCCCCTGCACATCGGTCGTGAGCTTGCTGGATTTGACGGTCAGCGTGGCGTGAAGCCAGCTCTTGCCGGCCTTGGTGGCCAGGGTCTTGAGCTTGCGCGGCAGGTCGTGCGCTTCGGGGCGCGGGATGATGGGGTACCAGACGGCATAGGTGCCGGTGGGAAAACGCTTGAGCGCCTCGGTCACCATGGCCGCTGCGCGCGCGTAGTCGTTCTTGAGCTCGTAGCTCGGGTCGCACAGCACCAGGGCGCGGCGCGCGGGCGGGGGCAGGAATTTGCGGATGCCCTCGAAGCCGTCTTCGCGCAGCACCGCCACCTGGCGATCGGCCTCCAGTTGCGCCACATTGGCCATCAGCGTCTTGGTGTCGGTTGGGTGGAGTTCGAACAGCTTGAGCTTGTCGTGCCCGCGCAGCAGGCGCTGGATGATGAAGGGCGAGCCGGGGTAGATGCGCCAGTGGTCCTTGTTGTTGAAGCTGGCCACCAGGTCGAGGTAATCCTGCAGGGCGGGCGCCAGCGTCACGCCCTCGGCCGGTTTCAGCAGGCGCTGGATGCCGTCGGCGGCTTCGCCGCTGGTTTCGGAAAATTCGCTGTCGAGCCGGTACAGGCCGGCGCCGGCATGGGTGTCCAGCACCGTCAGGGCCGCCTCCTTTTGGGTGAGGTGGTGAAGCATGGCAATGAGCACGGTGTGCTTGAGCACATCGGCATGATTGCCGGCATGAAAGGCGTGGCGGTAACTGAACATAGGTGCCAATGGTAACGAGGGTGGCGGAACCGGGGCGTATTTCAAAAGATCGCCGCGGCATGATCCATGCAAAAATCCAGCCACATGACGGATACCCCCACCTCCACCCTGCAGTTTCCCGTGACGCCGCCAGCGCATACCGACGCCCTGCCGGCCGGCACGCGGCTGGCAGAGTTTGAAGTGCAGGGCCTGCTGGGCGTGGGTGGCTTCGGCATGGTGTATCGCGCTTACGACCACTCCCTGCACCGCCCGGTAGCCATCAAGGAGTACATGCCGTCGGCGCTGGTGAACCGGCAAGACGGCCTGTCGCTGGCCTTGCGCTCGACCACGGATCAGCCGACCTACCAGTCCGGTTTGAACTCCTTCATTGCCGAGGCGCGGCTGCTGGCGCAGTTCGATCACCCGTCCCTGGTCAAGGTCTACCGCTTCTGGGAGGCCAACAACACCGCCTATATGGTGATGCCCCTGTACAGCGGCATCACCCTGAAGCAGGCATGCAGCCAGATGGTCGCGCCGCCGCCCGAAGCCTGGCTGCGCACGGTGCTGTGGTCGATTCTGCAGGCGCTGCGCGTGCTGCACGAGCACGGCACGGTGCACCGCGATGTCTCGCCCGACAACATCTTCCTGCAGGACTGCGGCCCGCCCGTGCTGCTGGACCTGGGGGCGGCCCGGCGGGCCATCAACGACCAGACGCACAAGCACACCGCCATCCTGAAGGTGAACTACGCGCCGATCGAGCAGTACGCTTCGGTCGAGGACCTGCAGCCGGGGCCCTGGTCCGATCTGTATGCGTTGGCGGCCGTGATCCATGGCTGCGTACGTAACGAGCCGCCGCCGCCGGCCACCTTCCGGGTGGTGCGCGACCGGCTGCCGACCATGGCCAGTGTGGCCACCACCGTGCAGGCGCATTTCGGCCGGCACTACTCGGCCGAGTTCATCCAGGGGATTGACCACGCGCTGGCGATCCAGCCGCAGCAGCGCCCGCAGAGCGTGGCGCAACTGATCGACGAAATGCACTTGCTGCCGCCCGACCATCTGGCGACCTTCGACTGGCGCGCCGCGCCGGACGGCGGTCTGCTGACCGACCCGGCGCCAGCCTTGCCGTTGCAGACGGAGGGGGACGATGAGGCGTGGGCAGCCACCCAGGCCCGCGATGACGCCTTGCCCACGGATGCGGGGCGGCCGGATCTTGATTTCAGCGACGACGTTTTCGAAACCCGTCCTGCCGCCCTGGAGGCGCCGGCCCTGGGACGGGATGCCACGGCAGCGCGCCGGCCCGACCGGATGATGGCCGGGCTGGTACTGGCCATGCTGGTGCTGGCGGGTCTCGCCTATTGGGGCCTGCGCGGCGGGCCGCCGGTTCCGGCCCCGGTGGTGGCTGCGCCCGAGCCAGCGGCTAGCCCGAATCCGATCTTGCCCAAACAGGGTGAGGCTGCCGCCCCGGTCCCTGCGGCAGCGCCGGCTCGGGCGGCGGGTACCCGCAAGGCCAAGGAAACGGTGGTGCGGCCGGTCGACAAGCCCTCGCCGGTTGAGGAGAGAGCGGCACCGGTACCGGCGGTCAAGTCGACCGCCAAAGCGGCATCCGCCGCCACGGAACTGTGCGCCGACAGCAACTTCATCACGCGGCCGATGTGCATCCACCTCGAATGCCAGAAGCCTGAATATGCGAAGCTGTCGGTGTGCATCGAGGACCGCCAGCGCTACCCGGAGGGCGGCGCAAACCGGCCTTGAGGTCCGGATTTGGCCAAAAACGCGGTTTTTTGTATAATGGCAGGCTTCGCAGCGCTATCGTGACTCCGCGGCGAAGCTTGAATCCCCACCTAAGAGATTCCCGTCAGAGGAACACCGACCGTGGAAAAGAGTCCGACAAACCCTCTTCAAAGAGAAAACTCATGACCAAAACGTTCAGCGCCAAACCCGCTGACGTGACGCACGAGTGGTTTGTGATTGACGCGACCGACAAGGTCCTCGGACGAGTAGCCAGCGAAGTTGCTCTCCGTTTGCGCGGCAAACACAAGGCCATTTACACGCCTCACGTCGATACCGGTGACTTCATCGTCATCATCAACGCAGCCCAGCTGCGCGTCACCGGCGCTAAGCCGTTGGACAAGGTGTACTACCGCCATTCCGGTTATCCGGGCGGTATCACAGCCACCAACTTCCGCGACATGCAGGCCAAGCACCCCGGCCGCGCACTCGAGAAGGCCGTCAAGGGCATGCTGCCCAAGGGCCCGCTCGGCTACGCCATGATCAAGAAGCTCAAGGTGTACGGCGGTGCTGAGCACCCGCACACCGCCCAGCAACCCAAAGTGTTGGAAATCTAAGGAGCCTTGAGATGATTGGTGAATGGAACAATGGCACCGGCCGTCGCAAATCCAGCGTCGCCCGCGTGTTTCTGAAAAAAGGCACCGGCAAGATCACGGTCAACGGCAAAGACATCGAGAATTTCTTCGGTCGTCAAACCTCGATCATGATCTGCAAGCAGCCCCTGATGCTGACCAACCATGCCGAATCGTTCGACATCATGGTCAATGTGGCAGGTGGTGGTGAGTCCGGCCAGGCCGGCGCAACCCGTCACGGCATTACCCGTGCCCTGATCGACTA
>JASJPI010000026.1:0-81096 GCA_031426755.1 Curvibacter sp.
CATGCGCGGCTGCTTCGGCGGCTGCACCTTCTGCTCGATCACCGAGCACGAGGGCCGTATCATCCAGAGCCGCTCCGAGGATTCGGTCATTCACGAGCTGGAGGAAATCCGCGACAAGGTGAAGGGGTTCACCGGCGTCATCTCCGACCTGGGGGGGCCCACGGCCAACATGTACCGCCTGGGCTGCCGTTCGCCCGAGATCGAGGCAGCCTGCCGCAAGCCGAGTTGCGTCTACCCCGGCATCTGCCAGAACCTGCACACCGACCACAGCCCGCTGGTCCACATGTACCGGCGCGCCCGTGAGCTCAAGGGCATCAAGAAGATCCTGATCGGTTCCGGCCTGCGCTACGACCTGGCGGTGCAATCGCCCGAGTATGTGAAGGAACTGGTCCAGCACCATGTGGGCGGTTACCTGAAGATCGCCCCCGAACACACGGAGCAGGGCCCGTTGTCCAAGATGATGAAGCCGGGCATCGGCAACTACGACCGCTTCAAGCAGATGTTCGAGAAGTACACCGCCGAGGCGGGCAAGAAGCAGTTCCTGATTCCCTACTTCATCGCCGCTCATCCCGGGACCAGCGACGAGGACATGATGAACCTCGCCCTCTGGCTGAAGAAGAACGGTTTCCGCGCTGACCAGGTGCAGACCTTCTATCCCAGCCCGATGGCCACGGCCACGGCGATGTACCACACCGGCCTGAACACGCTCAAGGGCGTGCACCGTGATGCCCGCGGCGAGAGCGTGGACATCGTGCGCGGCGAGAAGCGTCGCCGTCTGCACAAGGCTTTTTTGCGCTACCACGACCCGAACAACTGGCCGCTGCTGCGCGAGGCGCTCAAGACCCTGGGGCGGGCCGATCTGATCGGCAACGGCAAACAGCACCTGATTCCGACCTGGCAACCGTTGACCGATGGCGGCTACACCAGTGCCCGACGCAAGAACAGCACGCCGGTGGTGGCCAAGCCATCAGGCGCTGGCCAGGCGAAAGTCCCTGTCAAGGGGCGCATCCTGACCCAGCACACCGGTCTGCCGCCGCGCGAGGCTGGCAACGGTGCGAGAAACACCAAGACAGCGCGCAAACCCCGCTGAACTGTGATCATCCCCTGAGTGGGGATGAAATCTGGCTCCATCCCTTGTCAAATGATCTTGCGTAGCTATTATTTTGATAGCGTGTGCAACGGGATGTCCTGTTCGGCCGCGAGCCGGTCGAGCTGGCGACGGGGCTGTGTGAGCAGGAAGGCGGCAATGGCCTTCTGGGTGGCGGGGGCCAGCATGCTGCGCATGTCACTGGCGGCCACACCGGCGGCCCGGCACAGGGCGGCCGCGAAATGCGGCTCCAGCGCGGCGACGGCGACCCGGCCGTCCTTGCAGGGGTAGACGCGATAGCCGGCGTGGGCGCCGCCCACGGCACCGGTGGCTTGTGTCAGGCCCCAGCGGCGGGGGGCCGCCAGCCAGGCGGCGGCATCCGCCAAGGCCACTTCCAGGAACACACCTTTGCCATGGCGCTGCCGTTGTGTGATGGCCTGCAGCACGGCTTCGCTGGCCATGAGGGCGCCGCCCATGTCGGCGTAAAGCGTTGCCGGCAGATCCAGGCCGGTCACCAGGTCATGCTCTGCCAGGTAGGTGAGGTCGTGGCCGGGTTCCTCGGCGCGCGCGCCAGCGGCACCCACGATGGCCACCTGGTTGAGGGCCGGATAGAGCTTGTGCAGATTTTTCCAGCCAAGTCCCAGCTTGGTCAGGGCGGAGGGGCGAAACGACGTCAGCAGGACATCGGCCTTGGCCAGCTCCTGTTGCAGGCGTTTTTGGCCGCTTGCCGTCTTGAGGTCGGCTGTCTGCACGCGGATGCCTTGATGCAGCTCGTCATAGGCCTGACGCTGGTAGTGGCCCATCGGATCGCCGGCTGGGGGCTCCAGTTTGATGCAGTTCGCACCCATTTGGCGGCAGCGCTGCAGCGCTGCCGGACCGGGCAGATTCAGGCTCAGGCTGAGGACGCGGATACCTTTCAAGGGTTGAATTTTTTTCATTCCCATATACAAATATGATAAAAATAAACCAACTGATTTGAGATCTATTGATTTCTGAACGACCAGCACATGAAGACTGCCAACTCGACCACTATAGCCTTGGTGGAGTTGCAGCCAGGAGTTGCGACATGACGCCTACCAGCCATCCCGCAGGCCCGACTTACGAGCGAACGGTGCCGGCCTTTGCAGATCCGTTTGCCGTCATGGCGCAGTTGCAGCACTACGCCAACGATCTGAAGCATCTGAAGCATCTGATGCTTGAAAAGGACAGCGCGTTGGCACAAATCGAGAAGGCGCACCTTCATTCGCTGTCGCTTCTGGCTCGGGCCGCCGAATACCGCGATGACGAGACCGGCATTCGCATGGATCGCGTCGGGGGCCCTGTCTTCATCGCTGGCACGGTTACTGGATCGATCGGACAAAGAGGCCCGTAACCTGGCCTTGGCAGCACCCATGCATGATGTCGGCAAGATCGCCATTCCCGACGCCATACTGAAAAAGCCGGGGCAGTACAGCCCGGCGGAGCGAGCCATCATGAACAGCCATGCCGTGATCGGTGCGGAGATCATCGGCAAGTCGGACATACCGCTGTTTGCCATGGCGGCCCAGGTGGCGCTGACGCATCATGAGAACTGGGACGGCACGGGTTATCCCTTCGGGACGGCCGGGGCGCAAATTCCCTGGTGCGGACGGGTCGTGGCCGTCATTGACTACTTTGACGCACTGACCATGGACCGGGTCTACCGCAAGGCGTTCAGTGATGAACAGGCCCGGGAGATGATGCGGGCCGAGCGGGGCAGAAAGTTCGATCCCGAGATGCTGGATGTCTTTGTGGCACATATGGACGAATTCGTGTGTCTGCGCGAAGAAATCAACGCTTCGCAAAAAGATCGGCTGCAGGCGCAAGGCGGTCGAGTTTGAGGGCTTGAGGGCATGGGTGGTTGCGTGAGCACCACGTTGTTGGCGCGTTTCACTTGCTTCGGCCGGATCCCCGGTGTACGGCGCAGTCGATTGGCTACAATCGCCCCAGCCTTTCAAAGCTAAAAACACCAAATATGCGAAAAACACCGGCTAACGATGACCTCATGACGACTCGCGAGGCAGGCGAGGCATTGGGCGTGGCCGTTCGCACGGTGCAATTGTGGGTGGAGTCCGGCGTGTTGCCGGCATGGCGCACCGCTGGGGGCCACCGGCGCATTGCGCGCAGTGCGGTTGACAAGCTCATCGCAGAACGCTCGCTCGTGATTTCGCAGCCAACCGTCAAGAACGAGGCTTCCGCATCGCAGCCCAGAGCGCTCAAATTGCTGGTGGTGGAAGACGATGCCGATCTGTTGAACCTGTTCAAGATGGTGGTCGATGGCTGGGATTTCCCGGTGGAACTCTCAACGGCTGTCAATGGTTTCGAAGGGCTGGTGCGTATCGGGCAGCTTCGTCCCGACATGGTGGTGACCGACCTCAACATGCCTGGCATGGATGGCTTGCAGATGGTGCGTTCACTCAAGAAGCCGGATTCCGGCTATGAGGATCTGTGCCTCATTGTCGTCACGGCCTTGAGCAAAGGCGATATCGCCGACCGCGGCGGTTTACCCGAGGGGGCCCTGGTATTCCAGAAGCCGGTGCCTTTCCCGGAAATCGAAGCGATCGCCCGCAGCCTTCAGCCCCAACAGGTTGTGAAAGCCTGATTGCCGTTCGGCGATTCCCTTGACCCGGCCGAAGCCGGGTAGGTGATGCAGTAAAGCAGGTTTATTGACCGAAATCCAGCGGCAGGCCGACGTAGTTTTCCGCAATGGTGCGGGAGCCTGATTCGCTGTTGATCAGATAGTCGAGTTCCGCTTCCTGGAATTTCTGGGCAATCTCGCCTTCACCCGGGAAGCGGTGCATCAGCTGGGTGAACCACCAGGAGAAGCGCTCGGCGCGCCAGATGCGCTTGAGCGCCAGTTCGGAATAACGGTCGATGCCGGCTTCCGATTTCTCCTGGTAGTACTCCACCAGGCCGTTGAACAGGTACTTCACGTCGGTGGCGGCCAGATTCAGGCCCTTGGCACCGGTGGGCGGCACGATGTGGCCGGCGTCACCGGCCAGGAACATGCGGCCAAAGCGCAGTGGCTCGGTCACGAAGCTGCGCAGGGGCGCGATGCTCTTCTCGATGCTGGGGCCGGTGATGAGCTTGGCACTGGCTTCGGGGTCCAGGCGCAGGCGCAGTTCCTGCCAGAAGGCTTCGTCGGACCAGTCCTCGACCTTGTCGGTCAGCGGCACCTGCAGGTAGTAGCGGCTGCGGGTTTGGCTGCGCTGCGAGCACAGGGCAAAGCCGCGCGGGCTGTTCACATAGATCAGTTCCTCATGTACCGGCGGCGTGTCCGACAGCAGACCCAGCCAGCCGAAGGGGTAGACCTTCTCGTACTCCCGGATGGCGCTGCGCGGCGCACTGGCACGACACACACCGTGAAAGCCGTCGCAGCCGGCGATGAAATCACACTGGATCTCGTGTGGCTTGCCGTCCTTTTCGTAGGTGACGCGCGGATTCTTCGTGTCGAAGTCGTGCACCTGCACATTGGCGGCCTCGTAGACCGTGGTCAGGCCGGCTGTGGCGCGTGCGTCCATCAGGTCGCGCGTCAGTTCGGTCTGGCCGTAGACCATGACGTTCTTGCCGCCGGTCAGCTTGTTCATGTCGATGCGGTGACGCTCGCCCTTGAACAGCATGTCGAAGCCGCCGTGCACCAGGCCTTCCTTGTGCATGCGTTGTCCAACGCCAGCCTCGTCCATCAGGTCGATGCAGACCTGCTCAAGGATGCCGGCGCGGATGCGGGAGAGCACGTAATCGCCGGTCTGGCGCTCGAGCACAACGGCGTCGATGCCGGCTTTGTGAAGCAACTGACCGAGCAGCAGGCCGGACGGGCCTGCACCAATGATGGCTACCTGGGTGCGCATGGGGGGTCTCCTTGTAGAACAGTGAGGCAAGCTTAGGTGACACTCCGCGAAAAATCTTCCTTGCTCCATGTCAATTGTGCGATCATCGCCACCTTTGTGCGATGATCGCGCAAAATGACGGATGCCGAATCCAGCCTGCGCAAGGCGTTGCTCCAGGAAAAAGCCCCATGATTGCAAAAACCGATCTCATTGAAGGCATGGTCAAGGGCATGGCCGTGCTCGAGAGCTTCGATACCGAGCGCCAGCGGCTCAATGCGACGCTGGCTGCGCAAAAGGCCGGCATCACGCGCGCGGCGGCCAGGCGGCACCTTCTGACCTTGGCCCACTTGGGCTATCTGGAGAGCGACGGCCGCTACTTCTGGCTTTCCAGCAAGGTGTTGCGCTTTTCCGGCAGCTACCTGGCCTCGGCCCGCCTGCCGCGCGTGCTGCAGCCGACGCTGGAGCGGCTGGCCGCGCAGACTCAGGCCGCCTTCTCCGCCGTGGTGCTCAATGGCGACGAAGTCGTTATCGTGGCGCGCAGCGGCAACATCCGGCATGGCGGCGTTGAAGAAGTGCCTCAGTTGCTGGCTTACGGTCTGCACCTGGGCGCGCGCCTGCCAGCGCACGCCACCTCCACCGGGCGAGTTCTGCTGGCGGCCATGCCGAAGGCCGCCTTCAGCGAGTGGCTGAAGCTGCGACAACTGACGCGTCTGACGGTGCACACCATCACGGCCGCGCCGCAGTTGCGCCGAGTGATCGACCAGGTGCGCCGCGACGATTACTGCCTGAGCAGCGAAGAGCACGAACTCGGTGTGCATGCCCTCGCCGTGCCCTTGCGCAACCTGCAAGGGCAAACCGTGGCAGCCCTCAATGTCGTGGCATCAACCGCGCGGTGCCCCCCGGAAACCATGCTGCGGGACCTGTTGCCACTGATGCTTGAGGCGGCACGTGAATTGAGGTTAATTCTGTAGGGATTGAAAACTTTAGCCAACTTTTAGGCAAAGTTGCATAACGATTGCGGTGGGGTGCGACGAGGATCCATCACCCTCTGACGCATTGGCACAGCTATAATTCACAACTTTCTTATATGAGCACAGCTGGCCCATGCGTGCCAGGTTCTCCGGTGTAGATATTGACCCGTGTCAAGCGTGCATGGGCCTGCACCGGCAAGGCGTGCCATGGTTCATGTTCACGACGGGGCCCTGCGGGGCGAGATCTCGAAATTTTCGAGTTGCTCGATTTTTCCGAATTTGAAAGGCTTTTATGGAACAGCAAACAGCGACACCGACCGGCCGTCAGAAAGTGCAAGCGGATGTGGAGGTGATGACCTCGGTCCGTGAATTCCTGGCCTTCAAGCTCGGCCGTGAGGAATATGGCATCGACATCCTGCGGGTGCAGGAAATCCGCTCCTATGAGGAGCCGACCCGCATGGCCAATGCCCCGGCCTTCATCAAGGGGGTGATCAACCTGCGCGGCGTGATCGTTCCCATCGTCGACATGCGCATGAAGTTCAACCTGGAGCAGGTGAACTACGACAGCTTCACCGTGGTGATCGTGCTCAACATCGGCACCCAGGTGATCGGCATGGTGGTCGATGGCGTGTCCGACGTCATTACCCTGACGCCCGAGCAACTGCGCCCGGTGCCGGAGTTTTCTTCGGCCATCGGCAGCGACCACCTGCTGGCGATCGGCTCGCTGGAAGACCGCATGCTGATCCTGCTGGACATCGAAAAACTCATGAGCAGCGCCGAGATGGGGTTGATTGCCCAGGCCATGCACTGACCGATTCCGGTGATGGTGATGCCCCATCTGTCCTGCCCCGGAAAGAAGAGGAGTGGGCGTCTTTTTGACCTGTTACAAAATGTTGGCGGATCGAGGAGATCCGATAGAGTTGAGGTTTCAGACCGCCTTCAGGCGGTCGTGCTTTTTTTCCAGCCAAGGGGCGGGGCTCACAAGGCCGCCGTACCGCTATAACGAGTCGTTGAACCCATGCGAACCAATCTTCCTGTCACGCAACGTGAGTATCCTTTTCCGTCCGGCCAGACGGTGGTTTCGATCACCGACCTGAAGGGTCGCATCACCCATTGCAATGAGGTGTTCATCCAGCTCAGCGGCTTCTCCAAGGAGGAACTGATGGGCCAGCCGCACAATCTGGTACGCCATCCGGACGTGCCGGAAGAAGCCTTTCGTGACCTGTGGGCCACGCTGGAAGCGGGCTTGCCCTGGACCGGCATCGTCAAAAACCGTCGCAAGGATGGTGACCATTACTGGGTGGTGGCCAATGCCACACCGCTGATGGAGGGCGACCGACCGGTGGCCTATCTGTCGGTGCGAACCGAACCCACGCGCGAGCAGATCGAGGCGGCGGAAGGCCTGTACGCCGTCATGCGGGCAGAAGCCCAGGCGGGCCAGCTGGTGCATCGCTTGCGTCATGGCGCCTTGTACCGTGACACCTGGGTGGGACGCTTCAGCCGTCTGTTGCAGCCCTCCGCGCAGGCCAAGATCACGCTGGTGGCGCTGCTGCTGGCGGGTCTGGGGCTGGGAGCGGGCATCCTGGCAGCGGGCGGCTGGTCGGTCGTGTCGGCTATCGGACTGGCCGGCAGCGCCGTGCTGACCGCAGTGCTGGCCTTATTGGGAGCCTGGTTCCTCCGCGCCCTGACGATCAACCCCTTGCAGCGTCTGCTGGGGTTCGCCAACCGCATGGCGGCAGGTGACCTGACCCGCTCGCTGGATGCCCAAAGCAACGGCATTCTGGGACAACTGGAGCGTGCGCTCAACCAGCTCAACGTCAACATCCGTTCCATCGTCAGCGATGCCCGTACCGAAGTGGACCGCATGGGCAGCGAAACCCATGAGATTGCCGACGGCAACCGTGAACTGTCCGCACGAACCCAGTCCCAGGGGGCGCGGCTGGAGGACACGGCCGCCTCGATGGAGCAGATCAGCGGCAACGTGAAGCAGACGGCCGATGCCGCCCGCCAGGCGGCGGCGCTGGCAGCCCAGGCGACCCGCGTCACCGAACGCAGTGGCCAGGCGGTGCAGGAAGTGACGAAGAACATGCAGGCCATCAACGAGTCGTCCAGCCGCATTGGCGAAATCGTGCAGGTGATCGACGGCATTGCCTTTCAGACCAATCTGCTGGCGCTCAATGCGGCGGTGGAGGCCGCTCGTGCCGGTGAACAGGGCCGCGGCTTTGCGGTGGTGGCGGCCGAAGTGCGCCAGTTGGCCACGCGCAGCTCGGGCGCAGCGCGCGAAATTGCGCAGTTGATCCAGGAATCGGCGGCCAAGGTGGTGGACGGGACCCGGCTCAGCGACAACGCCCGCCGCACCATGGATGAGGCGGTTGCTGCGGCGCGCCAGGTCAATACCCTGATTGCCGAAATCCACACCGCCGTGGACGAGCAGCTCATCGGGATTGAGCAGGTCAACGAAGCCATGGTGCACATGGACGAGTTGACTCAGCAGAACAGCCAGCTGGTCCGCGATCTGGCCAGTTCGGGTGTCGCGCTGGAGTCGCAGGCCCGGGGAGTGGCGGACGCCATGCACGTGTTCCGCCTCAGCAAGAACGATGTCATGCAGGTGCAGGATGCCGTGGCCTTGCGACGCGAGATGAAACAGTTGTCGAGTGCGCCGGATCGAGCCGCTCTTACGGTGAATCGGTGAGCGACGCCCAACTCGATTTTGGATTTGAGGGGCCGGTGGTGCCGCTGGCGCCCGCGGCCAAAGGCAAGCCACGCGCCAGGCAGACGGCAGTTCGGCCTGCCGCTCCAGCGCCCGTACCGGTGGCGGATGCTGCCACCCCGGAAGCCCTGGCGCGACAACTGGAGAGCCACCCCGATTTTCGCGTGCTGCGCCGGCTTCAGCCCTGCCTGCAGTTCGCGCCAGCCCAGGGGCCGGTGCGCCACGTGGTGCTGCTCGACACCGAAACCACCGGCCTCGATGCCAGCCGCGAGAAGATCATGGAACTGGCCTTGGTGCGCGTCGAGGTTGATACCGAGACCGGCCGGCCTTGCGGCGCCGTGCAGGTGTACGACGGCCTGGAAGACCCGGGCCTGCCGATCTCCGCCGAGATCGAAGCCCTGACCGGCATCAGCAACGACATGGTGCGCGGCCAGCGGCTTGACGAGGCGCGGGTGGCCGAACTGCTGGCGGGGGCCGACCTGATCGTGGCCCACAACGCGGCTTTCGACCGTCCCTTTGTCGAGGCCCGCCTGCCGGTCTTCGCGCAACTGCCCTGGGCCTGCTCGTTTGCCGACATCGACTGGAGGACCGAGGGCCAGTCTTCGGCCAAGCTGGAAAACTTGGCACTCTCCCATGGCTGGTTCTACGATGCCCACCGCGCCGAGATGGATTGCCATGCCTTGCTCGCCGTGCTGGGGCAGACCTTGCCGACATCAGAGCAGACGGGACTGGCGCGCCTGCTGCTGGCCGGTACGCAGACGTCCTACCGCCTGCAGGCGACGGCCGCACCGTTCGATGCCAAGGACCTGTTGAAGGCACGCGGTTACCGCTGGAATGCCGAACAGCGTGTCTGGCAAACCCTGCTGTCGGACGAGGCTGCCCTGCAGGCCGAGTGCGAGTGGCTGCGCTCGACCGTCTATGGCGGCCGCGCCGCGCGGGTGCAGCTGGAGAAGCTGCACGCCGGCATCAAGTACTCGGCGCGCGCTGGTGAGGTGTCACAACGGCAGCTTTAGCGCCTGTTTCGCACAGGCGCTGAGCCTGGTGCTTCAACTCGCGGCTTCGACCTGGCCGGAGAGTTCAAGCCAGCGCTCTTCCAGCGTATCCAGCTCGTTCTGCACGACTTGCAGTTGCTGGCCCAGCTCGGTGATCTCGGCCACGCTGGGGTGACCCGCCAGCCGGGTTTCCAGCGCCGTCTTCTGCGTGTTGAGCTCCGCCATGCGGGCTTCCGTTTTTTCAAGCTCGCGCCGCAACTGACGTGTGCGGTTGTCCTCGCGCACCGGCTTGGCGGCTGGGGCCGGCGTCGCGACTTTCGCGCTGGCCGCCGCTTCCTTGACGGACTCCTTCACCGCTTCGCGCTGGCGCTTGGCTTCGTCCAGCAGGTAGCGCTGGTAGTCGTCCAGATCGCCATCGAACGGATCGATGCCGCCACGCGACACCAGCCAGAACTCGTCGCACACGGTGCGCAGCAGCGAGCGGTCGTGGCTGACCAGCATCACCGTGCCCTCGAACTCGTTGAGCGCCATGCCCAGGGCCTCGCGCGTGGCCAGGTCCAGGTGGTTGGTCGGCTCGTCCAGCAGCAGCAGGTTGGGGCGCTGCCACACCAGCATGCACAGCACCAGGCGGGCCTTCTCGCCGCCGCTCATGCTGCCCACGCTCTGCTTGACCTGGTCACCGGTGAAGTTGAAGCTGCCCAGGAAGCTGCGCAGGTCCTGCTCGCGCGTGGGCTGGCCGCTGAGCTGGCCCTTGAGCGTGACTTCCTTGACCAGCTGGATCATGTGTTCCAGCGGCGTGTCCTGTGGGCGCAGCACGTCGAGTTCCTGCTGGGCAAAGTAGCCGATCGCCAGGCCCTTGCCTTCGGTGATCTCACCGCTGATCGGCTGCAGCGCGCGCGCAATCGTCTTGACCACGGTGGACTTGCCCTGGCCGTTGGCGCCCAGGATGCCGATGCGCTGGCCGGCCAGCACCGACTTGCTGACGTTCTTCACGATCACCGTGGGCGGCGTGCCGGCCGGGGCATCGTCCGGCGGCGGGTAGCCGAAGCTCACGTCCTGCATGGCCAGCATCGGGTTGGGCAGGTTGGCCGGTTCCTTGAATTCGAAGGTGAAATCGGCCTCGGCCAGCAGCGGCGCGATGCGTTCCATGCGGCCCAGCGCCTTGACCCGGCTTTGCGCCTGCTTGGCCTTGCTGGCCTTGGCCTTGAAGCGGTCGATGAACTTCTGCAGGTGGGCGATCTTTTCCTGTTGCTTGGCGTAGGAGGCCTGCTGCAGCTCCATCTGCTCGGCACGCATGTCCTCGAACTTGCTGTAGTTGCCGCCGTAGCGGTTGAGCTTGGCATTCTCGATGTGCACCGTGACCTGGGTCACGGCGTCGAGGAATTCGCGGTCGTGGCTGATCACCAGCATGGTGCCCTGGTAGCGTTGCAGCCAGGCTTCGAGCCAGACCAGGGCGTCGAGGTCCAGGTGGTTGGTGGGCTCGTCCAGCAGCAGCAGGTCGGATGGGCACATCAGCGCGCGCGCCAGCTGCAGGCGCATGCGCCAGCCGCCGGAGAAACTGTTGACTGGTTTGTCGAGTTCGGTGGTCTTGAAGCCCAGGCCCAGGATCAGCGCCTGGGCGCGGGCCGGGGCATCGTGGGCACCAGCGTCGTGCAGTTCCATGTAGGCGTGGGCCATGCGCTCGCCGTCTTCGGTCGCCTCCGACGCCGTCACCTCGGCCTGCGCGGCTGCCAGCCGCGTGTCGCCGGCGATCACGAAGTCGGTGGCGCTGTCGGCGGTTTCCGGCATGTCCTGCGCCACCTGGGCCAGACGCCACTGGGCGGGGATGTAATAGTCGCCGCTGTCCTCGTGCAGCGTGCCGTTGAGCAGCGCGAACAGGGTGGATTTGCCGGCGCCGTTGCGCCCGACCAGACCGACTTTTTCGCCGGGATTGATGGTCACGGAGGCGCCATCGAGCAACACCCTGGCGCCGCGGCGCAGGGTGACATTTTTCAGAGTAATCATTGGGTAAGTGTCAGAAGTGCGTCACGGGTGGCCAGCAGCACCTGGTCATCGCCAGCGCTGGTTTCCAGCCATACCACTTCCAGTGTCGGGAAGGCGGCTTCAAAGTTCTCGCGTTCGTTGCCGATCTCCAGCACCAGCACGGCGTGTTCGCTCATGTGGGCCGGCGCCTTGCGCAGCAGATCGCGGATGAAGTCCATGCCATCGGTACCGCCGGCCAGCGCCAGTTCGGGTTCGGCGCGGTACTCGGCCGGCAGGGCGGCCATGCTTTGCGCGTTGACGTACGGCGGGTTGCACAGGATCAGGTCGTAGGGGCCGCGCACGTTGGCAAGACCATCGGACTGCAGCAGCGTGATGCGGTCTTCCAGCCCATGCTTTTCGACATTCATGCGCGCCACCGCCAGCGCATCGAGCGAGAGGTCGGCGCCGTCCACCGTCACGTCCGGGTAGGCCAGGGCCGCCAGCACGGCCAGGCTGCCGTTGCCGGTGCACAGGTCCAGGACCTTTTTCGTGTGTTCGCCCAGCCAGGGGTCGATGCTGCCATCGGCCAGCAGCTCGGCAATGAAGGAGCGCGGCACGATGGCACGCTCGTCCACGTAGAAAGGCACGCCCTGCAGCCAGGCTTCGTGTGTCAGGTAGGCAGCGGGTTTGCGCGTTTCCATGCGTGCTTCCAAAAGCGTAGCAATCTTCTCTTGATCAGCAGGGGCTACGGGCCGATTTGCCACTGAATCCAGGTCGTCCAGTGGCAGTCCAAGCTGCCACAGCACCAGCCAGGTCGCTTCGTCGAAGGCGTTGTTCGTGCCGTGGCCGAAGGCAACACCGGCGTCGGTGAGTTGTTTCGCGCCGGCAACGATCAGTTCGATGACCGTCGGCTGCGCCGTCAATGTCTGTGTCATGCGGCCAGCTTTTCCAGCACGCGCCGGTAGATGTTCTTCAGGGGTTCGATGTCGGTCACCGGGATGTGCTCGTCGATCTTGTGGATGGTGGCGTTGGTCGGCCCGAGCTCGATCACCTGCGGGCAGATCTGCGCGATGAAGCGACCGTCGCTGGTGCCGCCGCTGGTGGAGAGCTCGGTCTCCAGGCCGGTTTCGTCCCGGATGGCATCACGCACTGCGTTGACCAGCGTGCCGGGTGGGGTGAGAAAGGGGCGGCCACCGATGGTCCAGGTCAGTTCATATTCCAGAGCATGCTTGTCGAGCACGGCGCTCAAGCGCTGCTGCAGGCTCTCGGGCGTGGACTCGGTCGAGAAACGGAAGTTGAAATCGACCACCACGGTGCCGGGGATCACGTTGCTGGCGCCGGTCCCACCATGGATGTTGCTGATCTGCCAGGTGGTGGGGGGAAAGAAGGCGTTGCCGCGGTCCCACTCAATGCCCGCCAGCTCGGCCATGGCCGGGGCGAACAGATGGATCGGGTTCTTCGCCAACTGCGGGTAGGCGATGTGGCCCTGCACGCCCTTGACGGTGAGCTTGCCGCTCATGGTGCCGCGCCGGCCGTTCTTGATCATGTCGCCGGTGCGTTGCACCGAGGTCGGCTCGCCGACGACGCAGTAGTCCAGCGTTTCCCCCCGCGCCTTGAGGGCCTCGCACACCACCACCGTGCCGTCAACGGCCGGGCCCTCTTCGTCGCTGGTCAGCAGCAGGGCGATGTTCAGCGGCGCCTGCGGCTGCGCGGCAATAAATTCCTCGATGGCGACCACGAAGGCGGCGAGCGAGGTCTTCATGTCGCTGGCACCGCGGCCGTAAAGTTTGCCGTCACGGTGCGTCGGGGAGAACGGGGCGCTAGCCCACTGCGCGACCGGGCCGGTTGGCACAACGTCGGTGTGACCGGCGAACACTATCGTTTTAGGAGCGACTTGCGCAGTATTGACGGTTGCTGCAGCCCGTTTTGCCCACAGATTCGTGACGCGGAAGTCGGCCGGGCCGCTCTCCAGGGTTTCGCAGACAAAACCCAGTGGCTGCAGGCGCGCCGCGATGAGCGCCTGGCAGCCGGCGTCGTCGGGGGTGAGGGAGGGCAGCGAGATCAGCTGCTCGGCAAGAATCAGGGTTCGGGTCATAGCGGCAGGAAGCTTTCGGGCGCAGCGCGCCTCAGTGCTTCACATCCAGGGTGATTTCGGTGAACGAGGGCTTGTCGTCAAGGTCTTCGGCCGGTGCCTGGGCCTGGGCCGCCTTGCTGAAGTCGTTCTGCAGGCGCCACATCAGGTTGGTGGGCGAGTCGGAGTGGGCCAGGCCTTCCTTGCGGTCGACGATGCCTTCGTTGATCAGGCGGGCAATGTCCTGCTCGAAGTTCTGCGAGCCTTCGGCCATGGCTTTTTCCAGCGCTTCCTTGACGGCGGAAAAGTCGCCTTTCTCGATCAGCTCGGACACCAGCTTGGTGTTGAGCATGACCTCGACTGCCGGCGTGCGTCCGCCGCTGGTGGTGCGCAGCAGGCGCTGCGACACGATGGCCTTGAGCGCGCTGGACAGGTCGCCCAGCATGGACTGGCGCACTTCCACCGGGTAGAAGCTCAGGACGCGGTTGAGCGCCTGGTAGCTGTTGTTGGCGTGCATGGTGGCCAGGCAAAGGTGGCCGGACTGGGCGTAGGCGATGGCGGCCGACATGGTCTCGCGGTCGCGGATCTCGCCGATCAGGATCACGTCCGGAGCCTGGCGCAGGGCATTCTGCAAGGCGACCTGCAGCGAGGCGGTGTCGGTGCCGATCTCGCGCTGGTTGACCACCGAACGCTTGTTCTTGAACAGGAACTCGATCGGGTCCTCGATGGTCAGGATGTGGCCGGAAGCATGTTCACTGCGGTGATCGATCATCGAGGCCAGCGAGGTGCTCTTGCCCATGCCGGTGGCGCCGACCATCAGCAGGAGACCGCGCTTTTCCATGATGAGGTCGGCCAGGATGGGCGGCAGCGACAGCGAGGCCAGCGACGGCACCTCGTTGGCGATGAATCGGATCACCGCCGCCACCGAGCCACGCTGGCGCATGGCGCTCAGGCGGAAGCGCCCTACGCCCGCCAGCGGAAAGCCCATGTTGAGCTCGCCGGTGCGGTCGAGTTCGGTCAGACGCTCGACCGGCAGGAGCTCGGCCAAAAGGCCGCGCGGCGCTTCGGGCGTGAGCGGCTGGCTGTTGATCGGTACGCACTGGCCGTTGATGCGGATGAGCGCCGGCGCGAACGCCGAGAGGTAGACGTCCGAAGCCTTCTTCTCGGCCATCAGCCGCAGGATCCGCTCCATGGTGCCCATCGTTGTACTCATGCTTTCACTTCTCCCTTGGGACGGTCATCGCAACACCAGCCGAGCGCAAACCCCCAAAACCAGGAAACGCCGTGGAACCGGCTTTGCCGGGCCACTGGCGTTGCCCCCTGCAAGGGGGGTGGCGAAGCGACACGCAGTGCGCGCAGCCTGGGGGTGTGCCATCAATCCCTCAGCAGGTCGTTCAGGCTGGTCTTGGCGCGGGTCTGGGCATCGACGCGCTTGACGATGATGGCGGCGTACAGGCTGTACTTGCCGCCGTCCTTCGGCAGGCTGCCGCTGATCACCACCGAGCCGGCCGGGATGCGGCCGTAGCTGACTTCGCCGGTGCTGCGGTCGTAGATCGGGGTGCTCTGGCCGATGTACACGCCCATGGAGATCACCGAGTTCTCTTCCACGATCACGCCTTCGACGATCTCGGAACGTGCACCGATGAAGCAGTTGTCTTCGATGATGGTCGGGTTGGCTTGCAGCGGCTCGAGCACGCCGCCCAGGCCGACGCCGCCGGACAGATGCACGTTCTTGCCGACCTGCGCGCAGGAACCGACGGTGGCCCAGGTGTCGACCATGGTGCCTTCATCGACGTAGGCACCGATGTTGACGTAGGACGGCATCAGGATGGCGCCCTTGGCAATGAAGCTGCCGCGGCGCGCCACGGCCGGCGGCACCACGCGCACGCCGCTGGCTTTCATCTCTTCTTCGGTCAGGTGGGCGAACTTGGTCTGCACCTTGTCGTAGAAGCCGAGATCGCCGGCCTTGATGACTTCGTTGTCCTTCAGACGGAAAGACAGCAGCACGGCTTTCTTGATCCACTGGTGCACCGTCCACTGGCCCACGCCTTGGCGGGTGGCCACGCGCAGGCGGCCGCCGTTGAGTTCGGTGATGACATGCTCGACCGCATCGGCCACTTCCTTCGGGGCGGACTTCGGCGAAATGTTGGCGCGGTCTTCCCACGCGGCGTCGATGATCTGTTGCAGTTGTTGGCTCATTTGCTTCTTCTCTAGCGGTTTAGTTTCTGGATTTGACAAACTGGACGATGCGCTCGGCGGCTTCCACGCACTCGGCGGTCTCGGCCACCAGTGCCATGCGGATGCGCCCGGCGCCGGGATTGAAGCCGTGGGCTTCGCGGGCGAGGTAGCTGCCGGGCAGAACAGTCACATTGTAAAGAGCGAGCAGCTCGCGCGCGAAATCGGTGTCGCTGCCTTTGACGCCGGCCCACAGGTAGAAGGCCGCATCCGGCAGGGTCACGTCCAGCACGGCACTCAGCAGGGGCGTGACCCGGGCGAATTTCTCGCGATACAGGTTGCGGTTCTCGATCACGTGCTGCTCGTCGTTCCAGGCCGCCACGCTGGCCGCCTGCACCACGGTGCTCATGGCGCTGCCGTGGTAGGTGCGGTAGAGCAGGAAGGGCTTGATCAGCGCCGCGTCGCCGGCGACAAAGCCGCTGCGCATGCCCGGCACGTTGCTGCGTTTGGACAGGCTGGTCAGGGCGATCAGGTTCTTGAAGTCGCTGCGGCCGAGGCGGGCGGCGGCTTCCAGACCGCCGAGCGGCGGCTCGTCGCGGAAATAGATTTCGCTGTAGCACTCGTCGGAGGCGATGACGAAGCCGTAGCGGTCGCTCAACGCGAACAGCTTCTTCCACTCGTCCAGCGGCATCACGGCGCCGGTCGGGTTGCCGGGCGAGCAGGTGAAGATCATCTGCGTGCGGGCCCAGACCTCGGCCGGCACACTGTCCCAGTCCACCGCGAAGTTGCGCGCCGGGTCGCTCGGCACGTAGTAGGGTTGGGCACCGGCCAGCAGCGTGGCGCCCTCGTAGATCTGGTAGAACGGATTGGGGCAGAGCACCACGGCACCCGGTTTCGTGCCGTCCACCACGGTTTGCGTCAGCGCAAACAGGGCTTCACGCGAGCCGTTGACCGGCAGGATCTGGGTGGCCGGGTTGACGGCCACGCCGTAGCGCCGCTGCAGCCAGCCGGCAGCGGCTTCGCGCAGCGCCGGCTCGCCGGCGGTGGCCGGGTAGCTGGCCAGGCCGCTCAGATTGGCGCTCAGGGCATCGGTCACCAGTTTCGGCGTGGCATGGCGCGGCTCGCCGATGCCCAGGCTGATGGGACGGTAGTTGGGGTTGGGTGTGACGCCGGCGAAGAGCTGCTTGAGCCGCTCGAAGGGGTAGGGCTGCAGCCGGGAAAGATTCGGATTCATGGGGTGTCATTATCCCGTGGATGGCGGGTCCGGCCCCGGGGGACGGCCATTCGGCGCCCCGGCCGGCGCACACGGTATCATCAAGGCTTCGTCCACTGCGATGGTGGATAAAAAGTTCAATTCAATCAATAACTTAGACTCGCTGTGCGTCTTAACTCCATCAAGCTGTCCGGGTTCAAGTCGTTCGCCGAACCCACCAACTTCATGCTGCCGGGCCAATTGGTGGGCGTGGTCGGCCCCAACGGCTGCGGCAAGTCCAACATCATGGACGCGGTGCGCTGGGTGTTGGGCGAAAGCCGCGCCAGCGAACTGCGCGGCGAGTCCATGCAGGACGTCATCTTCAACGGCACCAACACCCGCAAACCGGCCAGCCGTGCCAGCGTGGAGCTGGTGTTCGACAACGCCGACCACCGTGCCGGCGGCCAGTGGGGCCAGTACGCCGAGGTGGCGGTCAAGCGCGTGCTGACGCGCGACGGTACCAGCAGCTACTACATCAACAACCAGCCGGTGCGCCGGCGCGACGTGCAGGACGTGTTCCTCGGCACCGGCCTGGGCCCGCGCGCCTACGCCATCATCGGCCAGGGCACCATCAGCCGCATCATCGAGTCCAAGCCGGAAGAACTGCGCCTGTTCCTGGAAGAGGCGGCGGGCGTCTCCAAGTACAAGGAACGCCGCCGCGAGACGGAAAACCGCCTGTCCGACACGCGCGAGAACCTGACCCGCGTCGAGGACATCCTGCGCGAGCTCAACGCCAACCTGGACAAGCTGGAACGACAGGCCGAGGTGGCGCAGAAGTACAACGCATTGCAGTCGGACGTCACGCTCAAGCAGCACCAGCTCTGGTACCTGCGCCGCAGCGAGGCCGAGGCCGACCAGGCCAAGATCCGGCAGGACGGCGAAAAGGCCGTGATCGAGCTCGAATCGCGCGTGGCCGACCTGCGCCACATCGAGGCCGATCTGGAAACCATCCGTCAGGCGCATTACGCCGCCGGCGACCAGGTCAACCAGGCCCAGGGCCTGTTGTACGAGGCCAGCACCGAGGTGGGCCGGCTGGAAGCCGAGATCCGCTTCGTGGTCGAAGGCCGCCAGCGCGTCGAGGAACGTCTGATCACGCTGAAAGAACAGACCGCCCAGTGGGCCACGCGTCGCGAAGACGCCCAGGCCGAGATCGAACGACTGGCCGAGCTGGCGCTGGTGGGCGAAGAACAGAACGAACTGCTGGCCGCCCAGCTGGAAGAGCAGGCGCAGGCCCTGCCCGATCTGGAAGAGGCGATGCGTCAGGCCCAGAGCCGCGCCAACGAACAGCGCGGCAGCGTGGCCCAGGTGCAGCAGCAGATCCAGGTGCTGGCCGCCGAACAGCGCAGCATCGAGGAACAGTCACGCCAGTTGCAGCAGCGGCGCGAACGCCTGAGCGCTGACAAGAATGCGCTGGCCGCGCCTGACGAAGCGCGCCTGCAGAACCTGCAGAGCCAGTTGGCCGAGGCCACCGAGGCGGCCAGTGTCAATGAGGCTCGCCTGCACGAGCTGCAGGAGCATGTGCCGCAACTGGATGAAGCGCGCCGTGAGCAGCAGCAGACCGTCAACACCGAATCGGCCCGCCAGGCCGACCTGTCGGCGCGCATGGAAGCGCTGAAGGCGTTGCAGGAAAAGGTCAAGACCGACGGCAAGCTTCAGCCCTGGCTGGCCAAGCACGGCCTGGCCGACCTGCAGGCCTTGTGGACCAGGCTCCACATCGAGCAGGGTTGGGAAAACGCGCTGGAAGCGGCACTGCGCGAACGCATGGGCGCGCTGGAAATCAGCCGCCTCGACATGGTGCGCGCCTTCGGTGCCGATGCGCCGCCGGCCAAGCTGGCGTTCTACAGCGCACCGCAGGCTGCGGCCCCGGAGAAGACGGCCAGCCTGCCGCGCCTGTCTGACCTGTTGCGTGTCAACGATGCCGGCCTGAAGGCCGTGCTGGTGGATTGGCTGCAGGGTTGCTATGTGGCGCAGAGCTTCGAGGACGCGCTGTCCCAGCGCGCCCAGTTGCAGCCGGGCGAGACCTTGTACGTCAAGACCGGTCACGCCGTGACGGCCCACAGCGTCAGCTTCTATGCGCAGGATTCCGAGCAGGCCGGCCTGCTGGCGCGCGCTCAGGAAATCGAAAACCTGGAAAAGCAGCTGCGCGCCCAGTCCCTGATCGTTGATGAAGCGCGCAGTGCGCTGATCCGTGCCGAAGCCGCCTATGCCGATGCCTCGCAGCGCCTGGTGGCGGCGCGCCGCGAAGCGGCCGAGAGCCAGAGCCGCGCGCATGAGCTGCAGGTCGAAACCCTGCGCCTGACGCAGTTGGCCGAGCAGACCCGGGCCCGCAGCGAGCAGATCGCCGGCGACATGGCCGAGGTGGATGCTCAGCTGGAGGAGCTGCAGGAGCGCCGCATCGCTGCCGAAGCCCGCTTTGAAGAGCTCGACATGCAGCTGGCCGACAGCCAGGAGCGCCACGCCCAGCTCGACGAGCGCGTGCTGGAGGCCGAGCGTAAGCTGGGTGCCTGCCGCGAGCAGCAGCGCAGCCTGGAGCGCCAGGCGCAGGAGGCCACTTTCTCGCTGCGCACGCTCGACGCCCGCAAGGCCGAGTTGTCGCGTGCCATCGAAACCGCCGAGCAGCAGGCCTCCTCGCTGGTGACCGAAGAACAGCGCGCCCGTGATGAACTGGTGCGTCTGACCGATGCCGCCGCGCAAGCCGGCCTGCAGAACGCCCTGGCGCTCAAGCTCGAGCGCGAGCAGGTGCTGGCCGCCAAGCGCAGCGAATACGACGACCTGACGGCCAAGCTGCGTGCCAGCGACGAGCGCCGCCTGCAGCTCGAACGCGAACTTGATCCGCTGCGCCAGCGCATCACCGACTTCCAGCTCAAGGAGCAGGCGGCGCGCCTGGGGCTGGAGCAATATTCCCAGCTGTTGGCGGATGCCCAGGCCGACCTGGACGCCGTGGCGAAATCGATAGCAGACGGCAACGTGCGCCTGACCGGCCTGCAAAGCGAGATCGATCGCCTCAACCGCGAGATCGCGGCCCTGGGCGCGGTCAACCTGGCGGCGCTGGATGAACTGGCTACGGCACGTGAGCGCAAGCAGTTCCTCGATGCCCAGTCGCTCGATCTGACCGACGCCATGAACACGCTGGAAGGCGCCATCCGCAAGATCGACGGTGAAACCCGCGAGTTGCTGGGTGGCACCTTCAAGACCGTCAACGAGCACTTCGGCAAGATGTTCCCCGAGTTGTTCGGCGGCGGCCAGGCCAAGCTCATCATGACTGGCGACGAGATCCTGGACTCCGGCGTGCAGGTGATGGCGCAGCCGCCGGGCAAGAAAAACCAGACCATTCACCTGCTGTCGGGTGGTGAGAAGGCACTGACCGCCATCGCGCTGGTGTTCGCCATCTTCCAGCTCAATCCGGCACCGTTCTGTCTGCTGGACGAGGTGGACGCACCGCTGGACGACGCCAACACCGAGCGCTACGCCAAGCTGGTGAGCAGCATGAGCCGTGGCACGCAGTTCCTCTTCATCAGCCACAACAAGATTGCCATGGAAATGGCCGAGCAGCTGATCGGCGTGACCATGCAGGAGCAGGGCGTCTCGCGCATCGTGGCGGTGGACATGGAGTCCGCCGTTTCCATGGCGGAAGCCGCCTGAGGCCAGACATGAGCACGCTGCAGATCGGACTGGCGATCGCGGGCGGCCTGGTGCTGGCCGGCGTGGTGGCGCATGGCGCCTGGACCTCGCGCCGCAGCCAGCCGCGCCAAGCCGACCCGCAGGCGCCACGCGTCGAACCGGGACGGGGGCCCATTGAACCGGGCTTTGACCCTGGCTTCGAGCGGAGCCTGGATGGACAAGATCCGTCCATGCCCTTGCCATCGGTCGAGAAACGACCGCTGATGGATTCGCTGATCGATGTCATCGCACCGATTGCGCTCGACGGCCCGGTATCCGGTGATGCCGTGTTGGCCGCCTTGCCGGCCACGCGCCGCGTCGGCAGCAAGCCTTTTGCCGTGGAAGGGCTGAACGAGGCGACCCAGCAGTGGGAGCTGCCGCAGATCGGCCAGCGCTACGGCGTACTGCAGGCTGGCATCCAGCTGGCCAACCGCTCGGGTGCGCTCAACGAGATCGAGTACTCCGAATTCGTCGTCACGGCGCAGGCTTTTGCCGACGTCGTCGGCGGCACGCCCGAATTCCCTGAAATGCTGGACGAAGTGGCGCGGGCGCGCGAACTCGACAGCTTTGCCAGCGCGCACGATGCCCAGCTCGGTTTCACGCTGCGCGCGCGCAACGCGGCCTGGAGTCCGGGCTATGTGCACCAGTGCGCAGCGCGCCTGGGTTTTGTGCCGGCTGCCATTGCGGGGCGTATGGTGCTGCCGGCAACGATGCCCGGTCAGCCGCCCTTGCTGGGGCTGGCGTTCGATTCCCAGGCGGCGCTGTCGGAAGACATGGACCAGTCGGCTCTGCGCGAACTGAGCCTGAGCCTGGATGTCGCCCAGGTGGATCGTGCCGAGCAGCCCTTCACCCGTATGCGCGAGGTCGCAGAGTCGCTGGCGGCGACCATGGATGGCCTGTTGACCGATGACAACGGCCATGCACTGAGCTGCGAGGCGCTCGACCAGATCGGCACCGAGCTCGAGAAACTCTACGACACGCTGGATGCGCGCGATCTCTCTGCCGGCTCGGCCTTGGCGCGCCGCCTGTTTTCGTGATGCAACCCCCAGGCTGCGCTCCCTCCGTTCGCTCCGCCACCCCCCTTCCAGAAGGGGTCGCTCCCAGCGGCCTGGCAAAGCCAGCTCCGCGGGAGCCTTGGCATCTGGTTTTGTAGCGCTCGACGATGGCTACGCTCGATTTGTTTTCTGCAGATGCGGCACCGGCCGGACCGGACAGGCAACGCGTGCAGGAATTGCATCGCCTGCTGCACCACCACGCCCACCGCTACTACGTGCTCGATGAGCCGGAGATTCCGGATGCCGAGTACGACCGTCTGTTCCGGGAACTGCAGACCCTCGAGGCCGCGTATCCCGAGTTAGTGACACCTGATTCGCCGACGCAACGTGTCGGCGCCAAGCCGTTGGAGCATTTCGCCAGCGTGCGCCACGCCGTGCCGATGCTGAGCATCCGTACCGAGACCGATACCGAGGCCAGTGGCGCCGAGGCCTTCGATGCACGGGTGCGCCGCGAGCTCGGTCTGGCCGAGTTGGATCCGTCCATTGAATACGCCGCCGAACCCAAGTTCGACGGCCTCGCCATCAACCTGCGCTACGAGCAGGGCATGCTGGTACAGGCGGCCACGCGCGGCGACGGCGAGGTGGGCGAGGACGTGACGCAGAACATCCGCACCATCGGCCAGATTCCCTTACGTTTGCCGGAGGTCGTACCGGCCATTCTGGAGGTGCGCGGTGAGGTCTACCTGCGGCGCGACGACTTCAATGCTCTCAATGAACGGCAGCGCGAGAAGGGCGAAAAAACCTTCGTCAATCCGCGCAATGCCGCGGCCGGCGCGGTGCGCCAGCTCGACCCGGCAATTGCCGCCCAGCGGCCGTTGAGTTTCTTTGCCTACGGCTTGGGCGAAGTGTCAGCGGGGACAGAGTTCAAGACCCACTTCGCCTGGCTGCAACAGCTGAAATCATGGGGTTTTCCGGTCTGTGACCACGTGGTGATTGCGCAAGGCGCTCCTGATTTGATAGCGTTTCACCGCCGCATGGGCGAGTTGCGCGACAGCCTGCCCTACGACATTGACGGCGTGGTCTACAAGGTCAACCGCCTGGACCTGCAACAGCAGTTGGGTTTTGTCACGCGCGAGCCGCGCTGGGCCGTGGCGCATAAATACCCGGCGCAGGAGATGCTGACCACGGTGCAGGCGATTGAGGTCCAGGTCGGCCGTACCGGCAAGCTCACGCCGGTGGCCAAGCTGGCCCCGGTGTTCGTCGGCGGTGTGACGGTCACCAACGCCACGCTGCACAACGAGGACGAGGCGCGCCGCAAGGACGTGCGCATCGGCGATACGGTGATCGTGCGCCGTGCCGGTGACGTCATCCCGGAGGTGGTGGCGGTGCTACCGGAAAAGCGCCTGCCAGGGGCCGAGATTTTCACCATGCCGCATACCTGCCCAGTGTGTGGCTCGGCCGCGGTGCGCGAGGAGGGCGAAGCCGACTACCGCTGCACCGGTGGCCTGTTCTGCAGTGCCCAGCGCAAGCAGGCCATCCTGCATTTTTCCCACCGTCGTGCGGTCGAGATCGAGGGCCTGGGTGACAAGTTGGTGGATCAACTGGTGGACAGCGGGATGGTCAATACTCTGCCGGACCTGTACCGCCTGGGCCTGACCGCCCTGGCCGGCCTGGAGCGCATGGCCAACAAGTCGGCACAGAACATCGTCGAGGCGCTGGAGAAATCCAAGCAGACGACGCTGCCGCGCTTCCTCTTCGGCCTGGGCATCCGTCATGTGGGCGAGGCCACGGCCAAGGCGCTGGTGCGCCACTTCGGCAAGCTCGATGCGATCCTGGATGCCAGGGAGGAACAGCTGCTGCAGGTGGCCGACGTCGGCCCGGTGGTGGCGCAGAGCATCCGCACTTTCTTCGATCAGCCGCACAACCGCGAGGTGGTGGAGCAACTGCGTGCCTGTGGCGTCACGTGGGAAGAAGGCGAACCAGCACCTGCCGAAGTGCAGCCGCTGGCCGGCAAGACCTTTGTGCTGACCGGCACCTTGCCGACACTCAGCCGCGACCAGGCCAAGGACATGCTGGAAGCCGCTGGCGCCAAGGTGGCCGGCTCGGTCAGCAAGAAGACCGACTACGTGGTGGCGGGTGCCGAGGCCGGCAGCAAGCTGGAGAAGGCGCAGGCGCTGGGCATCGCCATCCTGGACGAGGCCGGTCTGCTCGCCCTGCTGGAGGCATCGGCGGACTGAAGTGCATCAGTCCTGCTGCGGGGGCGTGTCGTCATGATGCTCCGGGCGCTGCCACAGCCACAGTGCCACGGCCGTCATGCAGGCGATGGCCAGCCCGGCGGCCCAGCGCGGGTGTGAACTCAGCAGCAGGTAGGTTCCGCTGGCCGCCATGACCAGCGTGGCCATCCATTTGGAACGCCGGCGCACCACGCCGCCGTGGCGCCAGTCGCGGATCATGGGGCCGAAGGCCGTGTGCTCCTCCAGCCAGGCCAGCAGGCGGGGTGAACTGCGTGCCGCTGCCCAGGCCGACAGCAGGATGAAGGGGGTGGTCGGCAGCACCGGCAGGAAGATGCCGATCAGCCCCAGCAGCAGGAACAGCAGCGCCAGCACCAGATAGACCCAGCGCAGCAGGGCCGACAGCGGGACAGCGAGGACCTGTGGGCGGGGTGCGGATGGGCGGGGCGGTGTCATGGCGTGATTGTGCCGCTCTTGTATGCTTGAGTGCTACCAATTCCGAATTCCCATGACCGTCCGTACCATCCTCAAGATGGGCGACCCGCGCCTGTTGCGCGTCGCCCAGCCCGTGACCGAATTCGACAGCGACGCGCTGCATCTGCTCATCACCGACCTGCTCGACACCATGCAGGCGGCCCACGGTGCCGGCTTGGCGGCGCCGCAGATCGGCGTGGACCTGCAGGTGGTGATCTTTGGCAGCGGTGAGTTCAACCCGCGCTACCCTGACGCGCCCGTGGTGCCGCGCACCGTGCTGTGCAACCCGGTCATCACGCCGATCGGTGAGGCCGAGGAAGAGGGCTGGGAAGGTTGTCTGTCGGTGCCGGGCCTGCGTGCCGTGGTGCCGCGCTGGCAACGAATCCGCTACACCGGTTTCGATCAGTATGGCGACCCGATCGACCGCACGGTCGAGGATTTTCACGCCCGCGTGGTGCAACACGAGTGCGACCATCTGATTGGCAAGCTCTATCCGATGCGGGTGCGCGATTTCACGCAGTTCGGTTTCACCGAGGTGCTGTTTCCCGGTCTGGATGCGGGCCAGGACGACTGAGTTCTCTCCTTGGAGCGATTGAGCGCCGCTGGGTCATTCCAAGGCGCGAGGGTCTCCTTTGAGGACTGCAAACCACCCGCATTGGGAGCGCGGGTGCTTTATGACGACAGCACGTCCAGCAGTTCCGTCTCGATTTCCAGCTGCGCCCGGTTGTTCTGCAGGGCGTCGCCGCAGATCAGGAAGCTGTCGTCCACCCGCTCACCCAGGGTGTTGACCTTGGCCAGCTGCAGGTTGATCCCGTGCTGCGCCAGCACGCGTGCCACTTTGTACAGCAGGCCGGCCTGGTCGCTGGCGGTGATGCTGAGCAGCCAACGCTGCGCTTTTTCGTCCGGCCGGAGGCTGACGCGCGGCATGAAGGGAAAGCTTTTGACGCGTCGCGACTGGCGGCCACGGCTGGGGGCGGGCAGCGGACCGCCCGCTGTGATGATGCGCGCCAGTTCCGCCTCCACCAGGTTGGTCAGTTCGCGGTAGTGGTCGGGCATGGCCGATGTGACGATCTGGAAGGTGTCGAGCGCATAGTCGTTGCGCGCCGTGTGGATGCGGGCATCGAGAATGCTGAAGCCGGCGTGGTCGAAATAGCCGCAGATGCGGGCGAACAGGTCGGGCTGGTCTTTGGCGTAGACCAGCACCTGCAGCCCTTCGCCCACCGGTGAACGTCTGGCCCGCACGATGGGTTTGTCGGTGCCGACATGGCGCGACAGCTGCCGCGCGTGCCAGGCGATGTCGGCTGCGTCGTGGCGCATGAAGTAGCTCACATCCAGCGTGCCCCACAGCGGCTTGTGGGCTTCGAACGGCAGGCTGTGCAGTGCCAGCTGGATCAGCGCCTCGCGCTTGCGTGCCTCCACCTCGGCATCGGGCGAGGGGACCAGGCCGCCGAGGGCGCGCAGCGTATAGCGGTACAGGTCTTCCAGCAGCTTGCCTTTCCAGGCATTCCAGACCTTGGGACTGGTGCCGCGGATGTCGGCTACGGTGAGCAGGTAGAGCGCCGTCAGGTAACGCTCGCTGTTCACCTGTTTGGCAAAAGCGGCAATCACATCCGGGTCGGTCAGATCGGACTTCTGTGCACTGTGGCTCATCGAGAGGTGTTCCCTGACCAGGAACTCGATAAGCAGGGCGTCTTCGCGAACGATGCCGTGCTGGCGGCAGAAGCGCCGCACTTCGACGGCCCCCAGTTCGGAATGGTCGCCGCCCCGGCCCTTGGCAATATCGTGGAACAAGGCGGCGGCGTACAGGATCCAGGGCTTGTCCCAGCCGGCGGCCAGTTGCGAGCAGAACGGGTATTCGTGCGCATGCTCGGCCATGAAGAAGCGCCGCACGTTGCGCAGCACCATCAGGATGTGTTGGTCCACCGTGTAGACGTGGAACAGGTCGTGCTGCATCTGGCCGACGATGCGGCGGAACGGCCAGAGGTAGCGCCCCAGCACCGAGGTCTGGTTCATCAGGCGTATCGCGTGCGTGATGCCTTCAGGCTGCTGCAGGATGCGCATGAAGGTCTGCTGGTTGACCGGGTCCTTGCGGAACTTCCCGTCCATCAGGCCGCGTGCGTTGTACAGGGCGCGCAGCGTGCGTGCCGACAGGCCCTTGGCGCCTTCGGTCATCTGGTAGACCAGAAAGGTCTCCAGGATGGCATGCGGCTCACGCTGGTAGAGCTCGTCGCTGCGCACCTCGATCAGGCCGGCCTTGTCGGCAAAGCGCTCGTTGATCGGCAGCGGCGGCTGCACGGTGGGGTTGAGCCGCTCCTCGATGTTGAGCAGCAGGATCTGGTTGAGCTGCGCCACCGCCTTGGCGGCCCAGTAGTAGTGGCGCATCAGCGCTTCGCTGGCTCGGACCTTGGTCCGGACCTCCGTGGTATCCGAGCTGTAGCCGAACGAGTTGGCCACGGCGGTCTGCAGGTCGAATACCAGCCGATCCTCGCGCCGCTTGGCGATCAGGTGCAGGCGCATGCGGATGAGCTGCAGCATGGCCTCGTTGCGTCTGAACTGGCGCACCTCGAAGGGTGTGGCCAGACCGGCGCGGGCCAGCTCGTCCCACGACTTGCCGTAGCCGGCCGCCTGTGCCACCCAGAGGATGATTTGCAGGTCGCGCAGGCCGCCGGGCGATTCCTTGCAATTCGGCTCCAGCGCGTAGGGCGTGTCCTCGAACTTGCTGTGGCGCTGCTGCATCTCCAGCGTCTTGGCGACAAAGAAGGCGCGCGCGTCGATGGCCTGCAGGAACTGCTGGCGGAAGGCGTTGAACAGAGAGGCATTGCCGGTGATCAGGCGTGCCTCCAGCAGCGCGGTCTGCACCGTCACATCCTTGGCCGATTCGGCCAGGCACTCCTCGACGGTGCGCACACTGGAGCCGATTTCCAGCCCTGCATCCCAACAGCTGCTGATGAAGGTCTCGATGCGCCGGCGCAGGGCCTCGTCGCTGTCGGGCGACTGGCCAGGGGGCATGAGCAGCAGCACGTCGATGTCGGAGTGCGGGAACAGCTCGCCGCGGCCGAAACCACCGACCCCGATCAGGGCGAAGGGTTGGCCGAAGCCAGCTTGCTTCCACAGGGTCTTGAGCGCGGTGTCGGCCAGACGGGAGAGCTGCCGCAGCGCGGCGCGCACATGGCGGGTGGAATTGCCGCTGCCGGCAACGGGCTGCAGCAGTTCTGCCTTCCTGGCGCGGTACTGGTCTTTCAGGGACTGGATCGTTTGCATCACCAGGCTGAAGCAGGAATCGGGCCAGACGGGACGGAAATCAGGCCTGTGCGGCAGCCGTCACAAAGGCAGGCGGCGGCGGGCTGCCGGCCGACAGCGTCAGTACCTCGTAGCCGGTGGGCGTGACCAGGATGGTGTGCTCCCACTGGGCCGACAGCGAGTGGTCCTTGGTGACGATGGTCCAGCCGTCGCCCAGTTCCTTGATGTCACGCTTGCCGGCGTTGATCATGGGCTCGATGGTGAAGGTCATGCCGGGCACGAGTTCGTCGAGCGTGCCGGGCTTGCCGTAGTGCAGCACCTGCGGCTCTTCGTGGAAGCCCAGGCCGATGCCATGGCCGCAGAACTCGCGCACCACGGAAAAACCGTTGCTTTCGGCGAATTTCTGGATTGCCCAGCCGATGTCGCCCAGGCGTGCGCCCGGCTTGACCTGCATGATGCCGTGCCACATGGCGTCATAGGTCATGGCGCACAGGCGCTTGGCCGCAATCGAGGTCTCGCCGACCTGGAACATGCGGCTGGTGTCGCCGTGCCAGCCGTCCTTGATGACGGTGATGTCGATGTTGATGATGTCGCCCTTCTTGAGCGCCTTGTCGTTCGGGATGCCGTGGCAGACCTGGTGGTTGATCGAGGTGCAGATCGACTTCGGGTACGGGTTGTAGCCCGAAGGCGCGTAGTTCAGCGGGGCCGGAATGGCGCCCTGCACGTCAACGATGTAGCCGTGGGCCAGCATGTCCAGTTCGTTGGTGGTGATGCCGGGCTTGATGTGGGGGGCGAGGAAATCCAGCACTTCAGCGGCCAGCTTGCCCGCCACGCGCATGCCGGCGATGCCAGCTTCGTCTTTGTAGGTGATCGTCATGGTGGGAATTATCCCATTGGTGAACGATTCCCGCAGGCGGGCAGGTAAAATCGCCGGTTTCCACGGACCCCCGTCCGCCACCCTCATCAAGGCCACCACAGTGACCCTGCATATCAGCTCTTTCGAAGGCGGCAGCGCGCTCAGCGCTTTCCGCGTCCAGCAACTTCTGCCCGGCCTGCAGGCCATCCACGACAAGATCAGCGGCATTGCTGCGCGCTTCGTGCACCTCGTTGCCAGCGATGCAGCGCCCGGCGCCGAACTGAAGCAGCAGCTAGGCGCCTTGCTGAGCTACGGCGATCCCTACAGCGGCCCCACGGAAGGGCCGTTGATCGTGGTGTCGCCGCGCTTCGGTACGGTTTCACCCTGGGCCTCCAAGGCCACCGACATTACCCACAACTGCGGCCTGGCCGTGCACCGGGTGGAGCGCATCGTCGAATACCGCCTGACGCTCAAGACCCCCTTGCTGGGCAAGGCCAGCCTGACGCCCGAGCAGTTGGGCCAAGTAGCAGCCTTGCTGCACGACCGCATGACGGAAAGCGCCATGACCACGCGCGAGCAGGCCTGCGAGCTGTTCACCGAACTGCACCCGGCGCCGATGGAACACGTCGACATCCTGGGCGGCGGCCGTGCAGCGCTGGAAAAAGCCAACGTGCAATTCGGCCTGGCGCTGGCCGACGACGAGATCGACTACCTGGTCAAGGCCTTCACCGACCTGAAGCGCAACCCGACCGATGTGGAGCTGATGATGTTCGCCCAGGCCAACAGCGAACACTGCCGCCACAAGATCTTCAATGCCGACTTCACCATCGACGGTGTGCGCCAGCAGCGCAGCATGTTCGGCATGATCCGCCACACCCACCAGACCAGCCCGCAGCACACGGTGGTGGCCTATTCCGACAATGCCTCCATCATGGAAGGCAATCCGGTCGAGCGATTCGTGGCAAAAATGGCCTCTAGCCCAGGTGGTTATAGCGCCAACAGCTATCAAAAAGAGAGCGCTGTCAACCACGTGCTGATGAAGGTGGAAACCCACAACCACCCGACCGCCATCTCGCCGTTCCCCGGTGCCTCCACCGGCGCCGGTGGCGAAATCCGTGACGAAGGCGCCACCGGCCGCGGCTCCAAGCCCAAGGCCGGCCTGACCGGCTTCACCGTGTCCAAGCTGTGGGGCGGTTGGTCCGACGAGGCGGGCGGCAAGCCCGAGCACATTGCCAGCCCGCTGCAGATCATGACCGAGGGCCCGCTGGGCGGCGCCGCTTTCAACAACGAATTCGGCCGGCCCAACCTGACCGGTTATTTCCGCGAGTACGAGCAGACCGTCGCCAGCGATGTCGACACTCAGCAGCGTGGTTACCACAAGCCCATCATGATCGCCGGCGGTGTCGGCATCATCGATGCCAAGCTGACGCAGAAGATCGAATTCCCGGCCGGCACGCTGCTGATCCAGCTCGGCGGCCCGGGCATGCGCATCGGCATGGGCGGCGGTGCTGCCAGTTCCATGGCCACCGGCGCCAATGCCGCCGAACTCGACTTCGACTCGGTGCAACGCGGCAACCCGGAGATCGAGCGCCGGGCGCAGGAGGTCATCAACCATTGCTGGGCCCAGGGCGACAAGAACCCGATCCTGGCCATCCACGACGTCGGTGCCGGTGGTCTGTCGAACGCCTTCCCCGAGCTGACCAACGACGCCGGCCGCGGTGCCCGCTTTGACTTGCGTGCCGTGCCGTTGGAGGAATCCGGCCTGGCACCGAAGGAAATCTGGTGCAACGAAAGCCAGGAACGCTATGTGATGGCGATCGCGCCCGAATCGCTGGAACAGTTCAAGGCCTTCTGCGAGCGCGAGCGCTGCCCGTTTGCCGTGGTCGGCGTGGCCACCGAAGAGCGCCAGCTGGTGCTGGCCGATGAGGGCAACGAGAGCCCGGTGGACATGCCGATGAACGTGCTGCTGGGCAAGCCGCCCAAGATGCACCGCGACGTCCAGACCGTTGCACGCCGCTTCAAGCCGCTGGACCTGACCGGTGTCGAGCTGCAGAAGGCTGTGATCGACGTGCTGAGCCACCCCACGGTGGCCTCCAAGCGCTTCCTCATCACCATCGGCGACCGTACCGTGGGTGGCCTGACGCACCGCGACCAGATGGTCGGCCCCTGGCAGGTGCCGGTGGCCGATTGCGCCGTGACGCTGGCCGACTACGCCGGTTTTGCCGGCGAGGCCATGAGCATGGGCGAGCGCACGCCGCTGGCCGCGCTCGACGCCCCGGCCTCGGGCCGCATGGCGGTGGCCGAAGCCATCACCAATCTGCTGGCGGCGCCGATCGATCTGCCGCGCGTCAAGCTGTCGGCCAATTGGATGGCCGCCTGCGGCGAGCCCGGGGAAGACGCGGCCTTGTACGCCACCGTGCAGGCCGTCGGCATGGAACTGTGCCCGGCGCTCGACATTTCCATTCCGGTCGGCAAGGACAGCCTGTCCATGCGCACCCAATGGCAGGACGGCAACGAGAAAAAGAAGGTCACCTCGCCGGTGTCGCTGATCGTCAGCGCCTTCGCCACGCTGCCGGACGTGCGCGGCACGCTCACGCCCCAGCTGGATGCCAGCGAGGCCGACAGCACGCTGCTGCTGGTCGACCTGGGCAAGGGGCAGAACCGCATGGGTGGCTCGATTCTGGCGCAGACGCTCAATCAGTCCGGCAACACGGTGCCGGATCTGGACGACCCGCAGGATCTGATCAACCTGGTCAAGGCGGTCAACGCACTGCGCGCACAGGGCAATATCCTGGCCTACCACGACCGCAGCGATGGCGGCCTGCTGGCGGCAGCTTGCGAGATGGCCTTTGCCGGCCATGTCGGTGTGGCGCTCAATGTGGACCTGCTGGTCACCGAAGGCGACGGCATTTCCGACAGCCGCATGGATGCCGGCGACAGCAAGAACTGGGCGACCCAGGTCAGCGCGCGGCGCGAGGAACTGACGCTCAAGGCCCTGTTCAACGAAGAACTCGGTGTGGTGCTGCAGGTGCGCACGGCCGAGCGCGATGCGGTGCTGCAGGTGCTGCGCGAGCATGGCCTGTCCAGGTTCAGCCACGTCATCGGCAAGACCCGCCCCGCAGGCGGCGCCATCTCCGCTGGCGTGGGCGAAGTGCAGGTCTGGCGCGACGCCAAGACCGTGTTCAGCGCCCAACTGGCCGACCTGCACCAGGTATGGGACAGCGTGAGCTGGAAGATCTGCCAGCAGCGCGACAACACCGCCTGTGCCGATGCCGAACACGCGGCGGCCGGTGCGCCCAACGATCCGGGCATGCACGTGCACCTGACGTTCGACCCGGCGCAACAGCTCGCGCCCGCCTTGCTGACCAGCCGCCCGAAGGTCGCGGTGCTGCGCGAGCAGGGCGTCAACTCGCACGTCGAGATGGCCTATGCCTTCCATGAGGCCGGCTTCGAGGCCCATGACGTGCACATGACCGACCTGCAGAGCGGCCGCGCCAGATTGCAGGACTTCAAGGGCGTGGTGGCCTGCGGCGGCTTCTCCTACGGCGACACGCTGGGTGCCGGCATCGGCTGGGCGCGCTCCATCACCTTCAACCCGGTGCTGGCCGAGCAGTTCAAGGCTTTCTTCGGCCGTACCGACACTTTCGGCCTGGGCGTGTGCAACGGCTGCCAGATGTTTGCCGAACTGGCCGACATCATTCCCGGTGCGCAAGACTGGCCACGCTTCACCACCAACCGCAGCGAACGCTTCGAGGCGCGTCTGTCGATGGTGGAGGTGCTGGAGTCGCCTTCGCTGTTCTTCGCCGGCATGGCCGGCAGCCGCCTGCCGATCGCCGTGGCGCACGGCGAGGGCTATGCCAACTTCGCCTACCGCGGCAACGCGGCCAAGGCGATTGCCGCCATGCGTTTCGTCGACCACAGCGGCGCGGCGACCGAAGCCTACCCGTTCAACCCGAATGGCAGCGCCGGCGGCCTGACCTCCGTTACCACGGCGGACGGCCGCTTCACCGCCATGATGCCGCACCCCGAGCGCGTGTTCCGCAACATCCAGATGAGCTGGACCCGCCTCGATGCGAGCGCCGCCAGCCCGTGGATGCAGCTGTGGCGCAATGCGCGCAAGTGGGTCGGCTGACAGGCCTGCCATGTTGAGCCCGCAGGCGCTGCTGGCCCATTACGACAGCGCTCGTCTGTGGGGGCAGGACTCGGGCCTGGACGTGGCGGCTGCCTACCAGGGCGCGCTGGCAGTACGCCGCTTGCGCGAGCAGCGTGGCGAGGTGCCGCGCGGCTACAAGATCGGCTTCACCAACCGCACCATCTGGCCGCGCTACCAGGTGTTTGCACCGATCTGGGGCACGGTGTGGGACCGCACCCTGCAGTTGTGCGATGGCGCGGGCGTGGTGGACCTGAGTGGCACCTGCCAGCCGCGCCTCGAGCCCGAGGCGGTGTTCGGCCTGCGCGCCACGCCGCCGGCCAACGCAACCTTGGATCAGCTGTTCGACTGTCTCGATTGGGTGGCCCCCGGCTTCGAGGTGGTGCAGTCGCACCTGCCGGACTGGAAGTTCAGCGCCGGCGATACGGTGGCCGACGGCGGTCTGCACGCCCGTCTGCTGGTGGGGCGCCGGGAGCCAGCGCGCGAATTGGCGAGCTCTGCCACCGCGCTGGAACAGCAACTCACGGCTGCTGCTGTCTCGCTGCGCCGTGATGGCCAGGAGGTCGAGCAAGGTCGGGGCGCCAACGTGCTCGAAGGCCCCTTGCATGCCCTGCATTACTTCCTGCGGGAGTTGCGCCAGTGTCCGGGCGCGCCGGATCTGCAGGCCGGCGACGTGGTGACCACCGGCACCTGGACCGATGCCTGGCCAGTGCAACCGGGCCAGACCTGGGCTGCAGAGTTCGATGCGCCGCTGTCATGGCTGGAAGTAACCTTTGCATCGGTGCCGGCTGCCAGCTAGCGCAGAGCGGCACAGCCTCAGTGGCGAGTTCCAGCGTGCTCGCAACGGGCATCCTAGTACGGCCCGCCATCCTGCGCCGACCCCTTGCCGGGAGAAGTCTGGGTGCAGACGATGGCCCCATTGAGTTTGCTGCGCTATTTGTACCAGGGGGCCGGGCCGGCCAGTGCAGAGATGGCCGGCAGGGCGATGGCGATGGCGAATGCAACGGTCAGACGGGTTATCGGCATGCTCCATCTCCTGGGATGATGCGTGGCGTGTGAAAGGCATCCCCGGGGATACACTGCCCGTCTTCGTGGAATGTGCCGCGGGCTCAGTGCGTCGCCGCTACTGGCCGCGTGCGGTAGAACTGCAGCGGTACGGATTCAGCTTCACGCGCCGCCTGGTTCAGAACTGATTTCTTGATCTTGCCGACCACGTGCATCTCGCACGGCTTGCAGTCGAAGCGCAAGGTCAGCTTCTCCTTGCCGTTGATCAGTGTCAGCGGCTCGGCGCGTACCGTGCCCTGCACGCCGGTCACACCCTTGGCCTGCTTGGGGCAAAGGCTCAAGGAGAAGCGCACGCAGTGCTTGGTGATCATCAGGCTGACGTCGCCTTCCTCTTCCTGGCTCTCGTAGGCGGCGGCAATCACCTTCACACCGTGTCTGGCATAGAAGTCGCGCGCCTTCTCGTTGAAGACATTGGCCAGATAGGTGAGGGTGTCTTCCGGGTAAGGCACCGGCGGTTCTACGGGTGTGGCGTGCGCCGGGCGCTGGTAGGCTGCGGCACGGGCCGCTTCCAGGGCCGCCACCGCATCGCGGCGCAGCGGGTTGAGCAGCGAGGCCGGAACGAACCAGGGGGCGCTCAGATCCAGCGTGACGTCGATCGGCTCGAAGAGGGTGCTACCGAAGCGGGACAGATGCTCGCGCAGGCTGGCTTCAGCCTGGAAGGCATTCTTGGCCGGCTCCTTGGCGGCGGCCACCTGGGCGCTGGCATGGTGGCCATCTTCGTCGGTCAGGTGCAGGGCAAAACCGTCGCGCGTTTCTTCCAGCCGGACCCAGACGCCGATGCGGCGCTCGCTGGACTTCTTCTCCAGCATGCGCACCCAGTTCATGTCGCGGTTGCGGTTGAGCTCGGTGCCCTTGCGCAAATCCTTGAAGCCACTCACCGGGTCTTTCGGGTAGACGCGCCACTGGTCCACCGCCAGCGCGTTGGTCGGCTCGGCGCGGTTGATGGCCATGCCGACCAGTTCTTTCTGCAGGTCGTAGTAGCACAGGCCGTCGCCGTTGTGCAGCACGGTGCCGGGCTCGCTGCTGGTCAGTTCCACCCAGTCGGGGCCGACCTTGGTGACGTAGCCGAGGTGGCGGCCGGGGTTCTTGGGCGTGTCGAAGGCGCCGATGTCCTGTTGCCGGCCCTGCACAAAGTAGTCGGTGAACTCGCGGTTGAAGTTCTGGTCGGGGTCCGGGGTGAACGTGAAGGTGGTATGGCCGCTGGAAGCGCGTGCCAGTTCGGGCCGCTGCTCCAGCAGCTCGTCGAGCAGATGGCGGTAGTGGGCCGTGATGTTCTTGACGTAGGCCAGATCCTTGTAGCGGCCCTCGATCTTGAAGCTGCGGATGCCGGCATCGACCAGCGCGGCCAGGTTGGCGCTCTGGTTGTTGTCCTTCATGGACAGCACATGCTTGTCGTGTGCCACGAAGCGGCCCTGGCTGTCGACCACCTGGTAGGGCAGGCGGCAGGCCTGCGAGCAGTCGCCGCGGTTGGCACTGCGCCCGGTGTGGGCATGGCTGATGTAGCACTGGCCACTGTAGGCCACGCACAGCGCGCCGTGGACGAAGAACTCCAGCGTGCACTGCGTCTGGGCGCGGATGGCCCGGATTTGCTCCAGCGTCAGCTCGCGTGCCAGCACGATCTGGGAGAGGCCGGCATCCTGCAGGAAACGCGCCTTTTCGGGGGTACGGATGTCGGTCTGGGTGCTGGCGTGCAGCTGGATCGGCGGCAGGTCGATCTCCAGCAGGCCCATGTCCTGGATGATCAGGGCGTCGACACCGGCGTCATGGAACTGCCAGGCCAGCTTGCGCGCCGGCTCCAGTTCGTCGTCGCGCAGGATGGTGTTGAGGGTGACGAAGATGCGGCTGTTGAAACGGTGCGCATGCTTGACCAGCCGCGCGATGTCCTGCACCGAGTTGTCGGCGCTGCTGCGGGCACCGAAGGATGGGCCGCCGATGTAGATGGCATCGGCGCCGTGGTTGATGGCCTCGATGCCGATGTCGGCGCTGCGCGCCGGCGACAGAAGTTCGAGCTGGTGTTCTAGCAGGGACATAACCCGCAATTATCCCCGCCCGGGCATTTTTCCGCCTAGAAAGAGACTATCGCCGGAGCAGGATGCTCAGAATTCCACCTTCTCACCCGGGTTGACCACCAGCATCTTGCCGGACTCCCCACCGAGTGCGGCGGAGAACTCGGCGGTGGTGCCTTTGAGTTGGGGGATGGTGCCGTAGTGGATGGGCAGGGCGTACTTGGGCTTGAGGTAGTGCTTCACCGCGTAGGCGGCATCCACCGGGCTCATGACGAAGTGGCCGCCAATCGGGATCAGCAGCAGGTCGGGCTTGTAGTACTCGCCGATGAACTTCATGTCGCCAAACAGGCCGGTGTCGCCCATGTGGTAGATCTTGAAGCCGTTTTCCAGCTCGATGATGAAGCCCACCGGTTCGCCGCCCACATGGACTTCGTCCTTGTTGGTGGCCGGGTTCTTCCAGGCCAGCTCCGACGAGTGCTCGGCGTGGGTGGCGGTGATCTTCACGCTCTTGGGGCCGAAGGGCTCGATGGTGCCGCCCTTGCCGAAGCGCGGTACCTGCTCGACCGGCAGAATGCCCAGCGTGGCCACGGTCTGGTTCATGCCGGCCGGGCCGTACATCGGGATCTTGTGCAGCTTGGCCAGATCCGGCGCGTCGGCGAAATGGTCGAAGTGCGCGTGCGTTACAAGCACCAGGTCGACCTTGCCGAGCGCTTCCAGGCTCTTGAAGCTGGCCGGGGTCTTGGGGTTGCTGCGCAGCCAGGGGTCGACCACGATGACCTTGCCGCCGGGCGTGGTGATGCGCACGGCGGCCTGGCCGAGCCAGAGTACTTCGGTCTTTCCGTTTTGCGCCAAGGCGCCGAGAGAGCCGAGCAGTGCAGCGGCGGCCAGGGTGCCCTTGAGCAGCGCTTTCAACAGGGTGGGGATGGTTTTTGTCATGCTGTCTCCGTGTGGGTTGTCATGGCCGCCGATTGGACACAAGCGTGACGCGAGCGTCAATGGCGGGGCAGCCCATCTTGCCAGCCCCAATAAAAAACGCGGCCTCGGCCGCGTTTTTCCAGGATGTCGACAGGGCCTTATTCGATCTTGGCCTTGGCGCGCAGGTCTTCCTGGTACTTCATCAGCTTTTGCTGACCCAGTTGCTGGGCGATCTGCGGCTTGACGTCTTCCAGCTTGGGCAGTTGGGCTTCGCGCACGTCGTCCAGGCGGATGACGTGGTAGCCGAACTGGCTCTTGACCGGGGTCTCGGTGGTCTTGCCCTTGCCCAGCTTGACCATGGCGTCGGAGAACTCCTTCACATAGCTGCCGGCGCTGGCCCAGTCGAGGTCGCCACCGTTGGCGCCGGAGCCCGGGTCCTTGGACTGCTTCTTGGCGATGTCCTCGAACTTGGCGCCCTTCTTGAGCGAGGCGATGATGGCCTTGGCCTGGTCTTCCTTCTCCACCAGGATATGGCGGGCACGGTATTCCTTGCCGCTGTTGGCGGCGGCGAACTTGTCGTACTCGGCCTTGATCTCGGCGTCGGTGACCGGATTGTTCTTCTGGAAGGTGGCGAACAGCTCGCGGATCAGGATGGCCTGGCGCGTCAGCTCCAGCTGGGTCTTGTAGTCTTCAGTGGCATCCAGTCCGAGCCTTTGCGCTTCCTGCATGAACAGTTCGCGGGCAATGACTTCGTCCTTGATCTGACCCATCATTTCGGGCGTCACCGGGCGGCCGGCGCGCACCAGCTGCTGCGCCAGCGCATCGACGCGCGACGTCGGCACGGGCTTGCCGTTGACGATGGCGACGTTCTGCGCTGCGGCCGGCACGGCCAGGGCGCTCAACAGGGTCGCGGCGGCGAGGGCCGAAAAAATCTGCTTCTTCATCATGGGTCCTACAAGGTACGGAAAGGAACGGAAACAAAAACCAGGGAATCGGCCGGGGTGATCACATGCGCTCACTGGGTTTCGATGGCGATCGCATGCACGCCCTGGGCGATGAAATCCTGCAGCGCATCATACACAAGGCGATGACGGGCCACGCGCGTTTTGCCGTCGAACAGCGGTGAGGCGATGCGCACCCGGAAATGGGTGCCGTAGCCGGTGCCGTTGGCGCCGGCATGTCCCGCGTGAGCACCGCTTTCATCAATCACTTCCAGCGCCGTGGGCTGCAGGGTGTCGCGCAGCTGCTGCGCCATTTGCGCGGCGAGGTGGGAGAAGTCGGCCGTCATGGGTTTTCCGTCTTGTCGGTTTTGAGGTAACGGGCGATGTAAAAGCCCTGGGCCACGATGAAGGCCAGCGGAATGGCGTAGCCCCAGAGCTTGAAGTTGACCCAGTCCTCGGTGCTGTACAGGGCGGCCACATAGCCGTTGAGCGCCGCCATGAAGACGCAGTAAATGATCCAGGCCAGGTTCAGCCGCATCCACACCGCATTGGGAAGCTCCAGCTGGCTGCCCAGCAGAATTTTCAGGAAGTTCTTCTTCATGCCCCACAAGGCGACGGCCAGCGCAATCGCCATGGCGGCGTAGAGCACGGTGGGCTTCCACATGATGAAGCGCTCATCATGCAGCAGCAGCGTCATGGCGCCGAAGACCAGGATCAGCGCCAGCGTGATCTTGTGCATCGCCTGCAGCTTGCGGTCGATGGCATAGATCAGGCCCATCTGAGCGACGGTGGCGACCATCAGCACACCGGTGGCAACGTAGATGTCGTAGAACTTGTAGGCCCCGAAGAACAGCAGGATGGGGAAGAAGTCGATCAGGATTTTCATGCGCAGATTATCAGGGCTTGAATTCAAGCGAAGCCGAGTTCATGCAGTAGCGCAGGCCGGTGGGCGCCGGGCCGTCCTCGAACACATGGCCCAGGTGGGCGCCGCATTGGGCGCACAGGGTTTCGACGCGGACCATGCCGTGGCTGACGTCGCGCCGTTCCTTGATCGCACCGGGCAGTGCCGCCTGCCAGAAGCTGGGCCAGCCGCAGCCGGCGTCGAACTTGGTACTGGCATCGAACAGCTTGGCGTCGCAACAGATGCAGTGGTACTGGCCCGGCTGCCAGTGGTCTTCGTAGCGGCCGGTGTAGGGACGCTCGGTGGCGGCATGGCGCGTGACCTCGAAGGCTGCCGGTTCGGCCCCCTTCTCGGCCAGCAGGGCTTTCCATTCGGCTTCGGTTTTCTGGACAGGATGGCTCATGATGAACAGCTGATTTCAATCGTTGAGGCCCAGTCGGGCGGGAAAGACGCCTGGGCTTCGAAGCCCGGGTGTTCGTCGAACGGGTTTCCCAGCAGCACCTGCAGGCTGGCGACGGCGGCAAAATCCTTCTCGCGGGCTTGCCGGATCGCCAGTTCGCCCAAGTGGTTGCGCAGCACGAACTTGGGGTTGGTTTTAAGCATCAAATCGGCACCTGACCCTTTATCTTCCTGCGCCAGGCGCTCCGAATACTGTAGCAGCCAGGCATCCAAGCCGGTGCGGTCGAGAAACAGATCGCGCACCGGCTCGACCTTGCCGTCGGCGGCGAAATGGCTGAGGCGACGCCAGAAGATGGTGTAGTCAACCCGGTCCTGCGCCAGCAGCTTGAGGATGCCATCGATCAGGGCGCGGTCCTCCGGCCGGGCCTGCTGCAGCCCCAGCTTGGCCCGCATGCGCGCTTCCAGCTCAGCCGGGAACACGGACTTGTAGGACTCCAGTGCCGCCAGTGCCAGTTCCTGCTCGCCGATCAGCGGCAGCAGCGCCTGGCCCAGGCAGAACAGGTTCCAGTAGACGATGTTGGGCTGGCGGTTGTAAGCGTAGCGGCCCTGGCTGTCGGAGTGGTTGCAGATGTGGGCCGGGTTGAAGGCGTCCAGGAACTGGAACGGTCCGTAGTCGATGGTCAGGCCCAGGATGCTCATGTTGTCGGTGTTCATCACGCCATGGCAAAAGCCCACGGCCTGCCACTGCGCCACCATGGCCGCGGTGCGCTCGCTGGCCGCTTCCAGCAGCGCGGCATAGGGGTTGCCGGCAAACTTGTTCGTGTGGCGACAGTCCGGGTAGAAGTTGTCGATGACGAAGTCGGCCAGCTGGCGCAACGGTTCGTGCTGGCCGCTGTAGGAGAAGTGCTCGAAATGGCCGAAGCGGATGAAGCTCGGCGCCACCCGCGTCACCACGGCGGCGGTTTCAAGGGTCTCGCGGCGGATCGGGGCGTCCGAGCCCGTGACGCACAGCGCACGCGTGGTCGGGATGCCCAGCGCGTGCATGGCCTCGCTGGCCAGAAATTCGCGGATGCTGGAGCGCAGCACGGCGCGGCCGTCGCCCATGCGCGAGTAGGGCGTGCGCCCGGCACCTTTCAGTTGCACTTCCAGCCCGCCCTCGGTCTCACCCAGCAGCAGGGCACGGCCGTCGCCGAGCTGGCCGGCCCAGACGCCGAACTGGTGGCCGCTGTAGACCGTGGCCAGGGGATCGCTGCCTTCCAGCCCTTGATTGCCGGTGAAGGCCGCCAGGGCGGTGTCGGAGTCGAGCCAGTCGCGCGACAGGCCCAACTCGCTGGCCACGGCGGCGCTGCGCCCCACCCAGTAGGGTGCCGGCAGCGGTGTGGGCGCGAGCCGGGTATGGAAATCCGGGCCCAGGGCGGCGAAGCGGTTGCGCCAGCGCAAGCCGCTGCTCGCCTGCGGCGCGGCGGGAGTCTCAACAGTCATGGCTGGATTGTCCCGCAGAGGCTTCAGGCCTGCCGTCCGAAGGGCTATCGCCGCCAGGACTCAGGCCGAGGCGGTTTCCTCGAGGTAGCGACCCAGCGCCGCATCGTCAAGGATGGCGACGCGGCCAAGATCGTTCGAGACGATGCCACGCTCGGCGAGCTGGCGCAGCACGCGGTTGACGGTCTGGCGCGACAGGCCGACCAGGGTGCCGAGTTCTTCCTGCGTCAGGTAGAGGCGGCGGGTGCTGCGCCAGAACAGGCGGCTCAGGTACAGCGCCACCCGGTGTTCGGGGGCGCGGATGCGGCCAGCCTCGATCAGCGCCATGGCCTGGCCCAGCCGCATGTTGAGGTGCTGCACCAGGTACTGGTTGAAACGCAGGTTGCCTTGCTGCAACTCGGTAAAGACTTCGCGCGGCAGGCACATCAGCCAGCTGTCGCGCAGGGCCACCACGGCGTAGCGGCGCAACTCGACCTTGAGCGCTGAGCCTTCGCCGAACCATTCGCCATCGGGCACGCCGATGAAGGCCGAGCGGCGGCCATCGGCCGCTTCGGTCTGCAGCTTGACCAAGCCGCTGAGAACGGCGTACCAGCCGTGCACCGGCTCGCCGGCGCCCAGCACGGTCTGCCCCTTGCTGGCCTGGATCACTTCCACCCGCTGTATCAGCGACGCCTGCTGGCTGGCGTCCAGAGCGGTGAACCAGGGCTGGGTGGACAGAAAATGTCGGGTCAGGAGGCGTGCGTCGCAAAGCATGGTGCGATTGTGCTGCAGTTGAAGGGGTATTCAGGGTTTCTACCGAGAAGTTGTCAGCCGGGCGACAGAGATTGCACGCAAGCTGGGCGGATGCCATATTCGGCATCGCTATCGGAGCGATACTCCGGCCAAGGGATGCGCCCGCCAGCCATGCCCGAAATGAAGATGAGTTTGACAACCAGGAGATGTGTCCATGCTGGGCCTGATGCAAAGCCAACCCTTGCTGATTTCTTCCCTTATTGAGTTTGCCGAACGGCACCACGGCGATGCCGAAGTCGTGTCGCGCCGGGTCGAGGGCGATATCCACCGTTACACCTACCGTGACGTCGCGGCGCGCGCGCGCCGGGTGGCGAATGCGCTGGATGCCTGCAAGCTGCAGTTCAGCGACCGCGTGGCCACGCTGGCCTGGAACGGCTACCGCCATCTGGAACTGTATTTCGGCGTCAGCGGCTCCGGCCGCGTGCTGCACACCATCAACCCGCGCCTGCACCCCGACCAGATCGCCTGGATTGCCAACCATGCCGAAGATCAGGTGCTGTGCTTCGACATGACCTTCCTGCCGCTCATCCAGGCCGTGCACGCCAAGTGCGGCACGGTCAAGCACTGGGTGGCGCTGTGCGATGCCGACAAGCTGCCGCCCGACACCGGCATTCCAGGCCTGTTGAGCTACGAAGCCTGGATCGGCGCCCAGTCCGACCGCTACCACTGGCCCGAATTCGACGAGAACACGGCTTCCAGCATGTGCTACACCAGCGGTACCACGGGCAACCCGAAGGCGGCGCTGTACAGCCACCGCTCCACCATCCTGCACGCCTATGCCGCCGCGCTGCCGGACGTCATGTGCATGAGTGCCCGTGATTCGGTTCTGCCGGTGGTGCCGATGTTCCACGTCAATGCCTGGGGCATTCCGTATTCCGCCGCGTTGACCGGCTGCAAGCTGGTATTTCCGGGCCCGGCGCTGGACGGCAAGTCGATCTATGAACTGATCGAGGCCGAGCGCGTGAACTATGCCGCCGGCGTGCCGACCATCTGGCAGATGCTGCTGGGCCACATGAAGCCCAACAACCTGAAGTTCTCCACCCTGAAGCGCACGGTCATCGGTGGCTCGGCCTGTCCGCCGGCCATGATCACGGCCTTCCGCGAGGACTACGGCGTGGATGTGCTGCATGCCTGGGGCATGACCGAGATGTCGCCGCTGGGCACCCTGTGCACGCTGAAGAACAAGCATCTGACGATGCCGGAGAGCGAGCAGATGAAGATCCACCTCAAGCAGGGGCGCGCCATCTTCGGTGTCGACATGAAGATCGTCGACGGCGACGGCCAGGAGCTGCCCTGGGACGGCCAGGCCTATGGCGACCTGTTGGTGCGCGGACCGTGGATTCTGGGCGAATACTTCAAGGGTGAGGGCGGCGATCCGCTCATCAAGGACGCCCAGGGTCATGGCTGGTTTCCCACCGGCGACGTGGCCACCATCGATGCGGACGGCTACATGCAGATCACCGACCGCAGCAAGGACGTGATCAAGTCCGGCGGTGAGTGGATCAGTTCGATCGATGTCGAGAACATCGCCGTGGCCCACCCGGCCGTGGCCATGGCAGCCTGCATCGGCGTCAGGCACCCGAAGTGGGACGAACGCCCGGTGGTGGTGGTGGTGAAGAAGCCCGGCGCGGAAGTGTCACGCGAGGAACTGCTGGCCTTCTACGAGGGCAAAACCGCGAAGTGGCAGATCCCGGACGACGTGGTGTTTGTCGACGCCATCCCGCTGGGCGCCACCGGCAAGATGCTCAAGACCAAGTTGCGTGACGTGCTCAAGGATTACAAGCTGCCCAATACCTGATGGCGTGCCGGGGAACGGCGCGCCGCGAGTCGCAAATGCGATAGTTCTAGGGCATTCCCTAGCGACTGGCGGCGCGAATCCCTGTACGCTGACCCTGTTTTGACAACGAGGAGACATTAGATGAAGTTCTGCATGAAAATCGTCGCAGCCTCGGCTGCCCTGGCCCTTGCCGGCGCCGCTTTTGCCCAGAAGGGCGAGACCGTCAAGATTGCCTGGATCGACCCGCTGTCCGGCCTGATGGCGCCGGTCGGCTCCAACCAGGTGAAGAGCTTCCAGTTCTTTGCCGAGAAGTTCAGCGGCGCGGGCAACCCCGCCGGCGTGAAATTCGAGATCATTGCGCTCGACAACAAGCTCAGCCCGGCCGAAAGCCTGAACCAGCTCAAGGCGGCGCTCGACCAGGGCGTGCGCTTCATCACGCAGGGCAATGGCTCCTCCGTGGCCGGCGCCCTGATCGACGCGGTCAACAAGCACAACGAACGCAACCCCGGCAAGGAAGTGATCTACCTGAACCACTCGGCCGTGGACCCGGACTTCACCAACAGCAAGTGCAGCTACTGGCACTTCCGCTTCGACGCCGACACCTCGATGAAGATGGAAGCCTTGACAACCTTCATGAAGGACCAGAAGGACGTCAAGAAGGTCTACCTGCTGAACCAGAACTACTCGCACGGCCATCAGGTGGCCAAGTTCGCCAAGGAGAACCTGGCACGCAAGCGCCCGGATGTGCAGATTGTCGGCGAAGACCTGCACCCGCTGGCCCAGGTCCGCGATTTCGCGCCCTACATCGCCAAGATCAAGGCCTCCGGCGCCGACACCGTGATCACCGGCAACTGGGGGTCCGACCTGGCGTTGCTGGTCAAGGCGGCCAACGAAAGTGGCTACACCGGCAAGTTCTACACCTACTACACCGGTGTGTCCGGCACGCCGACGGCGCTGGGCACGGGCGGTGCCGGCAGGGTGTTCCAAGTGTCCTACAACCACTACAACATGGGCGGCGACATGGGCAAGTGGCAGGCCGAGTACAAGGCCAAGTTCAAGGACGATTTCTACACCGGGTCGGTGATCCACATCCTCACGGCGCTGGGTGAATCGATGGCCAAGGCCAAGTCGACCGATCCGCTCAAGGTGGCGGCCGCGCTGGAAGGTCTGAAATTCAAGAGCTACAACGGCGAAGTCGAGATGCGCAAGACCGACCACCAGCTGCAGCAGCCGCTGTATCTGACAGTCTGGCAGAAGACCGACAAGAAGTTTCCCTACAGTCCGGAAAACACCGGCATGACGCTGGCCCTGGTGAAGGAGTTCCCGGCCTACATCGCCAGCACGCCCACCAGCTGCCAGATGAAGCGCCCCTGAGTCTGCGAGGAGCGACAAGCGTAAGGGCCCGATTGGAGCAAGGCGGTCGGGCCCTTGTTTTAGCCCACCCGGGAGGGCACTGACAATCCCGGTACACATGTATTGACGTCTGCATTGCAGACATAGAAGGTTTTTCCAAATGGAGTTTTTCATCATCTCCATGCTCAATGGCTTGAGCTACGGGCTGCTGCTGTTCATGCTCAGTTCCGGGCTCACGCTGATTTTCAGCATGATGGGTGTGCTCAATTTCGCCCATGCCAGCTTCTACATGCTGGGCGCCTACATCGGTTATTCGGTGGCCGGCCTGGTCGGTTTCTGGCCTGGTCTGGTGGTCGCGCCACTGGTGGTTGGGGCCCTGGGCGCTGTGTTCGAACGGCTGGCCCTGCGCAAGGTGCACAAGTTCGGTCATGTACCGGAATTGCTGATCACCTTCGGACTGTCCTACATCATTCTGGAACTGGTGCAACTGGTCTGGGGCCGCACGGCGGTGGAGTTCCGCCCACCCGACATGCTGCAAGGGCCGATGTTCACGCTGATCCACCATTCCCTGCAGGGCCTGAGCCTGGTCTGGGGTGCGGCGCCGGCCGAGACATGCCAGGCAGCCGATGCCGCCGTTCAGGTGGTCTGCTCGCCGTTCCCGGCCACGCGCGGCTTCATGATGACGGTGGCGCTATGCATGCTGGTGGCACTGTGGCTGTTGCTGACGCGCAGCCGCATCGGCCTGGTAATCCAGGCCGCACTGACGCACCCGGAAATGACCGAGGCCCTGGGCCACAACGTACCGCGCGTCTTCATGCTGGTATTCGGTGCCGGTGCCGCGCTGGCCGGCCTGGGTGGGGTGATCGGCGGCAGCACCTTCGTGACCGAGCCCGCCATGGCGGCCACGGTCGGCTCGGTCATCTTCGTGGTGGTGGTGGTGGGCGGCCTGGGGTCACTCTCCGGCGCCTTCCTGGCCTCGGTGCTGATCGGGGTGATCCAGACCTTCGCCGTGGCTTTCGACTATTCCCTGATCACGCTGGCGCAGCAGGTGGGCATCGAGCTCAGTGACGCTGCCAAGGCCAACTCGGTCATCAAGCTGACGCTGTCGCAGGTGGCGCCCATCCTGCCTTATCTGTTCCTGGTCCTGGTTTTGATCTTCCGGCCCAAGGGTTTGCTGGGTACGCGGGAGGAATAGAGAGTGAAACACCCCCGTAGCGCTTTCGGCGCCACTCCCTCAAGGGGGCGCTACCAGCGGCCCGGCAGAGCCGGTTCCGCGGTAGCCCGCGGCTTGCATCATTGGGTGCCGGCTGGTTTGCAGAAACGTCGTGCCATGGAAATCGTCAAGTGAAGCAGTATTACGAATTCAAGCCTTACAACGTCGGACGCTGGATCATCTGGGGCCTGTTTGCCTTGCTGCTGCTGATGGCGCCGAAGGTGTTTACCAGCAGCCTGTCGGTCACCATGCTGTCGCAGATGGGCATCGCCATCATCGCCTGCCTGTCCTACAACATGCTGCTGGGGCAGGGCGGCATGCTCAGCTTCGGTCATGCGGTGTACTCCGGCCTGGGCTCTTACATGGCGATCCATGCGCTGAACCTGGCCAGCCAGGGCGCGCTGCCGATACCGGTCAGCCTGCTGCCCATCGTCGGCGGTTTTGCCGGCCTGGCCTTTGCCGTGCTGTTCGGCTATGTCACGACACGCAAATCCGGCACGCCCTTTGCCATGATCACACTGGGCATGGCCGAACTGGTATTTGCCATGTCGCTGATGTTTTCCGAGTTCTTCGGTGGCGAGGCCGGGGTGTCGGGCAACCGGGTGATGGGCCAGTCGTTCTTCGGCATCACGTTCGGACCGGCAACCCAGATCTACTACCTGATCGCGGTTTACACCTTCGTTTGCGTGGCACTGATGTTCGCCTTCACGCGCACGCCGCTGGGCCGGATTCTCAACGCCGTACGCGATAACCCGGAACGCGTCGAGTTCATTGGCTACAGCACCCAGCGTGTGCGCTACCTGGCTTTCATCATCTCCGGCTTCTTCGCCGGTATTGCCGGCGGTCTGGGCTGCCTGCTGTTCGAGATCGTCACGGCCGAAGTGGTGGGGGCACACCGCTCGGGCGCCTACCTGCTGTTCACCTTCCTCGGTGGCGCGACCTTCTTCTTCGGTCCCATCCTGGGGGGTATTCTGATGGTGATCGCCTTCGTGCTGCTGTCGGAGTTCACCAAGGCCTGGCTGCTGTACCTGGGGCTGATCTTCCTCTTCATGGTGATGTACGCCCCGGGCGGCATTGCCAGTCTGATCATGATGAACCTGCGAGTGGCGTCCTTCGGCTTGCTGCGGCGACTGTGGGTGAGCTATCTGGCGCTCGGTGTATCGGCGCTGGTGGTGTTGCTGGGCGCGGCCGTCATGATCGAGATGGTCTACCACCTGCAGCTCAATGCCGCCATGGGGCCGATGCTCAAATTCGTCGGGATCGAGTTCGACACCAGCAGCCTGGACCACTGGTTTGGCGCCGTCTTTGTGCTGCTGACAGGCCTGGGCCTGTTCGAGCTGTGCCGTCGCCAGTTCGTGCGCGAATGGGGCGAAGTCCAGGAAGACATCGAGAAAGAAATCAAGCGGAGGGAGACGCTGTGAGTCAAGCACAAACCTGCGCTCTTGAACTGAAGGACCTGCGCAAGAGCTTCGGCAAGACCGAAATCATCCGTGGCGTCAACCTGGCCGTGCAAGCCGGCGAGCGTGTGGCCGTGATCGGCCCGAATGGCGCCGGCAAGTCCACGCTGTTCAACCTCATCAGCGGGCGGTTCGGCCCGAGCAGCGGTGAAGTCCTGCTGCACGGCCAGCGCATCGATGGCCGCAAGCCCTACGAGATCAACCGCATGGGGCTGTCGCGCAGCTTTCAGATCACCAACATCTTCCCCAAGCTCAGTGTCTTCGAAAACCTGCGCTGCGCGGTGTTGTGGAGCCTGGGCTACCGCTACACCTTCTTCAAGTTCCTGGCCGATCTGGAAGACGCCAACGAACGCACCGAACAGTTGCTGGAGATGATCAGGCTCGACAAGAAGCGCGATGTGCTGGCCATGAACCTGACGTATGCCGAGCAGCGCGCGCTGGAGATCGGCGTCACCATTGCCGGCGGCGCCAGCGTCATCCTGCTCGATGAACCGACGGCCGGCATGAGCAAGAGCGAGACGGCGCGTTTCATCCACCTGATCCGTGAAGTGACCGAGGGCAAGACATTGCTCACCGTGGAGCACGACATGGGGGTGGTGTTCGGTCTGGCCGACAAGATTGCGGTCGTGGTCTATGGCGAAGTCATCGCTTTCGACACCCCGGAAGCCGTGCGTGCCAATGCGAAGGTGCAGGAGGCTTACCTCGGCTCAGCCGTTGCCGACGCTCAGGCGGGGGGGCATTGAATATGTTGAAGATAGAGAATCTGCATGCCTTTTACGGCAAGAGCCATGTGCTGCATGGCGTGAATTTCGAGGTCCAGGCAGGCGAGATCGTTGCCCTGCTGGGGCGCAACGGTTCGGGTCGTTCCACCACGGCCAAGGCCATCATGGGTCTGGTCGACTGCGAAGGCAGTGTCCTGTGGAAGGGCCGGGACATCCAGGGGCGCAAGACGTTCGAAATCGCCCACCTGGGCCTGGGCTTCGTTCCAGAAAACCGCGATATTTTTCCCAAACTGACCGTGCACCAGAATCTGCAGCTCGGGCAGAAGCAAGCCGGCAAAAATGGTCGTTGGAGCTTTGACGACATGTACGCGATGTTTCCCCGCCTGAAGGAGCGCCAGCACACCGAGGCCGGCGTTCTCTCCGGCGGTGAGCAGCAGATGCTGACCTTGTGCCGCACGCTCATGGGTGACCCGGACCTGATCATCATCGACGAGCCGACCGAAGGCCTGGCGCCCAAGATCGTGGAACTGGTGGGCGAGTACCTGAAGAAGCTCAAGGAGCGCGGTATCTCGGTGCTGTTGATCGAGCAGAAGCTCACCATCGCGATGGCAATTTCCGACCGCGCCCTGGTCATGGGGCACGGCTGCATCGTGTTCGACGGCACGCCCGAGAGTCTGCGTAACGATGCCTACACGCGCAAGGAGTGGCTGGAGGTCTAGAGCCTGTCCCGACAGGTTTGTCCCTCCCGCGACAAGTTCTCGTTGCGTTGAATCGCAAAGCTTTTAGAATTCAAAATCGAACGATCGTTCTATTTTCAGAAACCCGAGGAACGCAAGCATGAGCGCTGAATACCAAGTGCATGGCGATGTGGCCGTGATCACGCTGAACAACCCCCCCATCAACGGCCTCGGCCTGGCCACCCGCCAGGGCATTGCTGACGCGCTGGAGCGCGCCAATGCCGACGCGGCGGTCAAGGCTGTCGTCATCACCGGTGCCGGCAAGGCCTTTTCCGGTGGCGCCGACATCAAGGAGTTCGGCAGCCCGAAGGCGCTGCAAGAGCCGAATCTGCTGAGCGTCATCCTCGCCGTCGAAAACTCGGCCAAGCCGGTGGTGGCCGCCATTCACACCATCTGCATGGGCGGCGGTCTGGAGCTGGCGCTCGGCTGTCATTACCGAATTGCAGCACCTGGCTGCAAGGTCGCGTTGCCTGAAGTGAAGCTGGGCCTGATTCCTGGTGCCGGCGGCACGCAGCGCCTGCCGCGTGCGCTGGGGGTAGAGCCTGCGCTGAACATGATCGTCAGCGGCGAGCCGGTGCCCAGCGAGATGCTGGCCATGGTGCCGGGCCAGAAGCTGTTCGACAAGCTGACCAAGTCCCCCGAAACGCTGCTGGACGAAGCGATGGCGCTGGCCCGCGAAAAAGCCGACGTCCGCCCGCTGCCGCTGGTGCGCAACCTGCCCGCCAAGCACCCGCAAGGCGACGCCTACTTCCAGTTCGCGCGCAACATGGTCAAGGGCATGGCGAAGAACTTCCCGGCGCCGGCCAAGTGCGTCGATGCGGTGGAAGCCGCCACCAAGAAGAAGTTCGACGACGGCATGGTGTTCGAGCGCGAGATCTTCATCAACCTGATGTGGACGCCCGAGTGCCGGGCGCTACGGCACCTCTTCACCGCCGAGCGCGCCGCCTCCAAGATCCCGGATGTGCCGGAAGACACACCCAAGCGCGAGATCAAGTCGGTCGCCGTGATCGGTGCCGGCACCATGGGCGGCGGCATCACCATGAACTTCCTGAACGCCGGCATCCCCGTGAAGATGCTGGAGATGAAGCAGGAGGCGCTGGACCGCGGCATCGCCACCATCCGCAAGAATTACGAAGCCCAGGTGGGCAAGGGCAAGCTCAAGCAGGACAAGTACGAACAACGCATGGCCCTGCTGTCGACCACATTGAACTACGACGACCTGAAGGACGCCGACCTCGTGATCGAGGCGGTGTTCGAGGAAATGGGCGTCAAGGAAGCCGTGTTCAAGAAGCTCGACGAGGTGATGAAGCCCGGTGCCATCCTGGCTTCCAACACCTCGACGCTGGACGTCAACAGAATAGCCTCCTTCACCAAGCGTCCGCAGGACGTGGTGGGCCTGCACTTCTTCAGCCCGGCCAACGTCATGAAGCTGCTGGAAGTGGTGCGCGGCGGCAAGACCGCCAAGGACGTGCTGGCCACGGTCATGGCGGTGGCCAAGACCATCAAGAAGACGGCAGTCGTCTCCGGCGTCTGCGACGGCTTCATCGGCAACCGCATGATCGAGCAGTACAGCCGCCAGGCCGGCTTCCTGCTGGAAGAGGGCTGCACCCCGGCCCAGGTCGACCGTGCGATCGAGAAGTTCGGCTTCGCCATGGGCCCGTTCCGCATGGGCGACCTGGCGGGCAACGACATTGGCTGGGCCATCCGCAAGCGCCGCTATCAGGAAAAGCCGGGCATGAAATACAGCAAGACGGCCGACCTGCTGTGCGAACTGGGCCGCTTTGGCCAGAAGACCGGTGCCGGCTGGTACGACTACAAGCCGGGCAAGCGCGATGCCATTCCCAGCCAGCTGGTGGTGGACATGGTCGAGAAGCACCGCAAGGACATGGGGATCACGCCACGCAAGATTTCCGACGAAGAGATCGTGCAGCGTCTGGTGTACTCGCTGGTCAATGAAGCCGCCCACATTCTGGAAGAAGGCATCGCCTCGCGCGCCAGCGACATCGACATGGTCTACCTGACCGGCTACGGCTTCCCGATCCACCGCGGCGGCCCGATGCAGTATGCCGACACCGTGGGTCTGTTCAACGTGGCGCAGAGCATGAAACGTTTTGCGAAGAACCCGCTGGACGATGCCCAGTTCTGGCAACCCGCACCGCTCTTGGCCCGTCTTGTGGCCGAAGGCAAGACATTCAACGGCTGAGCCGCAGACCTGGAGAATTTCAAATGACGAACGCCGTTATCGTTTCCACCGCACGGACCCCCCTGGCCAAGAGCTGGAAGGGTGCCTTCAACATGACCCATGGCGCCACCCTGGGTGGCCACGTCGTGCAGCATGCCATTGCGCGCGCCGGTATCGACGCTGCCGAGGTCGAGGACGTGATCATGGGGTGCGCCAACCCCGAGGGCGCCACCGGTGCCAACATCGCACGCCAGATCGCGCTCAAGGCCGGCTGCCCGGTCACCGTTTCGGGCATGACGCTCAACCGCTTCTGCTCCTCTGGCCTGCAAAGTATTGCGCTGGCTGCCCAGCGCGTGATTGCCGGCGAGGGGGATGTCTATGTGGCCGGTGGCGTGGAGAGCATTTCCTGTGTGCAGCAGGAAATGAACCAGCACATGCTGCGCGACCTCTCGCTGGTCAAGACCAAACCCGAGATCTACTGGTCCATGCTGGAGACCGCCGAGATGGTGGCCAAGCGCTACAACATCGGCCGCGACGCCATGGACGAATACGGCGCTGCCAGCCAGCAGAAGGCCTGTGCCGCCCAGGCGGCCGGTCTGTTCGATGCGGAAATTGCGCCGATCACCGTGACCGCCGGCGTTGCCGACAAGATGCTGGGCCTGATCACCAAGGAAGTGACGATTGCCAAGGATGAAGGCACGCGTGAAGGCACGACCAAGGACAACATCAGCGGCCTGCGTTCGGCTTTGCCGGGCGGCCTGATCACCGCCGGCAATGCCAGCCAGTTTTCCGACGGTGCTGGTGCCTGCGTGGTCATGAGCGAGGAACTTGCCGGCAAGCGCGGCCTCAAGCCGCTGGGCCGCTTCCTCGGCTTTGCCGTCGCCGGCTGCGAACCCGATGAAATGGGTATCGGCCCGGTGTTTGCCATCCCGAAGGTGCTGTCCAAGCTGGGGCTGAAGGTCGGCGACATCGACTTGTGGGAACTCAACGAAGCCTTTGCCGTGCAGGTGCTGTACTGCCGCGACAAGCTGGGCATCCCGGCGGATCGCCTCAACGTCAACGGCGGCGCCATCGCCCTGGGCCACCCCTACGGCGTGAGCGGCCAGCGACTGACCGGCCATGCGCTGATCGAAGGCAAGCGCCGTGGCGCCAAGCGCGTCGTCGTCACCATGTGCATTGGCGGTGGCATGGGTGCGGCCGGCGTGTTCGAGGTGCTCTGAGGTTGCCATGAACAGCCCGGACGCCCCGTGGTCGCCGACGGTTTCGCCCGAAACCTTCCTGGCGATGGGGCGCGAGGTGCTGGCTAGGCAACCCTTCAGCGTGCTGATCGGTGCCGAGCTGCACGCGCTAACACCCGGTCAGTGCGAACTGCACGTGCCGGTCAGCGACTCGATCCGCCAGCAGCATGGTTTCGTGCATGGCGGTGTCATCAGTTATGCGGCCGACAACGCGCTGACCTATGCCGGCGGTACCGCCATGCAGGTGCCGGTGGTGACTTCCGAATTCAAGATCAACTATGTGCGACCTGCCGTGGGGGAGCGCCTTATTGCGCGCGCTCACGCGGCCCACCACGGCAAGAGTCAGGCCGTTTGCCGTTGCGACGTGTTCGTCGTGAAGGACGGCACGGAAAAGCTCTGTGCCGTGGCGCAAGGCACGATCACGGCCTTGCCGCAAGCTTCATCGGTATAACGACATGAGCTATCGCCAGACACTCGAATTTCTTCTCTACCAGTGGCTCGATGCCGAAGCGCTGAGCCAGCGCACCCGTTTTGCCGATCACTCGCGCGAAACCTTCGATGCCGTGCTGGGCACCTGCGAGCGCATCGCGCGCGAAAAGTACGCCCCGTTCAACCGCACCGTGGATACCGAAGAGCCGCGTGTCGACGGCGAGAAGGTCATCCTGCCGCAGGCCACCTATGAGGCGCAGAAGGCCTATGCGGCGTCCGGCATGCTGAGTGCCGCACAGGATTACGAGATGGGCGGCATGCAGCTGCCCTACACGGTGGAGGCGGCAGCCAATGCCTTCTTTGCCATGGCCTCGGTCAGCATCGGCTCCGGCCTGCTGACGGCCGGCAACGCCAACCTCCTGATGGCGCACGGCACGCCATTGCAGAAGGACGTGTTCGCGAAGAACGAATTCGCCGGCCGCTTCTCCGGGACCATGTGCCTCTCCGAGCCGCAGGCCGGCTCGTCCCTGAGCGACATCGCCACGCGCGCAGTTCCTGACGAGGGCCCTTCGGTAGCCGCGGACGGCGCCACTCCTTGGAATCAGGATCCGCTCGGGCCGCGTTATCGGCTCAAAGGCAACAAGATGTGGATTTCAGCCGGCGAGCATGAGCTGACCGAGAACATCGTCCATCTGGTGCTGGCCAAGATTCCCGGGCCGGACGGCAAGACGATTTCCGGCACGCGCGGCATCTCGCTGTTCATCGTGCCGAAGAAACTGGTGGACGTGCAAGGCCACCTGACGGGCGAGCGCAACGACGTGGCGTTGGCGGGCCTGAACCACAAGTGCGGCTGGCGCGGCACCACCAACACGCTGTTGAATTTTGGTGAAGGCAAGTACCCGGTGCGCGGCGCGGCCGGCGCCGTTGGTTATCTGGTGGGCGAGCCCGGCCAGGGCCTGCGCTGCATGTTCCACATGATGAACGAGGCGCGCATCGGCATTGGCATGGCGGCCACCATGCTGGGTCTGGCCGGTTATCACGCGAGCCTCGACTATGCGAAAAACCGGCCACAGGGCCGACCGATCGGACCCGCCGGGAAGGATGCGACCCGGGGGCAGATCCGCATCATCGAGCACGCCGACGTCAAGCGCATGCTGCTGGCACAGAAGGCTTACGGCGAAGGCGCGCTGGCGCTGGTTCTGTATTGCGCCCGGCTGGTGGACGAGCAGCACACCGGTTCAGTCCAGGCGGCCGATGAGGCGCGATTGTTACTGGAAGTGCTGACGCCGATTGCCAAGAGTTGGCCCAGCGAGTGGTGCCTGGAAGCCAACTCGCTGGCGATCCAGATCCACGGCGGCTACGGCTACACGCGCGACTTCCCGGTCGAGCAGTACTGGCGCGACAACCGGCTGAACATGATCCACGAAGGCACGCATGGTATCCAGGCGCTGGACCTGCTGGGGCGCAAGGTGCTGATGGAAAACGGCAGCGGACTGGCGCTGCTGGCCGACCGGATCGGCACGACCATCGACCGGGCCCGCAGGCATCCGGAACTTGTCGAGTTTGCCGATCAGCTGGAGCAGGCGCTGCAGCAGGTGGGAGCCGCCACACGTGCCGCCTGGGCTACCGGCCAGCCGACCGAGGCGCTGGCCAATGCCGTGCCCTACATGCAGGCCTTCGGCCATACCGTACTGGCCTGGATCTGGCTGGACGTGGCGTTGGCGGCACGCGGTACGGCGTCGGACATGGCCAACCAGGGGCGCCTGCTGGCGGCCCGCTTTTTCTTCCGTTATGAGTTGCCGAAAATCAGCGCCTGGCTTAATGTCGTGCAGGCGCGTGATCTGACCTGCGCAGATTTTCCGGAGGAGGCATTCTGATGGCATCGCGATCCACCTTGATGTGGATACAGCGGCTGGTATGGATCTGCATCTACGGCGGCCTGCTGGCCATCGTGCTCGGCATCTTTCTGGCTCGCACCGATGCAGAACAGGCGAGCAGCATCCAGAGCGTGGGCGGCGTGTTGATCGCCATCGGCATCCTGCTGATCTATGTGCGCTCGCGATTGAAAGAATCAACACAGGCCAGGCCTTTACCCCGACCCTCTCCTGAGAGAGAGGGCCTCAACAGCAAGGAAGACAGATGACAAGAACCATTCAGCAACTTTTCGACTTGAAGGGCAAGACCGCCCTGGTGACCGGCGGCTCGCGCGGGTTGGGCCTGCAAATGGCCCATGCCCTGGGCGAGGCCGGTGCCCGCATCATGCTGAGTGCGCGCAAGGCCGATGAACTGGAGGTGGCCGTGGCCGACCTGCAGGCCGCCGGCATCGATGCGCGCTGGGTTGCCGCCGACTGCGCCAAGGAGACCGACATCCACCGCCTGGCCGACGAGACCCTGCAGCGCATGGGCGACGTGGACATTCTGGTCAACAACGCCGGTGCCGCCTGGGGCGCGCCGGCAGAGGATCACCCGATCGAAGCCTGGGACAAGGTGATGAACCTCAACATCCGCGGCTATTTTCTGTTGAGTCAGGTGATCGGCAAGAAGAGCATGATTGCACGCAAGTCAGGCCGCATCATCAACGTGGCCTCCATCGCCGGCCTGGGCGGCAACCCGCCGCAGATGACCACCATTGCCTACAACACCTCCAAGGGCGCTGTGATCAACTTCACCCGGGCGCTCGCGGCCGAGTGGGGCAAGTACAGCATCAATGTCAACGCCATCTGCCCGGGCTTCTTCCCGAGCAAGATGACGGCCGGTACGCTGGAGTCCTGGGGCGAAGACAAGCTGAAAGAACATGCGCCCCTGCGCCGGCTGGGCGATGACGAGGACCTCAAGGGCCTGTGCGTGTTGTTTGCCTCGGATGCCGGCAAGCACATCACCGGTCAGTGGCTGGCGGTGGATGGCGGCGTCAGTTGTGTCACTGGAGGGTAGAAATGGCTCACCCCCGGGCTGCGCGCACTGCGTGTCGCTTCGCCACCCCCCTTGCAGGGGGCAACGCCAGTGGTCCGGCGAAGCCGGTCCCTCGGCGTTCCGCGCTTGAATTCAACGCGCGTTTGGCGATTTTTCTTTCGTTGTATTCGAGATTTCAATGAGTATTCCCTTTGGCGTTCGTATTCCCTTCGTCGAGCATCTGGGCTTTACCCTGGAGCGTTTTGAGGATGGGCAGTCCGAGTTGCACTATGAACCGAAGCCCGAGCACCTGAATTCCTTTGCCGTCACCCATGGCGGCGCCAGCATGACGCTGATGGACGTGACCATGGCCACGGCAGCGCGTAGCGTGCAGCCGGACATGGGCGTGGTCACCATCGAGATGAAGACCAGCTTCATGCAGGCCGCACGTGGCAAGCTCACTGGCAAGGGACGTTTGATTCACCGTACCGCCACCCTGGCTTTCACCGAGGCCACGATTTACGACGCCGATGGCAAGGTCTGCGCCCATGCCACCGGCACCTTCAAGTACGTCAAGCGCCTGCCCACCGGCCCCAAGGGCAGCAACGCGCTGAACGTCATTTCCACCGACTGATTAATAAAGAGAGCCCCATGCCTACCAATCGCCAAATCCTGCTCGACAACCGCCCGCAAGGCGAAGCCAGCGTCAGCAATTTCAAGCTCGTCAGCACCGAGACCTCTGCGCTGCAGGACGGCCAGGTGCTGGTGCGCCACCACTACCTGAGCCTGGATCCCTACATGCGCGGCCGCATGAACGAGAGCAAAAGCTACGCCCAGCCGCAGCCGCTGGGTGAGGTGATGATTGGCGGCACGGTGGGCGAGGTGGTGGAAAGCCGCCATCCGAAGTTCAGCGCCGGCGACCAGGTGGTCGGCATGGGTGGCTGGCAAGAGTACAGCGTGGTCGATGCCACTCAGCCCGGTGCCCTGCGTAAAGTCGACACGACCCACGTGCCGCTGAGCCATTACCTCGGCGCCGTCGGCATGCCCGGCGTGACGGCTTGGTATGGCCTGGTGAAGATCATCGACCCGAAGGCGGGCGATACCGTGGTGGTGAGCGCCGCCGCTGGCGCGGTGGGCAGCGCCTACGGCGCACTGGCCAAGGCGCGCGGCTGCCGCGCGGTCGGCATCGCCGGCGGCAAGGACAAGTGCGATTACGTCGTGAATGAGCTCGGCTTCGACGCCTGCATTGACTACAAGGAGCACAAGGATGCCTACTCGTTGGCGAAAGCGCTCAAGCAAGCCTGCCCGAACGGCATCGACGGTTACTTCGAAAACGTCGGCGGCATGGTGCTCGACGCCGTGCTGCTGCGCATGAATGCGCATGGCCGCATCGCCGTCTGCGGCATGATTGCCGGCTACGATGGCCAGCCGCTGCCGCTGGCCAACCCGGCACTGATTCTGGTCAACCGGCTCAAGGTGCAGGGTTTCATCGTCAGCGAGCACATGGAAGTCTGGCCGGAGGCGCTCAAGGAGCTGGGCACGCTGGTCGGTACCGGGAAACTGCGGCCGCGGGAGTCCGTGGCCCAAGGCATCGCAGCGGCACCGGAAGCTTTTCTGGGCCTGCTCAAGGGCAAGAATTTCGGCAAGCAACTGGTCAAGCTGGTCTAAACACGCTCTGTGCGGCAAGGGGGGTCACCATGCACGCTACCCACGAAGTGTTCAACCAGGCTTCACCGCTGGTTGACTACAACCTGTTCGAGACCAATTTGCCCCTGCGCGAGGCATTGAAGTTCAATGCCCCACGACTGGACACAGCGCCGCTGCATGTACTCGGCGCCGCATTCGGTACGGCGGAGATGCAGGCCCACGCCCGTCTGGCCAATGTGCATACGCCGCAACTGCGCAGCCATGACCGCTTCGGCCGGCGCATCGACCAGGTCGAGTTCCATCCGAGCTACCACGCGCTGATGGGCGCGGCGGTGGAAGCCGGCTTGCATGGCACCCCATGGGCTGGCCAGAGCCCTTCGCCGCACGTCTTGCGGGCGGCAGGCTTCATGCTCTTCACCGAGCTGGAGCCTTCTGTCCTGTGCCCGATCTCCATGAGCTATGCCGCCACGCCCGCGCTGCGCCGCAATGCGGCCATCCATGGCGACTGGGGGCCGCGCCTGACCAGCCGCAGCTACGACCCGGTGCTCAAGCCTTACAGTGAGAAGCTGGGTGTGACCATGGGTATGGGCATGACGGAGAAGCAGGGTGGTTCGGACGTACGTGCCAATACCGCGCAGGCCACGCCGGATGGCAGCGACGCCTGGGGTCAGCGCTACCGGATCACCGGGCACAAGTGGTTTCTCTCGGCGCCGATGTGCGACGCTTTTCTGGTGCTGGCGCAAAGCGCGGGTGGCTTGAGCTGCTTCTTTCTGCCGCGCGTGCTACCGGATGGATCGCTCAACGCCTTCTACATTCAGCGTCTCAAGGACAAGCTGGGTAACAAGGCCAACGCCAGTTCGGAGGTGGAGTTCGTGCAGGCCACGGCCTGGCTGGTGGGCGAGGAAGGGCGCGGCGTGCCGCAGATCCTGGAGATGGGCACCATGACGCGCCTGGACTGCGCCTTGGGCACCAGCGGGCTGATGCGCCAGGCGTTGAGCTTGGCCTTGTACCACACGCGCCAGCGCCAGGCCTTCGGCAAGCGGCTGGTCGAGCACGATCTGATGCGCAATGTATTGGCTGATCTTGCACTCGAAAGTGAAGCGGCCTGTGCCTTGTCGACGAGGGTGGCACGCTCATTTGATCGCCAGGATGAACCGCACGAACAGATCATGGCGCGCCTGCTGACGCCGATCGCCAAGTTCTGGATCTGCAAGCGCGGCAGCGCCTTTGCCCAGGAAGCGATGGAATGCCTGGGTGGCAATGGCTACGTGGAGGAGGGCGGCGAAGGCGTCATGGCCCGCATCTACCGTGAGATGCCGGTCAACTCGATCTGGGAAGGTGCCGGCAACATCATGGCGCTGGATCTGCTGCGTGCCTTGCGCAAAGGGGATGCTGCCAGCGCACTGGCACAGGAGCTGGCCCCTGCCAAGGGCATGCACGCGGCGCTCGACCTGCTGGCGCGAAGCCTGCCGCAGCGGGTGGCGGCAATGGCAAGCGAAATCGAGGCACGTTGCTTGGCGCAGGACGTGGCACTGGCGGTGCAGGCAACGCTGCTGGCACAAAGTGCACCGACCGAGGTGTTTTCCGCCTTCTGCGATTCGCGGCTGGCTGGCAATTGGGGGCATACCTTTGGCAGCCTGGGCACCGACACGGCATTCGACAAAATTTTGCAGCGCGCCATGCCTGCATGAAACCTGGGGCGACAAGATGATCAGTGATTTCAAGAACAAGACCGCTGTGCTCACCGGGGCCGGCTCCGGCTTTGGCCTCGAGTGCGCCCGCATTGGCGCACAGCGCGGCATGAAGCTGGTGCTGGTGGACGTGCAGCAGGATGCGCTGAACAAGGCAGCCGCCGAGATGACGGCTGCCGGCGCCGAGGTGCTGGCACTGCAGGTGGATGTGTCGGATGCGACGCAGATGGCGCATCTGGCGCAGCGGGTGCAGGAGCGTTTCGGTGCACCGAATTTCGTGTTCAACAACGCTGGCGTGGGTGCCGGCGGCCTGGTCTGGGAAAACTCGGTGCAGGACTGGCACTGGGTGCTGGGCGTCAATCTCTGGGGTGTGATCCACGGCGTGCGTCTGTTCACGCCCATGATGCTCGAAGCGGCCAGGAAGGACCCGGCTTACCAAGGACACATCGTCAACACCGCCAGCATGGCCGGTCTGCTCAACCCACCCAACATGGGTGTCTACAACGTGAGCAAGCACGCGGTGGTAAGTCTGAGCGAGACCTTGTACCAGGACCTGGCGCTGGTGACCGACCAGATCAGCGCCTCCGTGCTGTGTCCCTACTTTGTCCCCACCGGCATCCACCAGAGCGAGCGCAACCGCCCGGGGGAACTGTCCGCGGCCAAACCGACGCGCAGCCAGCTCATCGGCCAAGCCATGAATGACAAGGCCGTGAGTTCCGGCAAGGTGACGGCCGCGGAGGTGGCGCAGAAAGTATTCGATGCGATGGCGGCGAACCAGTTCTACATCTACAGCCATCCCAAGGCGATCGGCGCGGTGCAGACACGGATGGAGGACATCCTGCAGGCGCGCAACCCGACCGACCCGTTTGCGCACAAGCCTGAGTTGGGCGAGGAGTTGCGCCGCGCCTTGCGTTCTGCCTGAACGCAGCAGCATTCTTGCGGCGCTTCAGTGCACCTTGCGGGTGGGGGTGTCAGTGTCTTCCAGGATCAGGTCAACCCTGCCCAGCGGATCGCCAGGCTGCTCGATCAGCCGGATCAGTTGCTGAAGCTTTTCATCCTGGATGAAGCTGGCCGCTGAAGCTGCTTCCAACAGCCGTTCCGGTGATTGCGGGCGGGCCACCACAAAGCCCTGCACATAGTCCACGCCGATTTCGACCAGCGTTTCGACCGTGGCGGCATCCTCGGCCCATTCAGCGACGGTTTTCATGCCAAGGTTGCCCGCCAGACTGACAATCGCCTCGACGATTGAAATATTGGCCGGGTGCTGGTTCATGTTGACGATGAAGCTGCCGTCGATCTTGAGCAGGTCGGCCGGCAGTTCCTTGAGGTAGGAGAACGAGGTGTAGCCGGCGCCAAAATCGTCAAGCGCCACCCGGGCGCCGTAGCCACGCACCTTATTGATGAAGCGACGCGTATTGCTCAGATCGTGCAGCGCCACGCTCTCGGTGATCTCGATGCTGAGAAAGCCCACCACATGGCTGTTGCGGCGCAGCAAGTCGAATACTTCATCCATGAATTCCTCGTCGTTGAGTGAGGAGCCGCTGAGGTTCATGCAGACGAATTGCGTTTTCTGCAGACGGGATCGGTTCTGATCGAGCCAGGCCAGCGTGCTGGAGAGTACCCAGCGGTCGATCATGCTCATGCGCCCGCTGTGCTCTGCTGCCGCGATGAGGCGCTGCGTCGGAACCAGCTTGCCATCCAGGTCGCGCATGCGCAGCAGCACTTCGAAATTCAACGAATCGTTCGGTCGTTTCAGCGACATGATGGGCTGCATCTCGACAAACAGACCCTCCAGCACATCACTGCCCGACAGGCGTTCGACCAGATGGATTTCGGCCTGGTGTTCCTGGAACGCCGGGGCCTCGATTTCGTAGACCACCAACCCCTTGCTCTGGCCGGCCTTGGCCTCACGGCAGGCACGGTCTGCCGTGGAGATGGCATCCTTGAGCCGGGTGCCGCGGGATACTTCAATCAGTCCGATCGAACCCCGGACGTGAAACGCCTTGTTGTCGACCCGAAAAGTGGTGCTGTCGATGATGTCCACGATGCTGCGGCAAATCACGGTGGCGAGCGTCATCTTGGTATCCGGCAGAAGGATGACGAATTCGTCGCCGCCGATGCGGCCCATGCGCATGCCCCCCGACAACAGGCGCATGACGCGCTGACAGACCTGCCGCAGGATGTCGTCGCCGGTGTTGTGGCCGTACAAGTCGTTGATCAGCTTGAAGCGGTCGAGATCGAGGTAGGCCATGGCCAGCGGCTGGTTGCCATGCTGCTTGGCCAAGGCATCGTTGAACGCCTCCTCGATGCCATGCCGGTTGAGTACCTTGGTCAGCGAATCGTGGTTGGCCAGGAAACTCAGTTCATCGACAGCCTGGGACTTCTCTGTCACGTCCTGCAGCGAACCTTCGATCTTGTCGCCGGCCCGCGTGGCCTTGACCAGATAGCGCCTGGACTTGTCCTGGCTCACGTTGTCGGCGCTACGCACTTCGATCTCGCCGTCCTGCTGCTGGCTCAGCATCTGGTGCAGGGCGCTCCAGGAACCGCTGTTGAAGTATTGCTCCCAGGAATGGTGGCCACGTCGAAGGACAAAATGGCCCAGCATCTTGTGCATGGCCGGATTCGCGCTCATGAAGTTGCCTTGCAGGTCCAGCGTGAACAGCCCGATGGGCATGGCGTCGTAGGTGTGCTGCAATTCGGCTTGGGCGGCCAGGCGTTGCTGGTGTTCCTGCCGGATCTGCTCGGAAATGGCCAGCGAGGCCAGCAGACTGGAGGCAAAGGCCACCGCGACGCTGTTGGCCGAGTCGTCGATGCCTTTGGTGCCATAAACCGCTGCAATGATCTCGAACAAGCTGGACAGGAGGGTCACGGCCAGGGACGCTCCATACAGAAGTGCTGCCCTTGATCGCGTCCTGTAGACAATGACCAGCAGATCCAGAAGCATCAGAGGCAACAAGAGCCCGCCGATGAGCCACATCGTCGTCAGGAACGTACTGCGCGGCAGAACGAGGGCTGCGGCAAACAAGCCCACGCACAGCCACTGTCCAAAGATCACTGACGCAGTGATACGTGGATTGGAAAGGTGTTCCCGAAACAGGTTCTTGAACAGGGTGATGGTCAAAAGCCCCCAGGCAGCACGTGCCAGGGACCTGCCGGTTGCCAGCCATTCATCCGGAACCGCGTGATTGAGCCATTGCTCATCCCAGCCAGCCGAGGTGGCACTGATCCGCAAGGTCACGATCAACCAGGCCGCGAAGATGATGTTCAGGCGCTGGCGGTAGATCAGGGCGGTAATGACGACGAACACCACCAGAACCATCATGCCGCCATCGAGCAATCCTGATTTTCGGTGGAAGTTCTGACTGGAAATGCTCAGTTGATCGGTGGACCACAGGTTGGCGCTCAAACGCGCCGGCCCACTGAATGAGCTCCGGCAAATAACGGTCCTGCCCAGCCCATCCAGTTCCAGGCCATAACCGGCCTTGACCCGATACAGCCGGCCGTCCGGGTCGAGGTTTTTGGAGTTGCCGAGCAGTTCAAAGGTGGTGCCATCCCAGCAAGTCAGGTCGACAGCATGCCGCGAAGGAAACTCGACGGTCGATGAAAAGCCGGGAGAAGGCGGCTGGGAAAAACTGAACCACACGGGACGTTCAGAAAGCCGCGGATTGAAGTACCTGGTGACGGGGGCCTGGGACAGCTGCTGCTGCGCTTGCGAGAGCGTCATCTCGCCGTCCGTCTGGATCAGAACATGAAGATCCAATGACTTGTCGGCTTTTGCCGAATAGAGATCATCCCAAAACAACAGCGCAGCCAGCGAAAGCAAGGTGACGGCCAAAGGGAGGGCATAAAACGCAAGGGCATCCGGTACCCATTTCAGGGCGTTTTGAAGTAAGCCGGTGTGAGGCTTGCGTATCGGGGTGGTTCGACTCAAAAAATGGATTCCTCTATGCGCCGTGATTTCCTGGCCGGGGCATGGTGCTTGTTCTCACGGCGAATACCATCCCCGCCGAAGTCGTAGGATAACGCGATCCAACCTCGAGCGGGGGATGTGCGGGTCTGCCTCAGGACCAGGCCTGGACTGAAGGCTCTTTCAGCTCGTACTTCGAAGGTATGGGGCGCGGCACGTTCGCGACGGCCTGATCATGGCCGACATGGATGTCCGGGTGGTGTGTGTAGCAAAAGAAATTCAGCAAGGGATGCTGGGCTTGCGTGTAGGTCGCCTCCAGATTTTCCATGTCCAGTCCGAGTACACGATGGGGAACGTTATTTTCCCGTGGCAGCGGTATGAACGTCGCGCCATCCAGCAGATCGCGGAACAGCAGTTTTTCATAGGATCGATCAAGCGGTGGCCTTGCAGCCAGCACGGACCATTGGAGTCCGTTTTCAAAGCTGTACATCAAGCAGGCTTTGATGAGTGCCATCTTGACCAATCGGCCCGGGCTGCCAGGGGCAACCGACAGGCGACGGGCTTCTGCGAGCCGTTTTCCCTTCAGCCATGGCGGGAGATCCACCGAGTGCTCCAAATTCAACGGCCTGCGCAGGTTGTTCTGGATCCGTGCCGACCCCAAGGGTGACCCATCCAGTTTGGATTCCGCCAGCAAGATGGTCACGTCAGCCTCCATGTCATCGGCTTCGGGTGATCTGAGGGCATCGGCAAACAAGGGCATGTGACGGGCATAGGCTGCATGCCGCACCTCCAGGGCTTTTTGAAAATCGTCTTGATCGCGTACCTGCCGGATGATGAAGGGCAGATATTCGGTGTCTTTGCTCCGGCGTGACGTGATGCCATCCTCGACAGGATGTGATGTCCGATAGTCGATGGCTTGGGTTGATTGGGCGGAAAGAAAGGTTTGGTGTTTCATGGTGACAGTTCATGGCTTGGGTTGAACACAACAGGCGAAATGCCTGCCTCCTGGATGTATCCACAGCCACTTTAGTCTTGCACCTGCAAACTTGAGTCAGTGTTTGCCTTAATCTCCTGCGGGGATTTCTCTGTTGCATCACGCCAATTCTGCAAAATTGAAAAAATCGGAGGGCTGATGGTGGGCGCCAATGGGCTAGCACTTGAATGCGATCACGTATTGACAAGCAACAAACAGTGATTTGAAATGCGTAAAAAGTGTGACGACTCGTTGGGGGCCCATCACATTTGCAATGAGGATCACGCATGGACTCGCTCACGTGTGAAGAATTGCTGGCAGCGCCAGTTGCCAAAGTGTCATTTCAGAGCTCGACGGCCAATGCCTGGGCGGCGAGTTTTGTGCGCCATCTGAATGCCGATCTGGACAAATTGGGCTTGCAAGATCCTGTGTTGCTGGTGGCCAAGGTATGCCACAGGGCGCAAGCGATGTTCAACGAGCGTTGCCAGCCCTTGCCTGACATGCAGTCCCGCACGGTCTTGGGGATCTGCGTGCTCATGCTGTCGGCTTACCGTGAATTGCAGACCCAGGCGGACCATGGCAGCCGGGCTTTCGATCTCGTGGAGCACAGTTTCGGTCAGGCCTATCAGGCTTTTATCCAGAACATCTGCAAGCCACTGCTTTTGAATGCGAACCGCACCCCTCGGGCCTTGGTTGGCATGAATTTCAGGGCCTGGAGCGAACGCATGTATCCGGGGAATGGAAGCCGGCATGGTGTGGCCCGCGAGTCCGATGTGACGGGCTATCACCATTTTTTCCAGCAACAGGGTGAGCCTGCACTGGCGCAGATCATCCAGCACGCCGATCAGGCCTGGATCGAGGCGGTGGCGGCCTATGGTCAGTCCCAGTTGGGCGAACGACGCAGAACCCGTGCTGGCGATGGCGCGGGTACTTCAAGCGATGATTTCGTTCCGTTTCGTTTTGCTCCCAGCGGCCCCAGGCCGTCCGCCCCGCGGCCCGATGTGGTTCTCGAGTTGCAAATCAATGTGGCCCATGCGGTGCCTGATCGGCGCGGCCATCCTGCCGCCGCTGACCGACGTTGCCACTGGGACGGCATAGACCGGCGCCAGTCGGCGCGTCGGCAGGACGACGGCCACCTCTGGTCGTAGCCTCACCATTTCTTAGCTGATCGCCAGGGCGTCTCACCCTGGAATCGGCCATGCCGCTCTGTGGCACACTCGCGGACTTCGTTTCGTTTTGATGAGCCGGCAACTGACCGGTAGTTCGTAGAGTCATGCAGAAAATCATCGCGCAGATCGCGCAGGAACTCCGGGTTCTGGACAGACAGGTCGAGGCCGCCGTGGCTTTGCTCGATGGGGGCGCTACCGTCCCCTTCATCGCCCGCTACCGCAAGGAAGCCACCGAGGGGCTGGACGACACGCAGTTACGTGAGATCGAGTACCGCCTGGGTTATCTGCGCGAGCTGACCGAGCGGCGCGAAGCCATCCTCAAGAGCATCGAGGAGCAGGGCAAGCTCACCCCCGAACTGCAAGCGGCCCTGCACGCGGCCACCACCAAGCAGGAACTGGAAGACCTGTACCTGCCCTACAAGCCCAAGCGACGGACCAAAGGGCAGATCGCGCGCGAAGCCGGCATCGAGCCGTTGGCCAACCTGCTGTTTGCCGATCCGACGCGCAACCCGGCGCAAGAAGCCGAAGCCTTCGTGCTGCCGCAAAAGACCGAGGCCGGCGACGATTTCACCACCGTGGCCGCCGTGCTCGATGGCGTACGCGACATCCTGTCCGAGCGCTGGGCCGAAGATGCCGCGCTGGTGCAGGGCTTGCGCGAATGGCTGTGGGGCGAAGGCCTGTTCAAGAGCCGATTGATGGACGGCAAGGATGAGAACAACGCGGACGTGGCCAAGTTCCGCGACTATTTTGACTACGACGAGCCGATCGGCCGCGTGCCGTCGCACCGCGCATTGGCGGTGTTCCGCGGCCGGGCGCAGGACATTCTGGATGCCAAGCTGGTATTGCCCGTGGAACCTGAGCCCGGCAAGCCGTCACTGGCCGAGGGCAAGATCGCCTTGCACCTGGGTTGGAGCCACCAGGGCCGGCCGGCCGATGACCTGCTGCGCAAATGCGTGGCCTGGACCTGGCGCGTCAAGCTCAATCTCTCGACCGAGCGCGACCTCTTTGCCCGTCTGCGCGAGGAGGCCGAGAAGGTTGCCATCAAGGTCTTTGCCGACAACCTGCGCGACCTGCTGCTGGCCGCACCTGCTGGTCCGCGTGTCGTGATGGGCCTGGACCCGGGCATCCGCACCGGTGTCAAGGTGGCCGTGGTCGATGCCACCGGCAAACTGGTCGACACCGCCACCGTCTACCCGCATGAGCCCAAGCGCGACTGGGAAGGTTCGCTCTACACGCTGGCCAAGCTGTGCGAGAAGCATGGCGTCAACCTGATCGCCATCGGCAATGGCACCGCCAGCCGCGAGACCGACAAGCTGGCGGGGGACCTGATCAAGCAATTGGCCAAGCTGCATGACGGTGCCGAAATCCAGCGTGTGGTGGTGAGCGAAGCCGGTGCCTCGGTCTACTCCGCCAGCGAATTCGCATCGCAGGAAATGCCGGACGTGGACGTCAGCCTGCGCGGCGCCGCCAGCATTGCGCGCCGTCTGCAGGACCCGCTGGCCGAGCTGGTGAAGATCGACCCCAAATCGATCGGCGTCGGCCAGTACCAGCACGACGTGAACCAGAGCGAACTGGCGCGCACGCTGGACGCCGTGGTGGAAGACTGCGTGAACTCGGTCGGTGTCGACCTCAACACCGCCAGCGTGCCGCTGTTGTCGCGCGTCTCGGGTCTGTCAGGGGGTGTGGCCAAGGCGGTGGTGCGCTGGCGCGAATCGAATGGCGCCTTCAAGAGCCGGCAGGACCTGCTCAAGGTCACCGGCCTGGGCGCCAAGACCTTCGAGCAGAGTGCCGGTTTCCTGCGCATCCGCGACGGCGACAACCCGCTGGACATGACCGGCGTGCACCCGGAAACCTACCCGGTGGTGGAGCAGATCATGGCCAGGACCGGCAAGCCGGTGGCCGAGCTGATGGGCCGCGCCGAGATGCTCAAGACGCTCAAGCCGGAGCTGTTTGCCAATGCGCAGTTCGGCGTCATCACGGTCAAGGACATTCTGGGCGAACTGGAGAAGCCGGGGCGCGATCCACGTCCGGACTTCAAGGTGGCGCGCTTCAACGACGGTGTGGATGACATCAAGGACCTGCGTGAAGACATGGTGCTTGAAGGCACGGTCAGCAACGTGGCCCAGTTCGGCGCCTTTGTCGACCTGGGCGTGCACCAGGACGGCCTGGTGCACGTGAGCCAGCTGAGCAACAAGTTCGTCACCGACGCGCGCGAGGTGGTCAAGACCGGCGACATCGTCAAGGTCAAGGTGCTGGAGGTGGATGTGGCGCGCAAGCGCATCAGCCTGACCATGAAGCTCGATGCGGCACCGGCGCGGCGCGATGGTCCGCGCGAGAACCGTTTCGAAGGGGCCGGGCGCGGCCAGCAGCCGCGCCGTGCCAACGAGCCGGCGCCGCAGTCGGCCATGGCCTCCGCCTTCGCCAAGCTCAAGCGCTGAGGTTTGCCGGCGGATGCAGGCAGGGACAGGGAGGGGCGGCAGGGGCGCCATAATCGGGCCATGAGCAGGAACAATCAACGCAGAGGGCCTTCATGGAGCTGAGCGCCTTGCTGGCCCAGTCCATCGTGCTGCCCAGCATTCCCCGGGTCATTGCGCTGCTGCTCGGCGAACTCGACCGCGAGGAGCCCGACCTGCGCAAGGTCTCCCAGCTCATCAGTAGCGACCTGGCCCTGACCACGCGCCTGCTGCAGGCGGCCAACACGCCGCTGTTCAATCTCTCGGGCAAGGTCAACAGCGTGCCCGAGGCCTTGGCCATTCTGGGCCTGCCCCATATCCGCGCCATGGCGTCGGAGGCCGCGTCGGCGGCATCGCTCAAGGCGGTGCCGGGCATCAACCTGCAGCAGTTCTGGGCCTATAGCCTGAATGTGGCCAAGCTGTCGCGTTCGCTGGCCGGTGTGGTGCGGCAGAACCAGGGGGCGGCCTTCACCTGTGGCCTGATCCACGCGGTGGGCGAGCTGGTGATGCATGCCGGCATGCCGACCGAGATCGCGCTGCTGGACAAGGAGATGCCACCGCTGGATATCAAGCGGGCCCGGGCCGAGTTCAAGCAGTTCGGCTACAGCTATGCCCAGGTCGGTGCTGCCTACGTGCGGCGCTGGCAGTTTCCGCAGCCCATCGTCGATGCGCTGGAACACCAGTACGCGCCGTTTGAAAGCCATGTCTACGAACCGCTGGCCGGTGTCATCCACCTGGCCACCTGGCGCGCGCGGGCGCGCGAGGCCAACCTCAGCGAACGGGCCATGGCCGTGACTTTCCCGGGAGAGGTGGGGGAAGTACTCGGGCTGGACATCGACATGGTGCTGCAGCAGGACCCATTCGACTGGGCGGCCTATTCCTGATGACGGCCACAGGCCGCTCTGCTTCTTTTGATCGTCCCCATGAAAGCGCTTCGCATCTATGCCGGTCCGCAGGCCCGGCGGCACCTGGAACAACAAGGCCTGCAGGCCCGCGATGTGGTTACCATTCCGGCCGCAGCCGGCGGACCCAAGGGCCTGATTCTGGGCGCGCTCGACCGTTTTGTCTTCGGCGACTGGCTGGCCTCGACAACGCACACCGTCGATCTGGTGGGGGCCTCAATCGGCGCCTGGCGCATGGCCACCGGCTGTCTGAACCAGCCGGTGGCCGCCTTCGAGCGGCTCGAACATGACTACATCCACCAGCACTACGAGTTGCAGCCAGGGCAGAAGCGGCCACCTGCGGACCTGATCAGCGAACGCTTCGGCCAGAACCTGCAGGCCTTTTACGGTGGTCGTGTGCAGGAAGTCCTGAACAACCCGCGTTTTCGGCTGCACATCCTCACCTCGCGGGGTCGTCATCTGCTGGGGCGTGAGCATGGCCTGCGCACACCGCTGGGCTACCTCGGCGCCTTTCTCACCAACACGGTACACCGCAAGGCCATGGGGGCCTGGCTGGAGCGCGTGGTGTTTTCCACGCCGGGTGCCGAGTTGCCATTCGCCACCGGCGACTACCGCACGCGCCGGGTCGCCTTGAGCGAGGCCAATTTCATGGCGGCCTTGCAGGCCAGCTGTTCCATTCCTTTCGTGCTGCGCGCGGTGCAGCACATCGCCGGCGCCCCGTCCGGTGCCTACTGGGATGGCGGCATCACCGATTACCACCTGCATCTCAATTACGCGGCCGCACCGAATGCTATCGATTTAGAAGCGCCTGGCGCAGATGGGGAAAGGGCTGGAGGCCCAAAAGGCTTGGTTCTTTACCCGCACTTCCAGCAGGCGGTGGTGCCGGGTTGGCTCGACAAAGGCCTGAAATGGCGCCACCGTGCCACACACCACCTAGACACCATGGTGTTGCTGGCGCCCGACCCGCAATGGATCAAGACCCTACCCAACGGCAAGCTGCCCGACCGCAGTGACTTCACGCACTACGGCAATGATCTGGCCGGCCGCGTCAAGGCCTGGGGCACGGCGGTGCAGATGAGTCGCCAGCTGGCAGATGAGTTCCAGGCCTGGTTGGCCAAGCCGGACCTGGGGCAGGTGCAAGCCTTGTGATGTGAGCGAGGCGGTGACGATGGCCAGGCGAACAGGGTCTTTGTCCAAGGTCGACGGTCTGCTGAAGCCGGGGAGAGCATCACGCTGCCGTCACGCATGCGCTGCGTCACAATCAGGTGATCTCAATCGGGAGTCAATCATGAAAAATCTGCTGGCAGGTCTGATCGCCATCACCTTCCTGACCGCCTGCGCGCCTGAAGTCGGCAGCAAGCAGTGGTGCACCAACATGCAGGAAAAACCGAAGGGCGACTGGACGGTCAACGAGGCCACCGATTACGCCAAGCACTGCCTGTTGAAGTAAGCCGCGCCCGAGCCCGCCTCGGGCCAGGCGCGGTTCACATCACATGGCTTGCCGCAGCATCTCGCGGTAGTCCTCTGCGCTGGCCAGGCGCGGGTTAGTCTTGTGGCAGTGGTCGGCCAGGGCCCCGGTGATGACCTTGTCGAAGAGACTTTCCGTCACGCCCATGGCGGCAAGCCCGGTGGGCAGGTCAAGGCGGGCGTTCATGTCCTTGATCGCGTCGCCGATGTCGCCCGCCGAATCGAGGTTCATGGCCTGCGCCATGCGCAGCAGGCGGTTTTCCTTCTGCACCGATTCGGCCCCGGCGTTGAAGGCGATCACCGTTGGCAGGAACATGGCGTTGAGTGTGCCGTGGTGCAGGCGCGGATCGACCCCGCCCAGGCTGTGGCTCAGGGAGTGCACGCAGCCCAGACCTTTTTGAAACGCCATGGCGCCCTGCATGGAGGCACTCATCAGGTTCAGGCGCGCCTCGCGGTCGCTGCCGTCTTTCGTGGCGCGTTCAATGTGGGCCCAGGCGCGCTGCAGCCCGTCCAGCGCAATGCCGTCGGCCGGCGGATTGAAAGGCGCGGCCATGAAGGTTTCCATGCAATGGGCGATGGCGTCCATGCCGGTGGCGGCGGTCAGCTTCGGCGGCAGGCCCAGCGTCAGCTCGGGGTCGCAGATGGCGGTCTTGGGTACCAGGTGCCAGGAGTGGAAGCCGAGTTTGCGGCCATCGTCGACGATCAGGATGGCACCGCGCGCCACCTCGCTGCCGGTGCCGGCCGTGGTCGGCACGGCGATCAGCGGCGCCACGCGCTCGCTGATCTTCGGTGAGCCGCCCTCGATGGTGGCGTAGGTCTTGAGCGGCCCTTCGTGCGTGGCGGCAATCGCCACGCCCTTGGCGCAGTCGATTGAGCTGCCACCGCCCAGCGCAATCAGGCCGTCGCAGCGGTTGGCCTGGTAGACCGAGGCCGCCGCACGCACGGCGGCCTCGGTCGGGTTGGATGGGGTCTGGTCGAACACGGCAGCGTCCATGCCGGGCAGGGCGTCGAGCGCCTTTTGCAGCAGGCCGGCAGCGCGCACGCCGGCATCGGTCACGATCAGCGGGCGGCTGATGCCGCTGCGCTCGCACTCCTGTTGAAGCAGCTTGACGGCGCCGAAATCGAACTGGACCTGGGTGATGTAGTAAATGAGTGCCATGGGGCCTTGTCTCCTCGGTGTACGATCAAAAATTCAGAATCCAGCCACTTTAGCAAGCTATTCGCCCTTCATGAGTCACCAACGCAACCCGCGCGCGCTGCTCACACCGGCCATGCACCATGTACTGGAGCGCATGGCGCGCGCCGGCCATCTGCCGCTGCATGCGCTGACGCCACAGCAGGCCCGGGCCAATTACGAGGCCGGTGCCGGCGTGCTTGATATCCCGGTGCACAAGCTGCCGCGGGTCGAGGACTTCGTCATTCCGGCGCGCGACGGCCAGTCCCTTCCGGCCCGTCTGTATGCGCCGGTACCCGCGGGGGCCGAGGCGCTGCCGCTGCTGGTGTATTTCCATGGGGGTGGTTTCACCATCGGCAGCGTGGCGACCCATGACACGCTGTGCCGGCACCTGAGCCATCTGGCCCAATGCGCCGTGGTTTCGGTGGACTACCGCCTGGCGCCCGAGCACAAGTTCCCGACCGCCGTGCATGACGCCTGGGATGCCGTGCAATGGCTGGCGGCTCAGGAGGCTGCGCTGGGCCTGGATGCCGGCCGGTTGGCCGTGGGCGGCGACAGCGCCGGCGGCACGCTGGCGGCGGTCTGCGCCATCCTGGCGCGTGATGCCGGCCTGCCGCTGGCCCTGCAACTGCTGTTCTACCCTGGGTGCGCCGCGCACCAGGACACGCCCTCGCACAAGACTTTCGAAAAAGGTTTCGTGCTGGAGGAGCCACACATCACCTACTTCTTCAACCACTACATCAACTTGCCGGCCGACCGTGACGACTGGCGATTCTCGCCGCTCAACGCGCCGGACGTCGATGGCGTGGCGCCGGCCTGGATCGGGCTGGCCGAATGCGACCCGCTGGTGGACGAGGGCGTGATGTACGCAGACCGGCTGCGGCTGGCCGGCGTGCCGGTCGACCTGGAGATCTACCGCGGCGTGGTGCACGAATTCATCAAGATGGGACGCGCCATTCCTGAAGCCCTGCAGGCCCATGCCGATGCGGCGCGGGCCCTGAAACACGCATTTGGAACGCCATGACCAAGCACACCACCACCCGTGCCGACTTCCGCTTCCTCCACCGCCTGCGCGTGCGCTGGGCCGAGGTGGACATGCAGAAGATCGTCTTCAACGCGCATTACCTGATGTACCTCGATACGGCGATGGCCGATTACTGGCGCGCGCTGGCCCTGCCGTATGAGGCATCCATGCAGCAACTCGGCGGTGACCTGTATGTGAAGAAATCGACCCTGGAATACCACGCTTCGGCGCGTTACGACGACCTGCTCGACATCGGTCTGACCTGTGCGCGCATCGGCAACTCGTCGATCCAGTTCATGGGCGGCGTCTTTCAGGGCGATCAGCTGCTGGTCACGGGCGAACTGCTTTATGTATTTGCCGATCCGGCAACGCAGACTGCCAAGCCTGTCCCCACGTCCTTGCGGGACGTTCTGAACGGCTACGAGGCGGGCGAGGCGATGGTCGACATCCGGCTGGGCACCTGGGACGCGCTGGCGGAGGGCGCACGCCAGGTGCGCACCGAAGTCTTTCTGCAGGAACAGCGCATCCCGGTCGAGATGGAGTGGGACGAGGCCGACGCGACCGCTGTCCACGCGGTCGCCTACAACCGTCTGGGCATGCCGCTGGCCACAGGCCGCTTGATCCAGCAGGCAACGGGCGTGGCTCGGGTCGGCCGCATGGCGGTCACCCGGGTGCAGCGCGGCGCCGGACTGGGGCGGGACCTCCTGCACGCGCTGCTGAAGGTCGCTGAGCAGCGCGGTGACCGGGAAGTGATGCTGCATGCCCAGCGCAGTGCCGAAGGGTTCTACGCCGGCGAAGGGTTTGTGCCGCGCGGGGCGCCGTTCGATGAGGCGGGCATCCCCCATGTCGAGATGGTCAAACTCCTGGCAGGCCAGCCGGCATGACCGAAGCCGCCCAGGGCGCACCGACCGTCGCCCGTACGTCACGGGTGGGCACGTTTCTGGCATCCCTGTCATTGCGGCCTGGCGACGGCGTGGTCTTGCTGCTGGCTGCCCTGATGCTGCTGGCCCCTGCCGTGGGGGTGCCACATGAGTACCTGCTGCAGGACACGTTGAAGTCGATGGTCATCGCCTTGGGGACGCTGGGGGCGGCCTGGCTGCTGCTGTGGCAGAACCGGCAGCGTCGCGAACCCATGCAGTGGCACGGCATTCTGTGGCTGCCGCTCATGTTGATGGCGTACGCCCTGGGCAGCATGGCCTGGGCGCACACCTATCTGGCGGCCGTGGAAGCGGTACGCTGGTTTGTATTTTCCATCCTGTTGTGGGTCGGCATGAACAGCCTGACGCGCGAGCGCGTGCCGATGCTGGTCAGCGGCATCCATTGGGGCGCGGTGCTGGCTGCGGTGTGGGCTGCGTTGCAGTTCTGGCTCAACCTTCAGCTGTTTCCCCAAGGCGCGTTTCCAGCCTCGACCTTCATCAACCGCAACTTCTTTGCCGAGTTCATGGTCTGCACCCTGCCGTTTTCGGTCTGGCTGCTGGTTCAGGCACGTAACAGCAGCGAGATTGCACTGCGGGCCTTCTTCCTGGCTTTCAACCTGGTCGCCATCCTGATGACCGGCACACGCTCGGCCCTGATGGCCTTGTTGCTGCTGTCGTTGGTGCTGCCCACCATCGTGTGGTTGTATCGGCAGCAGTTGGAACTGGCCCGCTGGCGGCGCAGCCAGAAATTGCTGGCCCTCGCGGTTTTGCTGCTCACCGTGACGGGACTGGGCTCGGTGCCCACCGGCAACCCACAGATCAAAAGCGAGGAATTGGGTGCTACCGCGCTGCAGCGCAGTTTTTTCAGAACTGCATCCCTTGCCAAGAAAGACGAGTACACCAAGGGCTCGGCCTCTGTTCGTCTCCTCATGTGGAAATCCACCGGGCGCATGGTCGCCGCCCATCCGCTAACCGGGGTCGGTGCCGGTGCCTGGGAAGTGGTGGTGCCGCTCTACCAGGTCAATGACGAATTGCTGGAAAGCGATTTCTATGCGCACAACGAATTTCTTCAGCTGCTGGCCGAATACGGTCTGGCGGGCTGGGGTTTTCTGCTGGCGCTGCTGTCCTATCTCAGCCTGACCGCCTGGACAACCTGGCGCGATCGCAGCGACGCCGGGCTGAAAGAGGGGCCGCTCAGGGCGCTGACGCTGGCTTGTCTGCTGGCGTTGTTGGTGGTGAGTGGTGCCGGCTTTCCCTGGCGTCTTGCCAGCACGGGCGCCTTGTTCGCGCTGGCGCTGGCGCTACTGGCCGCTTCCGATGCGCGGTCAGGCCGCCGTGGGTATGCGTTGGCCGTTGCGTTGCCCTGGAATCCGCGAGGCGCACGCCTGCTGATGATCCTGACCCTGGGTTGCCTCGTGGTGGCGGTCTACATCGCACAGCAGGCCGCCGCCGGCGAACGTCGGTTGGTTGCCGCCGTGAAACTGGCGCTTACCGTGTCACGATCGGGTGATCCCAACCACCCGCGTTGGGATCCGGTCAAGGCCCAGATACTGCAGTTGGCACGCGAGGGTATTGCCATCAATCCGCACTATCGCAAGATCACCCCGCTGGTGGCCGATGAAATGGTGCGTTGGGGGGATTGGGAAAACGCCACCTGGATCTGGGAGTCGGTCACGGACTCGCGGCCTTATGTGGCGGGCGTGCTGGCCAATATTGCCCGCGGCTATATCCAGACCGGCCACGACGACAAGGGCATGGTTTATCTGGAAAGGGCCCGGGCCTTGCGTCCCAATGCGCCCATGGTGCGCTCGCTGGATGTGGCCCTTCTCAGCCGGAGTGGCAAGCAGAGCGAGGCACTCCATCTGATGCGGCAGTATCTCCAGGATGGCACCGATGATTTGGATTTGCTGACCACGGCCTACCTGCTGGGGCTGCGCGCCAAAGACTGGCCGCTGGCGTTGCAGGGGTTGGCGTTGCGCAATCAGCACTGGCCCATGCTGGCCTGGGATGGCTGGCTCAAGATGGGTGACATCTATGCCTTGCCGGAGGTGGCGGATGACGCCCGTGCCCTGCAGGCCTACCGCGCGGCGGTGGCGGCGGTGGACGCGTCGCAGAAAGATGCCGTGCGCCAGAAAGTCCCGCCGTCCTACCGCTCCCGGCTTTGAGGCCGGGGGGCGACTCAGATGTCTTCGAGAAGCGTGTAGGGCAGGGGCAGCAACGCGAGGGCGGGACCATCGGCCTGCCCCAAGCGCAGCCCCGGTCCGGCAGCCGCACTGGTCTGGATCGAGATGATGGCGTCGAAGCCGCCGCCTGGCGCCGCCGCTGCCTGCGCCACAGTGCCGCAGGGCTGGCTGGCATCGGCGAGGTCAACCACCTCGGCGCCCGCATGCAGCGGGTCGGCGCAGTGCGCCAGGTAGGCGCGGCGCTTGAGCGTGCCGCGGAACTGGCTGCGTGCCACGATCTCCTGACCCGGATAGCAGCCCTTCTTGAAGTTGATGCCGCCGACCGACTCGTAATTGAGCATCTGCGGCACAAAGGCTTCGACGATGGGGGTGGTCACGGTGGCCACGCCGCTACGCACCTCGCCCCAGAGCCAGAGGTCCGGACTCAAGGCGCTGCCTGCAGGGGGCGCCTCCGTCGCCGGGGCGACCCACAGCGCGCGCGGCACGCCGTCGGCCGGGTACAGGCGAATCAGCGTTGCGGTGCCGGAATCGGTCTTGGACCATGGCGATGGCGCGATGGATGCTACGTTTTCAATAGCATCTCCAGCCAGGCCATACAGTGCGAAATCGGCACTGGCGTCGCTGAGCTTGACCTTGGCGCGCAACACGAACATCGACAGTCGTTTCAGCGTGGGCGCCAGCAGGTCGCGGCTGCAGACCAGCAGGATCTCGCTGTGGCTGCGCTTGAAGCCGATGAAGCTGGCCTGCATGCGGCCCTTGGCCGAGCAGAAGGCGGCCAGGCGCGCTTCGGACAGACCGAGCAGGGCGAAATCCTGTGTCAGCTGGCCATGAAGAAATTTGGCGGCGTCCTCGCCTTCCGCGCGAATGATGCCGAGATGGGACAGGGGGGCTACACCTTGCTGGGAAGCGTTAAATGAATCACTCATGGGCTGAATTATCATCGTCCATCAATGTCATGGAGGAAGTAGGGCTGTGCGAATCTGGTTTGTAGGGTTGCTCATTGCGGCCGGCGTGTCCGCCGGTGCCGCTGCCTGGTGGCTGAACCAGCCGCTGGGTTTGACCGCCGACCCGGTCGATCTGGCCATCGAGCCCGGCACGTCTGCGCGTGGCGTGGCACAGGCTGCGGTCGATGCTGGCGTGCAGGTCGATCCGACGCTGCTGTACTGGTGGTTCCGCCTCTCCGGCCATGCACGCGAGATTCGCGCCGGCAGCTATGAAATCAATGCCGGCACGACGCCGCGCAGCCTGCTGCGCAAACTGGTGCGCGGCGAAGAAGCCCTGCGTGCCATCACGCTGGTGGAAGGCTGGAACTTCCGTCAGGTGCGTGAAGCGCTCTCAAAAGCAGAGCAGATCAAGCAGGAAACACGAGGGCTGAGTGATGATTTGATCATGCAGAAGCTGGGACGGGCAGGGCAGCATCCGGAGGGCCGTTTCTTTCCCGATACCTATACCTACGCCAAGGGCAGCAGCGATCTGGCTGTCCTCAAGCGCGCCCTGCGGGCCATGGACCGTCAACTGGAAGCAGCCTGGCGCCAGCGTGCACCGAACCTGCCGCTGCGAAACCCGGACGAGGCCCTGATCCTGGCCAGCATCGTGGAGAAGGAAACCGGTCGCTCGAGCGACCGCGCCATGATCTCCTCGGTGTTCAACAACCGCCTGCGCATCGGCATGATGCTGCAGACCGACCCGACGGTGATCTACGGACTGGGGGTGCAATTCGATGGCAACCTGCGCCGGCGTGACCTGCTGACGGATACCCCCTGGAACACCTACACCCGCGCCGGCCTGCCACCCACGCCGATCGCCATGCCGGGCAAGGCGGCCTTGCTGGCAGCGGTGCAGCCGGCACCGAGCAAGGCACTGTACTTTGTGGCGCGCGGCGACGGCACCAGCCAGTTCAGCGCCACGCTGGATGAGCACAACCGCGCCGTCAACAAGTACCAGCGTGGACAATAGAGGCATGAACAGTGGCATGAACAGTGGCAAGGGCGGAATCTTCATCAGTTTCGAGGGCATCGACGGCGCCGGCAAATCGACCCATATCGAAGGCTTGGCGCAAGCCCTGCGCGCCCAGGGCCGCAACGTCACGCTGACGCGTGAGCCCGGCGGCACCCCCCTGGCGGAGAAGCTGCGCGCCATGGTGCTCAACGACCCGATGGACGCCATGACGGAGGCCCTGCTGGTCTTCGCTGCCCGGCGCGACCATCTGCAGCAACTCATTGAGCCGGCGCTGGCGCGCGGTGAGGTGGTGCTGTGCGACCGTTTTACCGACGCCACCTTTGCCTACCAGGGCGGCGGCCGTGGTTTCGATCTCGCCGTGCTGGTGCAGCTGGAGCGCTGGGTACAGACCGTGGCACCGGCGGGCAGGCCGCTGCTGCGCGAACCCGATCTCACGCTCTGGTTCGACCTCGATCCCGCGATTGCGGCCCAGCGTCTGGCGTCGGCCCGGGTGCCTGACAAGTTCGAGGCTCAGCCGGTCGAGTTTTTCCGCCGCGTGGCAGCAGGCTATGCCCAGCGTCTGGCGGACGCACCGCAGCGTTTCGCCCGCATTCAGGCCGACCAGCTCATCGATGCCGTCTGGCAGGACGTGCTCATGGCCGTTCAGCAAAGAGGTTGGCTGGCATGAGTCAGGCTCCCTGGATTGCGCAACAGGCGCGTCAACTGCTGGCCCAGCGTGGCCACGCCTGGCTGCTGCAAGGCCCGTCAGGCCTGGGGCAGTACAGCCTGGCCCTGGCCCTGGTTCGGGCCTGGCTGTGCGAAAACCCAAGCGAGGAGGGCGCTTGTGGCAATTGCCCCAGCTGCCATGCCATCGACGTGCACACCCATGCCGATCTCTGCGTGCTCATGCCCGAGGTCGCCATGCTGGAGTTGGGCTGGCCGCTGGACGAAAAGGCACAGGCTGAACTGGACGAGAAAAAGCGCAAGCCAAGCAAGGAAATCCGCATCGAGGCCATGCGCGATGCGATCGAGTTCTCCCAGCGCACCAGCGCGCGCGGACGTGGCAAGGCCGTGCTGGTCTTTCCGGCCGAGCGCATGAACAACGTGACAGCCAACGCCCTGCTCAAGACGCTGGAGGAGCCACCCGGCGATGTGCGTTTTGTGCTGGCGAGCGAGGCAGCACACCTGTTGCTGCCGACCATCCGTAGCCGTTGCCTGGGACAGACCATGCATTGGCCCGATACCGCAGCATCACTGGCTTGGCTGCAGGAGCAGGGCGTACCGGACCAGGATGCGCCCATTCTGCTGCGTGCCGCCGGCGGCCGACCGGAAGACGCACTGCGCTTTGCCGCCTCGGGCCGCGACCCGAAAAGCTGGAGCGCCCTGCCGCGCGCCATGGCCCGTGGCGAAGTGGGCGTGCTCAAGGACTGGACACCGCCCCAGGTCATCGATGCATTGCACAAGCTGTGCCATGACCTGTTGGCGTGCCGGTCCGGTGCGTCGCCGCGCTTTTTCGAGGCCTCGGAACTGCCGGTGGCCGGCTCGCTGGCCGCCTTGAGCGCCTGGGCCCAGGCGCTGGCTGCGGCCAGCCGCACGGCCGAGCATCCTTTCAACGGGGGTCTGATGCTCGAAGACCTTGTGAGCCGGGCGAAAATCGTCCTAAACTCAAAGTCCTGAGTCAGCCGCCCATGAGTGAAATCTCCGCCACCGCGACGCGTCCCAGTGTCATCCAGCTGTCCATCAAGGAAAAGGCCGCCCTTTACGCCGCCTACATTCCCTTGTTTACGGAAGGCGGTATCTTCATTCCAACCACGCGCGAGTACCGGCTGGGTGACGATGTTTACGTGCTGCTGACCCTGCCAGAAGACCCCCAACGTTATCCCGTGGCCGGCAAGGTGGCCTGGATCACGCCGCCGAATGCAGCCGGGCCGCGCACCCAGGGGGTGGGCATCCAGTTTCCCAGGGACGAGAAGTCCCTGGCGTTGAAACTCAGGATCGAAGAAATTCTGGGGACCCATCTGTCGTCTGACCGCTCGACCCAGACCGTCTGACTTTGCTTGGCGGGCAGCGTCCCGCGAGGGCCATCCGATCCCCGAGGCCTTGTTTTTGATTGATTGTTCATGTTTACCGATTCCCATTGCCACCTGACGTTTCCCGAACTGCGTGCCGATCTGTCGCAGATCCGGCAGGCCATGGCGCAGGCCCAAGTGACGCGTGCCTTGTGCATCTGCACCACCTTGGAGGAGTTTTCCGACGTCCATGCCCTGGCGCTGACATACGACAACTTCTGGGCTACGGTGGGCGTGCATCCCGACAACGAAGGCGTGACCGAGCCGTCGCTGGATGACCTGCTCAACCGCGGCGCCTTGCCGCGCGTGATCGGTATCGGCGAAACCGGCTTGGACTACTACCGCCTGGGCGAGCGCACGGTGGCTGACATGGCTTGGCAGCGCGAACGCTTTCGCACCCATATCCGCGCCGCGCGGCAACTGGCCAAGCCGCTGGTCATCCATACCCGCAGTGCTTCGGCCGATACCTTGGCCATCCTGAAGGAGGAGGGCGAGGACGGCTCGGCGGGCAGTGCCGGCGGCGTCTTCCACTGCTTTACCGAAACCGCCGAGGTGGCCCGGGCAGCCCTGGACCTTGGTTTTTACATTTCGTTTTCAGGCATCCTGACGTTCAAAAGTGCGCAGGACTTGCGCGATGTGGCGGCTTTCGTGCCACTGGACCGCCTGCTGATCGAAACCGACAGCCCTTATCTGGCGCCTGTACCGTACCGCGGCAAGACCAACAACCCGTCCTATGTGCCGCACGTGGCCCGGCAGTTGGCCGAACTGCGGCAATGCCCGCTGGATACGATCGCAGAAGCGAGCAGCCGCAATTTCGACGCCCTGTTTCGGCCTGAATAGTCATGAGAAATTACTTTAGATTTATTGTTTATCTGATTGTTTTTATTGGATATTCAATTTCAAATGCCGGTTCATATGAGGATTTCTTCAGCGCCATCAAAAGTGATGACGCGCCGGTCGTGAGCAACCTGCTGCAACGCGGCTTTGATCCGAATACGCGCAACCCCGCAGGCGAACATGGCTTGATGCTGGCGCTGCGCGAGCCGTCGCCGAAGGTGATGGCGGTCTTGCTGACCTGGCCCAAGCTCGATGTCGAGGCGCGCAACCGGCAAGATGAAAGCGCCTTGATGATTGCCGCACTCAAGGGCATGAACGAGGTTGCCAGTCAGTTGCTGGACAAGGGCGCCGATGTCAACAAGCCGGGCTGGACACCGCTGCACTACGCGGCCACGTCCGGCCAGTTGCAGATCATGAACCTGTTGCTGGAGCACCATGCCTACATCGATGCCGCGTCGCCCAATGGCAGCACGCCCTTGATGATGGCCGCCATGTACGGCACGCCATCGGCCGTCAAACTGTTGCTGGAGGCCGGCGCCGACCCCTTGCTCAAGAACGATCTCGGCCTGACTGCCATCGACTTTGCCCAACGCGCCAATCGCAAGGAATCGGTCGATATCATTGCCGCCTTCGTACGCGCCCGTCAGCCGGCTGGGCAGTGGTAGCTTGACCTGGGTTGGCGGTTTGCCGGCCCAGGTCCATTCTCTGGGGGCACTCTGTATTGACGCGGGAGGAATGTTAAGCAATTATCTATACGCTCTGGAATTGAGTTCTAGAGGAGAGCTGCTGCCTAAAAACCTACCCGTATAGAAAATTACTTAAATTTTGGTTAAGTAATTTTCTATACGAAATGCGGCATGCACTATCACTCACGCGGTGCTTGAAGTCCGCGTCATTTCGCCCCTTGACTCGAACGATCTAAGAAAACCGATATCGGGAATTTTTTACTCAGGATTGATCGGAATCTTTTTGCAAAATTCCTGCAGGTCAGCTAATCTTTGCACATCAACCGGAGCCTTCAAATGTTTGCTATCGCACCCCAGCTATCCCTCCAGCCGCACGCCGGCCGGGTGGCTCTGCGTGCTTTGACTTCCTCCGTAAAGCGATCTGTGCTCTCCATGTCCATGCGGTTCTCATATGACGCCCGAATTCGAGTCGTGGTGCTTGCCGTCCTGTCCATAGGTAACTCCAGGACCAATACCGGCAGCACTACCTGCATCACGAATTCCGTCCAGGAGTTCCGGCTCACGCGAAACACACCACTCCACGCGTAGACGCCAGGGCTCCTGACTCATCGAAGTCTCAGGAGCCCAACATGAAAAACAGCGCAAAGAATGAGGACGTAGGCATTTCCGGCTACGGCGGCTACGCAGTCCGCGACGACGAGTCCTTCAATCGGATCACACTTCTCCTCCCCAGCAACCTGTTGCAGGTTCTGTGTGATGAACATCTAGCAGCCGAAGCAGCTCGAAAAGCCCAGGAAGATGAGGAACTACAGCAGTCCACGAAATCTGAGGATCTGCGTGTTGGCGCCGATTCAATATTGACCACCTGTGCCGATTGAATATTGACCAGGGGA
>JASJPI010000027.1:0-55802 GCA_031426755.1 Curvibacter sp.
TTCGCCCGGTGTGGCTGGCGCCCGCGGCCTTTGTGCTGATGCTGGCCGCCGGCGCCCTGGCCGGATTCAACGGCCTCGCGGTCCCGGCGGTGGAGCCGATGATTGCCGCTTCGCTGCTGGTGCTCGGCCTGCTGGTGGCCACACGCCGCGGCCTGCCGCTGGCGCTGACTGCCGGGCTGGCCGGCCTGTTCGCCTTCTTCCATGGTGCCGCGCACGGCCAGGAGCTCGCCCATCACAGCCAGTGGCTGGCGCTGGCCGGCATGCTGGCCAGCACCGCACTGCTGCACGTGGCCGGCATCGCGCTCGGCCAGGCCGTGTTTGCGCGCCACCGCTGGCTCGCCTCTTCTGCCGGCGGCGCCGTGGCATTGCTGGGTTCCACCCTGCTGCTGCGCCTGGCGTGAGGAACGCACGATGATCCCCGGCGAATTCCTGATCGACGACGGCGCGCACCTGCTCAACCCCGGGCGCCGTACCCTGACCCTGGTGGTGAAGAACACCGGCGACCGGCCGATCCAGGTCGGCTCGCACTACCACTTTGCCGAGACCAATGCTGCACTCGGCTTCGACCGCGCCGCCGCCCGCGGCATGCGGCTCAACATCGCCTCCGGCACCGCGGTGCGCTTCGAACCCGGCCAGCAGCGTACGGTGGAGTTGGTGGATTACGCGGGTGACCGCACGGTGTACGGCTTTCGTGGCCTCATCCAAGGAAAAGTCTAGCCATGGCAACGATTGGAAAACGCGCCTATGCCGAGATGTTCGGCCCCACCGTGGGCGACCGCGTGCGCCTGGCCGATACCGAGCTCATCATCGAGGTCGAGGCCGACTACACCCTGCGCGCCGGCGGCTATGGCGAAGAAGTGAAGTTCGGCGGCGGCAAGACCATCCGCGACGGCATGGCGCAGAGCCAGCGCAGCCGAAACCAGGGCGCGATGGACACGGTGCTGACCAACGCGCTCATCCTCGACCACTGGGGCATCGTCAAGGCCGACATCGGCCTGAAGGATGGGCGCATCGCCGCCATCGGCAAGGCCGGCAACCCCGACACGCAACCGGGTGTGGACATGGTCATCGGCCCCGGCACCGAGATCATCAGCTGCGAAGGCAACATCGTCACCGCCGGCGGCATCGACAGCCACATCCACTTCATCGCGCCGCAGCAGATTGAGGAAGCGCTGTGCAGCGGCGTCACCACCATGCTGGGCGGCGGCACCGGGCCGGCCACCGGCACCTTTGCCACCACCTGTACCCCCGGGCCGTGGAACCTGGAGCGCATGCTGCAGGCGGCCGACGCCTTCCCCATGAACCTGGGTTTTCTCGGCAAGGGCAATGCCGCGCTGCCGGGGGCGCTGCACGAACAGATCAGCGCCGGCGCCATCGGCCTCAAGCTGCACGAGGACTGGGGCACCACGCCGGCGGCCATCGACAACTGCCTGAACGTGGCGGAGGAAACCGACACGCAAGTGGCCATCCACACCGACACATTGAACGAAAGCGGCTTCGTGGAAGACACGGTGGCCGCTTTCAAGGGCCGCACCATCCACACCTTCCACACCGAGGGCGCCGGCGGCGGCCACGCGCCCGACATCCTGAAGGTGGTGGGCGAGGCCAACGTGCTGCCCTCCTCCACCAACCCGACACGCCCCTACACCGTCAACACGCTGGACGAGCACGTGGACATGCTGATGGTGTGCCACCACCTCGACCCGGCGATTGCCGAAGACCTGGCCTTTGCCGAGAGCCGCATCCGCAAGGAAACCATTGCGGCGGAGGACATCCTGCACGACCTCGGTGCCATCAGCATGTTCAGCTCCGACTCGCAGGCCATGGGGCGCGTGGGCGAGGTGATCATCCGCACCTGGCAGACCGCGCACAAGATGAAGCTGCAGCGCGGCAAGCTGCCGGGTGATTCAGATCGGCACGACAACTTCCGCGTCAAGCGCTACCTGGCCAAGTACACCATCAACCCCGCCATCACCCACGGCATCAGCCACGAGGTGGGCAGCATCGAGGTCGGCAAGTGGGCCGACCTGGTGGTGTTCAAGCCGGCCTTTTTCGGCATCAAGCCGGCGCTCATCCTCAAGGGCGGCTTCATCGCCATGGCCGCCATGGGCGACCCGAATGCATCCATTCCCACACCGCAGCCGGTGCACTACCGGCCGATGTTCGGCGCCTTCGGCGGCGCCATTGCCAAGACCTCGCTCACCTTCGTCTCGCAGGCCGGCCTGGCCGCCGGCATCGGCCAGCGCTTTGGCTTGCACAAGCAACTGGCCGCGGTGAAGGGCATCCGCGGCATCGGCAAGCGGCACATGATCCACAACGACTACGCGCCGCGCATGGAAGTGGACGCGCAAACCTACGTGGTGCGGGCCGACGGCCATCTGCTGACCTGCGAACCGGCGGTCAGTTTGCCCATGACACAACGTTACTTTTTATTCTGATGCTGCAAGTCTCCAAACTTCTTCCCCGCGGCCAGGGCTTGGCCGCACCGCTACTCAAACGCGCCGCCACGGTGGAGCTCGACTGGGACGTACGCCAGAAAAGCCGCTTCGGCGCCACCGATTCGCAGGGACGCGCCCTCGCCATCTTCCTGCCGCGCGGCACCGTGGTGCGTGGCGACGACGTGCTGGTGGCCGAAGACGGCTCGCTCATCCGCGTGGTGGCCGCGCCGCAAGCGGTGCTGCGCATCACCGCCTGTGCCGAGCACGGCTCACCCTTCGACCTGACACGCGCCGCCTACCACCTGGGCAACCGGCACGTGCCGATCGAGCTGCAACCCGACCACCTGAAGATCGAACCCGACCACGTGCTGGCCGACATGCTGCGCGCCATGCACCTGACGGTGGTGGAACAGCAGGCCGCCTTCGAGCCCGAGGGCGGCGCCTACGCACAGGGCGGCGCCTACGCACAGGGCGGCCACAGCCATGGGCATGGCCACGCGCACGGTCATGCACACGACCATGATCACGAACACCCGCAGGAACACCATGGCCATGGACAAGATCATGGGCATGCGCACTGAAACCGCACTCCCCGCCGCCAGCCTGCTGCAACTGATCTGGCTGGCCTCGCCGGCACTTCCGGTGGGCGGTTTTTCCTACTCAGAAGGGCTGGAAGCCGCCGTGGATACGGCGCGAGTTGCTACAGAAAAAGAGGCAGCCGACTGGCTGGTCGACCAGCTGCACCTGACGCTGGCGCGTGCCGACCTACCCGTGCTGGCACGTGCCATCAGCGCCTGGCGTGCCGACGACCACGCCGCCCTGCACGCGCTCAACAGCTGGCTGCTGCAGACGCGCGAAACCAGCGAGCTGCGGGCGCAGACGGTGCAGATGGGCCGTTCGCTGCTGGAGTGGCTGCGCAACCATGACGGCATCGCCCCTGCGCAGTTGCAGGCCTGCGCCGCGCTGGAGCCGAGTTACCCCATCGCCTTTGCACTGGCCGTCGCCAGCACCCAAGCCTCCGTGCGCGACGGCCTGCTGGCCTACGCCTTCGGCTGGGCCGAGAACATGATGCAAGCCGCCATCAAGGCCGTGCCGCTGGGGCAGAGCGCCGGCCAGCGCATCCTGGCCCGGCTGGCGGCCGACATTCCTGCCGCGGTGGATGCCGCCGGCCAGTTGCCCGAAGCCGACTGGCAAGCCTTCAGCCCGATGCTGGCCATTCTTTCCAGCCAGCACGAAACCCAATATTCACGCCTGTTCCGCTCCTGACACCATGACCCTGCACCACATCCCGAATCGCACCAAGACCCTGCCGCCGCTGCGCGTGGGCATCGGCGGCCCGGTCGGCTCCGGCAAGACCACGCTGCTGGAGATGCTGTGCAAGGCCATGCGCGAGCAGTACGACCTGGTGGCCATCACCAACGACATCTACACCAAGGAAGACCAGCGCTTGTTGACGGTGAGCGGCGCGCTGCCGGCCGAGCGCATCATGGGCGTGGAGACCGGCGGCTGCCCGCACACCGCCATCCGCGAAGACGCCTCCATCAACCTGGAAGCCATCGACCGCATGCTGGCCGACTTCCCCGATGCCGACATCGTGTTCATCGAATCCGGCGGCGACAACCTGGCCGCCACCTTCAGCCCCGAACTAAGCGACCTGACGATCTACGTCATCGACGTCGCCGCCGGCGAAAAAATCCCGCGCAAGGGCGGCCCCGGCATCACCAAAAGCGACCTCTTCGTCATCAACAAGACCGACCTCGCGCCTTACGTCGGCGCGAACCTGGACGTGATGGAAGCCGACACGCGCCGCATGCGCAGCAACGCGCAAGGGCTGAAACCGTTTGTGATGACCAACCTCAAGACACTGGCGGGGGTGGATGAGGTGGTTCGGTTTATTGAGACCAAAGGGTTACTAACACGAGCTGGCTAACGTAAAAGTAGCCGGCGCTCGCCCAAGGTGTCGCGCAGCGACCGGACGCCTTTGAGCGGCCGCGCTGACTGCTAATTAAGGTGGATCCGCCTTTACTCCGGACGCCCATAGCAAGGCCTTGAAAGACGCCGGATCATCGACGGGCGAAATGCCGACATCCTTTCGAATGACCACGAGAAGGGCTGCTAGCAGCCTGTCATGCCGTTCCAAAGATTTGTTCGGATTTGAAGTCTTGATTTCGTTCTTGAATTCGTCAAGCGCTTGGATTACCGACTGCGGCGCAACCAGCAAGAGGTTGTTGCATGCCTTCGCGAAAGCGCGCTGCCCATCAGAGGTGGATTCACCCTCCATGACTCCGCTAAGGCTTTCAACAAATGCCTTGTAGTGAACTAGTTTCTCTTTGCGCCACTCCGCCTCACGCTCGCGTTGCTTCGTGAACCAATAGCTTGCCGCCGCAGCGACAACACCACCAAGGACGGCAATAAGCGCTGTGAGGACTGAGGCTGTCATCCGTGCACCTTAGCTCAAATTAGATCGCAAGAGTCGAAACAACATAGCCGAGCATTCATCGTGTGCTCCTCCCCTGGCATGTGTCCGCAACTTCATGTCGCAAACAAGCGCCATCCTAGCGCTTAGCCCCGCTGCAGTAAATGCGCATGCACCGCGCCGGCTTTGAGGCGGCGGTACAGCGTCAGCCCCAGCGGTGTGAGTTGTTCTTCAGTCCAAGCCCGCGGCGCTTCCAGGTAGATGTAGCCGCCGGGTGCCACGGCACGCGCAGCGGCCTGCAGGGCGGCGTCGAACAGTTCGGCATCAAACGGCGGATCAAGAAAGATCAGATCGGCACTGGCCGGCGGCAATTGCTTGAGGGCGGCACTGCCATCACCACGCTGCACCTGCACCGCCTCGGCCTTGAGCTGTTCCTTGATCTTCTTCAGTTGGGCAATGAGCGCTGCGTCCTGCTCCACCAGTTGCACCTGCAGCGCACCGCGCGAGGCGGCCTCGAAGCCCAGGGCGCCGGTGCCGGAAAAGGCATCGACACAGCGCCAGCCGCTGAGGTCCTGCCCGAGCCAGTTGAACAGGGTTTCGCGCACGCGGTCGGGTGTGGGGCGCAGGCCGGGTTTGTCGGCCACCGGCAGCTTGCTGCGCTTCCACTGGCCGCCGATGATGCGGACCTCGCCTGCGGCCGCGCGTGCGGCGCGCGCCGGAGCGGCGCCGGGTTTCTTGGCTGCGGGCTTGTCGAGTTTGTGCTGTGTCGATGGCTTCATGGTTTTCCTCCGACCACCACCGTCACCATGCGCTCGGGTTGCAGCTTGCGGGCAAAGGCGGCCTTGATGTCGGCCACCGTCACGCGTGCCACCTGCTGCGTCCAGCTGTCGAGGTAGTCCAGCGGCAAGTTGTTCCAGGCGATGTTGGCCACGTTGTCGAGCAGCTTGCGGTTGCTGTCGATGCGCAGCGCAAAGCCGCCGATCAGGTTGTCTTTCGCGGCTTTCAGTTCGGCCGCAGTCGGGCCCTCGGCCACGAACTTGCGCACCACCTCGCGCGCCACCTGCACCGCCTGCGCAGCCTGGTCGGGCCGGGTCTGCAGGCCCACGGTGTAGGCGCCGGCGTGCAGGCCCGGCACGAAGTAGCTGTAGACGCTGTAGCTCAAACCGCGCTTCTCGCGCACCTCGGTGGTCAGGCGCGAGACGAAGCCGCCGCCGCCCAGAATGTAGTTGCCCAGCAGCAGCGGGAAGAAATCCGGGTCGGCGCGCTTGTAGCCGGGCTGGCCGATCAGCACATGGGCCTGCGCCGAATCGAACGGAATGTGCTGTTCGCTGGCCTGCGTGAGCGCGGCCACCTCGCCCACCGCCGGCAACGCCGTGCAGCCGCCCTCCGGCAGGCGCGCCAGCAGTTGCGTCACCAGCGCATCGGCCTGCGCGCGCGTCACGGCGCCGACGATGCTGACCTTCGCCGCGCAGGGCCGCACGGCGCGCGCCTGCAGCGCCTGCATGTCGGCCACGCTGATGCGGGCCAGCGTTGCCTCGGTCATCTCGTAGCCATAGGGGTGCGTGCCGTAGACGCCCTGCGAGAAAGCGCGCGCCGCCACGGTGGCGGGCCGCCTATTGGCCTCGCGGAGGGACGCCCCCAGGCGCTCGCGCTCGCGTGCCCACACCTCGGGCGGAAAAGAAGGCTCGGCCAGTTGGCGCGCCGCCAGCGCCACGGCGCGCGCCAGCAGGTCGGGGTAGGTGAGCGAGCGCAACGAGAAGCTCATGCGGTCGCTGCTGGCGCTGGCACTGAAGGCGGCGCCCAGATCGGCCCAGGCCTCGCCCAGGGCGTTTTCATCCAGCGCGGCCTCGTTTCCCACGGCGCGCACGCCCTTGGCCGTCATGCCGGCCGTCACGCTGGCCAGCCCGGCTTGGTCAGCCGGGTCGCGCCGGCTGCCGGCGTCGAAATCGACCTGCACGTCCACCATCGGCACGGCCGGGCTTTCCACCAGGTAGACCGCCACGCCGTTGGCCTGCTTCCAGTGCTGGATGGGCAAAGCCGCTTGCGCAGAATTCAAGCCAAAAATGGCCATAGACGCCGTCATCATTGCGCTAAAAGCTATGTTTTTAATAGCAAACATCCGGTATCCTCAGTGACGGCTGCCGGCCGCAGGCTGGCGCTTCGGGCGATGGGGGTCGAGCGGTTGCGGCAGCAGCTGCGCCACGGTCAACTGGTCGTCACCGAAGTAGCGCGCCGCCACGGCCTGCACCTGCTCGGCCGTCACCGCGCGCAGCCGCGCCAGCAGACGTTCGCTGGCATCCAGCGGCAAACCCTGCACCCACTGGCTGCCGAGTTCGCGCGCCTGGTACATCAGTGAGTCGCGCTTGTAGACCTCGCTGGCCACCCACTGGGTCTTGACGCGTTCCAGCTCGGCGGCCGAGATGCCTTCGCGTGTCACGCGCGCCACCTGCTCGCGCAAGGCGGCTTCCACCTGCGCCGCGGTCTTGCCCTGGGCCGGCACGCCGTCGAGCACGAACAGCTGCGGCCCGCGCCCCATCAAGCCATTGGAGGCGCCGGCACCATCGGCCACGCGGTCCTGACCTTGGGCCAGCGCCCGCTCCAGCCGGGCACCGCTGTAGCCGTCGAGCACGGCGGCCAGCACGGTGAGCGCCAGCGCATCGTCGTCCTGCGCCGTCGGCGTGGTGAGCGACACCAGCCCCGGCACCTTGAAGGCCAGCGCCACATAGGCCTGCTCGGCCGGCGCCTTGACGTCGATGCGGCGCAGCCCACCCTGCAGCGGCTCGCTGCGCGGCTTGCGCGCCGGCACGGCACGGGCCGGAACGCGGCCGTAGGTCTGCTCGGCCAGGCGCCGCACCTGCGGCACGTCGACGTCGCCCGCCACCACCACGACCGCATTGGCCGGCACGTACCAGCGGCGGTAGAAAGCGCGTGCATCGTCAGGCGTCATGGATTCCAGGTCGCTCATCCAGCCCACCACCGGACGACGGTAGGGCGCAGCCTGGAAGGTGGCCGCGTTGAGCGACTCGTACAGCAGGGCGCGCGGGTTGTCTTCGGTGCGCATGCGGCGCTCTTCCTTCACCACTTCCAGCTCCTTGTGGAACTCGGCGTCGGACCAGCGGTTGTTGGCAAAGCGATCGGCCTCCAGCTGCATCACGTCCTGCAGCCGGTTGGCCGGGATCTGCTGGAAGTAGCCGGTGTAGTCCAGACTGGTGAAGGCGTTTTCGCGCCCGCCCAGCGCGGCCACGCGGCGCGAGAACTCGCCGGGCCCCAGCTTGCGCGTGCCCTTGAACATCATGTGCTCCAGCACATGGGCCAGACCGGTGTTGCCGTCCACCTCGTCCATGGCCCCCACGCGCAGCCACAACATGTGCACGGCGGTGGGGGCACGCCGGTCGGGCGCGACGATGAGTGTCATGCCGTTGGCGAGGATGAATTGTTCCGCTTTGGCCGGGCCTTGCGCGGTGGCGGGAAGGCCCAGAAAAGCGCAGAAAACAAGGGAAAGGATGCGTTTCATAGAATGGTGGATTCTAAGAACGCCCCACATGTTCAGTTTTTTCAAGAAGAAATCCCCTGCGCCGGCACCCGCCGACGCTGTAGCTCCCAGTGTGACAGCTCCGGCAACGTCGGCCGCTGCCCCGGCGGTGGCACCCGTTGCGGCACCGGCGCGCCAGTCCTGGCTCGGCAAGCTCACGGCCGGCCTGCGCAAGACTGGCTCCAGCATTGCTACGGTGTTCACCGGCACGCAGATCGACGATGCGCTGTACGAGGAGCTGGAAGCCGCGCTGCTGATGGCCGACACCGGCGTCAAGGCCACCGAGCAGTTGCTGGAAGACCTCAAGCGCCGCGTGAAGGACAGCAAGACCACCGAGCCGGCCGCCGTCAAGGACCTGCTGGCCGAGGCCCTGGCCGAGCTGCTGGCGCCGCTGGAAAAGCCGCTGGTGATCGGCGAGCACCAGCCCACCGTCATCATGGTGGCCGGCGTCAACGGTGCCGGCAAGACCACCTCGATCGGCAAGCTCACGCACCACCTCTCCAACGAAGGCGCCACCGTGCTGCTGGCGGCGGCCGACACCTTCCGCGCTGCGGCGCGCGAGCAGTTGGAGATCTGGGCCGACCGCAACCGGGTGGAGATCATCAGCCAGGAAGGCGCCGACCCGGCCGCGGTGTGCTTCGATGCCGTCAGTGCCGGCCGCGCACGCGGCAAGGACGTGGTGCTGGTGGATACGGCGGGGCGCCTGCCGACGCAGCTGCACCTGATGGAAGAGCTGAAGAAGATCAAGCGCGTGGTGCAGAAGGCCGATGAGACGGCGCCGCACGAGGTGCTGCTGGTGATCGACGGCAACACCGGCCAGAACGCACTGGCCCAGGTGCGCGCCTTCGACGACACGCTGGGCCTCACCGGCCTGATCGTCACCAAGCTCGACGGCACGGCCAAGGGCGGCGTGCTGGCGGCGATTGCGCGCGAGCGGCCGGTGCCGGTGTACTTCATCGGCGTGGGCGAAAAGCTCGACGAGCTGGAAACCTTCAGCGCGCGCGAGTTCGCGCAAGCCCTGCTGTCCTAGACCGGCCTGCACCATGCCATCAATCTGGAAAAAACCCATCTCGGTCGAGATCCTGAACGGACTCATGCACCGCACGGCCGGCGAACACCTCGGCCTTGAGTTCCTGGAAGTCGGCGACGACTACCTCGTCGCCCGCGTGCCGGTGGACGAGCGCACGTGCCAGCCCTACGGCCTGCTGCATGGCGGGGTGAGCGTGGTGCTGGCCGAAACGCTGGGCTCCTGCGGCGCCGTGTTTGCCAGTCCCGAGGGCCATCAGGCCGTGGGGCTGGACATCAATGCCAACCACCTGCGTGGCGTCAAGAGCGGCTGGGTCACCGGCACCGCCCGGCCGGTGCACATCGGCCGCACCACCCAGGTCTGGCAGATCGATCTGCGCAACGAGGCCGGCGACATGAGCTGCGTCTCGCGCATCACCATGGCCATGCTGCTGCCCAAAAACTGAGCCGGCGGCCCCCGCACGTCCCGCCGGCCAGCAGGGTGCCGAACCCTTCAGAATGGGGGGTCTGGTTCACGGACATGGAACTTTTGCGCGACCTGTTCGTTGAAGGGGGATGCCCAATGCTCTGGAACGATCTTGAATGACGGATGACGCCGAAGCCGGTCTTGTCGCCCGCGCCCAGGCCGGTGACACGCGCGCGTTTGCGGCACTGGTGCGCCAGCACCAGGAGCGGGTGTTCCGTTTCATTCTGCGTCTGAGCGGCAGGCGCGAGGACGCCATGGACCTGACCCAGGAGACCTTCATGAAAGCCTATCAGGCCCTGCCGGCCTGGCAGCCGCAGGCGCAATTCCGCACCTGGCTGCTGCGCATTGCCCACAACACCACGCTCGATCTGTTGCGCCGCCAGCAGCGCGTCACCTTCGTGCCTTACGCCGAACTCGCTGCAGACGAACAAGACCCCGCCCTGCCCGACCCGGCGCCGCAGCCCGACGAGTTGCTGGCCGGTCGACAGGGCATCGCGTTGCTGGAGCGCGCCCTGAACGAACTCCCCATCGAGCACCGGGAGATCCTGCTGCTGCGCGAACTCGAAGACCTGTCGTACACCGAGATTGCAAGCACCCTGGACATCGCCGAGGGCACCGTCAAGTCACGCCTGGCCCGCGCCCGCAGCGCCGTGCTGGCCAGTTACCAACGCCACGCAGGAGAAACGTGATGACTGCACACACAACGCCAGGGCACACGCCCGACCTGCCGCAGCTGTCGGCCTATCTGGACGGCGAACTCGATGCCCGTGCGCAGCAGCGCGTTGCGGCCCACCTCGCCACTTGCCCGGTCTGCGCCGCCCGGTTCGCGCAACTGCAAGCGCTCTCGGCCAGCTTCCAGGCCCTGCCGGAAGAGCCCCTGGGCTTCGATCTGGCCGGCGTGATCGAAGGCCGCCTGGCCAACACGCCGCGCCGGCCCGCCACACCGCGCCGGTTCAGCCCGCTCGGCTGGTGGCCGGTCGCCGTGGGCGCGGCGCTGTCGATCACCGTCGGCCTGTTCATGGGCTCGACACTGGTGACGGCCAGTGCAGTCACGACCCCGCGCATGACGGCGATGCGTGTCTTTGACCCGATGCCACCGGGCAGCCTGTGCATCGGCTTTGAAGCCTGTTACGTGAAGGGAATCACCCCATGAAACCGAACTCTCTGCGCATCGCGCTCATGCTCTCCCTCTTCGTCAATGTGGGGGTGCTCGGCGCCGTCGCCTACCGCGCGCTGGTGCCGGCCAGCGTCCCGGCTGCGGGCCTGAACCTGCCGCGCCACCTGCAGCTCAGCGCAGAGCAGCTGCAGCACTGGCACGCGTCGGAGACCGCTTTCCTCAGCCAGCTGGAGGCCACCGCAACGGACATCCGCCAGCACCGTGATCGCCTGGTCCGCGCCATCTTTGCCGAGAACACCGATCCGGCCCTGATCGAGGCCGAGCGCACGGCCATTGCGCGACTGCAGGACGAGCAGCAGAAACTGGTCATCCGGCAGCTGCTGGCCGAGCGCGCCTTGCTGAATCCGGCACAACGTGAACAGCTGGCTCGTCTGCTGCTGGCACAGCCGGTCGGCCCGTCCACGATCGAGCAACTGCACCGGGAATAACCCCGCCGCGCGATGGCGCAGGCCGGACGGTGGAACATTTGCGCCGCCCGTTCGTTCAAGCAGGTGATGGCCGGACTTCGACGCATCCGGCGCGCAGCCCGGCCATCACCCACCTGAACGGAGATGAAAAATGACACGCAAATCCACGAGCGCCTTGGGAACCCTTCTTCTGCTTGCCGGGCTGTCACTCGCCAGCGGCAGCTACGCGGCCGGCCAACACGAGCACGAAGCCCATTCGGCGCATGGTGCTGTCAAGCTGCAGCTCAATGCCGGCAAGAAATGGGAGACCGATGAAGCCTTGCGCCAGTCAATGGCGCAGATCCGCCAGGCCGTTGACGCATCGCGGCACGACATCCACGAAAACAAACTGGGCGCCGCTGGCTACAGCGCACTGGCGCACAAGGTTGAAGGTGAAGTCGGCAACATCGTCAGCCATTGCAAGCTGGAGCCGACAGCCGATGCGCAACTGCACCTGATCGTCGCCGACCTGCTCGCCGGGGCCGAACAGATGGCCGGCAAGGCCAAAAAATCCAAGCGCCGGGACGGCGCGGTGAAGGTGATCCACGCGCTGGACAATTACGCCAGGTATTTCGACGATGCCCAGTTCAAACCGGTCGCGCATTGAAGACACAGGGACCCTGGGGCACTGAACGTGCCGCCCCGCCCTCTCCCGTCGGGAAAGGGCGGGGGTGAGGGTCCGCGAGTTCGCACAGGCCCTGCCGGCCTGAACACCCCTGCGCGCATCAGGACCCGCTGCCCAGGCGGGTCCTGCCACTGGCATTGCGTCCAGTTCGGGAACTTCGCTATCATGGTCCGAAGGGGAGCAACGCTGGAGAGAAACGCATCGCTGGCAGGACATGAGCTCGAACATTTCCAACCCGAAGCAGTCGAATCATCGCGCCAGCGAAGATATCTACAACCCGATCACCTGGGCGCCCTCGCAGGATTTTCTCAAGTACGCCATCTGGACGGATCTGATCGGGTCGTTCATCTTCAGTCTGGTCATCGTCGTCTATTACCCGGACGAGATGAAACGCATCATCGGCGCCGTGCCTATCGCACTGGTGGCTCTGATCGTGTGGTACCAGCTGCGACAGGGCAGCACGCAAGCGGCCTTCAACGTCCTGGCACTCGGGGCGTGGACGACCGTCACGGCAATGGTTTCCTTCAATGGCGGCATCAGGGCCCCCATCCACTACACGTACCCCCTGTTCATCCTGATGATTGGCTGGCTGGTCAGCGCACGGGCCACCGTCATCGCCACCCTCCTGACCTCCGCCATCACGGTGGGATTCATCATTGCAGAATACCGCGGCTGGTTGCCCACAGCGAGGCCTGCGCCCCCTTTGCTCCATGGCATCGTCCAGATCGGCGTTTACATTCTTTCGGCACTGCTGATCATTTCCCTGATACGTGCCTACAAGCATCGCCTGCTGGAATTGAACACCATCAACGACGATCTGACCCGGCACACGCACGATCTGGAACGCGTCAAGATGGAGCTGTACCAGGCGCAGGCCGTCGCCAAGGTCGGCAGCTGGGTCTATGACCTCGCCTCCGACACCATGCGGCTGTCGGATGAAACCTGCCGGATTTTCGGTCTGCCCAAGGGAACCACCGGCAGCTATCAGGCCTATCTGGCGCGCACCCACCCGGATGACCAGGACCCTCTGCAAATGGCCTGGCGCAAGGCCCTGCAGGGCCAGGCCGACTTCGACTCCGAACACCGCATCCTGCGGGGCAAAAGCATTGTGTGGGTCCGCCAGAAGGCGGAAATGGAGCGGGCTGACGATGGCACGGTTGGGCGCGCCGTCGGCATCACGCAGGACATCACCGATCGCAAACTGGCTGAGATGGGCCTGCGCCTTTCAGAAAAGAAGTTCTCGATCGCCTTCACATCCTGTCCGCTGGCCGCCTCCATCGCCACCGCAGGGGAAGGTCGCTTCATTGAGGTCAACGACAACTACACCCGGGATTTCGGCTGGGCCAGGGATGAACTGATCGGCAGGACCACGCTCGAAATCGGCATCTGGCCAGAGCCCATGCTACGCCAGCGCTGGCTGGAAGCCATTCAGGCAAAGGGTCATCTGGTCGATTACGAGACCGTCTGGATGCACAAGAACGGCAGCGAGCGCAAGATCAGCATTTCGGGTGAAATCGTCGACATCGAGGGCGTCTCCTGCATCCTGGCCTATGTCACCGACATCACGGAGCGCAAAGCCGCCGACGAACAGATCCAGAGTCTGGCCTTCTTCGATCCCCTGACCGGTCTGCCCAACCGCCGGCTGCTCATGGATCGGCTGGAACAGGCGCAGACGGCAGCCTTCCGGTATCAGCGCATGGGCGCGCTGCTGTTCATCGATCTCGATCACTTCAAGATCCTCAACGACATCCACGGCCATGACAAGGGCGACAATCTGTTGCAGCAGGTGGCGCGGCGCCTGACCGGCTGTGTGCCGGAAAGCAGCACGGTCGCCCGTCTCGGCGGCGATGAATTTGTGGTCATGCTGGAAGACCTGAGCGAAAACTCGCTGGAGGCAGCGACCCAGGCCGAAGCCGTGGCCGAGAAAATACGCGCAGCCCTGAACCAGAGCTACCGGCTTTCCTCCCAGACCTACCGCAGCACACCGAGCATCGGCGTGACCCTGTTCGGCGAGCGGCAAGAGAGCCTGGACGAACCTTTACGACGGGCGGATCTGGCCATGTACCAGGCCAAATCAGCCGGCCGCAACACGATCCGTTTCTTCGACCCGAAGATGCAGGCCATCGTGACAGCACGTGTCACGATGGAACTGGAGTTGCGCGAGGCACTGACAAACGGGCAGTTCCTGCTGCACTACCAACCGCAGGTCGACCGTGATGAACAGATCATCGGCGTGGAAGCCCTGGTGCGCTGGGAGCATCCGCAGCGCGGGCTGGTATCACCCTCCCAGTTCATTCCGCTGGCTGAAGATACCGGCCTGATCCTGCCCCTGGGAAAATGGATTCTTGAACAAGCCTGCAGGCAGCTGGTTCTGTGGTCAAGCCAAGCTGATTTGGCACCGCTCTGCGTGGCCGTCAACGTCAGCGCCCGCCAGTTCCAGCAGAGCGATTTTGTCCAGCAGGTTCTGGACGCACTGGAACAAACCGGCGCCGACCCGCAACGCCTCAAGCTGGAGCTCACCGAGAGTGTGCTGGTGTACGACTTCGAAGATGTCATCACCAAGATGAGCGCGCTCAAGGCCCGGGGCGTTGGCTTCTCGCTGGACGACTTCGGCACCGGCTACTCTTCCCTGTCCTACCTCAAGCAGTTGCCGCTGGACCAGCTCAAGATTGATCAGACCTTTGTCGGGGACATCCTCGACGACGCAAACAACGCGGCCATTGCCAGGATGGTGATCGTGCTGGCCGAGAGTCTGGGGCTCGCTGTCATCGCGGAAGGCGTGGAAACCGTGGCGCAGCGGGACGCCCTGCAACGCCAGGGGTGCCACGCCTATCAGGGTTACCTCTTCAGCCGCCCGCTGCCCGCAGCAGCGCTCGAAGAGTTCATGAAGCGATCTGGCTGAACCTGCTCTGCTGCAGGTCCGGGACTTTATCGGACCTGCAAGGCAGCGGTGCCTTGCGGCAGCACGGTGCCGATCTCGGCTGCGGCGGCAAAACCATGGCGATGGAAGATGGCCAGCACCTCGTCCACCGAATCCGGAGCACACGACACCAGCAGGCCGCCACTGGTCTGCGGATCGGTCAGCAAGGCCTGGTCCACGGCAGCGAAGCCGGCCGGCAGCGTGACGGCGGCGCCATAACCAGCCCAGTTGCGACCGGAGGCGCCGGTGACCATGCCCTGCGCCGCGAGTTCGCGCACGCCCGGCAACAGGGGCACGCGCGCCCAGTCGATCTCGACCGTGCAGTGCGCACCGCGCGCCAGCTCCAGCGCGTGGCCGGCCAGGCCGAAGCCGGTGACATCGGTCAGCGCATGCACACCGCCGAGCGCCGCCAGTTCCGGCCCCGGCGTGTTGAGCTGGGTCGTGGTGGCGATCATCTGTGCGTAGCCGGCGGCGTCGAGCTGCTCTTTTTTCAGCGCAGCCGACAGCACGCCCACGCCCAGCGGCTTGCCCAGGATCAGACGGTCGCCGGCGCGCGCATCGGCGTTGCGCTTGACGCGCTTGGGATGCACCAGGCCCATGGCCACCAGGCCGTAGATCGGCTCGACCGAATCGATGGTGTGACCCCCGGCAATCGGGATGCCGGCTTCGCGGCAGACGGCTTGGCCGCCGGCCAGGATCTGGCCGATGGTATCGGTCGACAGCACGCTGATCGGCATGCCCACCAGCGCCAGCGCCATGATGGGCTTGCCACCCATGGCGTAGACGTCGGAGATGGCGTTGGTGGCAGCAATGCGGCCGAAATCGAACGGATCGTCGACGATCGGCATGAAGAAGTCGGTGGTGGCGATCAGCGCCTGCTCGTCGTTGAGCTGGTAGACGGCGGCATCGTCCGCGGTCTCGATGCCCACCAGCAACTCCGGCGGCACCGGCAGGCCGACACCACTCTTGAGGATGTCCGACAGCACGCCGGGCGCGATCTTGCAACCGCAACCACCGCCGTGCGAAAGCGAGGTCAGGCGAGGTTCGGGCTTGGGGGTGGTATTGGCAGTCATGGTGTGTGTATCAAGTCTTGAAGCAGTGCCAGCAGGGCGGCACGCTCGGCGGCCGGCTCGAAGAGCGGCGCACGCAGACTGCATTGTGCCCGCAAGCTCGCAATCATGCTGGCATCGTCCCGGCTGCGCTGCAACAGGTCAGCCAGTGCCGCCGCATCGCCCCAGGGGAAGTAGCCGGCGTAGTCCTCGCCCAGCATGCCGACGTTGCCAGCGATGCGTGAAGCCAGCACCGGCGTTCCGCTGCAGACCGCCTCCATGATGGCGTGCGCACCGCCTTCCATGCGGCTGGCATGCACCAGCAGATGGGCGTGCTGGATGTGGCGCCGGGTCGCCTCATGGTCCAGGCCGCCGAGCCAGCGGTAATTCGGACATGCTGCCGCAGTCTGCTGTGCCAGCTCGCCCAGGGCGGGGTCGAGTGCGGCGCCGATGTGGTCGATACGGATGTCGGCGCGCTGCCTGAGCAGACGCGCCGCCTCGAACAGGGTCTGCGGTGACTTCTCCTCGCGCAGATGGCCCACCATGACGGCGCGCAGATGGCGCCCCGTCTTCGGCACGCTGCGGCGTGGGGTGGTGGACTGAAAGATGACGCGCGTCTTGCCGCGGTAGACCGGCGGCAGGACCTGCGGCCCCTGCGCCTGCAGCACCACCAGTTGCTGTGCCAGCACCAGCGAACGCTGGGCAGCAGCATCTTCATGGATGTCGCGGTAGAGGTCGGTGCCGGTCAGCACGAGCCCCAAGCCGCGGCCCGGATGTGCCTGCGCCCACGCCTGGACCGAGGCCGCCGAACGGCGTGCATGCAATGCCAGCATGGCCACGGCACCTTCTTCCTGACCGGGCTGCCAGTCCTTGACGATTCGGGTGCGGTAGTGCCCCGCCAGCAGGCGCGACCAGCGCCAGGCGGTCTGCCAGTTGCCGTTGTTGGCATCGGCCAGCGCTGGGCTGACGATGAGGACCAGCGGCAAGGTCATCTCAGCCCTGCGCCCAGAACATGGCAAACCAGCCATGCGCGTCCGTCCAGACCTGGGTCTGGCTGAAACCGGCCTCCTGCAGCAAGGCGTCGAAGTCCGGCACCTGGTATTTGCAGGAGTTCTCGGTGTGGATGCGCTCACCCGCCGCGAAACGGCGTTCACCCTGCGGCCAGCGCACCGTCAGATCGCGCACGGCCTGCAGATGCATCTCGATGCGCGAATGCCCGGTGTTGAAGAAGGCCAGGTGCTGCCAGTCCTGCACGCGAAAGTCGCTGCCGATCAGGCGGTTGACGTGCAGCAGCAGGTTCTTGTTGAAGGCGGCCGTGACGCCGAGCGCATCGTCGTAGGCCGGCTCCAGCACTTCCCGCGGCTTGACCAGATCGACACCGATCAGCAGGCCGCCGCCCTGGGTGGCCGCGCGCGCCTGACGCAGAAAATCCAGCGCCTGCCGAGGCGTGAAATTGCCGATGCTCGAACCCGGGTAGAACAGCAGGCGCGGCCCGGCCCCGAGCTCGGACGGCAGGTCCAGCGCTGCGGAGAAATCGAGCCCCACGCCCAGCATGTCGAGCGCGGGATACTGCCGCTGCAGGCACTGCAGCGCGTTGCGCAGGAAGTCCACCGAGATGTCCACCGCCACATAGCGCGCGGGCTGCAGCAGGCCGAAGAGGCGCGCCGCCTTCTCGCCGTTGCCGGCCCCCAGATCGACCAGCGTGGCGCCGCGCGGAATTTGCCGCGCGATCGCTTCACCATGTTCCGCCAGCAGGGCCGCTTCGGTACGTGTGGGGTAGTACTCGGGCAACTCGGTAATGGCGTCGAACAGGCGCGAACCCAGCGGGTCGTACAGGTACTTCGGCGCCAGACTGGCCGGCTGCACCAGCAGGCCGGCAGCCAGTTCGGCGCGCACGGCCGCACGGTCTTCCTGATGCAGCTGGATGAATTGCGGCTGGCGCAGCGGCGGTACGTGCATGCGCGGCACTATAGCCCAGCCGGCTCTCTACCCCCTGCCGTACGCCATCAGTGCTTGCACCGCTGGCGCACCGGCGGCACCAGTGCGAGAATGCGCGCACAACAAAATTTCAAGGAGACTCCCATGAACACTGCCGCCCAGGAAGCACCCGCCAATGCGCGCCGCGTCGACCAGCTGCTGGCCCACTACAGCGAAAGCCACCGGCACCCGACCAACGAACTGATCCACTTCATCGCCATTCCGCTGATCATGCTCAGCCTGGTCGGCCTGATCTATGAAGCGCATCCGCTGGCCGCCTACGCCTTCATCGGCGCCAGCATGGTCTACTACGTGCGGCTGTCGCTGGTGTTCTTCATCACCATGCTGGCCGGCTCGACGCTGGTGTTGGCCCTGGTGCATGCCATGGGCGAGCAGCGCCTGGTGCTGTGCGTGAGCATCTTCGTCGTGGCCTGGATCTTCCAGTTCATCGGCCACAAGCTCGAAGGCAAGAAGCCGTCCTTCTTCGAGGACATCCAGTACCTCTGGGTCGGTCCGCTGTTCGTGCTGAGCAAGCTGTTCGAGAAAGTCGGTATCCGCTGGTAAGCGGCACTACGACCGCGTCTGCACGGCAGCGCGGTCGCGCCAGAAGGCCTGCAGCAGCCAGCCGAGCGGAATCAGTACCAGGGCGTAAGACAGCCAGGCACCGTACTGGCCTTCGGGTCCGTAAGGCTCGGTGGCGATGTGCCAGTAGGCGTTGTCCAGCGGCAGCACGCCGGCTTCCGTGAATTCATGGAAGGCATAGATCGTCAGCTGGACGATGAAGAGCCCCAGGAAGATCGTCGTCACCTGGAAGAAGCGGCCCAGATTGATGCGCTGGCCATAGCGCGACCAGCCCCAGGCCAGTGCCGCCGCCAGCAGCACGCCCAGCAAAGCGCCCACCGTCATGGCGGTGGTGTCGGTCTGCCCCATGAGCGAGGCGATCATGAAGGCGGTTTCCATGCCTTCGCGCGTGATCATCAGCAACGTGAAGCCCGCAATCGCAAGAAACGATGCCACGCCCGTGTGGCGCGCCGCGGCGGTCTCGATCTTGTGGCCGATGTCACGACGCAAATGCTTGGCAGCGCGGGTCATGTAGACCATCATCGTGATCACCAGCACGGCCGCCACCAGCGCCAGTGCCCCTTCATACAAGGGCGTAACCACCATCTCGCGCAGCAGCACGGCCGCCACCACACTCAGGACCAGCGCCAAGGCGGTGCCGATGTAGACCGCTGGCGCCAAGGCGGCACGGCCCGTCTTGCGCAGGTAGGCCAGGGTAATGGCAACGATCAGGAAGGCCTCGATGCCCTCACGCAGGGCGATCACCAGTGCTTCAAACATATCGACTCACACACGAATAAGAATGATTCCCATTAAATCCATGTGAAAAACGGATGTCAAGCGGTCGCCCCGCGCCGGTTTGCGCAGGATCAAAGAAAAAGCCGGTCTGGCACGCCAGACCGGCTTCGGGATGTCGTCGTCAGCAACTTACTGCTTGACGGCCTCGACCTGCACCACCAGGCGCACGTTCTTGGGGAAACCCCAGTCCACACCGTAGTTCATGCCGAAAGCCGTGCGGTCAATGGTGGTTTCGAAATCGCCGCCGCACACTTCACGCTTGAGCATGGGGCTCTGGTAGCAGTTGAACTGATTGGCCTTCAGCGTCACGGGCTGGGTCTTGCCCAGCAACGTCAGGCTGCCAGCCACTTCGCTCACCTTGTCGCCGTTGAAGCTGAACTTGTCGGCCACGAACTTGGCAGTCGGGTGCTTGGCGGTGTCGAACAGGTCGGCGCTCTGCAGGTGCTTGTCGAAGGCAGCGGTGCCGGTGTTGATGGAGGTGACATCAATCGTCAGTTCCACCTTGCCGCTCTTGCCGGCTTTGTCGAACTGCACCGAGCCTTCCTTCTTGTCGAAACGGCCGCGGTTGACCGAGGCACCGAAATGGCTGATCTCGAAGGTCGCGAAGGTGTGGGTCGGGTCGATGGCGTAGGTGGCCGTCTGGGCCTGGGCCACGCCGGCCAGCAGAGTGGCAGCAGCAATGACAGCAAAAGCGAACTTGGATTGGCGCATGAGAAAGACTCCTCGTTTGAAGGGTTGAAAAAATGATTACAGCTTGCCCACGCCGGTGAGCGCGAGCTTGAACTTGACCTGCACGTCGTCGGCCACCATGGAGGTGTCGGACCACTCGTTCTCGCCGATCTTGAATGCCAGGCGCTTGAGCGAGAAAGTGCCCGTGGCGGTGGTCGCTGCGCCGTTTTGCGTCAGCGTCACCGGCACCACCACATCGCGGCTGAAGCCCTTGATGCTGAGCTTGCCGGCCACTTCGAACTTGCCGGCCCCCAGCCCCTTGACGCCGCTGGACTGGAAGGTTGCCTGCGGGAACTTGGGCACGTTGAACCAGATGGGCTTGGGCAATTCGGCATCGGTCTCGGGCACGCCCAGCGTGGCGCTGCCGGTGTCCACCGTGAAGGCGATCTTGCTGGTGTCGGGCTTGGCGGGGTTGAAGCTGATCTGCGCATCGAAGCGCTTGAAACGGCCTTCGACCGGCACACCCATCTGCTTGCTGACGAAAACGATCTCGCTTTGTGCCGGCACCAGCTTCTGCTGGGCCAGCACGACACCGGATCCGCCCAGACTGGCGGCTGCCAGCAACAGACTGACGGTGAATTGGCGAAGGTTCATGAAAACTCCTTGAAAAAATTTCAACGACGGCCGGGCCACATGCGGCCGATCAGGCCATCGCGATCGATCAACTGGTGCTTGAGCGCAGCTGCCACGTGCAGTAGTACCAGCCCAGCCATGACGTAGGCACTGACTTCATGCCAAGGCTTGATCGTTTCAGCCAGCGCCTTGTCGGTCGCCACGAAATCCGGCAACGGCAACACGCCGAACAGCACGATGGAAAAACCCGCCGCCGAGCTGTAGGCCCAGCCCAGCAGCGGCACGGCGAAGAACAGCCCATACAGCGCGTGGTGCGTGCCGTGGTGCGCCCAGTGCTGCCAACGCGGCATCGCCTGCGCCATGGCGGGCGGCAGCGCCGGCGGCTGGTGCGTCAGGCGCCACAGAAGGCGCAGCAACGACAGGGCCAGAATCGTGACCCCGGCCCACTTGTGCCAGTTGTAGAGCTTGAGGCGCTGCGGCGAGAACGGCAAGCCGGTCATGTACACACCGACCGCAAACAGGCCGATCAATGCGATCGCCAGCAGCCAGTGCAGCACGATGGCCGTCAGGCCATAGCGTTCGGGAGATGTATTGGGCGATGACATGGAGAAAGTTTAGGCCGTCCTCGATTTTTTGTTTTTGAACAGAATTGTTGATTGAATTCAAAAAACATGAACTGATAAACACCATCTCAGGCGTGAGCAACGGGCAGCTCCTTCCAGCAAGTTGTGTAGCGCGGAGAACGATGCTCCTGCTTCATCGACCATACACGCCGCGCCCCGCCCAGCCCGGCGCTGGCCAGAAAGACCGTGTCCTGGCCATAGCGCCGGTTCAGGCGGTCGAGCACCTTGCCCAGCCGTCCTCCCTGAGGATGGACGGGTACGTCAGCGTCGAACCCGAATTCAGCCTGCTGCACCGAACTGGCCTGCAGGTCCAGCAGCAGTACCCCTGCTTTGGCATAACTGAACCCCGGCCGATAGACGGCGCGCAAGCCGGCCAGGGCCGCGCGCACGATGGCCGCCGTGTCGGCGCTCGGCCGCTGCAGCGGCACCACGCTGGAGTGCGAGTACTGCGCCGCCTGCCGGAATGGGCTGGTTCGGATGTACGTCAGCACCTGGGCCGCCGCGCCGTGCTGGCGCCGCAGCTTTTCAGCAGCACGGCTGGCGAATACCGTCACCGCCTCCTCCAGGTCCGACAGCGCCGTCACCGGCTGGCCGAAAGAACGGGTCACGGCAATCTGCCGTTTGCCGCTACCGCTCTCCTCCAGTTCGATACTGGCCACACCTTGCAGCTCGCGCACGGTCCGCTCCAGCACCACCGACCAGCGGCGCCGGACCGCGGCCGGGTCAAGCTGCGCCAGATCGAGGGCACTGTGAATGCCGCAACTCCCGAGTTGCGCACTCAGCCGCCGGCCGACACCCCAGACATCGCCCACCTCGGTGGCCGCCAGGATGTCCCGCAACGCCTCTTGCGACAGCGCCCCCAGATGGCACACCTGGGCCAGATGCGCCGGGTAGCGGCCCGGTTGGAGTTCGGCTGTCTTGGCGATCACATTGGCCAGCTTGGCCAGGGTCTTGGTCGGCCCGATGCCGATGCCGCAGGGAATGCCAAGCCACTGCAGCAGTTGTTCGCGCAGGTGGTGGCCGTGCTGGGTCAACTCGCCAGGCATGCCGGTCAGATCGACAAAGCACTCGTCGATGGAGTAGACCTCCTGCCGCGGCCCCCAGGCAGCCAGCAGGCTCATCATGCGGTCGGACATGTCGCCATACAGCGCGAAGTTGGCCGACAGCGCCACCAGACCGTGGCTTTGCGCCATCGGCCGGATCTGGTACCAGGGCGCCCCCATGCGGATGCCCAAGGCCTTGGCCTCGTTGCTGCGTGAAATGGCACAGCCATCGTTATTGCTCAGCACCACCACCGGACGCCCGTTCAGGTCGGGCCGGAACACGCGCTCGCAACTCACATAGAAGTTGTTGCCGTCGATCAGGGCGTACATGGGCTGGACTCAGGCGACAAACTGCCGGATGGCCGCGGTCACCACCCCCCAGATTTCCAGACTCTGCCCGGGCACCGGCACGATGTCGGCAAAAGCCGGGTTGGCAGCCTGCAGGCGAATGCCTGCAGGCTGCCGGATCAATGTCTTGACCGTGAATTCACCCTCCACCACCGCCACGACGATGTGGCGATGCCGCGGCTGGAGGGCCCGGTTGACCACCAGGATGTCGTTGTCGAAGATGCCGGCCTCCACCATCGATGTCCCACGGGCGCGCAGCAGAAAGGTGGCCTGCGGGTGAGTGATGAGCACCTGTGTCAAGTCGATCGCTTGCGCCCCCAGGTCCTCCGCCGGCGACGGAAAACCAGCACGCACGCTGCCGACCAGGGCCGGCAGGCAACGGGCTGCCGGTGCCATTGAAACTGGGGAACTTATTGAATCGATACTGATCATACATACAGTATAAGTTCCCTTGATGGACCATGGCGATCCCGTCATCATCCTGATGGAAGCCGGGGATTAGCACTCAAACCAAGAGAGTGCTAATATTAGAAACATGACAAAGAGGAGTTCTGGTATGACCCTTCAAACTGGAGTTTCTGGTTCTGCACTGACGGTGGCCAATCCGTGGGCACTGGTACCGCCCCTGGGCAATCTGGACGCCTACATCACGGCTGCCAACCGCCTGCCCATGCTCACCCAGGAGGAAGAGCAGGAGTTTGCGCGCAAGTTTCGCGACAGTGGAGACATTGAGGCCGCAGGTAAGTTGGTGCTCTCTCACTTGCGTTTGGTGGTCTCGGTGTCGCGCCAGTACCTGGGCTACGGTCTGCCGCATGGCGACCTGATCCAGGAAGGCAATGTCGGCCTGATGAAGGCCGTCAAACGCTTCGACCCCGACCAGGGTGTGCGTCTGGTGAGCTACGCGCTGCACTGGATCAAGGCCGAGATCCATGAATACATCCTGAAGAACTGGCGCATGGTCAAGGTCGCCACGACCAAGGCCCAGCGCAAGCTGTTCTTCAACCTGCGCTCCAAGAAGCAGGGCTACAAGGCCGATGCCGCCGCCGCGGACGCGGCCACCCACCGCGACACCTTGAGCGAGCACGAGATCGACCTGATGGCGCGCGAGTTGAACGTGAAGCGCGAGGAAGTCATCGAGATGGAGACCCGTCTCATGGGGGGTGACGTCATGCTGGACCCCGGCCCGGCCGATGACGGCGAAGAGAGCTTTGGCCCGATTGCGTATCTCGCCGACGCCAGCCACGAACCCACCGCCATGATCGAGGCGCACCAGCGCGACGTGCTGGCCAGCGACGGCATCGCCGCCGCCCTGGAGGTGCTGGACCCGCGCAGCCGCCGCATCGTGGAAGAGCGCTGGCTCAAGGTGAACGACGACAACTCGGGCGGCATGACGCTGCACGACTTGGCCGCCGAGTACGGCGTGAGCGCCGAGCGCATCCGCCAGATCGAAGTGGCAGCGATGAAAAAAATGAAAGCAGCACTGGCAGAATACGCCTGATCTTGGCTGACGCCTCAACAGGCCCCTGACTTGCCGAGAGTCAGGGGCCTTCTTCATTGGAGAACCGGATGATGACTCTCACCCGCACCTCGCTGCGACGCGCTCTTCTTTTGATAGCAATCAGCGCCCTATCCACGGGGGCCAGTGCCCAAAAATCATCTGATTCGGCAGCATGGCCCAGCAAGCCGCTGAAGATCCTGGTCGGCTTCCCGGCCGGCACCTCGCCCGATCTGGTGGCACGCACCCTGGCCGAGCCGCTGGCCAAGGCGCTGGGCCAGCCGGTGATCGTCGAAAACCGGCCTGGCGCCGGCGGCAACATCGCAGCCGACCTGGTGGCCAAGGCCAAGGACGGGCACACCATCGGCGTCATGATCAACGGCAACCTCACCATTGCCAAGCTGCTCAATCCCAAGACGCCGTATGACCCGGCCAGGGATCTGGCCCCGATCAGCCTGATCGGCACTGCGCCGCTGGTGTTGGCTGCACCGGCCCATGCGCCGGGCAGCAGTGCAGTCGAGTTTCTGGCCGCCGCGCGCGCCAGCGGCACCACCTGGAGCTACGGTTCACCCGGCGTCGGAACGGTCGGCCACATCGGCATGGAACTGCTGAAAGCACGCACCGGCATGGCCCCGGTCCACGTGCCTTACCCCGGCTACCCGCAAGTGGTCACCGCCATGATCGGCGGCCAGATCCAGCTCTCCATGCTGCCGCCGGGCCTGGCGCTGGCGCAGGCGCGCGCCGGCAAGATCCGGGTATTGGGCCTCACCTCCGCCGGGCGCAGCACGCTGGTGCCGGACGTGCCGAGTCTGGCCGAAGCCGGTGTGAAGGACTTCCAGCTCGAGATCTGGAACGGCGTGGCCGGCCCGGCTTCGCTGCCCAAGCCGGTGGTCACCAAACTGTCCAAACTATTCAGCGAGATTGCCCGCACGCCGGAGGTGCGGCAGAAGCTGTTCCAGCAGGGCTGGCAGGTGGCGGGCACTTCTGCGGAAGGCCTGGCGAACCGGATGCGGACGGATTACGCGGTGCTGGGCAAGATCATTGCGGATCGTTCCATCAAGGCGGAGTAGTTTCTCCTTGCGTACCTGACAGGGTAGCCGAGCCGGTCCCGTCAGGCTCCTGACAAAGAAAACTATTTCTGCTGCAAAAGAAGCTTGATGTCCGATGCCATCGCCGGCGCACCGCTGCCATAGCGGGTATACAGGCGCAACCGTCCCTCGGCGTCGTAGATGTAGCTGCCCGCCGAATGGTCCATGGTGTAGCTGGTGGGTGTCTTGCCGTCGACCTTCTTGTAGTAGACCTTGTAGTCCTTGGCCAGTGCGGCCAGTTTCTCGGGCGAACCGGCGTACAGCGCGAGGAAGGTCGGGTCGAAGTTGGCCATGTAGGCCTTGAGCAGTTCAGGCGTGTCGCGCGCCGGATCGATGCTGACGAACAAACCCTGCAGCTTGTCGCCATCGGCACCCAGCAATTTCTTGACCTCGACCAGTTCGGTCATGGAAGTCGGACAGACATCCGGACACTGGGTGTAGCCGAAGAACAGCACGACGATCTTGCCGCGGAAGTCTTTCAGGCTGCGCGGCTGGCCATTGTGATCGGTCAGCTGGAAGTCACGGGCGTAGTCGGCATCGGTAATGTCGATCGCGGCAAACTTCGGCCTGTCATCGGAACAGGCACTCAATAACGCCATGGACCCTGTCAAAAGGGCGCTGAATGCTATCAATTTAAGAGTGTTTCGTTTGCTCATGATGCGTTACAGCAGGTAGTGGTCGAGCAGCAGCGCCGCAAACAGCACGCTCAGGTGGATCAGGGAAAAGCGGAAGGTCTTGCGCGCCAGATCGTCCGAGTAGTTGCGCCACAAGCGCCAAGCGTACAGGAAGAAGCCGATGTTGAGCACAACGGCGGCGGCCAGGTAGATCCAGGAGCTCATGCGGTAGACGAAGGGCATCAGGCAGGCGGCGAACAGAACCAGCGTGTAAAGCAGAATCTGCAGGCGCGTGAAGGCGTTGCCGTGCGTCACCGGCAGCATGGGCAGGCCGGACTTGCGGTAGTCCTCCACGCGGTACAGCGCGAGTGCCCAGAAGTGCGGCGGCGTCCACAGGAAGATGATGAGGAAGAGGATCAGCGCCTCGGGACCCACGTCGCCCGTCATGGCGGCCCAGCCCAGCACCGGCGGCATGGCGCCCGAGGCGCCGCCGATGACGATGTTCTGCGGCGTCAGCGGCTTGAGAATCACGGTGTAGATCACCGCATAGCCGACGAAGGTGGCAAAGGTCAGCCACATCGTCAAGGGGTTGACCCAGACATACAGCAGTGCCGAGCCTGCGGCGCACAGCGCGGCCGAGAACAGCAGGGTCTGCACGTCGCTCAACTCGCCCTTGGCGGTAGGCCGCCAGGCGGTGCGCTTCATCTTGGCATCGATGCCCTTCTCGACGATGCAGTTGAAAGCGGCGGCCGCGCCGGCCACCAGCCAGATGCCGGCACAGGCCATCAGCATGCGCTGCAGCTCGCGCCAGCCCGGCAGGCCGGGCACGGCCAGCACCATGCCGATGAGCGCGCAAAAGACGATGAGCTGGATCACGCGTGGCTTCATCAGCGCATAGAACTGGCTGAACACGGAGGGCGGAGACGAAGTAGACAGAACACTCATGCGGAGATACTCGAAACAGAGGGGTCGGCGGTCTGGCCCGCGGGGCGGATGCTGGCCAGACACCAGGTCAGCACAACCACCAGGGCAGCGGCGCCGCCGGTGTGCAAGACGGCCGCCAGCAACGGCCAATCCAGCACCACGTTGCTCAGCCCGGTGAGGAACTGCAGCAGCAGCAGCGCCGTCAGCCAGCGCGAGGCACGACGCCAGGCCGGCACCGCGCGCATGTGCCAGGCCAGTGCGACCAGCAGGGCGATCACGGCATAGGCCACGAGGCGGTGAACGTAGTGGATGGCGGTGAGCGCAGTAAAACTGATGTGCTGGCCATCACGGGTCAGGCCGAGTTCGCGCCAGAGCTCGAAGCCCTGGGCAAAATTCATCTCCGGCCACCAGCTGGCCTGGCAGGTGGGGAATTCCGTGCAGGCCAGCACCGCGTAATTGGTGCTGACCCAACCACCCAGTGCGATCTGCAGCCACAGCAGCATCAGGCCCGGCACCAGCAGGCGGCGCAGCGCCGGACTCACGTCAACGCAAGCCGTGGCGTCGTGCATCTGTGCATAGCGCACGGCCTGCACGCACAGCAAGGCCAGCAGCAGCAGGCCGCCGAGCAGGTGCAGCGTCACGATGGCGGGGAACAGCTTCATGGTCACCGTCAGCGCACCGAAGGCACCCTGGACGCAGACCCAGACCAGCGTCCACGTCGCCCACCAGGGATTGACGCTGCCGGATGCCTGCTGGCGCGTGCGCTCGATCCAGCTCACGATCGCCAGCACCAGAATCAGCACGCCAACGCTGGTGGCCAGGTAGCGATGGATCATCTCGACCCAGGCCTTGCCGTGGGTCACCGGCCCGGTGGGCATGGCCTGCTGCGCGGCACTGATTTCGGCATGGGCACCCACCGGGCTGGCGTTGCCGTAGCAGCCGGGCCAGTCGGGGCAGCCCAGGCCGGAGTCGGTCAGGCGCGTGAAGGAACCGAACAGCACCAGGTCGAAGGTCAGGAACAGCGTGAGTACGGTCAGCGCCTGCAGTCGATGCGCACGCGATGCCTGGCGGTTGCGCAACCAGACCCAGGCCAGTGGACCGAGCGCCAGCACCAGCCCCATCAGCATCAGCCGGATGGCCGGCGACAGGTCGTACAGCGTGGAAGCGTTCATAGGCGTTTACCTCCCGGCCTGGTCCCAGGAACTGGAGGCACGCATCAGCCGCTCCAGATCGCGCTTGGCCTTGGCTGCGGTGGCCACGTCCAGATTGGCCGGAAAGCGCAGCATCCAGTTGCCCAGCGGATCCACCACATACAGGTGCTCGGACAACGCATGGCCTGCCGCCGGCTCCAGCCAGCGCGCCAACTCGGCTTGCGGCACACGCAGCACGGTGGCCTCCTGCAGGCCCGGCAGCATGGCCGGTGCAACCGGCTGCTCGTCGCTCACCAGCCAGACCCGGTCCATGCGATCCTTGTCCTTGCCCAAGCCCTCGCGCATCTGGCGCTGCAGGTAGAGCTGCTGGACACAGGCGTCATTGCAGTGGCCGCTGCCCACACTCACCAGCAGCCATTGCCCCTTGAGTTCACGCAGATTGACGGTCTTGCCGGCCAGGTCGGTCGCCACCTGATCGGGCAAGGGACGCTGCGGATCAACGAGCTCGCCGAAATTGCGCCGCCCTTCGGGCCGGATCACGTAATAGGTGAAGTAGGAAGCGATCACCGGCGCTGCGCACACCAGCAGCACAGCGATCATCTTCCAGCGGCCAAGACGGGTACGCCGTGCCTCCTCGGCCATGGCGGCCCCTGGCTCGGGCATGGCATACACGGTGAGCCCGAGCAGGTGATCTGCGGCGGCGTCAGGCCGGCTTGCGTTGGATGAATCTTCTGACAATTTGGAACCAGACATAAAGTAGTGCAATCAGGGCACTGAGCCCGAACCATTGGAATGCGTAGCCGTAATGTTTGTCGACACCGGTGTTGCCGCGCGGCCAGTCGCGCGCCAGCCCGTCGGCGGCGGCATCCGTCTGCTGAATGGAAACCGCTGCCAGCGGCAAACCGGTCTCGGTCCTGAACTGTGCCAGATCGAGATTTTGCCGGATCGGCCCCGACTCGACCGCGCCCATCTCATAGAGCTTGGCCGGCGGGGGGACAATCCGCCCCTGAACCACCACCGGCCCCGCCGGGGTCTGGACCACGGGGATACGGGACCGGTCCTCGAAGTTACGCGGTACCCAGCCGCGCTGCACCAGCACCGCCGTGTCGCTGTCCTCCAGCCTCAGCGGTGTCAGCACAAAGAAGCCCACGCGCCCGTTCATCTGCCGGTTGTCCAGAAACACCGTCCGGTCGGCCAGCCATTGCCCGCGCGCGACAACGCGACGATGGAGCAGCACATCCGCATCCCCATCGTGACGCAGGCTCATGCCATCCAGCACAGGCGCCGTGGCACGCGCATCCATGCTGGCCTGCAACGCCTCCTTGGCTGCAGCGCGCGACAGTTGCCAGCGCCCGAGCTCGGCCGTGGCCAGCACCGCCAACAGGGCCAGAACGGTCACCAGCCAGAATCTGATGTGCTCACTCATTCGTGCAGTCACGCGATAATCCCATTCATGAAATACCTGATTGCGCTTGCGTTCCTGGCCATCCTCGCCAGCCTGGGTTCGGCCCTGTTCTTCATGATGAAGGACGGCCGCGACGGCAAACCCAAGAGCAGCAACATGGCCCGGGCCCTGGCCTTCCGGGTCGGCTTTTCCATCCTGATTTTCGTCTGTATCCTGATTGCCTGGCAGCTCGGCTACATCCAGCCCACCGGCATTCCGCCAAGCCGGTAAACTCATTACACACAAAAACAAAAGCCGCTCGAAGCGGCTTTTGTTTTTGTCGGCTCGCACGCCACAAAGCGGCGTAGCGAGCGGGCTTCAGCCTAGGCGCGGCTGGAGGGAAACCGGAACGTACTTGAAGGTACGTGAGGATTTCCCGACAGGCCCCGCAACGACGGATCAAGCCCGCGCAGTAGCCGCCCCGATTACATCCAGTAGACGAGGATGTACAGGCCGAGCCAGACCACGTCCACAAAGTGCCAGTACCAGGCAGCGCCTTCGAAACCGAAGTGGCGCTCGGCCGTGAAGTGGCCCTTCTGCAGACGCAGGGTGATGAACAGCAGCATCAGCATGCCGACGAACACGTGGAAGCCGTGGAAGCCGGTCAGCATGAAGAAGGTCGAACCGAAGATGCCGGACGACAGCTTGAGGTTCAGATCGCTGTAGGCATGTGCATACTCGTAACCCTGCACGAACAGGAAGGTGATGCCCAGCAGGACGGTGATCCACATGAAACCGATGGTCTTGCTGCGGTTGCCGTCACGCAGAGCGTGGTGGGCGATCGTCAGCGTCACGCCGGAGCTCAACAGCAGGGCGGTATTGATCGTCGGCAGCCAGAACGGACCCATGGTCTGGAAGGGCTCGATCGTGCCAGCCGGCGAAGCCGTCATGCCAGCGGCAACACTCGGCCAGACCGCCTTGAAGTCAGGCCAGAGCAGCGCGTTCTCCAGGCTGCCGAGTTGCGGCACCGAATGGGAACGGGCCCACCACAGGGCGGTGAAGAAGGCCCCGAAGAACATCACTTCGGAGAAGATGAACCAGGTCATGCTCCAACGGTAGGACAGGTCAATCTTGTGACCGTACTGGCCGCCTTCGCTCTCGCTCACGGCATCACGGAACCATTGGTAGAGTACCACCAGCCACCAGGCCAGGCCGGCGAACAGGGAGTACTTGCCCCAATCAGCGCCATTGATCCACTGGCCGGCACCGTAGATGACGAAGAACAGGCCGATCGCCGCCATGACGGGATGGCGCGAGGGGCCGGGCACGAAGTAATACGGGGTGCTGCCGTGTGTTGTCGAACTCATTTTTGCTCCATTCCTTCCGGTTCTCTTCAATTTTTCCTGTCAACGGAATCCCGGCCCTCTAGGCCACGATCCAGTTCACCAATGCAATCAAACTCACAACTAAAACCAGGACCCCGATGATCCCCACCGCAATGATGTGGAAGGGGTTCAGGCGTCCAATGTCTTCCTGGAAGCCGCTGTTCTTGCGCACGCCAAGAAAGGACCAGGCCACGGCCTTGACCGTGTGCGCAAACGAGCCCTTGGGCATGGCCGGTTTCTCGCCCTTCATGCACCCACTCCCGAAACGGCCCGGGCCGCCGTCTTGCCAGCCGGCGTTCCGGGAGCAGGTGGCGTCCTGCTGCCGACTTCAAAGAAGGTGTAGGACAAGGTGATCGTGGTCACATCCTTGGACAGCTTGGGGTCGATCACGAAAGCGACCGGCCACTCCTTCTTCTCACCCGGCTCGAGCGTGTACTCGTTGAAGCAGAAGCACTCCAGCTTGTTGAAGTGGGCTGAGGCCTGCCGCGGTGCATAGCTCGGAATGGCCTGCGCCGACATGCGGCGGTCCTGCACGTTCTCGAACTCGTACATGACGGTCGCGAGTTCACCCGGGTGCACCTGGAGCGAACGCTTGGCCGGCCGGAAACTCCAGGGGCCACGTGCGTTGGCGTCGAACTCCACCGTGATCGTGCGGTTCATGTCGACCTGCGTATTCGCCGGCAGGGTCGCCCGGCCGCCACGGATGTCACGCTCGCCCAGCGCCAGGATGTTGATGCCCGTCATCTCGCAGATGTGCTTGTAGATCGGGATCAGCGCATAGCCGAAGCCGAACATGCCGGCCGCAACCACGGCCAGCTTGCCCACCATCTTGACGTTTTCGCGCCGCAGGCTCATGTTCGCTTCTTACTTGCCGAGCAGGACCATCTTGGCCATGAAGCCGAAGAAAAACACCAGCACCACGGACAGCAGGATCAGCCCGGTCCGGAGATTGGTTTTCTTTTGCTCTTCAGGTTTCATGACCTAGTTCCAGTTCGTCTCGATCAACCGATCACGCGGGTGGCCGTAGCGTCCAGCTTCGGAGGATTCTCATAGGTATGGAAGGGCGCCGGCGACGGCACTTCCCACTCCAGGCCTTCCGCGGCTTCCCACGGCTTTTGCGCTGCCTTCGCGCCCTGGCCGCGCATGACCGGCAGCGCGACGAAGAAGAAGAAGTACACCTGGGCGAAGCCGAAGAAGAAGGCGCCCACGGAAGCCACCGCATTGAAGTCGGCGAACTGCATCGGGTAGTCGGCATAGCGGCGCGGCATGCCGGCCAGGCCCAGGAAGTGCATCGGGAAGAAGGTGACGTTGAACGAGATCAGCGACCACCAGAAGTGGATCTTGCCGCGTGTTTCGCTGTACATCACGCCGGTCCACTTCGGGCTCCAGTAGTAGAAGCCGGCAAACAGGGTGAACAACGAACCCGCCACCAGCACGTAGTGGAAGTGGGCCACGATGTAGTACGTGTCCTGGATCTGGATGTCGATCGGGGCCACGGCCGGGATCAGGCCGGTGAAGCCGCCCATGGTGAACACGAAGATGAAGCCGATGGCAAACATCATGGGGGTTTCGAAGGTCATCGAACCGCGCCACATGGTGGCCAGCCAGTTGAAGATCTTCACGGCCGTCGGCACGGCGATCAGCATGGTGGCGTACATGAAGAACAGCTGGCCCGTCACCGGCATGCCGGTGGTGAACATGTGGTGCGCCCAGACGATGAAGCTCAGGATGGCAATCGACGAGGTGGCGTACACCATGGAGGCGTAGCCGAACAGTTTCTTGCGCGAGAAGGCCGGGACGATCTGGCTGATGATGCCGAAGGCCGGCAGGATCATGATGTACACCTCGGGGTGACCGAAGAACCAGAAGATGTGCTGGAACATCACCGGGTCACCGCCGCCGGCGGGGTTGAAGAAGCTGGTGCCGAAGTGGCGGTCCGTCAGCGTCATGGTGATGGCGCCGGCCAGCACCGGCATCACGGCGATCAGCAGGTAGGCGGTGATGAGCCAGGTCCAGCAGAACATCGGCATCTTCATCAGCGTCATGCCGGGCGCGCGCATGTTCAGCACGGTCACGATGATGTTGATCGAACCCATGATGGACGAGGCGCCCATGATGTGCAGGGCAAAAATGCCGGCGTCCATCGAGGGGCCCATCTGCAGCGTCAGCGGTGCGTAGAACGTCCAGCCGGCAGCAGGTGCGCCGCCGGGCATGAAGAACGAGGCCGCCACCATGATGCCGGCAGGAATCAGCAGCCAGAAGCTGAAGTTGTTCATGCGGGCAAACGCCATGTCGGAGGCGCCGATCTGCAGCGGAATCATCCAGTTGGCGAAGCCGACGAAGGCCGGCATGATGGCGCCGAACACCATGATCACGCCGTGCATGGTGGTCAGCTGGTTGAACAGTTCGGGGTTCACCACCTGCAGGCCGGGCTGGAACAGCTCGGCACGGATCAGCAGCGCCAGCACGCCACCCAACATCAGCATCGTGAAGCTGAACAGCAGGTACAGCGTACCGATGTCCTTGTGGTTGGTCGCAAACACCCAGCGACGCCAGCCCGTGGGGGCATGGTGGTGGTCGTCATGGGCGTGATCGTGATGGTCTAGAACGGCACTCATCCTGATTTCCTTCTCAATACTTCTATGCGTTTGACGGCTGGTTATTTGCGAGCAGTCTTGATGTCAGCGGGCTGAACCAGCTGGCCGGTCTTGTTGGACCAGTTGTTCTTGGTGTAGGTGATCACAGCGGCGATCTCGGTGTCGCTCAGCTGCTTCCAGGCCGGCATGGCGCCGTTGGCCGCCCCACCCAGCACCACAGCGATCTGCTTGCTCTTGTCAGCATCCAGAACAATGGCAGAGCCGTCGAGCGCCTTGATCGGGCCAGCGCCCTTGCCGTTGGCCTGGTGGCAGGCAGCGCAGTTGGCGGCATAGACCTTCTCGCCGCGCTTGGCCAGGTCGTCCTTCGTCCAGACCTTGCTCGGATCATCCGCCTTGGCGACCAGCTTCTTCTTCTCGCCGTCCACCCACTTGGAATAGTCTTCAGCCGACAGCACCTTCACGTGGATGGGCATGTAGGCGTGCTCCTTGCCGCACAGCTCGGCGCACTGGCCGTAGAAATCGCCGGTCTTCTCGGCACGGAACCAGGTGTCGCGCACGAAGCCGGGGATGGCGTCCTGCTTGATGCCGAAGGCCGGCACCATGAAGGCGTGGATCACGTCGTTGGCGGTGGTGATGATGCGGACCTTCTTGCCCACGGGAACGACCAGCGGGTTGTCGACCTTCAGCAGGTAGTCGTCGGTCGGAGCCGGCTTGCCGGACTCGGACATGGCGCGGTGCGCGCTGTCCAGGTTGGAGATGAAGCCGATGCCCTCGCCTTCACCCTTGAGGTAGTCGTAGCCCCACTTCCACTGGTAACCGGTGGCCTTGATGGTCAGGTCGGCATTGCTGGTGTCCTTCATGGCCACCACCATCTTGGTCGCCGGCAGCGCCATCAGGATCACGATGATGAAAGGCACCACCGTCCAGACGATTTCCACCGTCACGGACTCATGGAAATTGGCGGCCTTGTGGCCCACCGACTTGCGGTGCTTCCAGATCGAATAGAACATCACGCTGAACACGCCGACGAAAATCACGGCGCACAGAATCAGCATGAACCAGTGCAGCCAGTGCAGTTCTTCGGCAATCTTGGTTGCCGGCGGATGCAGATTGAGCTGGTTGACGGCCGGGCCGCCGGGCAGATCGTTGACCGCGTGGGCTACGGTGAAGGCCGCAGTGCCAGCCCATGCACTTGCCGCGAGCAGCAGTGAAGTCAATTTATTAGAAATGCTCTTCATCATGTTCACTTCTTCAATGTCTTAATTAATCCAAGACTGCCCAGGCTTGCCAGACATGCGGCTTTTACACATGCGACCGCCACCTAAAAACGGCAGGCAGCAAAGTCCCCGTTGAAAACTTAAATTCAGCAACTACTTATTGTAGCCCAGCATAAAAAGTGCTCGAACAGGTGTTGACCCTGATCAAAGAGCTTGGTCTTGGCTTTTGCGTTTTCTCAATGAGTTGCGCATTTCGTCCAGTGACAATGTCGTTTCCGCCGTCACAGGAATACGCGGCTGCGGCTTGAAGGCATGGCCGTAGATGATCTCGAAAGTGAGCTTGAGCCGGCCGTCCTGCGTCGGGTCGGCCAGTTGCAGCAGCGCCTGCTGCAGCCGCTCGCGCCAGCCACGGCCGCGCAGGCCGGGGAAACGCTGCGGATGCAGGTTGCGGCCCAGTTCGCGCAATTCCTGCAGCAGCCGCTGCGGCGTCTCGAACGTCAGTTCGATGCGCTCCATGTCCATCACCGGCTCGGCAAAGCCGGCCTGCACCAGCATGTCACCCCAGTCATGCATGTCGGTGAATTCATGCGACGGTGCCGGCCAGCCCAGTGCCTGGTACAGCACGCGCAACTCGCGCAGCGTGTCGGGCCCGAGGCAGGAGAACATCAGGAAACCATCGACCGCCAGCGCATCAAACCAGCGCGCCAGCAGCGCCTGCGGATCGGCCGCCATGTGCAGCGCCATATTGGCCCACAGCATCTGCGCTGCCCCGCGCGGCGGCACCGCCCCGTGCTGCAGTCTGCCGCGCCAGCGGGCCGGGTGCCACCACGGTTTCGCTATTTTTTTGATAGCACCCCGCGTAACCTCTTCGGGCGACAAGGCCAGAAAACACTCTGAACCCGGGTAACGGCGCTGCAGCAGCGCCTGTGCCTGCAGGCCGCCGCGCAGCGGCTCCCAGTGCACCCAGCTCTGCGGCTGGCGCATGATCCAGGCCAGCCGCTCCTCCATGCGCCGCGCCACCTCCTCGTGCAACCAGGGGGAGTCGGACAACGGCAGCCGCTGCCAACGGGCGGCAGCCTGGGGATCGATGGTGGGGGGACGCTCAGAGGTCATGGTTGGGGCAGTCGGCCCACGAGTATATTGACTCCATGTTTCGCCGCCTGATCGAACGCCTGTCCCACGCGCTGCCCAGCCAGTGCGCGGTCTGTCATGCCTGGCCGGCCCAGCCGGTGTGCGAAACCTGCATCACCCGCTTCGCCCAACCGCAGTCACGCTGCCAGACCTGCGCCTTGCCGGTGCCGGCCGGCATCAGCCGCTGCGGCGCCTGCCTCAAGACACCACCGCCGCTCGATGCCTGCCTGGCCGCGGTCGGCTATGCCTACCCCTGGAGCGAGCTGATCGCACGCTACAAGTTCGGTGACATGCCGGGCTGGTCGGCCGCCCTGGCCGGTCTGCTGCGCAGCATGCCCTGGGTCGAGCCGGCGCTGGAAGCGGCCGACCTGCTGCTGCCCATGCCGCTGTCGCGCCAGCGCCTGCAGCAGCGCGGCTACAACCAGGCCCTGGAACTGGCACGCCACCTGGCACCGGCCAAGGCCGTGCCCGGCCTGCTGCTGCGCATCCGCGACACGCCACCGCAAAGCGCGCTGCAGCGCGCCGAGCGCCTGCGCAACGTCCAGGGCGCCTTCGCGGTCGAGCCGCTGCGCCAGACCGAGGTGCGCGGCAAGCGCGTGGTGCTGCTGGACGACGTCATGACCAGCGGCGCCTCGCTGTTCGCCGCTGCGCAAGCCCTGCGCGACGCCGGCGCTGCCCACATCACCGGGCTGGTGCTGGCGCGAACGGAATGACATAGAGCCCCCGCGCTCTGCTTGGGCTCGGGGCCGCGTTTCGCCCGTTCGCGCGAAGCACGAACTTGACCATGCTGACGGCCCGGCGGCGAAACATGCCCCCACGCTCGCCAGCGACAATAGACGCATGTTCCATATCGTCCTGGTCGAGCCCGAGATTCCGCCCAACACGGGCAACGTCATCCGCCTGGCGGCCAACACCGGCTGCACCCTGCACCTGATCGAGCCGCTGGGGTTTTCGATGGACGACAAGCACATGCGCCGCGCCGGGCTGGACTACCACGAGTACGCCACTACCAAGCGCCACGCCAACTGGGACGCCTTCCTCGCCAGCGAGCAGCCGCGGCCCGAGCGCATGTTCGCCCTCACCACGCGCGGCACGCGGGGGGTGCACGAGGCGCGCTTCGAGCCGGGCGACTGGCTGGTGTTCGGTGCCGAGACGCGTGGCCTGTCGGAGGTCGTGCGCGCTGCGTTTTCACCGGAGCAGTTGCTGAAGCTGCCGATGCGTGCCGGCCAGCGCAGCCTCAACCTCTCCAATGCGGTGGCGGTGACGGTGTTCGAAGCCTGGCGCCAGAACGGCTTTCAGTAAGCCCCCACGCTCGCCCACTCCGTGTGGCTCCCTGCCCTCCGTGGGGGCCGTGTTTCACCTTGGGGCGGCCCGGCGGTGAATCGGCGCCGCTGACCGCCAGTTCAGGGATAACGCCGCGCGATCGACTCGGCCACGCACACCGGCTTCGGTGCGCCTTCGCGCTCGATCGTGACTTCCCAGGTCATCTGCAGGCCGTGGTTGTCGATCGGCTCGCACGCCAGCAGCTTCATGCGCGCCCGCAAGCGGCTGCCCACCGGCACCGGCGCCATGAAGCGCACCCGGTTGAGACCGTAGTTCACGCCCATGCGCGACTCGACAATCTCCATGGTGGTCTCGAAAAACCTGGGCAGCAGCGACAGCGTGAGGAAGCCGTGCGCGATCGGGCCGCCGAAGGGGCCGGCCTTGGCGCGCTCCACATCGACGTGGATCCACTGGTGGTCGCCGGTGGCCTGGGCGAACTGGTTGACCTGCTCCTGCGTGATGGTGAGCCAGTCGCTGACCGCGACCTCCTGGCCCACCAGCGCCGGAAACTCCTTGAGCGACTGGAATGTTTTCATGCCATCAATGTAGCGGCGGAACCCGCGCGCTGGCTGTCATGCGTGCGACGCGGGGCAAGAACTTGCGAAGAAATCGTCGCGAGCGGCCCGAGCGCAAGGCGGACGGAGCACAGGAACCGGAACGTACTCAGGTACGTGAGGATTCCGCGCACCGCCCAACGCGGCGATCGGGCCGCGCAGCAGATTTATTCTCAGGCGTCGAGCCAGCGGCAGATGCCCTGCCACTGCGCCAGGTCCTTCTCGACGCGGCTGGGCGCCACGTCGAACAGGGTCAGGCCGTGCGCCGCCAGGTGGATGTAGTTCTGCGTGTCGCGCAGGTAGCCCAGCACCGGCAGGCCCAGGCCATCGACAAAGCCGCGCAACTTGTCGGCGGCCAGGGTACGGCCGTCGACGCGCATGCCGACGATGCCGACCTGCATGCCCGGATGGCCATGGGCCTTGATCTCGTCCAGAAAGGCACGGGTGGCGAAGATGTCGAAGATGCTGGGCTGCAACGGCACGATCACCTTGTCGGCGTGGCGCAGCACATCCTTCATGCGCGAGCCTTTCAGCCCCGCCGGCGTATCGAGCACCACATGGGTCGTGCCCTTGGGCAGCTTGGCCAGCTTGTCCTCACCGACCTCCCAGCCCACGATCGGCCGCGCCTGCGGCGGGCGCAGGCCCAGCCACAGGCGTGAAGACTGCTGGCGATCGGCATCGCCCAGCATCACACTGAACCCCTTGCTGGCAAAGTAACCCGCCACATTGGTGGACAATGTGGACTTTCCAACGCCCCCCTTGGGATTGGCAACCACGACAACCGGCATCTCGTGCTCCTTGAAGTCTGACCAGGCCCTATGTTAGCTTAGGGCCATGGAACACATCCCCGGCTGGCTCAGCAATGCCTTCATCTACCTCGGCGCCGCGGTGCTGGCGGTGCCCTTGAGCAAGTACCTCGGCCTGGGCGCCATCATCGGCTACCTGGCGGCCGGCATCGCCATCGGTCCCTGGGGCCTGGGCCTGGTCACCCAGGTGGAAGACATCCTGCACTTCGCCGAATTCGGCGTCGTGCTGATGCTGTTCCTGGTCGGGCTGGAGCTGGAGCCGCGCCGCCTGTGGAGCCTGCGCCGGCCCATCTTCGGCGGCGGCGGCGCGCAGCTGCTGGGTTGCACGCTGGCGATCGGCGGCGTGGCGCTGGCCTTCGACGTGCGCTGGCAGATCGCCCTCATCGCCGCGCTGGGCCTGGCCCTGTCGTCCACCGCCATTGCCCTGCAGGCCCTGCAGGAACGCAACCTGCTGCGCACCGGCAGCGGCCAGGCCGGCCTGTCCATCCTGCTGTTCCAGGACATGGCGGCGATCCCGATTCTGGCCCTGCTGCCGCTGCTGGGCGACGTTTCAGCATCCGACACGGCACTGGCGCCCATGCATCCTGCGTTGAAAGCCATCAAAATCATAGCCATCATCGGCGCCATCATCCTCGGCGGCCGGTTGCTGGTGCGCCCGCTGCTGCGCTGGATCGCGCGCAGCAAAACGCCGGAAATCTTCACCGCCGCCGCCCTGCTGCTGGTGGTGGGCATCGCCACCCTGATGCAGGCCACCGGCATGAGCATGGCGCTGGGCGCCTTCCTGGCCGGCGTGCTGCTGGCCGAGAGCGAGTACCGGCGCGAGCTGGAGACCGACCTGGAGCCGTTCAAGGGCCTGTTGCTCGGCCTGTTCTTCGTGGCGGTCGGCATGGGCATCGACTTCGGCGTGCTGCGGCAGTCGCCTTGGCTGATGGCGGCCATCCTGGGTGGCTTCGTGCTGCTCAAGCTGCTGGTGATCTACGTGCTGGCCCAGGTCATGCGCCTGCCGCTGCAGGAGCGCCCGGTCTTCACCGTGCTGCTGGCCCAGGGCGGCGAATTCGCCTTCGTCGTGTTCCAGGCCGCCGCTGGCGCCCGCGTGCTGCCGCCGGACACGGCCTCGCTGCTGACCGGCGCGGTAGCCCTGTCGATGCTGCTCAGCCCGCTGCTGCTGGTGCTGATCGACAAATGGCTGCTGCCGCGCTGGGCGGCGCGCAACGGCCCGCGGCTGGAGGAAATCTCGGAGCAGCAGGATGCGCCGGTGCTGGTCGCCGGCTTCGGCCGCTACGGCCAGATGGTGGCGCGCCTGATGTTCGCCCACGGCATCCGCTGCACCCTGCTCGACCATGACGCCGAGATGATCGAGGCCGCCCGCGCCTTCGGCTTCCCGGTCTTCTACGGCGACGCCACCCGGCTCGACCTGCTGCGCATCTCCGGCGCGGCCACGGCGCGGGTGCTGGTGGTGGCGGTGGACGAGCCCGAGCAGTCGCTCAAGATCATCGAGCTGGCGCAGCAGCATTTCCCGCAGCTCGCCATCGTGGCGCGGGCACGCGACGTGACGCACTGGTACCAGTTGCGCGACCGCGGCATCACGCTGCTGGAGCGCGAGGTCTTCGAGTCCAGCCTGCGCAGCGCGCGCAGCGTGCTCGAACTGCTGGGCCACACGCCGGAAGAAGCGCGCCTGGCCGCGCGGCGTTTCCGGCAGCACAACCTGGCGTTGCTGGAGCAGATGTACCCGCACCACAAGGACCGCGCCAAGCTGATCGCGGTGGCCAAGCAGGGGCGGCAGCAACTGGAAGAACAGATCGCCCGCGAACGCGAGCTGCAAGCATCGCGCCAGCGGCCGCAAGACCACGAAACCTGATCAAAAACCGGCTTCCGGCCTTGTCGAATAAGCGCCAAAAGCTCCTTTTTTTTATAGCAATCAGCGAAGCGCGTCCCACACCAGCTTGGCGCCGGTGAGGAACAGGCCGAGGTAGATCAGCTGGTAGAACAACTGCTGCTTGATGCGCCGCGCCAGCCAGACGCCGCTCCACACACCGATCGGCGCCAGCGGCAGCAGCACCAGTGAGGTGGCCAGATTGCGCATGTCCAGCAGGCCCAGCCAGGCGTAGGGAATCCACTTCGACAGGTTGATGAAGAAGAAAAAGTAGGACAGCGTGGCCGCGAACACCACCGGCTTGAGCTTGAGCGGAATCACGTAGGCGCTGATCGGCGGGCCGCCGGCATGCGCCACGAAGCTGGTGAAACCCGAGGTGGCGGTGAGGATGGCGCCGAGCCAGCGCGGCGGCGGTGCGCTGTCGGCGCGTGGCGGGAACAGCAGGCGCTGCGCCAGGAACAGCAGCGTGAAACCGCCCACGATACCAGCCACGATATTCGCGGCCAGCACCTTGAACAGCAGCGCGCCGATGACCGTGCCCAGCAGGCCGAAGGGCAGCAGGAACTTGAGCAGGCGCCGGTCGAACTCCTTGCGCAGCGCCGCAATGCCCAGCAGGTCCATCACCAGCAGCACCGGCATCAGGATGGCGGCGGCCTGCGGCACCGTCACCGCCATGGCCATCAGCGGCACGGCGAGCGAGCCGAAGCCCGCGCCGAAGCCGCTCTTGCTGATGCCCAGCAACAGCACGGCGGGCACCGCCACGGCGTAGAAATACCCGTCGGTGATCAGCGGAAAGTTCATCCGCCGATTGTCGCCGCCCGCAACACCGGCTTCACCCCACCCGGGTCTTGAGCTTTTGCAGCGACACCAGCAACTCGCCGATGAACTTGGCCGTGGTCTCGTCGGTCAGCTCGCCCTGTTCGTTGAATTTGCCGGCGCAGTTGCTGATGAAGATCTCGGGCTTGTTGACGACGAAGGCGTTCATGAACACCATCACCTGACGCATGTGGTACTGCACGCGCGCCGTACCCACCGGGCCCGGGCTGGCCCCCATGATGGCCACGGTCTTGCCGTCGAACGGCGGCTCGGGCGGGCGCGACAGCCAGTCCAGCGTGTTCTTCAGCACACCCGGAATCGAGAAGTTGTACTCGGGGGTGACGATCAGCACCGCGTCGGCGGCACGCACCTGCGCCTTGAGCGCCGTCACCGCGGCCGGCTCGGCGGCGGCACGCACGTCGTCGTTGTACATCGGGATCTGCGAGATGTCGGCAATGGAAATCTCCATGCCGGCCGGTGCCAGCTTCTGCGCCGCGCGCAGCGCCATGCTGTTGAAGGAGCCCTTGCGCAGGCTGCCGGAAATACCGAGAACTTTCATGACTTACCTCTTCCAAAAAACACAACCATGTGACCGGATCAATCGGCCTTGATGCCGATGTCGCGCACCAGCTTAGTCCAACGTTCGACATCGCGCTTGACCAGGGCCTTGGTGTCGGCCGCGCTCAGGCTCAGGGGTTTGCCGCCGGCCTTGCGGAAGGTCTCCTGCAGATCAGGCTGGGCAATCACGCGCGCCAGCTCGCTGCGCAGGCGCTCCTGCACCTCGGCCGGTGTCTTGCTCGGCACGAAGTAGCCAAACCAGGACTCCAGATCGAGTTGGGCGACACCGCTCTCGTTGATGGTCGGCACCATCGGGTGCATGGCGTTGCGCTCGGCGCCCGAGACCGCCAGCGCCTTGACGGTACCGCCCTCCACCTGCGCCCGCGCCGTGGACGAGAGGTCAAAGAACACATCGACCCGGCCACCCAGCAGATCCTGGTAGGCGGCCTGCGCGCCGCGATACGGCACGTGCACCACGTTGACGCCGGCCAGGTGCCAGAGCGCGGCGGCCAGCACGTGCTGCCCCGAGCCGTTGCCGGCCGAGGCATAGGTCAGCTTGCCCGGGTTGGCTTTGGCATAGGCCACCACCTCCTTGAGCGAGCTGAACGGCAGGTCCTTGCGCGCCATCAGGGTGTAGCTGTAGCTCACCGCCAGGCCCACCGGTTCGAAGTCGCGCAGGCTGTCGTAGGACAGGTTGCTGTACAGCCCCATGTTGAGCGCGATGTTGGAGACCGAACCCATCAGCAGGGTGTAGCCGTCGGGCGCGGCCTTGGCCGCAGCGTCGGTGCCCACCAGCGTGCCGGAGCCGGGCTTGTTCTCCACCACCACGCTCTGGCCGATCTGCTTGCCCAGGCGGTCGGCCAGCTGGCGCGCCACGAAGTCGAAACCGCCGCCCGGCGGCTGCGGCACGATCACGCGCAAAGGCCGGTTCGGGTAGGCGCCTTGGGCCCAGGCGCCGGGCGCCAGGCCGAGCAGGCCCAGGGACGGCAACGCCTGCACGATGGCGCGGCGCGACAGCAGGCGCTGCGGTGGCGCGTCGATCTTCTTCATGCGGGTCTCCTCGTGTTGTTGGGTTCAACGCTCCAGCTCTCCGCCGGCCAGCCAGCGCGCGCCGCGCTGGTACAGCTCTTCGACTTCCGGGCCCTTGAGCATGGGCATGTCCATCTTCACCGTGTAGCCGATGCGCGTCTGGATGTAGGCCAGGTGGCGGTAGCCTTCGGGGAAGGTGGCCAGGGCCTGCTGGTCGAGCTTGAGCACGGCGGTGGAATCGACAGGGTCGATGCGGTCCTTCTCGTAGATCGGCTGGCGGTGCAGCAGCTTCCACTCGCCGTTGTGCTTCACCACAAAGTCATGGAAGCGGCCGGTGCACACCACGTCGCACAGCACCGGGCCGTCCGCGCCTTCCACCATGCCGCGCTGCGAGATCGTCATCTTGGTCTGGGCAATGGCGCGGTCGCCCGCCACCTCAATGGCCGAGCCGCCGAGGAAGTGCAGGATGCTGACGCCCTTGGCCCAGCCTTCTTTCGTGACGCGGATGAAGTCGGCAAACGGCCCCTGGAACCAGGTCGCCATCATCACGCCCTCCGGGTGCCACACGGTGGCAAAACGTTCCCAGTCGCCGGCGTCGCGCCACACCGCCCAGCGCTCCACCATCTGGCGAATCAGCAGCTCGTCCGTCAGCTTGTCATTCATGTTTTGTCTCCTCAAGGTTCCATCAAAAAAACAGCGGCGGCTCACGGCACCACGTAGTCCACCTGGTGACGCGCGATGCGCAGCTCGGCCACTTCGTCCTTGACGCGCAGATGCTCGGGGTGCGTGCCGTAGGCATCGAGCGCGGCCTGGCTCTCGAATTCGGAATACAGCACCACGTCGCAGGCGTAGTCGATGCGGCTGACATCAACGCCGATCTCCAGGTGCAGCAGGCCCGGGATGCGGCCGCGCAGCCCTTCGAAGCTGCGCTGCAGCTGCGCGATGCCGCGCGCCTTCTCGGCCGGCGTGTCGCCGCGCACGTTCCACATCACGATGTGCCGGATCATTCGCCGTCCCGCTCTACGCCGCCGGCGGAAAACCGGCCTTTTGCGGCCACAGGTTCACGAAGGCGTGCACCGTGGTGCTGGCGTACAGGCCGGCCTGGGTGAAGGGCTCGTTCGCCAGCCAGGCGTGCGCCGCGTCGCGCGAGGGGAAGTCGATCGCCAGCAGGCTGCCGAGCATGGTCTGGCCGTCGTCATGCGTGAACGGGCCGGCAAAGGCCATGCGGTCGGCCACCGCCGCCAGATAGGCCTTGTGCTCGGGCCGCACGCGCTGGCGCAGCTCGCCGTGGTCCGGCTTGTCGATGAGGATGAAGGTGTAGATCATGGTGCGACCGGCCGCCCCGCCGGGCCGTCCCAAGCAAGGCCAGCCCCCTCAGGGAGCAGCGAAGTACGCGAAGTGACGAGTATGGGGGTCATATCTCTTCAGCCCTTGATGGCGTCTTCCCATTTCGGGCAGACACGCTTGTCGGCCGGGATATCGGCCGGCTGGTAGTTGGTCTTGTCGATCACCGAGGCCTTGAACACCACCTCCTTCGGCACCGGCAGCTTGCGCAGCTCACGGATCGCCGCCATGGTGCCGACACAGCCCTGCAGGAACCCGTTGTAGTCACCCGTGGCCAGCATCTTGCCGGCCTTGATGGCATCGACCGCCTCCTTGGTGCCATTGATGCCCACCACCAGCGCCTTGCGGTTGGCGCCTTCCAGCGCCTCGATGGCGCCCGCCGCCATGGCGTCGTTGGCGGCCAGCACGCCGTCAATCTGCGGGTGCGTCTGCATCAGGTTCTCCATCACCTGCAGGCCCTGCAGGCGCTGGAAGTTGCCGGGCTGCGCCGCCAGCAGCTTGACCTGCGGATACTCCTTGAGGGCATCGGTGAAACCGCGGTTCCGGTCCCCCGAGACGATGGAGCCCTTGACGCCGTCCAGAATGACGACATTGCCCTTGCCGCCCAGGGTCTTGAGCAAGTGGCGCGCTGTCACCAGTCCGAGTTCGTAGTCGCTCGCACCCACGAAGGTCACGAACTTGCCGGCCTCGGAACGGTCGGTGATGTTGACCACCGGAATGCCGGCCGCGTTCATCTTCAGGACGCCCGCGCCCATGGCCTTGTAATCCACCGGCGTGAAGACAATCGCATTGGGCTTCTTGATGACCACATCGTCAATCTGCGACAGCTGCTCGGGAATGCTGTCCGGCTTGGTCGGCACGTAGTGCGTGACCACCGCGCCCATCTGTTTGGCCGCACTGTCCGCCCCCAGCCGCACGACCTGGAAGAACGGGTTGGTCTGGTTTTTCGTAAAGACGGCAATCTTCTCGCCGGATTGGGCGGCTGCACCGAACGACGCCGCGCTGGCCGCGATGAAAAAGGCCACGGCCCGCTGGGTTGGCTTGATATTCATGTTGTGTCTCCTGTCGAATTGAAAGGCCATTGAAAAATCTCAGCTGCCATGGCGCTTGCGCGTCAGGGCATCCGAGAGCACGGAAAGAATCACGATCACACCGGTGATGAAGGGCTGCCAGTTGGCGCTGATGCCCAGCTGGTTCATGCCGTTGAGCACCACGGTGAGAATCAGCGCCCCGATCAGGGTGCCCACCAGCGTGCCGGTGCCGCCGAACAGCGAGGTACCGCCGATCAGCACTGCGGCAATCGCCTGCAGCGTCAGGGACTCGCCCATGTCGCCTTCGGCCGAATTCAGGCGCGCCAAAAATACCAATGAAGCCAGCCCGGCCATGAGCCCGCTGAGCGCATAGACCGCCAGGCGCCGCGCATGGACCGGCACGCCCGACAAGGCCGCCGCCTCGGTGTTGGCGCCGGTGGCGTAAATCTCCTGGCCCCAGGTGGTGTACTGCGTGAGCACCGTGCCGGCCAGCAGCACGCCCAGCATCAGGTACACCGGCACCGGCACGGCGGCCAGGTAGCCGCTGCCGAGCATGCGGAATTCCGGCGGGAAGCCGTGGACGGTTTCGCCGTTCATGTACCAGTAGGTCACACCATGCAGGATCCACAACATGCCGTAGGTGGCAATGAAGGGTGGAATCCGCAAGGCGGTGACCATCAGCCCGTTGAGCAGGCCGATGCACAGACCGCAGCCCGCCCCGACGGCGCAGCCCAGCACGATGGAGCCCGTGCCCTTGATCGCGGTGGCCGCCAGACAGGCCGACAGCGCCACGTTGGCGCCGATCGACAGGTCCAGCCCGCCGCACAGGATCACCAGCGTCAGGCCCGAGGCCAGCAGGAACATCAGGCTGGCCTGGCGCAACACATTGAGCAGGTTGCCGGTCGTCAAAAAAGCCGGCGCCGCCAGCGACAACGCCAGGCCCAACAGCCCCAGCACGGCCAGGCGCAGCAGCACGGCGCGCTGCTCGGGCGACAGATGCGGCAGGGCCAGGCCCGGTTTTTGTGCCAACGTGTTCATGCTCTCCCCCGGGCCGCATCGATCCACAGCGCAATGATCACCACCACCCCCACCGCCGCCACCTGCACCGACGAGGGCATGGACATCAGGTTCAGCCCGTTGCGCATCACCCCCACCGCCAGCACGCCCAGCACCGTCCCGGTCAGCCCGCCCTTGCCACGCTCGAACGCCGTGCCGCCCACCGCCACCGCCGCGATGGCATCGAACTCCAGGCCGATGGCCGCCGTGGGATGGCCGCCGTTGAGGCGCGCGGTGAGCAGTAGCGAAGCCAGCCCCACGCACACGCCGCCCAAGGCGTAGACCCACAGCAGCGACCATTTCACCGTGATGCCGCCGAAGCGCAAGGCTTCGCGGTTGCCGCCCAGCGCGAACACGCGCGCGCCAAAGCGGGTGTGGTACAGCAGCACATGGATCACGGCCCAGGTCAGTGCCGCCAGCCACAGCGGCACCGGCAGGCCCAGCCAGCCGCCTTCCCAGAACCAGCGCAACCCTTCGGCCACGCCCATGGTGGTCCGCCCTTCGGCCGCCACCAGCGCCAGCCCCTGCGCTGCGCCCAGCGTGCCCAGCGTCACCACAAAGGGCGGCAGGTCGAACGCGGCCACCAGCAGGCCGTTGAACAGGCCAAAGGCGATGGCCACCGCCAGTGCCGCGGCCAGGCCCAGGACAATCGAACCACTGTCGATCTGCACCACCGCCAGCACCACGGTGCACAGCGACAGCACCGCCCCCATGGAAAGGTCCAGCCCCTCGGTCAGGATGATCAGCGTCATCGGCAGGGCCAGCAGCAGCAGGATGGTGGCCTGCAGCAGCACATTGACCAGGTTGGCCCCGCTGAGAAAACCCGGTGCCAGGACCGAGAACACGGCACACAGCCCGACCAGCAGCCAGGCCGCGCCCGAAGCGGCCCCCAGGCGCGCACGCGCCCCGCTGGCCACAGAATTCATCGTCTCAACCATGGTGCATCGCCAGCTTCAGCAAGTTGGCCTCCGTCAATTGGTCACGCCCCAGCTCACCCGCCAGGGCGCGCTCCTTCATCACATAAGCACGGTCGCACACGCGCACCACCTCGCCGAGTTCGGAGCTGATCATCAGCACCGCACAGCCCTGGCGCACCAGCTCGTCGATCTGGCGAAAGATCTCCTCCTTGGCGCCAACGTCGATGCCGCGCGTCGGCTCGTCGAAGATGAACAGCCGCGTGCCCGCCACCAGCCACTTGCCGATCACCACCTTCTGCTGGTTGCCGCCGGAGAGCGACTGCACCGGCGTGCGCGGCCCGGGCGTGGCGATGCGCAATTGCGCGATGCGGCGGCGCCCTTCCGCATGCCCCCGGCCCGGCTGGTACAGGTTGGACGGGAACAGGCGTTTCAGGCCGGCCAGCAACAGGTTGTCGCAGACCGTGCGCATCAGCGCCAGGCCCTGCTGCTTGCGGCTCTCGGGAATCAGGCCCAGCCCCAGCTGGCGCGCGTGGGTGGGTGAACTGCGCAGCGGCTGGCCGGCAAAGCGCACCTCGCCGGCCGTGAGCTTGTCGGCACCGAAGATGGCGCGCGCCACCTCGGTGCGGCCGGAGCCGACCAGGCCGCTCAGGCCGACGATCTCGCCGGCATGCACCTTGAGCGAGACGTCCCGGATGCCGTTGACGGCCGACACCCCGCGCACCTCCAGCAGGCACTCGCCCGGCGCCGGGCGCTCGCCCCGGTGGTAACTCATGTCCACCTTGCGCCCCACCATCAGCGTCACCAGCTCGTCGGGCGTGGCGTCGCCGGCGCGCAGCGTGGCCACGTACTTGCCGTCGCGCAATACCGTCACGCGGTCGCCCAGGCTGAACACCTCGTCCATGCGGTGCGAGATGTAGACCATGGCCACGCCCTGCCGGCGCAGCTCGCCAATGACCTCGAACAGGCGCTGCGTTTCGCGGTCCGACAGCGCCGCAGTGGGCTCGTCCAGCACCAGCACGCGCGCGTTCTGCGACAGCGCCTTGGCAATCTCCACCATCTGCTGCTGCGCCACGCCCAGGCCCTGCACTTCGCGCTGCGTGTCCAGGTCGAGGTTGAGCCGGGCCAGCACGGCGCGCGCCTGCGCGTGCATGCGCGCCTGGTCGATCAGGCCCAGCCGGTTGAGCGGCTCGCGCCCGAGAAAAATGTTGTGCGCAATGCTCAGGTGCGGCACCAGCGAGTATTCCTGGAAGATCACCGCCACGCCCAGGGCGCGGGCGTCGGCCGCATGGCGCACCCGCACCGGCTGCCCATCGGCCAGGATCTGGCCGGCATCCGCCGTGTAGGCGCCGCACAGCACCTTCATCAGCGTGGACTTGCCGGCGCCGTTCTCGCCCATCAGCATGTGCACCTCGCCGGCGTGCAGGGTCAGCGACACATCGTCGAGGGCCAGCACGCCCGGAAAGCGCTTGGTGATCCCCCGCAACTCCAGCAGGGGAATGGCGTCTGCCGTCATGGCGTCACTTCTCGGGGTTGAGCACGAAGTCGTACGCCAGCAGGTAGCTGCCGTCGGGCTGCTGCACCCAGTCGGCCACCAGCGACTGGCGCACGCCGAACACCACGTCGGAGTCGAGGTACTGGTCGTGGTTGCGGAACACGTGGGTGATGAGCCGCTGGTAGCCCGGCGCCTCGATCATGAAATGCAGGTGCGCCGGGCGCCACGGGTGGTTGGCGGTGGCCTTGAGCATGCGGCCCACCGGGCCGTCGCTGGGGATGGGGTAGGCCTCGGCCAGGATGGTCTTGAAGTGAAAGCGCCCCTGGTCGTCGGCATGCAGCACGCCGCGCGCCTGGGCATGGGCCAGGTCGGCGTACTGCACGTCGTAGTTGCCTTCGGCGTCGGCCTGCCAGACGTTCATGCGGGCGTTGGGCACCGGCGTGCCGTCCAGCCCCCTGACGGTGCCGCGCACCAGGCAGGGCAGGCCGGCGGCGCCGTTGGCCACGTCGTCGCCGTTTTTATATTCAGGCGCGCCCTCCACGAAGAAGGGGCCGAACACGGTGGATTCGGTGCAGCCGGCCGGCTTGTCGTTGTTCATGGCCACGGTCAGCATGGACAAGCCCAGCGTGTCGCTCAGCAAAATGAACTCCTGCCGCTTGTCGTCGGTGATGTGGCCGGTGTCGGTGAGGAACTGGATGCCCTGGAACCACTCCTCCTCCGTCAGCCGCACCTCACGCGCGAAGGCGTGCAGGTGCTGCACCAGGCTGGTCATGATTTCCTTCAGGCGCGGGTCGGGCGTGTGGGAAAAGCGCTCGATCACGGCCTGGGTGATGGTGTCCTGGTTCAGGTTGCGCATCTTGTTTGTCTCCTCTGCGGGTTCTCTCTAGCGGACAAACTGTAAAAGTCCGCGACAATTTGCGAAAGACCGCTGCCGTAAATGACTTTTCCGCGCAGCGAAAAAAACAGGAGACTGCGGTGGACCGCTGGACGGAACTGGAATTGTTTGTGCAGGTGGCTGAAACCGGCAGCCTGAGCCGCGCCGCCGAGGCGCTGGACCTGTCGAACGCGGCGGCCAGCCGGCACCTGCAAGCGCTGGAAGACCGGCTGGGTGCCCGCCTGGTGGAGCGCAACACCCGCCGCCTCTACCTGACCGACCCTGGCAAAGAGTTCTTCAGCCGCGCCAAGACCGTGCTGGCCGACCTGAAGGACGCCGAGGACGCGGTGAACGCCAGCACCCTCAACCCCACCGGCACGCTGCGCATCACCGCCTCGCTGTCGTTTTCCATGCACCACGTGGCGCCGCTCTTGCGCGAGTACACCCAGCGCTACCCCAACGTGAGCGTGCACGTGGAAGCCGCCAACCGCTACCTGGACATCATCGACAACAACATCGACGTCGCCATCCGCACGCGCGAGTTCGAGCCGGACTCCAACATCACCATCCGCCGCCTGGGGCAGACGCGCCGCATTCTGGCCGCCGCACCGCGCTACCTGGCCAAGCACGGCCGGCCCAAGACGCTGGAAGACCTGGCGCAGCACAAGCTGCTGATCTACACCCACGCCAACAACCCGAACGAGCTGCGCTTCACGCGCGACGGCCAGACCACCACGCTGTCGGTGAAGGGCCTGCTGGAATCAAACGATGGCCAGATATTGCGCGCCGCCGCGCTGGACGGCATGGGCATCCTGGTGCAGCCCACCTACATCCTGTACGACGACATGGTGGCCGGCCGCCTGGTGCCGGTGCTGGACGACTGGGACCTGCCGCGCCTGACCGTCAACCTGGCCTACCCCAGCCGCAAGCACCTGTCAGCCAAGGTGCGCACCTTCATCGACTTCATGGCCGAGCACTTTGCGAAGATGAACTATGAGCAGAAGTGGACGGGGAGGTTTGGGGTGGATTGAGGGGGACTGAATTCGGCCAAGAACTGTCTCTCGGATTCACGGGGCGGTTGACCGCTTCAGGCTGGGCTCAGACGTTCGAACGGGAAACCTGAAAGTTCGCAACTGCCGCAAACGGTCATTCGCTGAGCAAGGCCCCGGCGAACGCTCGACCACCCAGATCGATCGCTCAACCAAGGGCCGGCCAGAGCAAGCTCAGGAACGATCGCTAACTTCGGAGGGCGGGCTGGTGTTCTCGACCCAAAAGGGACGTTGTTTTGTACCATTTTGCTTTCCGGCGGCCATCATCCTACAGCTAGTGCTTTGTTTTTTGAAAGCAGAATCCGCCGTGTCTAAATTTTCATTTTTTGATAATAAGTTTGCGGGCAATCGAGTCCGACATTAAATTTGTGCGGAATTTTGTGATTAGATCTTTACTCTATTCTCCCTAGGGGCAGCCTTGACAAATACCGTTCACAACCCAGATCAATATATGTTTGACTTCAAACATATCATTTCTCATGGGCGAAAAAAGATAGGGATACTGATCGGCGCGGGCGCTCCCGTCAGCGTGAACGTCGGCAAGGCGGGCACCTACGAGCCGCTGATCCCCAATGTGGCGGGCTTGACGAACCTGATTCGAGAGGGCCTTAAGGATGAATTTAAGGAAGCGTTTGAAGGGATCGAAAAGCAAATCCAGAACTCGAACATCGAACTGGCGCTATCACGCATTCGGGCACTGGCCGAAGTGATCGGTGAATCCAAGGTCTGCGGCCTTGACGCGGAGGGCTTCCAGCTCCTGTCCCAAAAAATATGCGCGTTGATTTATGAGATAGTCAGCAAGCCTTTGCCAGCGGGAGTGAATCCGTTTTCCGATACGATCTCTTGGATCAACGGCATCAATCGCAATCACCCGGTGGAAATTTTCACCACCAATTACGACTTGCTTTTTGAGGAGGCGATGGAACGCGTCAAGACGCCATATTTTGACGGCTTCTCCGGCTCCAAGGTTCCGTTCTTCGATCCATCCAGTATTTCAAATAACGATCTGCCCAAGCGCTGGGTGCGCCTCTGGAAGCTGCACGGCTCCATTGGCTGGTCAAAGAGCGCCAGCGGTGAGATCGTCCGCAGCAACGCCGACGCGGGCTCCACGATGGTGTATCCATCGCATATCAAGTATGACCAAACACAGTCCGCGCCGTTCTCGTCGTTATTTGAGCGCTTGAAGAATTTTGTGCTGGAGCCGGACACCTTACTCATCTGCTCGGGCTTTTCGTTCGCCGACGCGCATATCTCCGCCAAGCTGAGCGAGTGCATGTCCGCCAACCCGTCCTCCGCCTTGATCGCGTTGCAATATCAAAATCTTGACAAGGAGGTCTACGCTGCAGAGCTGGCGTCCCGCTGCCCAAACATGAGTGTCTACTGCCGGGATGGTGCAATCATCAACGGCATCAAGGCCCCCTGGAAGCTAGGTGATCCGCCCAGCAAAAATTGGGAAGCAATCCGCGCGGAATACTGGAAGGAAGGCGAGTTCTTGTTAGGGGACTTCAAGCTGTTGGCTCGATTCCTCGCTATGTCCGGCGGCGGAAAGTCCAAAGCAATAGAGCTCGCGCCTGAGGTCGCTGCCGATGAATAAGGAGCCGACTTACCTAGGCAGCGTCAGCGCCGTGGCGGGCTCGTCCTTGACGGTTGAGCTTGCGCCTCAGGTGAACTCCGGCTTGCTGATCATTGGTGGGAAAACCCATCGCGTGGGCCAAGTGGGAAGCTTCGTCAGAATTCCCCAAGGGTATAACAACCTGTATGGCCTGATCGCAGAGACAAGCGAATCCTCCAGTTTTGATCAGATCGGCGACACACATCAAACGGATCGACGCTGGATCAAGATCGAATTGGTGGGCGAAACGATTGGCGACGAGTTCGAGCGGGGCATTAGCCAATATCCCAGCATCAACGACGAGGCGCACCTAGTCGTCGAGAGTGACCTCAGAAAGATCTATGGCGGCGCAGACTCCGGCCAAATCGTAGTGGGCACGCTTTCGAGCTCGGACAGCATCAAGGTCAGCATCGATTTGGACAAGCTCGTGACCCGGCACTCCGCAGTGCTGGGCTCGACGGGCTCCGGCAAGTCCACCAGCGTATCCAGCCTGCTAAGGTCCATCGTGACGGATGAGCATGGAGCAACCAGCTACCCCGCCGCGCGAATCGTGCTGATCGACATTCATGGGGAGTATTCGGCGGCCCTGGGCGATATCGCCTCCGTTTTTTCGGTCATCCCCAAGGAGGGGGAGACCAAGCTGCATATTCCCTATTGGTGCGTTTCATCTGAAAACTTAATCGATTTTCTTTGCGGCCCGATTTCTGAGGGCAATAAGAGCCTAATTTTTGATCGCATAGTGGAGCAGAAGATAGCGTTTATCAAAAACAACGCCGTCCCAGGAATTGATGTAGGACGGGTTTCGGCGGACACGCCCATCCCATTCAATTTGAAACAGATCTGGCATGACTTGATGGTGTATGACAACGCCAACTGGGATGACAAAGAAAAAACGATTCCCTCCTATACCGACGAGGGGGATGCGGAGACTTTAAGCCCACCGAAGTTCAAGCCTCCCGGCGCTGCGTCGAATCCGCCACACAAGGGCAATGGCGGCGCGATGAAAAAGCAGCTCGACCTGATGCGATCCCGCCTATTGGACAATCAATTTTCCTTTTTCATGAGCCCCGGTGAATGGCAGCCTGATGCCGACTTGAAAGTGAAAAAGGATTTGCCTGTACTCATCGAAAGCTGGCTGGGTCACGACAAGCCGATCACCATTCTCGACCTCTCAGGCATGCCTTCAACGCGCCTGGATTTGCTGCTGGGGTCCGTGTTAGACATCATTTTCGAGTCGGCTTTATGGGGACGCAACTACAAAGAGGGCATGAAAAATAGGCCGGTATTGCTGGTGCTAGAAGAGGCTCACCGCTATTTGTCCGCTGGCGCGGTCGGCTTGGCCAAGGGTATGGTGCAGAAGATCGCGAAGGAAGGGCGTAAGTTTGGCGTCGGCGCGATGCTGGTCAGCCAAAGACCCTCCGAAATCGATGAAACAATCTTGTCTCAGTGCGGAACGCTGTTCGCACTAAGGATCAATAACGCCACAGATCGCAGTCGCGTGAAGTCGGCCATGTCGGAGGGGATATCCGGGATCGTGGATAGCTTGCCGGTGCTTCGGACCGGGGAGGCCGTTATCGCTGGCGAGGCCGCCCGGTTGCCGATGCGTTGCAGGTTCAAGCTGCCGCGAGAAGGGCATTTCCCGGATAGCAAAGACCCAGTGGTCGCCGCAAGCTGGGCGAAGGCGGTTGGCAAGGAGGATTACTCGGCACTAGTGTCTGCGTGGCGCAATCAAGACCCAAGCGCCGCACAAAATTAGGACTAATCGAACAGGAGACGCTATGGAAATGCAATTTGTTGACTCGTCGAACATCGAGCGTATCGGCTATGACCCTAACTCGAACACTTTGCGTGTCGAGTTTAAGTCGAACCGGACATACGACTACTTCAATGTGCCTGAAAACGTTTTTAATGAGCTCAAAAACGCATCGTCTGTTGGCAGCTATCACGCCAGGAATATCAAGAACTCATATTCATATACCGAAATCTGAATGTGTCCTCTTCGAAAGCAAAGTCTGACCAAGACGGGAGGAGCGTAGTTATGCACGAGATCGTCTGCCCGCACTGCGGGAAAGCGTTCAAGATCGATGAGGCTGGATACGCGGACATCGTGAAGCAGGTTCGCGACAGCGAGTTCGAGCAGCAGTTGCACGATCGACTTGAACTGGCGGAACAGGACAAACGGAACGCCGTCGAGCTTGCCACAGCCAAGGTCGCTAGCGAATTGCAGAAGGCAACAGCCGTCAAAGACTCGGAAATTCAGGAACTGAAGGCCAAGCTCGATGCTGGGGAGGTCGCTCAGAAGCTCGCCGTGACTGAGGCCCTGAGCGCGCTGGAGAAAGAGCGCGACGCGTTAGCCAGCGAGCTTGAGCAGGCGAGGCGCGATAAGCAGGCCGCATCCGATCTGGCCGAGGCCAAGCTCGTAAACGGACTGCAGAAGGCGGCGGCAACGAAGGACGCGGAGATCCAAGAGTTGAGGGCCAGGCTGGATGCCATCGCGGTTGCGCAGAAGCTTGCGATTACCGAGGCCGTTGGCACGGTCGAGAAGGAGCGCGACGAACTGAAGAGCAACCTCGCACGAGCAGAGCTTGAGAAACAGCTTGCCGAAAAGTCGCTAAAAGACAAATACGAAACGCAGATCAAAGATCGTGACGATGCGATCGAGCGCCTGCGCGACATGAAGGCACGGCTGTCTACCAAGATGGTGGGTGAAACCCTCGAGCAGCACTGCGAGACTGAGTTCAACCGCATTCGGGCTACGGCATTTCCACGGGCCTACTTCGAAAAAGACAACGACTCTCGGACAGGCAGCAAAGGGGACTACATCTTCCGCGACGCAGATGAAGCGGGTACCGAGATCGTCTCCATAATGTTCGAGATGAAGAATGAGAATGATCAAACCGCCACGAAGAATAGGAACGAGGACTTCCTGAAGGAACTCGACAAAGATCGCATAGAGAAGGGGTGCGAATATGCGGTGCTTGTCTCCTTGCTGGAGCCCGACAGCGAGCTCTACAACACCGGGATCGTCGACGTGTTCCACCGCTTCCCGAAGATGTACGTTGTCCGGCCGCAGTTCTTCATTCCGATCATCTCGTTGCTGCGGAATGCTGCGATGAATTCGCTCAAGTACAAGTCGGAACTCGCGCTCGTTAGGGCGCAGAACATCGACATCACGAAGTTTGAAACTGAGCTTGAGACCTTTAAGGCAGCATTCGCAAGAAATTACGACCTCGCATCCGGGCACTTTCAACGCGCAATCGAAGAGATCGACAAGTCAATCGACCATCTGCAAAAAACGAAGGAGGCCCTGCTCGGCACCGACCGAAACCTTCGTCTTGCGAACGACAAGGCTCAGGATGTGACGATTAAGAAGTTAACTCGGGGCAACCCGACGATGGCGGCCAAGTTCGCCGACCTCAAAAATCAGTGACCTTTCGATGCTGGATAAGTCTTGTCATCCAATTCAGGTGATGGGGAAACGGTTGGTGGAGCGGCGCCAACCGGGACCCGTAAGTGCTATGACTGCAGTACCTCATACAGCCGACATTCGGGCCAGCGTCAGTCACCGTACCCAACAGCCGCTTCGTGTCAGGTAGCGTGAGCACGCCTGGTAGCACCCACCGTCAGCAACCGCTGCCTACCGGCCATTGACCTTGGGAGGTCGACCGACAGCTCTGGGTGGTGGATTCAACCGGTCGATGCAACACACTAACCAGCGCGTAGGCGCAAGGAGTG
>JASJPI010000028.1:0-25196 GCA_031426755.1 Curvibacter sp.
TCGCATCTCCGTCAATTGAAGTCCGCCCCGTTTACACAAAAGTTCGGACACGCCCCCATATTGTCTTCTTTGCGAGCACTGACGCAACAGTAATTTGTCCTTCCGGCAGACAATCTGCCAGCTGGAAGCCCCATCCGACATGGTCTGGTGTATTTGAGCGGTGTCAACTATTTGGCATGAAGTTTGCCAGTCCCGGGATCTCATCGTCACTGGAATCACGCCACGTGCCTTCGACCGCCCCCACCGTCCGCTTTTCATCGCCTAGCTTCATCTTGGCACTGCTCGCTGTCGGCGCCTTCTTTTCCGGTGTCAGCATGCGCATTGCCGATCCGCTGTTGCCGTTCTTCACCCGCAGTTTCGACATCGGCTTGTCCGAGGCAGGACAAAGCGTAACCCTTTTCACGGTAGCCTACGCCACCAGCCTGTGCGTAATGGGGACGCTCGGTGACCGGTTCGGGAAGCTGCGGCTCGTCGGCATCTCTTGCCTGCTGTGCGCCCTGACCAACTTGCTTTGTGCTCTGGCTCCTGACTTCGACTGGTTCAGGGCGGGGCGCTTCCTGACCGGGGCTTTCTGCAGCGGCGTTATGACTTTAGCTATGGCTTGGCTGGGCGACACGATGGCCTATGAAACCCGGCATGCCTCTCTTTCGCGCCTTCTGGTTGGCATGTCACTCGGGGTCTCCGGCGGCATCCTGCTCGGAGGTCTGGCGGCCGACCAAGTCCTGGATTGGCGGCTCGTGTTTGGCGGACTGGCAGTCGGCTTCCTGTTCGTGGGACTTGGCGTCTTGCAAATGCATCACAAAGCGAAGACGCCACCCGGAATGGCGTCCATCGTTCCTGCTGGTGTTGCACCCTTAACCGACCTACGCGCACTGCTTTCCATGCCAGCCATGCGTTTCATGCTGGCGTTGGTCAGCGTGGAAGGTGCCCTCTATTTTGGCGCGCTGGTATTCATTCCAAGCCACCTGAATGCGGTCCACGATGTGACTATGAGCATCGCAGGCATGGTCGGTATGTTCGTTGGCATCGGCGGCGTATTTTTCTCATTGTTGGCGCCGCTTTTCCTGCGCCTTGGCGAAAGGCGCATGCTGGCCACTGGTGGTCTGCTACTAGGAAGTTCGATACTGGTTGCAGGCTTGGCGCCGGTCAGTGCGGCTTTCCCTGCCTGCTTCTTAGCGGGCGCTGGCTTTTACATGTTCCACAGTACCCTGCAAGTGCAGACAACTCAACTGGCACCTGAGCGCCGCGGGGCCTCGATGGCCTTCTTTTCTGCCTTCTTTTTCGCCGGGCAAGCGCTGGGGGTTTCCGGCGCGGGATGGCTGGTGCAGAAATACGGAAGCCGCTTCACACTCGCATTGTTCGGCTGCGGCTTGTTGGTGATGACACTGGTCCTGCTGCAGCGACGGCGCCACTAGGCTTGATGTCCGCCATGTCTGCCAGGCGACCAGAGGCATTGTCTGCCACAAGGACAAGCCAGGGCTGATCTCACCTTTGTCGAGCTACTCCGTCCCTGGAAATGATCAAAAGAGGCACTTTGGGATGGCACATAGTTTGCATATAAAAGCCGGCCACAGGCGTCAGGCTAAGGCGGCGCCAGTTCAAGCTAATTTAAAACGGAGACAACGACATGTTTGCAGCAGATACGCTTAAAGGGCGGGTAGCCTTCATCACCGGCGGTGCCGGGGATATCGGTTTTGAAATTGCCAGCCGCTATGGCCAGCTTGGCGCCACGGTGGTGTTGGCCAGCCGTAACGAAGAGCGCCTTGCTGCGGCTCGCGATAATTTGAGCGCACTTGGCGTCAGGGTCGCTACCTTCGTGACCGATGTGCGCGAGTATGAGCAGGTCAAGTCAGCCATTGATGCCACCGTCGACCAATTCGGTGCACTCGATATATTGGTCAATAACGCGGCCGGCAACTTCCATTGCCCGACGGCTGCCCTGTCTCCCAAAGGATGGCGCACTGTTATCGACATCGATCTCAACGGAACCTTCTACGGCTGCCTGGCGGGATACGAGCATCTTAAACGTTCACAATTCGGCGGCTCCATCATCAGCATCATCACGATGCTCGGTGTCACCGGCTGGCCTGGTGCTGCCCATGCCGCCGCCGCCAAGGGGGGCATCCTGTCCCTGTCACGGACCCTCGCCGTCGAATGGGGCGGTGACAATATTCGCGTCAACACCATATCGCCAGGCCCGATCGGCGATACCGAAGGCGTCAAGCGCATGTATATCGATACCGGCCGCGACGAACTGGAGCTCAAGAAAACGGCTTTGGGTCGGTTCGGGAAAAAAACCGATATCGCCAATGCGGCGGTCTATCTCGCCTCCGACCTAGGTGCCTACGTGACAGGCGAGAACATGGTCGTCGATGGTGGTCGCTGGCTCAAATATGTCGCAGCCTGAGGGGGAGGAAATGACGACGACCGACCGCACCACACTACCGTCCCGCATGCGTACGGCAGCCACCGACGTACTTGGCATTCGCTATCCAATTGTTCAGGGCGGTCTGGCCCGCATTGCTCGCGCCGAATTGGCTGCCGCCGTGTCCGAGGCCGGGGGCCTTGGGCAAATTGCGGTTGCCGGACTGGCCGAACCGGACCTCCTGCGTGCACAAATCCGCCGTGCTCGGCAATTGACCAAGGCACCAATTGGCGTGAACTTCCCGGTCGGCCATATGCAGCTAGAACATCTTGTCGACCTGGCAGCTGAAGAAGGAGTGGAAGCAGTGTCTTTCACGGGCGGCAATCCAAAATCCTATATCGCCCAGTTGGAGAACACGCCGGTGCGCATTCTTGTGCTGGTATCAGGCCCGGAACAGGCAAAGAAGGCCGAGCAGGCCGGGGCCCATGTGCTGGCGACCGTCGGCTACGAAGGCGGGGGCCATATCGGCCGCAGCGACCTGACCACACTTGTTGCCATTCCGCTGGTATGCGAAGCGGTTTCGATCCCGGTACTTGCCGGCGGTGGCATCGCCAACGGATTCGGGCTGGCGGCGGCACTGGCGCTGGGTGCCGATGGGGTCGAAGTTGGGACCCGTTTCATCGCCGTCCGAGAAGCCTATGCGCACCAGAACTACAAAGAGGCAGTCGTGCAATCGGGAGTCGATTCGACGGTCGTAATCAAGCGCTCGATCGGGACGCCGGGACGGGCATTGTCTAACGACTGGACCACCCGCATCTTGGACGTCGAACGCAACGGCGCGGGAAAAGAGGTGGTTCTGGGACTGGTCAGAGCCGATGCCAACGAGCGCGCCACCGATGGCGGCGATATGGTCAACAGCGTGGCGTGGCTGGGGCAATCAACTGCGTTGATCCGCGACATCCCAGGTGCCAGTGAAGTGGTGGAACGGATGGTTGCCGAAGCGATTCAAGCCAGCCGACGTCTGGCGAAATGCTGTGACGATGCCTGCTGATGCTTGATGCATAAACCGGGCGGGACAGTTCCCGCCAGGCCCGTCTTTCTTTCTCTCCGCCCCGCCATTCCCTGATCACGGCTAGGCGTGATTACAGGTCAAGCACCATTGCCATATAAAGCCAACCCTAACAGTGGACGTCTACACGTGATTCGGATGTAAGCGCGCGGTCATCCCACCCTTGAGGTTGATGGCATAAGCGGCAACGATGGTGTCCACCAACGAAATAGGTGGACACCATGACTGAAGCCAAGGCCAAGACCCGTCGGAAGTACGAAGCCGAACTCAAGCAGCTGATCCTGGCCGAGTGTGCCCAGCCCGGTGCATCGGTGGCCCGCGTGGCGCTCTCGCACGGCATCAATGCCAACGTCGTGCACAAGTGGCGCCGTCTTGCCCAAGCCCCGAGCAGAGTTGCGCATGCCCCGACCTTTGAGCCGATTGCGCTGCCTGCCCCCAGCTGCGTACCGGCCCCAGACATCCGCATCGAGTTGTGCCGTGGCGGCACCAGCGTATCGCTGAGCTGGCCGGTCTGCGCAGCCGAGCACTGCGCGGCCTGGATGCGGGACTTGCTCAAGTGATCCGCATCGACGCCCTGTGGCTGTCCAACGAGCCACTGGACATGCGCGCTGGCACAGACACTGCTCTGGCCCGCGTCGTGGCCGTCTTCGGTGCTGCGCGCCCGCACCACGCCTACCTGTTTGCCAACCGGCGCGCCAACCGCATGAAGGTGCTGGTGCACGATGGCATCGGGGTGTGGCTGGCAGCGCGGCGCCTGAACAGCGGCAAATTCGTCTGGCCGCGTGATGGGGCATTGACCGCCACACTCAACCGACCACAGTTCGATGCCCTGGTGCTGGGCCTGCCCTGGCAGCGCCTGGGCGATGGTGGCGTCATCACCGTGCTCTGAATCTGATCGCAGGCCTGCTGCCTGCCAATCGGTGCATATGCCAATGGCGCGGCGTTGTGGGCGCTGGCACAGTCATACCCATGGTGGTCGAACCGCAATCGCTGGAGAGTCTGAGTGCAGAACAACTGCGCGAGCTGACCGCTCGGCTGATGGTTCAGGTTCGCCACCAGAGTGCGCTGCTGGAGAAGCTCACCCACGAGAACGCGCTCTTGAAGCGCATGAAGTTTGCCGCCCAGTCCGAGCGCTTCAACCCTGAGCAGAAGAGCCTGCTCGAAGACGAGATTGAGGCGGACTTGGCGGCCGTGGCCAGCGAGATCGATGCGCTGGCGCAGACGCAAACACCGGCTACCCCCGAGAAGAAACAAGCCAAGCGGCTACCGCTGCCGGCGCACCTGCCGCGCCGCGAGATCCGCCACGAACCCGCGTCCACCACCTGCGCGTGTGGGTGCCAGATGAAACGCGTGGGTGAGGACGTGGCCGAGAAGCTGGATTACGTGCCCGGTGTCTTCAGCGTGGAGCGCCACATCCGCGGCAAGTGGGCTTGCGCCCAATGCGAGACCATCCGACAGGCGCCGGTTGAAGCGCACGTCATCGACAAAGGCATCCCCACCACCGGCCTGCTGGCCCAGGTGCTGGTGGGCAAGTACGCCGATCACTTGCCGCTGTACCGCCAGGAGGCGATCTTCGGCCGCGCCGGCCTGGCCATCCCGCGCTCGACACTGGCTCAGTGGGTGGGCACCTGCGGGGTGCGGTTACAGCCGCTGGTCGAGGCCTTGAAGGACGAGATCCTCAGCCACCGTGTGCTGCACGCCGATGAGACACCGGTGGCCATGCTCAAGCCCGGTGAAGGCAAGACGCACCGCGCCTATCTCTGGGCCTATGCGCCGGGGGCGTTTGAGGACATGAAGGCGGTGGTCTATGACTTCTGCGAGAGTCGTTCGGGCGAGCATGCCCGGCGCTTCCTGGGCCATGGCACTGACAAAGCCTGGAAGGGTAGTCTGACCTGCGACGACTTCAGCGGCTACAAGGCCCTGATCGCCAGCGGGGTGACCGAGGTGGGCTGCCTGGCGCATGCCCGGCGCAAGTTCTTCGACCTGCACGCAGCCAACCAGAGCCAGATTGCCGAGTTTGCCCTCCAACAGTTCGCCCGGGTCTATGAGATCGAGCGCGAAGTCAAAGAGCTGGGTACCGAGCAACGCCAAACCGTTCGGCAGCAACAGACCCGGCCGATCCTGGATGCCCTGCATGAGTGGATGACGCTGCAACGGGGCCAGGTGCCCGACGGATCGGCAACCGCCAAGGCGCTGGATTACAGCCTGCGGCGCTGGGATGCGCTGACCCGGTTCGCGGCTGACGGGCAGCTGCCGGTGGACAACAACTGGATCGAGAATCAAATCCGGCCCATCGCCATCGGCCGCAACAACTGGCTGTTTGCCGGCAGCCTGCGCGCGGGCCAGAGGGCAGCGGCCGGCATGAGCCTGATCCAGTCGGCACGCATGAACGGGCATGACCCGTATGCCTATCTGAAGGACGTGCTCACCCGGCTGCCCACGCACAAGGCCAGCCGCATCGACGAGCTATTGCCGCATCGCTGGCAGCCTGCTGGAATGTGATCGTCAGCCATGGCCGCCATCGGCGGTCAATATGGGTTCGCCGGGCGCTTACATTCGGATGACGGATTCAGGCTGATTGCCGTCTCTCGCCGCTAGCCACTCGAGGAGCAGCTTCCGCCCTGCAAAGCGGGCCTTGGGCAACCGCTCTAGTATTCCTATTAGTGCATTTACGTAAGGCCAGCGATACATCGCCAGCGGGGAACAATTAAATTAGAAGCCGTATTTGATGGTTTCGGCGTGTTACTTTGAAGCTCATAGAACTGAGCTATACCCCAACCGGGAACGATGCCCTCAGTGCAAGTGCAGGTCTTGCAAAGTACTCCCCAACGGCCATCCTGGGCTGACAGCGCTGCATCGCAAAAAAACAGTTCATCACTTAGGAGTCGGCCGCACACATCACAGACTCCAGGGTCGCCGAGGTACTCCACCTCTAACAGAGCGTCTGTAGTGACGTCGAACTTCTCCACGTGACACCCACAGTGCTCGCTGCGAGCATCACTAGTCTTGGATTGCATACATCGACCGCCAGACGTTCATGTACGCATCGTGACGCTTGCCATCTTTAACGGTGCTCTTGAAGTTGCTCCAGTTCAAGCCCATAACTTGATCGTGAAGGACTCTTGCGACAGCTCCCCTGGGCACGCGAGCTCGGAACTTGTAGTCGGTACCTTTGTCCCGTTCGACTTGTGCCTGGGGGAAAACTGACTCGATGTCACCTTTGATGCGAGCTCGGACCGTCAGGGTGTCCGTGTCCCCAGGCTTTTGAACTACGCTAATGAAGCTTGTTGGTAAAAATATCCACATGTTGTCGCTCCCCATTCAGACAATCAGGCTAGCCAAGCGCTTGCAACGCCTGAAGGATGACTTCGTCGTTTTTGTGTCGCACGAACTTGGCCAGCTGTGCGCAGGGCACCAAACTCACAGCTTGTGACTCCCAACCCATACTGGCTGGATGGCCACCGACTCGCCTTGCAAGGTAATAGCGAGTCACCGAAGTGCTCCGATAGGAATCACACAGATAGCCTGTCAACACCACCTGTAGTCCAGTCTCCTCGTAGCCTTCTTTCAAGGAATTCGCACGCAGGCTGAGTCCTTGATCAAGCTTGCCCTTCGGAAAGGTGTTCATATAGCCGCCAAAGGCGTTGCTTGGAGAAACCACCCAGACACGACCATCGTCTTCGAGGACTACTATGCCCGAAGCAGGCGCTTTGCCCAGCACTTTTTCCAGACAAGGCTCTGAAAAATTCACGGGACTGAATGCGGCAAGCTTCTCCCAGCCAGCTGCAGTTGTGGGCGCATTCAGCCATCTTTCGAAGTCGATGCAATTCAAACTCTTAGGCATGAGTCCGTCAGGCGTGATCGTGGCCAGCTGATTTGGATCCGTCCAACTTGAAAGTGGTGTTGGTTGACTTGGCGCCTCCAGCTTCACAGGTTGTCCATGTTCCCCGGGGCGAGGGTGATATTGAGTCACGATTGATCTACCCCACCTTATGGCTCAGGACACACCAGTAAATAGAAGCGATGGCTTCGGCGAGTTGGGCCAGGATTTCCGATACTGCTGAAAGAACGCGGTATCCACGGTATGTTCTGGTTCAGGTCCAACGCCGAGCCTCAAGCCCCTGAGCATTTCAATGAGCTGATCCAGTGGCACAAGGCGGATGGCGGTTTTTCCTAGAGCAACACTTTCCTTCATCGCTTCAGCTGTGAAAGTCGATGTCGTGAAAATTATTCCGTGGTCTGTTTTATGGTCCAGTGATCCGCGAAAATTACGAACCTCCATCGACCCCACGGTACCTGAGGTGTAACGCTTGCACTGCCAAGCCACACGAATCGACACAAGCCCAGCTTCATCTAGGTACATCAGCCCCATGCCGTCGATGCCTTTGTCGCCTGACTTACCGGTGACTTTGATCTGGTCAAGGCCGTTGGCTGTCATGATGGCTGCGCACAGATGCTCAAAACCTTGCTCAGACAATGACCAAAGTATTTCCTTCAGTTGAACCTGCCAATTGATGGTGCCTGCCAAATCTTGCTGCAGATCATCCCCACTGGGCGCAGGCATATCGGCCTGATCTTTGTTCTTACTTCCTTTACTGGCTGACTGGAAGTAGATGGCTGCAGCAGTGCTCATATCCAGAGGGGATTCCCAACCCAAAGTGGTGAGCTTCCAGGTGCCGTGTCCAGCTGTTTTAGCCGGCTCCAGCATCCCCGCATTGACTAAGTACATCCGTGCCCAATAGATATCGTTCTGATACTTTGGCACACCACTTGCCAGCATTTGATGATTCAAAGTGCCACCCGCATCCGAGATGGCTTGCACGACGGCAGATTTGACGGCTCCGGCCTTTGCAACACCATTCATCTCACGCAAGGTTGCCAAGATTCGCGGAATGAAGCTCACGACCTCAGGGAGCTTTTGGGTATCGATGTTTTGGCTCATGAGTATGCTGCGCTGCCGCAAATAACAGTTTTCCGTGGGTCCATTGAGGGCCACACACGATCTCCCAAGATGCGCCGAAATAAGCGTATCCCAGTGGTCAGCAATTCATCTGAAGCCACGTGATATCAAACCGTCACGATGTAAGCACTGATGTGCTGAGCGGGCTGGTTTGGCTTTACGAAATTGCCAACGCCCAAGTCTACGAATAACGTAGAGAAATGTACAGAACATTCTACGAATATCGTTGAATGCCTCGGCAGTCCTCACCCACAACGCTTTTTGGTAGGCGCCTGCGCGCTGCCCGAAATCGTGCGGGCATGCCCCAGGACAAACTGGGGGTCATGATTGGGCTGGACGAGAGCAGCAGCAGTGCCCGCATGAGCAGGTACGAGACCGGAATTCACGAGCCACCCTTTGCCACGGCCCAGAGTTTGGGGCGGGTACTCAAGGTTCCGGCAGCTTATTTTTATTGTGAAGACGACCAGTTGGCCGAGTTGCTGGTTCAGTACGAAATGTTCGATGAAGAGCGCAGGCACCAAGTGCTAAGTCTCGCGGCTGAACTTTGTTCACAGTTAGACTGAAGCCGCTGCAATCAAATTGTGCACTCAACGCGAGGCTGACTAACTACCCCTGTTGGTCATGATTTGTAGCGCTGTTACAGAGACCGGCAGCCAGCAACGAAAACCCGCTCAAGGCGGGCTAATAGGCACATTTGATTTTGACTAGGTGCCTATAAAAAACCGCGAAGGATGAGGAAAACTTAGATCCCTGGCGTAACGAATGTCTGCAAATCAGACTTGCCCCTGGCACAAACCGTCAACTTGTCTCCATCCTCAAGTTTTTCCATTGGATTAAAAAACTCGCTGGAAGGAGTCATCCACATGCAGCCACCCTACTTTGCAGAGGAGTCGCTCTGGGGGCTCCATAGATGGACACGACTCCAGCTGCTGGCTGAATGACACGTATTGGATTTTTTGTCTTGGGCTTATCGGCTCTCGCTTTGGTCTGAGATTCCCATTCATCCAAGCAGTCAGCCCAACGCTGCATCATTTCCCGCCGACCGTCCATGTAAAGCGCTTGGTTATACGTACGCCTGACGGCGTTGGGCTCGGCGTGTGCGAGTTGGCGTTCTATCCAGTCAGTGTTGTAGCCCATTTCATGCAATCGAGTGCTTCCCGTCGTACGAGTTGCATGTGGGCTGTAGCGCTTGCTCCAACCCAGTGTGTGCAGTGCTTGTCGCAAAGTTGCCGTGGACATTCCTCCCTCTTGTCGATCTCGACCAGGAAATACGTACTGATTTCCTCCAGTAATTCCTCGGAAGGTGTTGAGCGCTTGCAAGGCCTGTTCCGGCAATGGAACCACATGGAGGGTTCGCATCTTCATGCGAGAAGCGGGGATAGTCCAAAGACCTTTGTCGAGGTCGAATTCAGACCACTGGGCACCCGTTACTTCAATTGAGCGACATAGGGTCCACCACATCAATCTTATGGCGAGTGGGGTTTCATACCGCCCCCTGAGTCGCCTGATATCGTAGAGGAGCTCTCCAATCTCCTCGATCTCCATGGCCCTTTTGTGCTGTGTCTTGTTCGGTGGCAACGCCTTGCGCACGAGGTAGGTAGGGTCTGTGTCTGCCCGCAGGGTGGCCATAGCCAACTCGAATACGCCGGTCATGGTCCTGCGCGCGGCTGCGGCCACTGTCGGTCCGCTGTTCTTGTGCGTACTTTGAAGTACATCCAAGACATGGGGGGCGACGATCTGGCGCATGGGAAGTGCGCCAATCTTTGGGTAGATCAAGCGCTCAAGCATGCTTATCGTACGTGCCTTGGTTGAGTTTTCCCAGTCTTTGAGGGCCAACCATTCTTTGGCGACCGCCGCAAAGGTATTGGCATTGCTCTGGCTCACCAGTATCTTGTCTGTCTTGCGTTGATCGGCCGGATTGATGCCTTTCTTGACCAATGCACGGGCACCGATCAGGCGTATGCGAGCTTCTTCAAGAGTCAACAAATCAGCTGCTTGCCGCTCGGCGGTTTGTTCAGGTGTTTCGTCTTTCTTGATGGCAGCATACGTCCCCAGCGTGTAGACGCTCTCGCAGCGGTGAATACCTCGGACCATTTGGAATCTGTATCGCCAGGCTTTGACCCCGTTGGGCTTTACCTCCAGGTACAGACCCTGGGCGTCAGTCAACTTATAAGATTTCTCTCTTGGTTGCGCACTTCGAATTTGTGTCTCTGTCAGCATGATGGTCTCCTGGGATCACCATACCGAGACGTTTTTCAGATAGCTAGCGCAAGCAAAAGATGCGCTGAAATACAGTGGCAGATTAGTGACAGGCTGTCGGTCTCGGGCTGTGTCTTGCTACTGTTGTTTCGCTTGCTTCTGTGGGGGGGGGGAATTGCCCATACCCATCCATGATTCGGCACCCTGGGCAACTGACCCGGTTTTGTACCCGTACCCGTTGAAAGGCGCGCCGACATTGGGTTTTTCTCGGGTATGAATGGCAAAACGGCCCGCTCTGGGCGGGCCGTTGTCGAGTGATGCCGGGCTGACTTTCGGTTCAGGCGCTGAACAAGAAGTTCATCACATCGCCATCCTTGACCACGTAGTCCTTGCCTTCGGCGCGCATCTTGCCGGCATCCTTGGCACCCTGCTCGCCCTTGCAGGCGATGAAGTCTTCAAAGGCGATGGTCTGGGCCCGGATGTAGCCCTTCTCGAAATCGGTGTGGATCACGCCCGCCGCCTGGGGTCCGGTATCGCCCACGTGGATGGTCCAGGCGCGCACTTCCTTCACGCCTGCCGTGAAGTAGGTCTGAAGACCCAACAACTTGTAAGCAGCGCGGATCAGGCGGTTCAGACCCGGCTCGGTCTGACCCAGCTCTTCCAGGAACATCTGGCGGTCGTCGTCGCTCATCTCCGCCATCTCGGCTTCCAGCTTGGCGCAGATCGCCACCACCGGGGCATTCTGGGTCGCGGCGTAGGCCTTCAGACGGTCCAGGAAGGGGTTGTTCTCGAACCCGTTCTCACTCACGTTGGCCACAAACATGGCGGGCTTGGCCGTGATCAGGAAAAACTGCTTCAGCAAGGGCTGTTCTTCCTTGCTGAATTCCAGCGTGCGCACCGGCTTGCCTTCGTTGAGCGCCGCCTGGCACTTCTCCAGAATCGCCACCAGCTTGATCGACTCCTTGTCCCCCGAGCGTGCCGTCTTGGTCACGCGGTGCAAGGCCTTCTCGACCGCCCCCAGATCGGCCAGACACAACTCGGTCTGGATCACCTCGATGTCCGAGATCGGATCCACCTTGCCGGCCACGTGGATCACGTTGTCGTCTTCAAAGCAGCGCACCACATTGACGATGGCATCGGTCTCGCGGATGTGGGCCAGGAACTTGTTGCCCAGGCCCTCGCCCGTACTGGCACCGGCCACCAGGCCGGCGATGTCGACAAACTCGACGATGGCCGGCACGATGCGCTCCGGGTGGATGATTTCCGCCAGCTGCTGCAGGCGCGGATCAGGCACCTCGACCACGCCCACATTGGGTTCGATGGTGCAAAAGGGATAGTTCTCCGCGGCAATGCCCGCCTTGGTCAGGGCATTGAACAGGGTGGATTTACCGACGTTGGGCAGGCCGACGATGCCGCACTTCAGGCTCATGATGGGGTCTCGAAAAGAAGAGGGGAGATTGTAGCCACCCCGCCCCCGCGCCCTTAATCGAAGCGGAAGTTGGCCGCCACCCCCTGCCCGACGCGCAGCACCGCATCCACACCGTCCAGCACGATGGCATTCATGCCGAAGGTCACCGCCCCGTTCAGCCGCGCATCGCGCCGGTAGGCCTGCAGCGTGTCGCTGACTTCCGGGCTGCTCTGTGCCGTGGCGGGGTCGATGTTGGGGATCGGGCAGCGCGGGCAGGGCTTGACCGGCTTGAGCACCACCTCGCCCTCGCCAGTGGCGATGTGGAGGGTGTCGAGCCGGTCTTCGTCGTGCGCCTCCAGCCCCGCCAGCACGATGTTCGGCCGGAACCGCTCTACCCCCACCGGCGCATGGCCGGCGGCCTGCAGGCGGGCGTTGAACTCGTCGAACGAAGCCTGGCCCAGCACCAGCAGCGGAAAGCCATCGCTGAACTGGTTCAGCGCCTCCACGCCGCCGGTCCACTTCAGGCTGGAGAGGCGCCGGTACTCCGGATCGAAACGCACCAACCGGTACCTAGCGGCCTGGGCCGTCGGCAAGCCCTGATCGGACAAGGACAGGAAGTCGGTGAACCACTGGGCAGCGACATCGCCCATGTCATAAGCCGGCACCTCGTCGTCCCAGACGCGCACCCGGGTCGGCTGCTCCACGGCGTCGACCGTCAGATGCAGCGCCAGCATGCCGGGGGCGCGCAGCGCCAGTTCCGTGCCTCCGCGCTTGAATTGCGGCTGCACCAAGGCTAGGCGCGGCTGTTCGCGCTGCGACACGAACCCGCCCTGCGCATCCACCACCATCCAGGCGCGGTCAAGGTCGAACCCGGCCTCGGTCAGCACCGCTTCCGGCAATGCCATGCCGGCACAGGACTTGACCGGGTACACGAACAGCTGGGCAATACGGGCCTGGACATCGCCCGGGCTGACAGTCGATTCACTCACTTGGCAGGATCCCCATGGTTATTGGAATGGAATTGACATCCGACAGAGTCGATTCTGCCCTGCCTTCTACAATGCTCGCATGGCTCTTCCCCTGGATGTTTGTATTCGTGGCAGCGGCATCGTGGGCCGCACGCTGGCCCTGCTGCTGGCGCGCGAGCGCCTGCGCGTCGGCCTGGTGGAAACCCCGCCCCAACCCGACGCCCCTGCCGATGTGCGCGCTTACGCCCTGAACCGCGCCTCCAAGGAGTTGCTCGACGCCTTGCGCTGCTGGCCCGCACCAGAAGCGGCCACCCCGGTCACCCACATGCAGATCTGGGGCGACCGGGGTGGTGAGGTCAATTTCGACGCCAGCGAGCTCGGAACCACCGCCTTGACCTGGATCGTCGACGTCCCGGTGCTGGAGGCGCAGCTGGCACAGGCCGTCGGCTTCCAGCCGCAGATCGAAGTGCTGACCGCTCCGGCGCCGGCCAAGCTCACCGTGGTCTGTGAAGGCCGTGCCAGCAGCACGCGTGCCGAGTTCGGCGTCGATTTCCAGGTCACCCCCTATACCCAACACGCTCTGGCGGCCCGGATCCAGTGCGAGAAACCGCATGGCCAGAATGCACGCCAGTGGTTTTCCAACGGCGACATCCTGGCATTTCTGCCCATGGGCGGCGAACAAGGGAACTCTGTCGCGATTGTCTGGTCTGTCTCTCCTGAACATGCTGGCCGCCTGCAAGCCGCCAGCCCGGACGATTTCTGCCGTGAGCTGGAAGCCGCCAGCGGGCACGCTCTGGGCCCGTTGACGCTGATCAGTGAGCGCCGGCTCTGGCCGCTGCAAAAGGCCCAGGCCCGGCAATGGACCGGCCAGGCGGCCTGCGGCGCCTGGGTGCTGGCCGGCGATGCGGCCCACAACGTGCACCCGCTGGCGGGCCAGGGCTTGAACCTGGGGCTGGCCGATGTGGCGGAGTTGGCCAAGACATTGCACGAGCGCGACTACTGGCGTGACGTGGGTGATGCCAAGCTGCTGCGGCGCTATGAACGCGCCCGCAAGGCCGGCATGCTGGCCCTGGATACCGGCATGGACGGCCTGCAACTGCTGTTTGCCCGTGAAGGGGAAGCCTGGCGCATCCTGCGCAACTGGGGCATGAACACCGTGGAGCGCAGCGGCCTGCTCAAACAGTGGCTGACCCGGCAGGCCATGGATTTTTGAATAACGCGATGTGTCGCATGAAACGAATGATGATGAATGCTCTGAAAACCCTGCTTGTCAGCACTTGCATCCTGGCCGGCATCGGCGCCCAGGCCCAGGAAGCGACGATCCGCAAGAACCTGACCGAACGCATCCCGCAGTTGCAGAAGATCGACGAGATCAGCAAGACCCCGGTCAATGGCCTGTACGAGGTCCGTGTCAACGGCACCGACATTTTCTACACCGATGCCGACGCCAACTACCTGATCCAGGGCAACCTGATCGACACGCGCCAGCGCCGCAACCTGACCGAAGAGCGCATCGACAAGCTGACTGCGGTGAACTTTGACAGCCTGCCGCTGAAAGACGCCTTCACCGTGGTGCGCGGCAACGGCAAGCGCAAGGTGGCCGTGTTTGAAGATCCGAACTGCGGCTATTGCAAGCGCTTCGAACGCGATCTGGACAAGGTGACCAACGTCACGGTCTATACCTTCCTCTACCCCATCCTCAGCCCGGACTCGGCGGAAAAATCGAAGAACATCTGGTGCGCCAAGGACAAGGCCAAAGCCTGGCAGGACTTCATGCTGCGCGACCAGCCGCTCCCCGCCGCCAGCTGTGACGTCTCGGCCATTGCGCGCAACCTGGAACTCGGCCGCAAACACAAGATCACCGGCACCCCCACCCTGATCTTTGCAGATGGCTCGCGCGTGCCGGGTGCCATCAACGCCCAGCAGATCGAGAAGCACCTGAACGAAACCCGCTGAGCCGTCACCGCATGTCCAGAGACTCAGCCCCCGTTGCCATCCACTACCGGGTGGAGGCTGCCGACCTGCATGCCCACCTGTTCCGCGTCACGCTCACCGTGGCACGACCACAGACGCAGCAGCGCGTCTCACTGCCGGCGTGGATCCCGGGCAGTTATCTGGTGCGCGAGTTCGCGAAAAACCTGCAGCGCCTGCAGGCACGGCAAGGCGGCAAGCCGGTTGCCGTGCAGCAACTCGACAAATGCAGCTGGCAGGTCGAGTGCGCGCCACAAGACCCGCTGGTGTTGAGCTACGAGGTCTATGCCTTCGACAACTCGGTGCGTGCCGCTTGGCTCGATGCCACGCGCGGCTTCTTCAACGGCACCAGCCTGTGCCTGCGCGTCGAGGGCCAGGAAGACAGCGTCCACGAGCTCGAACTGGTCGCCAGCCGGGCCATTGCCGATTGGTCCGTGGCCACCGGCCTGAGCCCGCTGAAGGTCAACCGGCGTGGCTTCGGCCGTTACCGTGCCGCTGATTACGACGAACTGGTGGATGGCCCGGTAGAGATGGGCAACTTCTGGAGCAGCACCTTCACCGCCGGTGGCGTGCCGCACCGCTTCGTAGTGGCCGGCGCCCCGCCGAGTTTCGACGGCGAGCGGCTGCTGGCCGACACGCGCAAGATCTGCGAGGCAGAAATCCGTCTCTGGCACAGCACCGACACCGGCAAACGGCACAAGGCACCGCATCGCAGCTACCTGTTCATGCTCAATGCCACCGATGACGGCTACGGCGGCCTGGAGCACCGCAATTCAACCGCGCTGATCTGCACCCGCCGCGACCTGCCACGCCAGGGCGCCAAACCGGGCGAGGGTTACACCACGCTGCTGGGACTGATCAGCCACGAATACTTTCACACCTGGAACGTCAAGCGCCTGCGCCCGGCCGAGTTCGCACGCTATGACTACACACAGGAAAACTACACGCAACTGCTCTGGTTTTTCGAAGGCTTCACCAGCTACTACGACGACCTGCTGCTGCGCCGCGCCGGCCTGATCGACAACACGACCTACCTCAAGCTGCTCAACAAGACCATCAACCAGGTGATGCAAACACCGGGGCGCGCCGTGCAGTCGGTGGCCCAGGCCAGCTTTGATGCCTGGGTCAAGTACTACCGGCAGGACGAAAACACGCCCAATGCCACCGTGAGCTATTACAGCAAGGGCGCGCTGGTGGCCTTGTGTCTGGACCTCACCTTGCGCGCAGAAGGGCCGCATACGCTCGACGAGGTGATGCGTGCCCTGTGGCAGCGCTGCCGCGGTGGCCCGATGCGCGAGGACGACCTGTTGCAGGTGCTGCAGGACCTCACGGGCCGCTCTTACGCCCGCGAGATCAAGCGCTGGGTGCACAGCACGGTCGAGCTGCCGCTCAAGGAACTGCTGGAACGCCACGGCGTGGCGATTCAGGAGGAACCGGCCCAGTTGGCACAGCAGCTGGGCTTGCGCGTGACAGAAGGGGCTGCCATCCAGATCAAGACCGTGCTGCGCGGCGGTGTGGCCGAGCGGGCTGGCCTGGCCGCCGGCGATGAATGGCTGGGCGTGGAAGTGGGCAGCGGCAAGGCCCGCAGCGGCTGGCGGCTCACCAAGCTCGACGACCTGCCACTCTATGCCGGAGCGCACCCCAAGGTCCAGGCCCTGGTGGCGCGCGACAAGCGCCTGCTGAAGCTCACGCTCAACCTGCCGCGTGCGGTGACCACCTGGCGCCTGGCGGTGCGCGACCAGCCGCTCATCGAGCGCTGGCTCGCCACTTGATCAGGGATTCTTCGGGCGCTGGTCCAGCACGCGCTTGGCCTTGCCCAGGCTGCGCTCGACGCCGCCCTCGGGCCGCAACTCGATCTCGACACTGGTGCCGACATAGGCCTTGATCTCGTGCTGCAGCTGCTTGGCCGCCGCCCGTGCCGCCAGGCTGTCGGGCGACACGTCGGGCCGGGTTTCCACCACCACCAGCAGATCGTCCATCGGCCCATTGCGCCGCAAGATGCACTGGTAATGCGGCGTCAACTCGGGGCGCCGCAAGATCAGTTCCTCGACCTGGGTCGGGAACACATTCACCCCGCGCACGATCATCATGTCGTCGCTGCGGCCGGTGATCTTTTCCATGCGACGCATGGTGCGCGTGCTGCCCGGCAACAGGCGAGTCAGGTCGCGCGTACGGTAGCGGATGACCGGCAGGGCCTCCTTGGTAAGGCTGGTGAACACCAGCTCGCCGACCTCGCCGTCGGGCAGCAACTCACCGGTGTCGGGGTCGATGATCTCGGGGTAAAAATGGTCTTCCCAGATGGTCGGCCCGTCCTTGGCCAGCACGCATTCGCTGGCCACGCCGGGGCCGATGACCTCGCTCAGGCCATAGATGTCGACGGCATCGAGCCCCATGCGCTGTTCGATGGCACGGCGCATGTCATTGGTCCAGGGCTCGGCACCGAAGATGCCGATGCGCATGCTGGCGTCAGCGGGATTGAGACCCTGGCGCTCGAACTCCTCGGCAATCGCCAGCATGTAGCTGGGCGTGACCATGATGATGTCGGGCTTGAAATCCCGGATCAGCTGGACCTGCCGCTCGGTCTGGCCGCCGCCGAAAGGCACCACCGTCAGCCCCAGCTTCTCCGCCCCATAGTGGGCACCGAGGCCGCCGGTGAACAGGCCGTAGCCATAACTCACATGCACCATGTCGCCGGGCCGGGCGCCGGCCGCACGGATGCTGCGCGCCACCAGGCCGGACCAGGTCTCGATGTCGTTCCGGGTATAGCCCACCACGGTGGGCTTGCCGGTGGTGCCACTGGAGGCATGGATGCGCACGCACTGCTCGCGCGGCACGGCGAACATGCCGAAGGGGTAGCTTTCGCGCAGGTCTTTCTTGGTGGTGAAGGGAAAGCGCGCCAGATCGGCCAGTGTCTGGCAATCATCCGGGTGCACACCGGCCGCATCGAACTTGGCGCGGTACACCGGCGAATTGCGGTAGGCATGTTGCAGCGTGGATTTGAGCCGTTTGAGCTGCAGGCTGCGCAGCTCGTCGATGCTGGCTTTCTCGATCGGGTCCCAGGCAAACTCTCGCTGACTCATGCGGCCTCCGGAATGACGGTGCCCTGGATCTGGGCGCTCTTGCCACGGAACATGGCAATCACCTCGCCACGCTGGTTGCTTACCCGCATGTCGTAGATGCCGTGCCGGCCCTGCAGCGTCTGCTCCACGCCTTCGCAGGTCAGCACGTCGCCCAGCTGCGCCGGCTTGAGGAACTCGATGCTGCAGCCGGCCGCCACCGCCACCTTGTTGTAGCTGTTGCAGGCAAAGGCAAAGGTGGAGTCGGCCAGTGTGAAGATCAGGCCGCCGTGGCAGATCTCATGGCCGTTGAGCATGTCCTGGCGTACCGTCATGCGCATCACGGCCCGGCCGGGTACGCACGACAACAGCTCCATCTGCATGAATTCGCGCGAGGCGCGGTCGGCCGCAAACATGGACTCGCCAACACGGCGCGCCAGTGCCTCGGCGTTTTTCACATCGCTCATCCCTTACTCCCCCTTGAACTGCGGTGCGCGCTTTTCGCGGAATGCCAGCACACCTTCGATGTAGTCGTGCGTGCGCCCCAATGCCGACTGCATGTCGCGCTCGGCGTCGAGCTGCTGGTCCAGCGTGCGGCTGCCGGCACGCTGCAACAGCTCGCGCGTGGCCACCAGCGCCTTGGTCGGCATGACGGCCAAGCGCTGAGCCAAGGCCAGTGCCGCCGCCACGCAGTCGTCGCTCACATCCCAGATCAGGCCCCAGTCACGCGCCTGGACCGCGGTGAGCTTGTCCCCGGTCATGGCCAGGGCCAGGGCGCGCGCCATCCCCAGGCGCTGCGGCAGCAGCCAGGAGCCACCGGCATCGGGAATGAGACCGATCTTGCTGAAAGCCTGGATGAAGCTGGCCTGTGGCGTCGCAATCGCGATGTCGCAGGTCATGGCCAGCGAGGCGCCGGCCCCGGCGGCCACACCATTGACGGCAGCGATGGTCGGCATGCGCAACTGCTGCAGCCGCCGCACCGTGGGATTGAAAGCCTGGTCGATCACCGGGCCGGGGTTGGCCCGCTCGACCAGATCCGGCCCGGGCGTGAAATCGAATTCCGACAGATCGGCCCCGGCACAGAAACCACGCCCGGCGCCGGTGATGACCAGCGCACGAATGGCCGGATTGGCCTCGGCCCGGTCCAGCGCGGCCCACAGGTCGCGGTGCATCTGGCGCGTGAAACTGTTGAGCGCCTGCGGGCGGTTCAGGGTGGCAACGGCCACCGGCCCTTGCTCGGCATATAAAACGGATAACTCGGCGGTAGGCTCAGACATCAGGCATCCCTCGGGTTGGCATGACGAAAGTCAGCCGGCTTGGTCTGGCCAATTTAACATCTCCCGACCGATCGGTCGGTTAATGTTTTCCCTTGGTTTTGCCGCAAAAATCCCGTTTCCGGGCGTGCTCGAGGTTCAGGCCAGCGTCACCTTCTTGAACTTGCGCTTGCCGACCTGCAGCACGTAGGTACCGGCACCGAGCTTGAGACCCTTGTCGCTGACCACGGTCGAGTCCACGCGCACGCCGCCGCCATCGATCAGGCGATTGCCCTCGCCGCTGGAGGCCGCCAGACCGGTCTGCTTGAGCAGCGCGCCGATCCCCATGGGGCCCGCTTCGAGCTTGACCGTCTGCTCCTCGATCTCGTCGGGCACGCCGCCACGGCTGCGGTTGATGAAGTCCTGCTCGGCCGCCTCGGCCGCTGCTGCCGAGTGGAAGCGCGCCGTGATCTCCTTGGCCAGCAGCACCTTGACGTCCTTCGGATTGCGGCCCTGCTGCACGTCTTCCTGCAGCTTTTCGATTTCGCTCAGACTGCGGAAGCTCAACAGGGTATACCAGCGCCACATCAGCTCGTCGGAGATTGACAGCACCTTGGCGAACATGGTGTTGGCGTCCTCGGTAATGCCGATGTAGTTGTTCTTGGACTTGGACATCTTCTCCACGCCGTCCAGCCCCTCCAGCAGCGGCATGGTCAGAATGCACTGGGGTTCCTGGCCGTATTCGACCTGCAGGTGGCGTCCCATCAGCAGGTTGAACTTCTGGTCGGTGCCGCCCAACTCCAGATCACTCTTGAGGGCCACCGAGTCATAGCCCTGCATCAGCGGGTAGAGGAACTCGTGCACCGAGATCGGGTTGCCGGCCTTGAAGCGGTCGTGGAAGTCGTTGCGCTCCATCATGCGCGCCACGGTGTACTTGGCTGCCAGCTGGATCATGCCCATGGAGCCCAGCGGCAGGCACCATTCGCTGTTGTAGCGGATCTCGGTCTTCTGCGGGTCCAGCACCAGGCTGGCCTGCTTGTAGTAGGTCTCGGCATTGGCCTTGATCTGCTCGGGGGTCAGCGGCGGGCGCGTGCTGTTGCGGCCCGACGGGTCGCCGATCAGGCTGGTGAAGTCGCCGATCAGGAAGATCACCTGGTGCCCCAGATCCTGCAGCTGGCGCATCTTGTTGAGCACCACGGTGTGGCCGATGTGGATGTCCGGCGCGGTCGGGTCCAGCCCGAGCTTGATGCGCAGCGGGGTCCCGGTGGCCTCGGCGCGTGCCAGTTTCTGCACCCAGTCGGCCTCGGGGATCAGCTCGTCGCAGCCCCGCAAGGTCACGGCCAAGGCCTCCCGGACACGCTCAGTTACAGGAAATTTCGATGCGGGGGCTTGATTCATAAGGGTTTTTCCAGATGCCAGGGGGTCGGGGCCAGCTATACTAGCCGCTTGCCATTGCGCTGGATTTTAAGTGCGCAATGCCCGGCGGCCACGGCGCCCTCAAGCCCCTGCCGCACCACCATCTTCGGGTTGCCCTTTGAAAAACGGTTTCATCACCGCCGGAAGCGACTTTTTGACTCTTGCTGGTCACTGGGTCGAACATCACCCCAAGCGGGTGATGGGCGCCGTGGCGGCTGCCCTGCTGCTCGGCGGCGGCGGTGCCTATGCCGTGGCCTCGGCAGTGGTCACGCTGGGGCCGGATGCGGAGCAACTGCCGGCGCGCGAAGTCCGTGAGGCCGTCACCCCCATTGCCCTGGAACCCCAGTCCGAAGCGCTGGACCTGCACCGCTTCCGCCTGTTCCGCTCCGACCTCACCCGCTCCACCGACACCGCCGACACGCTGCTCAAGCGCCTGGGTATCAACGACCCGGCCGCAGCGGCCTTTTTGCGTGCCGATGCTAATGCCCAGAAAACACTGCTCGGCCGTATCGGCCGCAGTGTCACCGCCGAAGCCACCGATACGAACGCCCTGCTCAAGCTCAGCGCGCGCTGGAGTCCGGAAGACGATGGCCGCTTCACGCGTCTGGTGCTCGAAAAGCAGGGTGCGACGTTTGTCTCGAAGCTCGAGACCGCCCCGCTGACCGCCTCGACCCGCATCGCCAGCGGTGTCATCCGCACTTCGCTGTTCGCGGCCACCGACGATGCACGCATTCCGGATGCCATTGCCATCCAGGTCGCCGAGATCTTCTCCGGCGACATCGACTTCCATCGCTCGCTACGCAAGGGCGACCGTTTCTCCGTGGTTTACGAAACGCTGGAAGGCGACGGCGAACCGCTGCGCGCCGGCCGCGTGCTGAGCGCCGAATTCGTCAATGGTGGCAAGACCTACCAGGCCATGTGGTTCCAGGAACCCGACACGCATGCGGCGCTCCCGCAGGAACAAGGCCGCGCCACCCACAACCTGACCAAGGGCGGCTACTACACCCTTGACGGCCAGAGCCTGCGCCGTGCCTATCTGGCCTCGCCGCTGGAATTCTCGCGCGTGACCAGTGGCTTCAAGATGCGTTTCCATCCCATCCTGCAGCAGTGGCGCGCCCATCTGGGTGTCGACTATGCGGCGCCCACCGGCACGCCGGTGCGCAGTGTCGGAGATGGCGTTGTCGAATTTGCCGGCGCGCAGAACGGTTTCGGCAACGTGGTGTTCGTCAAGCACCGCAATAGCCATACCACGGTCTATGCCCACCTGAGCCGCATCAGCGTCAAGCGCGGCCAGACCGTCAACCAGGGCCAGAATGTCGGCGCCGTCGGCGCCACAGGCTGGGCCACCGGCCCGCACCTGCACTTCGAGTTCCGCGTCAACGGCAATCACCAGGATCCGCTCGCGATTGCGCGCCAGAGCGAGACCATTCCCGTCTCGGCCGCCGCCAAGCCCATGTTCATGCGCTCGGCCGGCGCGGTCCGCCAGCAGTTGCTGGCGGCAGCTTCCCTGCAGCAGGGCGCTTCCCAGTAAATGTCCCCGCACCCGGGTTGATGCGGCGTGCCTGAACTCTATATCGGCCTGATGTCCGGCACCTCGCTTGACGGGGTCGATGGCGTCCTTGCCGAATGCACGAGCGCGCACACACGGGTCATCCGGCACGCGCATCACCCTTTCCCGCCGGACTTGGCGGCAGAGTTGCTGCAACTCAACAGTCCCGGCCCCAATGAACTGCATCGCGCGGCCCTGGCTGCGAATGCGCTGGCCCGGCTTTATGCCGCGGTCGTGACCGAACTGCTCCAGGCTGCCGCACTTGAACCGTCCGCTGTTACCGCCATCGGCGCCCATGGCCAGACCGTACGGCACCGCCCTGGCGAGTTCGATGGCACCGGCTACACCCTGCAACTCAACAGTCCGGCGCTCCTGGCCGAGCTGTGCGGCATGGATGTGGTGGCAGACTTCCGCAGTCGCGATGTGGCGGCCGGGGGCCAAGGTGCCCCGCTGGTCCCCGCCTTCCACCACGCCATGTTCGCCCAAACCGGCCAGACGGTAGCGGTGCTCAATATTGGCGGCATCTCCAACCTTTCAGTGCTGCGCGACGATGCCGTACTGGGTTTTGACTGCGGCCCCGGCAATGCGCTGATGGACGCCTGGTGCCGACAGCACACCGGCCAGCCCTTTGACGCGGAAGGACGCTGGGCTGCCGCCGGCCAGATTCACGAACCCCTGCTGCAAGCGTTGCTACAGGAGCCCTACTTCGCCCTGCCGCCGCCGAAGAGCACAGGGCGTGACCTGTTCAACCCGCCCTGGCTGGCCGCCAAACTCACGAGCTTTGCAACGGTATCACCCGTCGACGTGCAGGCCACACTGACGGAGTTGACCGCCAGCGCCTGTGCCGCCGATGTGCAGCGACATGGCTCGGGCAGCAAGCGCCTGATCGTCTGTGGCGGCGGCGCGCTCAACAACCACCTGATGCAGCGACTGCAGGCGCGACTGCCGTCGCTAACCGTGGTTTCCTCGGAACAAACCGGCCTGCCACCGCTGCAGGTGGAAGCGGCCGCTTTTGCCTGGCTGGCACGCAAGGCCGTGTTACGTCAGCCGGCGAGCCTGAAAAGCGTCACGGGCGCCCAAGGCGCCCGTGTGCTCGGAGCCATCTACCCGGCTTGAGCCGGGCCATGCTCAAGCGGAGAAAGAAGAACCGCAGCCGCAGGTGGTGGTGGCGTTCGGGTTCTTGATGACGAACTGGGCACCCTGCAGGTCTTCCTTGTAGTCGATCTCGGCACCCACCAGGTACTGGTAGCTCATGGCATCGATCAGCAGGGACACGCCGTTCTTGGTCATGGTGGTGTCATCGTCGTTGGTCACCTCGTCAAAGGTGAAGCCGTACTGAAAGCCGGAGCAGCCGCCACCCTGCACGAAAACGCGCAGCTTGAGGTCGGGGTTGCCTTCTTCCGCGATCAGATCAGCCACCTTGGCAGCAGCGCTGTCGGTGAACAGAATGGGGGCGGGCATCTCGGTCTGGATGTTTTCGGCGACGGCGCTCATGGACTACTCTCCGGTATATGGGTTGAGCTAATACTACACAATTTCGCTCAAGAATTCAGTTACTGGTTATTTGCCGCCAGTTTCAGTGTGGGCTTTTCCTCTGCCACGTCCACCGGACGCATCTGGCCGGCAATGATGGCCCCCTGATGCATCTCCAGTGCGCTGTAGTACACATCCCCCACAATATGGGCTTTCGGCTGCAACTCAAGCATCAGACGGGCGTAGACCGGCCCTTTGACCGAGCCATTGATGATGACGTGATCGGCATGGATCTCGCCAATCACCGAGGCAGTTTCCGAAATCACCAGGATACTGGCCTGATCAGAGTTGGCGCTCACATCGCCGATCACCTTGCCATCAATCCGCAAGCCATCCGAAAAGCGCAGGGTTCCGTCGATCTGGCTGCCGTCGGCGATCAGGCTGCGGATGGGAGGCTGCTTTTTCTTGTTGAACATGTCTGACTCCTGAAGGATGGATTACAACTTGATCGACTGAACCGCCTTGGTCACCGTACCGTCCATGACCTTGACAGAAATACCCTTGACCACGGTCTGGGGCGGCAATTCAAACACCCCTTCCGCACGGCCATACTGGCGGAATTTCAAGGACTGGGGGCCGCTCGGCAGGGGGGCCGACCATGGTTTCCCGCCCTGCAGCCCGGTGAAGCTCAGCTCCAGACGCCCGTTGAATTCCGGTGCGTTCTTGAGAGGCTGAATCACCAGAACTTGCCATTTTAGATGACGCCCGTCCTGCAGTTCTGCCTGCAAGCCGCGAATCGCCAGACTTTCACCGCCGCCCGTCGGAATCAGCTTTTCGAAGAAGCCCAGATCATCGCGCAGGGAACGGTTTTCGCTTTCCAGCTGCTTGTTCAGCGCGCTCAGGCGCTCCTGCGACGCCTTCTCGGCCGTCAGCAAGGTGCTCGAGGTGTTGGCCACCGACTGCGCCTTGTCGCGCTCGTCCTTCAGGGTGGCCAGTTGCTGGCGCAGCGTGCCGAGTTCGGTACGCAACTGGGCCAGTTCCTCGCTATGGCCGACGTCAATGCCGGCAATATCCTTACCGAACTCGAACGCCCACAGGCCGATGGCGGCACAAAACCCCAGCACAACGGCGACGGCAACCCAGCGCAAGGGCCAGGGCATGGCGCTGCGCACGGCCATGCGCGGGGCACTGATGGTGAGGCGGCGGCGGAGCAGGCGAAATCTCATGGAAGGGGGAGTCTAGCAGTCCGAAAACACAACAGCCGCCAGAATTTGCATTCGGGCGGCTGCTGGGCTGCAACAAATTGCAGCAGGCGAAACTTCGTGTGAAATTAACGCTTGCTGAACTGCTTGCGACGGCGTGCAGAGTGCAGACCGACCTTCTTACGCTCGACTTCACGCGCATCGCGCGTCACGAAGCCGGCCTGGCTCAAGGCGGGTTTGAGCGATGCATCGTAGTCGATCAGGGCACGGGTAATGCCGTGACGGGTTGCGCCGGCCTGGCCGGACT
>JASJPI010000029.1:0-38216 GCA_031426755.1 Curvibacter sp.
TCAGCGTGGCGGATTACGGCCTGGAAGCCGATCTCTTCACGGCCGTGCCCGAACTCATCGCAGCACTTTGAGTGCCGGACAAAAAGGCATCGCGTGCGGTGCCTTTTTTTTGACTTTTTGTTTTTGAATTCGGTTGGAGAAGACCATGAGCTATGTCGCGCCTGTCAAGGACATGCTGTTCAACATCAAGCACCTCGCCCAGATCGACGAGATCGCCCGCATTCCCGGCTTCGAGGATGCCGGTTTCGATACGGCGCAGGCTGTGCTGGAAGAGGCGGCCAAGTTCAACGAGCAGGTGATCGCGCCGCTGAACTGGGACGGCGACAAGAATCCTTCGAGCTGGAAGGACGGCCAGGTCACGACCACGCCGGGCTTCAGCGAAGCCTTCCGCCAGTTTGCCGAAGGCGGCTGGCAAGGCCTGCAGCACCCGGTCGACTTCGGTGGCCAGGGCCTGCCCAAGACCATCGGCGCCGCCTGCATCGAGATGTGCAACAGCGCCAACCTGAGCTTTGCCCTGTGTCCGCTGCTGACCGACGGTGCCATTGAGGCGCTGCTCACGGCCGGTTCTGACGAGCTCAAGGCCACCTACCTGGAAAAGCTCGTCAGCGGCGAGTGGACCGGCACCATGAACCTGACCGAGCCGCAGGCCGGCTCCGACCTGTCGTTGGTGCGCAGCCGAGCCGAGCCGCAGCCTGACGGCAGCTACAAGGTGTTCGGCACCAAGATCTTCATCACCTACGGTGAGCACGACATGGCCGACAATATCGTGCACCTGGTGCTGGCGCGCGTGACCGGTGCGCCCGAAGGCATCAAGGGCATCAGCCTGTTCGTGGTGCCCAAATTCATGGTGAACAAGGATGGCAGTCTGGGCGCGCGCAACGACGTGCACTGCGTGAGCATCGAGCACAAGATGGGCATCAAGGCCAGCCCGACCGCGGTCCTTCAATACGGCGATCATGGCGGTGCCGTCGGTTACCTGGTGGGCCAGGAGAACCGCGGCCTCGAGTACATGTTCATCATGATGAATGCGGCGCGCTACGCCGTGGGCATGCAGGGCATCGCAATTGCCGAACGCGCCTACCAGAAGGCCGTCGCCTACGCGCGCGACCGCGTGCAGAGTCGCCCGGTCGATGGCTCCATCAAGGCCAGCGCGCCCATCATCCATCACCCGGACGTGCGCCGCATGCTGATGACCATGCGCGCCTACACCGAGGGCTGCCGCGCCATGGCCTCGGTGGCTGCCGCCGCCTACGACGCCGCGCACCATCACCCGGATGCCGAGGTGCGCAAACAGAACCAGGCCTTCTACGAATTCATGGTGCCGCTGGTCAAGGGCTACAGCACCGAGATGAGCCTGGAAGTCACCTCGCTGGGTGTTCAGGTGCACGGCGGCATGGGCTTCATCGAGGAGACCGGCGCGGCCCAGTACTACCGCGATGCCAAGATCCTGACCATCTACGAAGGCACCACCGCCATCCAGGCCAACGACCTGGTGGGGCGCAAGACGGCGCGCGACGGTGGCCAGACCGCCAAGGCCATCGCCAAGCAGATCGAGGCCACCGAGGCCGACCTGAAGAAGCAGGGCAGTGCCGATGCGCTGGCCGTGGCCAAACGCTTGACGGCGGCGCGCCTGGCGTTCATCGACGTGGTTGACTTCATGGCCGGCCAGGGCAACCCGAACGACGTCTATGCCGGCAGCGTGCCGTACCTGATGCTGGCCGGCAACCTGATGGCCGGCTGGCAGCTGGCACGCGCGCTGCTGGTGGCACAGCAGGAACTGGCAAAAGGCGAAGATGCCGCCTTCATGCAAGCCAAGATCACGGTGGCGCGCTTCTATGCCGATCACATGCTGAGCCGTGCGCCCGGCGTGCGCGACAGCATTGTGGACGGTGCCGCCAGCGTGACGGCGCTGGTGCTGGATGCGTTCTAAATTACTATAAAAAGAATAGCGGCTATCGCCCGATTGACAAGGGCTACAGCCGTTTTTAATTAATATTGTTCAGTCAATTACTGGAGACAAGATGTCCAAGCTTCCTTCGACGCTGCAAAACCTGCCACTGCCCATCATTGGTTCGCCGCTGTTCATCATCAGCAACCCCAAACTGGTCATTGCCCAGTGCATCGCCGGTGTCGTGGGCTCCATGCCGGCGCTCAACGCGCGCCCGGCCTCCCAACTCGACGAGTGGCTGGCCGAGATCACCGAAGCGCTGGCCGCACACAACAAGGCCAATCCGGATCGTCCGGCCGCGCCGTTTGCCATCAACCAGATCGTGCACAAGTCCAACGATCGGCTGGAGCACGACATGGCCCTGTGCGTGAAGTACAAGGTGCCGGTCATCATCACCTCGCTCGGCGCGCGCGAGGAAATCAACCAGGCCGCCCACTCGTATGGCGCGGTGGTGCTGCACGACATCATCAACAACAAGTTCGCTCACAAGGCGATCGAGAAGGGCGCCGACGGCCTGATCGCGGTGGCGGCCGGGGCCGGCGGCCATGCCGGCGTGAAGAGCCCCTTCGCCCTGGTGCAGGAAATCCGCCAGTGGTTCGACGGCCCGCTGGCGCTGAGCGGCTCGATTGCCAGCGGCGGCGCGGTACTGGCGGCGCAGGCCATGGGCGCGGACTTTGCCTACATCGGCTCGGCCTTCATCGCGACCGAAGAAGCGCGTGCGGCCGAAGCCTACAAGCAGGCCATCGTCGAGTGCAATTCCGACGACATCGTCTACAGCAACCTGTTCACCGGCGTGCACGGCAACTACCTGGCGCCCAGCATCCGCGCCGCCGGCATGGATCCGGAACACCTGCCCGAGAGCGATCCGAGCAAGATGAATTTCGGCGGTGATGCCAAGAAGGCCTGGAAGGACATCTGGGGTTGCGGTCAGGGCATCGGCGCCATCAGCAAGATACAGAGCACGGCCGACTTCGTGGCGCAGCTGCGGCGCGAATACCGCGCAGCGCGCGAGCGTCTGCTGGCGATGCACTACGCGGTTTGATGCCGGCCTAAGCGCTGCGGGACGCCTTGTCCCGCTGCAGGGCCGGTGCGTGCTTCGCTCAGTGCGGGAAGAACCTGGCCAGCGGCTCGGGCGCCAGGGCTTGGAGTGAACTCAAAGGATTGAGCAACTGCAGCAACTGGGGCTGGCTACGCCATAGCGCGGAGACGTCGGATTCACTGAAGTGCCATGTACCGGCCAGCAAAGCGCTGGCCAGTACGAACAGGACGATGTTCTGCAGCAGGTTCGCCAGCAAGGGGATGCGCCGGACCGGCAGACGCCAGAGCCAGAGCACGGGCAGCAGGCCCAGTGCGAGAAACACCCCCACCAACTGCCAGCTGGCCCCGGCGCGCAATTGTGCTCCCAAGTGCGCCAGACCGGCGCTGAGATCGAAGAAGGTGGCCTGACGCCACATGAGTGGTGCATTGAGAGCCGCCAGCAGCAGCAGCAGTGCGAGCGCGAGCTTGAAGGTTCTGCGCCAGCACAGCAGGCTCAGCAACGCCGTGAGCGCAAACACCATGAGCAGGCCCAGACGCAGCCCCAGCCACCAGCGTTGACCGGTCTCCAGCGGCAGGCGGGACAGTTCGTGCCACAGCGGAACGTTGCAGACGATGACCAGCCAGAGACTGGTCAGTAGCAGGAGGGTGACAGGGTGGATTGCTTCCCGCTGCGCTTCTGGAGACAACAGGGCCGATTCCGCAAATTCTGTGACATGAAACAGTTTGAGCGTCATGGCTTGGCATTGTTACCGATTTCGAACGGATAACGTAACAGCCTGTAACCGATGATCGGTTGCTGGCTATTTCTGCTCATTTGACTCGAACAGTCGTCAAGTCGGCCAGGTGGAGCCGTGTTCCGGCACCATGGCGCGCCAACCCAGTTCGTGCTTGATGCGCTTGCGCAATTCGTCAGCCGGTCCCAGCTCGCCATGCACGATATAGACCTGATCCGGCCGTTCCGGCATGGTGCGCAGCCAGTCCATCAACTGGCTGGCATCGGCATGGGCTGAAGCCGATTGCAACTGCACCACCTCGGCGTTGACGCTGACATCCTGGCCGTGAATGCGGACCGACTTGGCGCCGCTGGACAGCGTGGCGCCGCGGGTGCCGGGCGCCTGGAAGCCGGTCAGGATGATCATGTTGCGATGGTTGCCTGCATGCAGCGCCAGATGGTGCAGTACACGACCGCCGGTGGCCATGCCGCTGGCCGCCAGGATCACCATCGGGCCGTGACGGCGCCCCAGGGCCTTGGACTCGTCGGGCGTGTTCACCAGGGTGGCGCAGTGCGTCAGGGCGCGCACCTGCTTGTTGCTGAGTCGGTGTTCCTGCGGGTAGTGCTCGACCAGATGGGTGCTGTGGATGGCCATCGGGCTGTCCAGGAACACCGGCAGCGAACTGGGGATGTCGCCCCGGATCTTGAGTTCGGCAATGGCATGCAGGATGGCCTGGGCCCGGCCGACGGCAAATACCGGCAGCACGGCCACGCCGCCGCGCGCGGCGACGCGGTGCAGGGCCGGTCCCAGTTCGGCCAGCACATCTTCATTGGGGTGCTCGCGGTCGCCGTAGGTCGATTCGATCAGCACCGTGTCGGCCGCCGGCGCACGGTCGGGCGGGTTCATGAGGAAATCATCGGTGCGGCCGAGGTCGCCCGAGAACAGGATGCGCCGCCCTTGCACCTCGAGCAGCAGGCTGGCCGCGCCCAGGATGTGGCCGGCACGTGAGAAGGTGGCACGCCAGCCGGGGATGGGCTGGAAGGTGTGGCCGAAGTCCGTGGTCTTGATCAATGGCAGGCAGTCCAGGGCATCGCGGCGCGTGTACAGCGGCAGCGCCGGTGTGTGCTTGGAGAAACCGTGCCGGTTGGCAAAGGCAGCGTCTTCCTCCTGGATGTGGCCGCTGTCGGGCAGCAGGATGCCGCACAGGTCGCGCGTGCCGGGCGTGGCGTAGACATGGCCCTGGTAGCCCTCGCGCGCCAGCAGGGGCAGGTAGCCGCTGTGGTCGAGGTGGGCGTGGGTCAGGATCACGGCATCGATCTGATCGGGCGCCACCGGCAACGGGGTCCAGTTGCGCAGGCGCAGCTGCTTGTAACCCTGGAACAGGCCGCAGTCCACCAGCAGGCTGTGCTTGTCGTGACGAACCAGGTATTTGGAGCCGGTAACGGTATCGGCTCCGCCGAGAAAGGTGATGTTGACGCTCATGCAGAAGAACTCCGTTGCGCCTGTCATGTTAGCGCCTCACGCATGAAAAAAGCCGCGAAGCTGACAAAGCTTCGCGGCTTGAGGGACCCGAGTCCCTTGGCTTGATCAGCTGAAGAAGCTCTTCAACCGGTCGGTCCAGCTGTCTTCACTGGGCGAATGCCTGGCACCGCCTTTTTTGAGCGACTCGCCCAGCTCACGCAGCAGCTTGCGCTGGTGCTCGGTGAGCTTGACCGGTGTTTCCACCGTGATGTGGCAGTACAGGTCGCCCGGGTAGCTGGAGCGGATGCCCTTGATGCCTTTGCCGCGCAGGCGGAACTGTTTGCCAGTCTGCGTGCCTTCGGGAATGTCGATCGCCGCCTTGCCGGCCAGCGTGGGCACCTCGATCTCGCCGCCCAATGACGCCGTCACGATGCTGATCGGCACCGAGCAATGCAGGTCGTCACCGTCGCGCTCGAAGATGTCGTGCTTGCGCAGCCGGATCTCGATGTAGAGGTCTCCCGGTGGGCCGCCATTGGTGCCGGGCTCGCCGTTTCCGGCGCTGCGGATGCGCATGCTGTCGTCAATGCCGGCCGGAATCTTCACTTCCAGCGTCTTCTGGCGCTTGATGCGGCCCTGACCATGGCAACTGGTGCAGGGTTCGGGAATGATCTTGCCGCTGCCGTGGCAGTGCGGGCAGGTCTGTTGCACGCTGAAAAAGCCCTGGCGCATCTGCACCGAGCCCGAACCGTGGCAGGTGGAGCAGGTCTTGACCTGCGTGCCGGGCTTGGCGCCGCTGCCATTGCAGGTGCTGCAGTTGTCCCAGCTCGGGATGCGGATCTGCGCATCCTTGCCACGCGCGGCTTCCTCCAGCGAGATCTCCATGGCGTAGCTCAGGTCGCTGCCGCGGTAGACCTGGCGGCCGCCGCTGGCGCGTCCGCGCTGCTGGCCGAACATGTCGCCGAAGATGTCGCCGAAGGCTTCTGCGAACCCACCGGAGAAACCGTCGCCCGGGCCGCCGCCGCGCATGTTCGGGTCGACGCCGGCGTGGCCGTACTGGTCGTAGGCGGCGCGCTTCTGCGCGTCCGACAACATTTCGTAGGCTTCTTTGGCTTCCTTGAATTTTTCTTCGGCCACCTTGGCGCTGTCACCCTGATTGCGGTCAGGGTGGTGCTTCATCGCCAGTTTGCGATATGCCTTCTTGATGTCGTCCTCGGACGCGTTCTTCGGCACGCCCAGGATTTCGTAAAAGTCTCTTTTGGCCATGAGGGTTCTCGGGAATCAGTGACGCAAAACGCCGCGCCGATGATCCTGGCGGACCATCCGGACGCGGCGGGCAGGGTGGAACACCACCTGCGCCTTAGCCTTTCTTGACTTCCTTGACCTCGGCGTCCACGATGTTGTCGTCATCGGCAGGGCGGCTGGCGGTCGACTCGGCACCCGGGGCTGCCTCGGCAGCGCCGGCACCGGCTGCAGCCTGGGCTGCCTGCTGGTCGGCATACATCTTCTCGCCCAGCTTCTGGCTGGCGGCCATCAGGGCCTCGGTCTTGGCATCGATGGCGGCCTTGTCGTCGCCCTTGAGCGCTTCTTCGAGTTCCTTGACGGCGGCTTCGATCTTTTCTTTCTCACCGGCTTCGAGCTTGTCGCCGTACTCGGTCAGGCTCTTGCGCACGCTGTGCACGGCAGCATCGGCCTGGTTGCGGGACTGCACCAGTTCGAGCTTTTTCTTGTCTTCGGCGGCGTTGAGCTCGGCGTCCTTCACCATCTGCTGGATTTCTTCCTCGCTCAGGCCGGAGTTGGCCTTGATGGTGATCTTGTTTTCCTTGCCGGTGCCCTTGTCCTTGGCGCCGACGTGCAGGATGCCGTTGGCGTCGATGTCGAATGACACCTCAATCTGCGGCAGGCCACGCGGTGAGGGCGGGATGCCTTCGAGGTTGAACTCGCCCAGCAGCTTGTTGCCGGAAGCAATCTCACGCTCGCCCTGGAACACCTTGATGGTCACGGCCGGCTGGTTGTCTTCCGCGGTCGAGAAGGTCTGTGCGAACTTGGTCGGGATGGTGGTGTTCTTGGCGATCATCTTGGTCATGACCCCGCCCAGCGTCTCGATGCCCAGCGACAGCGGGGTCACGTCCAGCAGCAGCACGTCCTTGCGGTCGCCCGACAGCACCTGGCCCTGGATGGCGGCGCCCACAGCCACAGCTTCGTCCGGGTTCACGTCCTTGCGCGGTTCCTTGCCGAAGAACTCCTTCACCTTTTCCTGCACCTTGGGCATGCGGGTCATGCCGCCGACCAGGATCACGTCATGGATGTCGCTCACGCTCACGCCGGCATCCTTGATGGCGGTGCGGCAGGGCGCGATGGTACGCTCGATCAACTCCTCCACCAGGCTTTCCAGCTTGGCGCGGGTCAGCTTGATGTTCAGGTGCTTCGGACCGGAGGCATCCGCGGTGATGTAGGGCAGGTTGATGTCGGTGGCCGCCGAGCTGGAGAGCTCGATCTTGGCCTTCTCGGCCGCTTCCTTCAGGCGCTGCAGGGCCAGCACGTCCTTGGACAGGTCGACGCCTTGCTCTTTCTTGAATTCGCCGATGATGAAGTCGATGATGCGCTGGTCGAAGTCTTCGCCGCCCAGGAAGGTGTCGCCGTTGGTGGACAGCACTTCGAACTGTTTCTCGCCATCGACGTCGGCAATCTCGATGATGGAGACGTCGAAGGTGCCGCCGCCGAGGTCGTAGACGGCGATCTTGCGATCACCCTTCTCGGCCTTGTCCAGGCCGAAGGCCAGGGCGGCTGCAGTCGGTTCGTTGATGATGCGCTTGACTTCCAGGCCGGCGATGCGACCGGCGTCCTTGGTGGCTTGGCGCTGGGCATCGTTGAAGTAGGCCGGCACCGTGATCACGGCTTCGGTCACGGTCTCGCCGAGGTAGTCTTCGGCGGTTTTCTTCATCTTTCGCAGGATGTCGGCGCTGACCTGCTGGGCCGAGATCTGCTTGCCGCGCACTTCCACCCAGGCGTCGCCGTTGTCGGCGGCCACGATGGAGTAGGGCATCAGGTTGATGTCCTTCTGCACTTCCTTCTCGGTGAACTTGCGGCCGATCAGGCGCTTGATGGCGTACAGGGTGTTCTTGGGGTTGGTCACGGCCTGACGCTTGGCGGAGGCGCCGACCAGCACCTCGCCGTCTTCCTGGTAGGCGACGATGGAGGGCGTGGTGCGCGCACCTTCCGAGTTCTCGATCACCCGGGTGGTGTTGCCTTCCATGACGGACACGCACGAGTTGGTGGTGCCCAAGTCAATGCCGATGATTCTTCCCATGTTTTTACTCCTGGTATTTTGAAAAATTCAGATATTCGTAACGTGTGGATAACCTGAGCAATTTCAAGTATCCGGCGGGTCTTATTTGGGGGCGGTCACGGTCACCAGGGCCGGGCGCAGCACGCGATCGGCGATCAGGTAACCCTTCTGCAGCACGCCCACCACGGTATTGGCTTCCTGCTCGGCCGGCACCACGCTGATGGCCTGGTGCTGGTGCGGATCGAATTTGGTGCCGGGGGCCGGGTTGATGGCCATCACCTTGTTGCGCTCCAGCGCGGCGGTGAGCTGGCGCAGGGTCGCCTCGGCGCCCTCGCGGATCTGCTCGGGCGTGGCTTCCTTGATGGCCAGGCCGGCTTCCAGACTGTCTGCCACGGGCAGCAGGCTGTCGGCAAAGCTCTCCACCGCGAATTTGCGGCTCTTGGAGATCTCGTCTTCGGCGCGGCGGCGGGCGTTTTCGGCTTCCGCCTTGGCGCGCAGGAACTGGTCGGCCAGTTCGGCACTCTTGGCTTTGAGCTCAGCCAACTCGGCCTGGGTCTGGCTCAGCAGGTCGGCCTCGTGGGCGGCGACGATGTCTTCGCCGCTGGATTCGCCGGCTTGGGAAGGGGTGGGGTTGGTGTCAGACATGCGGATCAATCGGGGATACGGGGGTCATGCGCGAACATGGGGACGGCCGTCGCCGTTTCAAGAGTGGCAGGTGCGTGGGGCACCCGCCCTCGGGCGCTCTCAGCCGGACAGGCCGAGCAGCTCGACTTCGAACTTGAGGGTGGCGTTGGGCGGAATCACGCCGCCGGCGCCGCGGGCGCCATAGCCCAGGTCGGCCGGGATGATGAGGACGCGGGTACCGCCGATCTTCATGCCGGCCACACCCTCATCCCAGCCGCGGATCACCATGCCGGCGCCGAGGGAGAACTGGAACGGGTCGTTGCGGTCCTTGCTGGAGTCAAACTTGGCGCCCTGCACGCCGTTGCTGTAGAGCCAGCCGGTGTAGTGGACGGTCACGTCCTGGCCGCGCGTGGCCTCAGCCCCGGTGCCGATGACGGTGTCTTCGAATTGCAGGCCGGAAGGGGTGGTGATCATGATGCGGTCCTTTTTTGCTATTGATTTGATAGCTGGCGGCGCCTCATGGACAAGGCGCGATATCCAGAAAACCGCAAATTATGCCAGCAGCCCCCGTGTCGGGGCCGGGTCTCAGCGGGCCTTCTTGGCCTGGCTGGCGGCCCACTTGCTGGCAAACGCCTGCAGATCGCCCAGGCGCTTGAGCAGGTCGGCGCCGGCACTGGTGAGCAGGTAGCCATCGCTGCCATGGTTGAGCAGGCCGGCTTCGCGCAGTTCCTTGATGCGGGTGTTCAATGTGTTGGGGGTGATGCCGCCCACGCTGTCCTGCAGCAGCCGGAAGGTCTGGGCATGCCCGTCGCGCAGGGCCCACAGCACGCGGATGGCGTAGCGGGACTCCAGCAGGCCAAGCAGCTGACCGATGGCGGCATTTTCTTTGGAACTCATTGAACAGCACTCCTCAAAGCGTGAATCGGGCGCCGGGAGAGTCTCCTGATGTCAAGTCTGGTTCTGTAGACCAGAGCTTGCCGACGCGATCGCAGACTATAGCGCAGTTTTTTGACTGCTACAAGTTTCATAGCTGCTGATGGCTGGCATACAACAGTAACAGGCCATCTGCAGCTGGAAAGGCGGGGCCTAGTTGTAGATTTTTCGCAGCAGCAGTATCAGGTTTCTGCGTTCGGCCGCACTCAGGCGCGAGGTGGCATCTTCCTCCAGCTGGGTGACCGTCTGCTCGGCCTGGCGCACCAGCTTTTTGCCGACCGGGGTCAGATGCAGTCCGACGGCGCGGGCATCGTGGGGGTGCGGGCGTCGGGAAATGAGTTCCCTTCTTTCCAGGGTATTGACCATGCCCACCAGGTTGGGCGGCTGGATGTTCAGCGTGGCGCACAGCTGGCGCGAGGTGATGCCCGGGTTGTGTGCGATCAGCGACAGGACCGAGAAGTCGACCATGCGCAGGTCATAGACGGCCATGTGCTTGAGGAAGGACTCGGCGATGACCAAGGTGGCGCGGCGTGCGTTATAGCCGGCCAGGCTCTCCAGATAGCTGGTGTCAACCTTGTCGACGGCGGGCTCGGTATTCTTGTCACGCATAGGTTCAGGCGGCCAGAACGTCGAGCTGCGTCAACTGATCCCGGATGATCTGCTGGCGCATGTCGAATTCGGGCAGGATCCAGCCGTGCAGGGCGCGCGCCGGCGCTGCCCAGCGCGGCGTGGGGCTCGGCCTTGCGGCGGCATCGATGCGGGTCCAGGCCCAGCCCAGCAGGGCCAATGCGACGGCGCGCAGGAAATCGTCGGCCACCCAGTAGGGCAGTTCAGCATGGCGTGCGCTGGCCTGCGACAGCTGCGCGGCCAGTTCGCGAACGGCTGCAAAGCGGCGCAGCACGCCGGCCTCGGCCGCCTGCCCGGCATCCAGCCCTGCCGCCAGCTCCTGCAGCAGGGCGGACAGCGCGGCGCCACCGTCAGGCAGCACCTTGCGCAGCAGCAGGTCGATGGCCTGGATCTCGTTGGTGCCTTCGTAGATCATGGCCACGCGCGCATCGCGCACGATCTGCTCAATGCCCCATTCGCGCACATAACCGTGGCCGCCGAACACCTGCAGGCATTCGCTGGCCCCATGGAAAGCCTGGTGCGTGAAGGCGGCCTTGAGCACCGGCGTCACCAGGCTGCACCAGCGCTGCGCGGCCTCGCGCCGCGGTGCGTCGGTATGGTGCTTGGCAATGTCGAGTTCCACTGCCGTGCGGTAGGCCAGCACGCGGCCGCCGTCGATCCAGGCGCGTTGCGTGTCCAGCATGCGCTGGATGGCCGGGTGTTCTGCAATCAGATCGGCCCCCACGCTTGCCACTGCGTGTGCTGCGCTGCCCCCCGAGGGGGCCCTCGCGCCTTGGGACGGCCCGGCGGCACTCAAGTTGGCTTCCTGATGGGCATTGCGTGTACGTGGGGCACGCATCTGGCGCCGCTCCTGCGCATAGGCATGGGCTTTCTGCCAGGCGGCTTCCAGCAGGCCGATGCCTTGCAGGCCCACATGCAGGCGCGCGGCGTTCATCATGACGAACATCGCATTCAGGCCGCGGTTGGGTTCGCCCACCAGCCAGCCGGTGGCTTCCTCGAAGCGCATGACGCAGGTCGGGCTGCCGTGCAGGCCCATTTTTTCCTCGATGCGCTCGCAAACAATCGGGTTGCGGCGGCCGTCCGGCAGAAACTTCGGTGCCAAGAACAGCGACAGGCCCTTGGGGCCGGCCGGTGCATCGGGCAGGCGCGCCAGCACCAGGTGCACGATGTTGTCGGTGAGGTCGTGTTCGCCGCCGGAGATGAAGATCTTGGTGCCGCTGAGGCGAAAGCCGTCGCCCTGCGGCGTAGCCTTGGTGCGCACCAGCCCGAGGTCGCTGCCGGCCTGCGGTTCGGTCAGACACATGGTGGCCAGCCATTCACCGGTGGCGATCTTGCCCAGGTAGCGTGCCTTCAGTTCCTCGCTGCCGTGGTGCTTGAGGCATTCGTAGGCGCCGTGCAGCAGGCCCGGTGCCATGGTCCAGCCGTGGTTGGCCGCGCTCAGCATCTCGTACAGCACCGCCTCCAACACGGCGGGCAGCCCCTGCCCGCCGTCTTCTGTTGCACAGGCCAGCGAGGGCCAGCCACCCTGCCAGAAGGCTTGATAGGCCTGGCGAAAGCCAGGCGGTGCGCTCACCACCCCCGCGTCGAAACGACAGCCGGTTTCATCGCCCACGCGTTGCAGCGGTGCAATCGCGCTGGCGACGAATTTGCCGGCTTCCTCCAGCACCTGCTGCACCAGGTCGGCATCGACCTCAGCAAAAGGAGGGAGGGCCTGCAACTGGGCCGAGGCGTCCAGCACCGCCGTCAGGATGTGCTGGACGTCGTCAAGACGCGGTTGGTAGTCCATGCGCGATCAAGACTCCGCAGTGAAGCCGATTTTCTTGATCAGCGGGCCCCAGTGCTTGGACTCGGCTGCCTGCGAGGCGGCCATTTCCTCCATGCTCGAGCCGCGCGGGATCAGGCCGACCACCGCCAGCGCATCCGTCACGGCCTTGTCTTTCAGCGCCGCGTTGATGGCGGCGTTGGCGGCCTGCAGCACGTTCTTCGGCGTCTTGGCCGGGGCGTAGAAACCGAACCACTCTTCGGTGGTCAGCTCGGGGAAGCCGGCTTCCGCGAAGGTCGGCACATCCGGCACATAGGGCGAGCGCTTCGGGCCGGAGGTGGCCAGGATGCGCAGCTTGCCAGCCTTGGCGTTGGCAATGAAGTCGCCGTGCGGGGTGACCATGGCGGCGATCTGACCGCCGACCACGTCGGTCACGCCCGGGATGGAGCCGCGGTAGGGCACGTGCTTGAGCTCGACGCCGCTGTTGAGGCCCAGCAGCGCGCCGAGGAAGTGCGGCGTGGAGCCGGCACCGGGCGAACCGTAGCTGGCGTCCTTCGGGTTGGCCTTGGCCCAGGCCAGGAAGTCCTTCACGGTCTTCACGCTGGCCGGCACCAGCGGACCGACGGCCAGGCCATGCAGCATGACGGCGCCGATGGAGACAGGGGCGAAGTCCTGAGCCGTGTAGTTCATCTTGCTGTAGATGTAGGGGTAGTTGGCGATGCCCGACACCGGCGCCAGGGCGATGACCGAGCCATCGGCCGGTGCCGCCTTGAGCGTTTCCAACGCGATGCGGCCGCCGGCACCGGGCTTGTTTTCCACCACGGCGGCGTTCTTGGTGTAGGCCGAGCCGGCCAGCTTCTCGCCGACGCGACGCGCCACGCTGTCACCGGAGCTGCCGGGCGGGAAGCCGTAGAGGATCTTGACCTGCTCAATGGCCTGGGCAAAGGCCGAGAACGGGCTGAGGGCGCCGAGTGCGGCGGCACCGGCAGCGGCTTGGACGAAGTTGCGACGTGTTGTCATGGTTGTCTCCTTTTTTGGTGGTTGGGGAAGGGAAAGAAAAAATATATCAGCGCGGCGCCATGCGCAGGGCACCATCGAGCCGGATCACCTCGCCGTTGAGGTGACCGTTGGTGACGATGTGGCAGGCCAGCTGGGCGAACTCTTCGGGCTTGCCCAGACGCGGCGGGAAAGGGATGGAGGCGGCCAGCGAGGCCTGCACGGCTTCGGGCAACTCCTTCATCAGCGGCGTGGCGAACAGGCCCGGGGCCACGGTGCAGACGCGGATGCCGTGCTGCGCCAGATCGCGCGCCATCGGCAGCGTCATCCCGACCAGGCCGCCTTTCGATGCGCTGTAGGCCTGCTGGCCGACCTGGCCGTCGAAGGCGGCCACCGAGGCGGTGAACATCATCACGCCGCGTTCGCCGTCCTCCAGCGGGCTAAGCTTGACGCACTCGGCCGCGAACAGGCGGCTGATGTTGTAGCTGCCGATCAGGTTGACGTTGATGACACGTGCGAAGTCGTCCAGCGGCGCCGGCGAGCCGTCTTTGCCGACGATGCGCTTGGCCGTGCCGATGCCGGCGATGTTCATGAGGATGCGTGCCGGCCCGTGGGCGGCACCGGCCTTGGCCAGGGCCGCGAGCACGCTGTCGGTGTTCGTGATGTCGCAGACGCAGGCGACGCCGCCGATTTCCGCTGCCACCTTCTCGGCCAGCGCAGCGTTGACATCGAGCACCGCGACCTTGGCGCCCAGGCGCGCCAGTTCGCGCGCAGTGGCTTCGCCCAGCCCGGAGGCGGCACCGGTGACGAGAGCGGCTTGTCCCTTGATATCCATGTCAGTGCTCCTTGGCGTTGGATGTTGATCGTGATGTAGGAGAGACGTGATGCAGTTCATGGGCACCCGCGGCACCGGCTTGGCCGGGCCGCTGGGTGCGCCCCCTTGAGGGGCTGAAGGCTGCGGCTCCAATCCTGCCTGCGCAGGATTGGACAGCCTGAAGAGCCACAGCCTCAGGCCGTGAGCGCGGAGCGCCGAAGGCGCTTCGGGGGTGTTTCATGCTCCAGGTTTGATGATGTTCGGCGCGCTGTCGTCATGCAGGGCCTGCACCAGCGCATCGCGGTGCTTGAGCACGGCGCGCTGGTTGATCGAGCCCTTGTCGGTGACCTCGCCCTTGTCGATGGACGGCGGCTCGCTCAGCAGCAGGGCGCGCGCGATGCGGTTGGCGCTGCCGGTGGCCTGGCGGGCCAGTTCGTCGATGACGGCCTGCATGCGTTGGCGCACGGGCGCGCTGGTCAGCACGGCTTCCCAGCTCGCATCGGCGCCCAGGCCGCTGACGTCGCGGCAGGCCGGCGAGGGGAAGATCAGCGCGCCGACTTCCTTCATGTTCAGGCCGGTCAACACGACGTCCTGCACATAGGGCGCGCCGGCCACGATGACCTTGCCGCGCATGGGGCCGACGCTAACGAAGGTGCCGGTGGCGAGCTTGAAGTCTTCGGCGATGCGGCCGTCGAACTTGAGACCGCGATGGAGGTCGTTGGGGTCGATCCACTGCACGGCGTCGCCGGTGCACAGATAACCTTCTTCATCGAACGCCTCGCGCGTGGCCTGCTCGGAGCGCCAGTAGCCCGGCGTCACGTTGGGGCCGCGGTAGCGCACCTCGGTCTTGCCGTCCACGTCGATCAGTTTGAGCGTCATGCCGGGCACCGGCGCGCCGATGTCGCCGGCCTTGACATTGGGGCTGTTGGTGAACATGGCGGAAGGTGCGGACTCGGTCATGCCCAGTCCGGTGGCCATGACAATGCGCTCGCCGATGTCCGCCTCCGCCGTGGTGTGCAGGCTGTCCCACACCGGCTGGGCCAGGCCAGCCCCCGAATAGAAGAACATGCGTACCCGCGACAGCAGGGTGCGCCGCAGCTGGGTGTCGGTCTTCATGGCGGCGGCAATCATCTCGAAGCCGGTCGGCACGTTGAAGTAGATCGTGGGGGCAATCTCGCGCAGGTTGCGCAGCGTCTCGTTGATCAGGGCGGCGGTGGGCTTGCCGTCGTCGATGTAGAGCGTACCACCATGCTGCAGGACGAGGCCGAAGTTGTGGTTGCCGCCAAAGGTGTGGTTCCAGGGCAGCCAGTCCACCAGCACCGGCTTGGTCTCGGCCAGCACCGGCAGCGACAGCGTGATCTGCTGCAGGTTGGCGCACCACATGCGCTGGGTGTTGATCACCGGCTTGGGCATCTTGGTCGAGCCCGAGGTGAACAGGAACTTGGCGATCGTGTCGGGCCGCACGGCATGCATGGCCGCATCGACGGCGGCGGTGGCGACCGTGCTGCGCAGGGTTTCAAAAGTCGTGGTGGCGCGGCCTTCCAGCGCGCCCTGGGCCAGCACCACGTCGACATCGGCGCCCACGGTGGCGGCAATGGCGCGACCGTAGCGCGCACCATCGGCGGCGAACACCAGGCCCGGCGTCAGCGTGTCCAGCACGTGGCGCAGCTTGTCGTAGTCCTGGCTCACGGTGGCGTAGGCGGGCGATACCGGGCAGTAGGGCACGCCGGCATAAATGCAGCCCAGCGCCATCAGCGCGTGCTCCAGGCTGTTTTCGCTCAGGATCACCACCGGCCGTTCGGCCGACAGCTTGCGGTCGAGCAGGGCCTGGCCGATGCGGCGTGCGCCTTCGAGTGCCTGCGCATAACTGATGTGCTGCCAGTCGCCGGTGCTGCCGTCGGGCAACTGGGCGCGCCGCGCGATGAAGCTGTGCTCGGGCGTGGTCTCGGCCCAATGCACGAGGAAGTCGCTCAGGCGCCGGGCATGGGCGCCCAGCGGCAATTCAGCCTGCAGATAGCGCACGCCGGGGGCGCCCTCGCGCACGTTCACGCGCGTCACGCCGAAATTCACCGGGCGGTAACGCGGCGTGGTCGGGGAAATGTGGGTCTCACTCATGGGGCTGTTGTCGGCAATCGTTGGTAAGTTCATCGGCTATCAGAGGGGTATCGTGGCTTCAGCTCTTGCTGACCTTGGCGGCCCGGCCTTCGAGGAAGGCGCGCACGCGGTCCTTGGCTTCCGGCGCGCTCTGGGCAATGGCGGCCATCATGGCTTCGGTCAGGAAGCCCTGGTCGGCCGGCTGTTCGGCGATGCGGGGCAGAGCGTGGATCAATGCGTAGTTGGTCAGCGGTGCGTTCTGGGCCACGCGCACGGCCAACTCGAAGGCCTTGTCGAAGGCGGTACCCTGCGGCACCAGGTACTGGGCAAAGCCGATCTTCTCGCCGTCCTGCGCGTTGTAGACGCGGCCGGTGAGCATCATGTCGGTCATGCGCGCCGCGCCGATCAGACGCGGGATGCGCACCGCGCCGCCGCCGCCGACGAAGATGCCGCGCGAGCCCTCGGGCAGTGCGTAGAAGGTGCTCTCGTCCGCCACGCGGATGTGGCAGGCGCTGGCCAGTTCCAGGCCGCCGCCGACCACGGCGCCATGCAGCGCGGCAATCACCGGCACCGGACCGTACTGCACGCACTCCAGCGCGGCGTGCCACATGCGCGAGTGGTGCAGGCCCTGGCCGGCGTCGCGTTCCTTCAGTTCGCTCAAATCAAGGCCGGCGCAGAAGTGCTCGCCGTCGCCATCGATCACGGCGGCGCGCACACCTTCAGGCATGTTCTCAAACAGATTGCGAAGGGCGAGAATCAGGCCGTCGTTGAGCGCATTGCGCTTGGCGGGACGGGTGAGACGGATGATGGCGACTTCCTGGTGTTCGCCGCGGCGCTCGAAATGGATGTCTGGATGGCTCATGGTTGCGTTTCTTTCTGGAATCGATTATGGTTATGAAATATAACCAATTCAAGCGCGCCGGGGCAAGTTTTTCTCGGTGTTTACCCTAGGGCTTGCCCGCTAACAAAAGGAGACGGTCATGGACCACAAGAACCTGATTGCCATCGACATCCACACTCATGCCGAGGTGAGCTGCTGGAACCCGTTCGACAACTACGGCGAGGAGTACGATCGCGCGGCCGACAAGTACTTCCGTTCCAGCCGCCGCCCGACCATTGCCGAGACGATCGCCTACTACCGTGAGCGCAAGATCGGCCTGGTGATGTTCACGGTGGACAGCGAATCGCAGCTCGGGCGCCGCCGCATTCCGAACGAGGAAATCGCCGAAGCCGCCAAGGCCAACAGCGACATGATGATGGCTTTCGCCAGCATCGATCCGCACAAGGGCAAGATGGGCGCACGCGAGGCACGCCGCCTGATCGAGGAGCACGGCATCAAGGGCTTCAAGTTCCACCCCACGGTGCAGGGCTGCTACCCGCAGGACAAGATGGCGTGGCCGATCTACGAGGTGATTGCCGAGTACAAGATGCCGGCCATCTTCCACACCGGCCACAGCGGCATCGGCAGCGGCATGCGCTGCGGCGGCGGCCTGCGGCTGGAGTACAGCAACCCGATGCACCTGGACGACGTGGCGATCGACTTTCCCGACATGCAGATCGTCATGGCGCATCCGAGCTTCCCGTGGCAGGACGAAGCCTTGAGCGTGGCCACGCACAAGCCCAATGTCTGGATCGACCTCTCGGGCTGGAGTCCGAAGTACTTTCCGAAGCAGCTGGTGCAGTACGCCAACACGCTGCTGAAGGACCGTGTCCTGTTCGGCTCCGACTACCCGCTGATCACGCCCGAGCGCTGGATGAAGGATTTTGAAGAAGCCGGTTTCAAGCCCGAGGTGATGCCCGGCATTCTGAAAGACAACGCGGTGCGTTTGCTGGGGCTGAAGTAAGTGGGAGACGGGGCCCACGGCCCCGGCCCGTTCTCTGGGAACGGGGAGCGCTTGTCATGCGCTGTGTGAACTGCTAAGGTCTCCAGTCGAAGGAATGGAGGCTTTCATGATCAGCAACTTCGAGCAGATCCACAACCACTACGAACGCCTGGTGTTCGAGGAGGTCGTTCGCCGTGCACCGCGTCATCCGGGGTTCACGCCCGACATGCTCGCAGATGTGGCGTGCGTGGCTTTGAACCGCTTGCCGGCGCGTTATGTCAGGCATGACGTGGATCTGATGTTCTACCTGACCGAGCAGGAGCGCCACGCCATCGAGCAGTCCATGGCCGCAGCCATGGACTATGCCTTTGCCTTGGTCAGCAGCCGCAGTGCCAAAGGCACTGCCGCTGCTGCGAACGCCAATTAGGCCTTGCCCCAGACTTCCTGAGCCGTTTCGATCACCAGGCGCAGCTTGGCGCGCTGGGCTTCGACGGCGATGTCGTTGCCGTGCACCGTGCTGGAGAAGCCGCACTGCGGTGACAGGCACAGCTGTTCCAGCGGCGCGTACTGGGCGGCCTCGTCGATGCGGCGCTTGAGGTCGTCCTTGGACTCCAGCGTGCCGAACTTGGTGGTCACCAGACCCAGCACCACGATCTTGCCCTTGGGCAGGAAGCGCAGGGGGCGGAAGTCGCCGCTGCGGTCGTCGTCGTACTCCAGGAAGTAGGCATCCAGGTTCATCTCCGACAGCAGGGCCTCGGCCACCGGCTCGTAGTTGCCGGACGCGGCGTGCGTGCTCTTGAAGTTGCCGCGGCACAGGTGCATGGCCAGCGTCATGCCGGCGGGCTTCTGCGCCACCACCTTGTTGATGAACTTGGCATAGCGGTGCGGCAGCTCGTTGGGGTCGTCACCGCGCTGGCGGGCCGCTTCGCGCATCTTCTCGTCGCACAGGTAGGCCAGGTTGGTGTCGTCCATCTGCACGTAGGTGCAGCCGGCCGCGGCCAGCGAGCGCAGTTCGTCACCATAGGCCTGGGCCACGTCGTCGTAGAACGCGGGCTCCAACTCAGGGTAGTGCTCCTTGCTGATGCCGGCCCGGCCACCGCGAAAGTGCAGCATGGTGGGCGAAGGGATGGTGACCTTGGCCACGCTGCCACGGCCCGGAGCGATCTGGCTCTTGAGATACTGGAAATCGGCGAGCTGGATGTCCTTGACGTGGCGCACCTTGTCAACCACGCGCATCACCGGCGGAGCCAGTTCCTGCGTGCCGTCGGGCTTTTGGATCGTGACCGGGATGTCGGACTTCACGCCGCCGATCTGCTCCAGGAAGTCAACGTGGAAGTAGGTGCGGCGGAATTCGCCATCGGTGATGCTTTGCAGGCCGACATCTTCCTGGAACTTGACGATCTCGGTGATGGCCTTGTCTTCCACCTTGCGCAGTTGCTCGGCGGTGATTTCGCCTTTGGCTTTCTGCTCGCGCGCTTCCAGCAGGAATTTGGGGCGCAGGAAGCTGCCGACGTGGTCGGCGCGGAAGGGGGGGGGGTGCGTAGTGTCATGGGTAATGTCTCCAGGAGGTCGCTCGATTCGATAACAAGCCGCGGATATTATGACATTCAGGGTACGGATTGTGATCGAGATCAGTTTCGGGACCCGCCAGAGGCCGGCAGCTTCCGTTGGAGATGGTCTGCCGAAGGCATCGTTGAGAGGGCTCAGGCCACACGGGGCGGGGGCTGGCGCCGTGGCCCTTTTGGCCGGACCTCGGGCGTAGAATGAATTCACCGTAGTCAACGGTTTGGTTATCGCAAATTGTTATATCAATCAGTCTGAAATTGGACTTGCGAATGATCATATTTGCGGCGAAAGTAATGCGCCTTCTCCATTGTGCGGTTTTGGGTCTGCGTGCCGGGGCCGTCGGTTGAAGCAATAACTCATATATTAGGAGTCCCCCCATGAAAAAACGAGTGTTTCTCAGTGCCTCCGCCCTGGCGGTCATGGCCTTGTCCTCGGCCGCCGTGCTGGCGCAGGACAATACATTCAAGATCGGCCTGATCCTGCCCATGACCGGTCAGCAAGCCTCGACCGGCCGTCAGATCGAAGCGGCCGCGAAGCTTTACATGGCGCAGCACGGCGACACCGTGGCGGGCAAGAAGGTGCAGCTGATCGTCAAGGACGACACCAGCGTTCCTGACGTCACCAAGCGCCTTGCGCAGGAGCTGGTGGTCAACGACAAGGTCAACGTGCTGGCCGGTTTCGGCATCACGCCCTCGGCCTTCGCCACTGCGCCGATCGCCAGCCAATCCAAGACCCCGATGGTCGTGATGGCCGCCGGTACCTCCACCATCACCCAGTCCTCGCCCTACATCGTGCGCACCAGCTTCACGCTGGCACAGTCCTCGGTTGCCATGGCTGACTGGGCTGCGGCCAAGGGCGGCATGAAGAAGGTGGTGACCCTGGTGAGCGACTACGGTCCCGGTATCGACGCCGAGAAGTTCTTCAAGGACCGCTTCGTCTTCAACGGCGGCACCATTACCGAGTCGTTGCGCGTTCCGATGCGCAACCCCGATTTCGCCCCCTTCCTGCAGAAGGTGCGCGACGCCAAGCCCGATGCCTTGTTCGTCTTCGTGCCCTCTGGCGCCGGTGCGGCAGTCATGAAGCAGTTCCTCGAGCGCGGCATGGACAAGGCCGGCATCAAGCTGATCGGTCCTGGCGACATCACCGATGACGATCAGCTGAACGACATGGGTGACGGCGCCCTGGGCGTGGTCACGGCGCACTTCTACGCCGCCGCCCATCCCTCGCAGACCAACAAGAAGTTCGTCGAGGCTTTCAAGAAGGCCAACAAGGGCATGCGCCCCAACTTCATGGCCGTCGGCGGCTATGACGGCATGCGTGTGATCTACGAAGCGCTCAAGGTCACCAAGGGCCAGGGCGGCGGCGAGGCGCTGCTCAATGCCATGAAGGGCCAGACCTTCGAAAGCCCGCGCGGCCCGATGTTCATCGACGCGCAGACCCGTGACGTGGTGCACAACATCTACCTGCGCAAGGTCGAGCGTCAGGGTGGCGAGCTCCACAACGTGGAATTCGACGTCATCAAGGATGTCAAGGACCCCGGCAAGGCCAAGTGATGTGCCATCCATGGCTGCCTCCATTGAGGTGGCAGCCATGGATTTTTTTTGTCCTGACCTGACCAGATCCATTCATGCTCACGATATTGTTTGACGGCATTGCCTACGGCATGCTGTTGTTTATCCTGGCGGTCGGCCTGTCCGTGACCATGGGCTTGATGAACTTCATCAACCTGGCACACGGCGCCTTCGCCATGGTGGGTGGCTACATCACCGTGCTGCTGATGCAGCGCTACGACGTACCTTTTCTCCTGTGCCTGCCGATCGCCTTTCTGGGCGTGGCCCTGCTGGGCGCTGTGCTCGAACGCACACTCTACCGTCCGATGTATCACAAGCCACATCTGGACCAGGTGCTGTTTTCCATCGGTTTGACTTTCATGGCCGTGGCCGCCATGGACTACTTCATGACATCCAGCCAGCAGATCATCCAGTTGCCCGAATGGCTCAAGGGTCGTACCGAGATCGGCGACGGCCCCTGGATGCTGGGCATGGGTCACTACCGTCTGTTCATCATTGCCATCTGCGCGGCGCTTACCGTCGGCCTGCAGTTCATCCTGGGCAAGACCCGCTTCGGCAGCCGCCTGCGCGCCTCGGTCGATGACCAGCGCGTGGCCGCCGGCCTGGGCATCAACGTCAACATCGTATTTCTGCTGACTTTCGCGGTCGGTTCCGGCCTGGCCGGCCTGGGCGGCGCGCTGGGCGCCGAGGTGCTGGGCATGGACCCGAGCTTTCCCCTGAAGAACATGATCTATTTTCTGATTGTCGTGGCTGTCGGCGGCACCTCGTCCATCACCGGGCCGCTGCTGGCTGCCCTGCTGCTGGGCATTGCCGACGTGGCCGGCAAGTACTTCATCCCGAACTTTGGCGCCTTCATCGTCTACTTCATGATGATCGTGATCCTCATCTGGCGTCCTCAAGGACTGTTCGTGCGCAAGGGAGGGAAGGCATGAGGAACGCAACACAATCCCTGCACGACCTCCAGCGCTGGAAGCTCTGGGAGCCCGTGCTCTGGCTGCTGGCCCTGGCCTCGCCCTGGCTGCTGTCCACTCACGCCCTCATCATCAACGAGATCGCCATCGTCGCGCTGTTTGCCGTTTCGCTGGACCTGATCCTGGGCTACGCGGGCATCGTGTCGCTGGGCCATGCGGCCTTTTTCGGCATGGGGGCCTACGCCGCGGCCCTGTTCGCCAAGCTGGTCATGCCCGATCCGCTGGTCGGCCTGGTCTTTGCCGTTGCGGTTTCCACCGCGCTGGGGGCGCTCTGCTCGCTGACCATCATGCGCGGTACCGACCTGACGCGCCTGATGGTGACGATGGGCGTGGCCATGATCCTGATGGAACTGGCCAACAAGCTGGACATCACCGGTGGCGCCGACGGCCTGCAAGGTGTGATCATGGGGCCGCTGCTGGGCCGCTTTGAATTCGACCTCTACGGCCGCACTGCCGCCTTGTATTCGATCACCGTGCTGCTGGTGCTGTTCGTGCTGTTGCGCCGCCTGGTGAACTCACCCCTGGGCGGCACGCTCAAGGCCCTGCGCGACAACCGTCTGCGCGCCATGGCCATCGGCATCCCCGTGACTTCACGCCTGGCGGTGGTCTACACCATCGCCGCCGGCGTGGCGGGTGCGGCAGGGGGGCTGATGGCGCAGACCACCAGCTTTGCCTCAGTGGACCTGTTCGCCTTCGACCGCTCGGCCGACCTCATGCTGCTGGTGGTCATCGGTGGTACCGGCTGGCTGTATGGCGGCGTGGCCGGCGCCATCGTGTTCAAACTGCTGCAGGACTGGATTTCCTCCATCACCCCGCAGTATTGGACCTTCTGGATTGGTCTGTTCCTGGTGGTCCTGATGCTGATCGGCCGTGAGCGCGTGATCCGTCCCCAGACCTGGTTTGGGGGCAAGAAGAAATGAGCAATTCCGAAATCGTTCTTTCCGCCCAAGGGCTGGTCAAGCGTTTCGGTGGCATCACCGCCACCGGCAACGTCAACCTCGACCTGCGCAAGGGCGCGCGTCACGCCCTCATCGGCCCCAACGGTGCCGGCAAGACCACGCTGATCAACCTGCTGACCGGCGTGCTGGAGCCCACCGAAGGCCGCATCGTGCTCGAAGGACAGGACATCACCGACCTGGCGCCGCACCAGCGCGTGCGCCGCGGCATGGTGCGCACCTTCCAGATCAACCAGCTGTTCGACACGCTGACGCCGCTGGAAACCCTGGCGCTCACCGTTTCGCAGCAGAGCGGTCTGGGGACGCGCTGGTGGCAGCCGCTGGGCCAGAGCAAGCAGGTGGTGGAGCGTTGCGAGCAGTTGCTCGAGCAGTTCCACCTGACCGAGGTGATGAACCAGAAGACCAATGTGCTGGCCTACGGCAAGCGCCGCCTGCTGGAAATCGCCATCGCCCTGGCCTGCGAGCCGCGTGTGCTGCTGCTCGACGAGCCGGTGGCCGGCGTGCCTGCCGGCGAGCGCGAGGAATTGCTGCAGACCGTCGCGGCCCTGCCGGCCGATGTGTCGGTGCTCCTGATTGAACATGACATGGATCTCGTATTTAGTTTTGCCAATCGCATGACGGTGCTGGTCAACGGCACCGTACTGACCGAGGGCGACCCGGACACCATCGCCAACGACCCGCAGGTCAAGGCGGTCTACCTCGGCCACGGCGAGGAGTTGGCCCATGGCTGATCTGCTCAAAGTTGACAACCTGAGCGCCGGCTACGGCGAAGCCGTGGTGCTGCATGATGTGTCGGTCTCGCTCAAGCAAGGCCAGACCCTGGCATTGCTCGGCCGCAACGGCACCGGCAAGACCACCTTCATGAACACCCTGGCTGGTGCCACGCGCCAGCACGGCGGCACCATCGAACTCGATGGCGTGGCCTTGCACAAGGTGCCGCTGCACGAGCGCGCCGGCGCCGGCATCGGCTGGGTGCCGCAGGAACGCAACATCTTCAAGTCGCTTACGGTCGACGAGAACCTGACCGCGGTCGCCCGTCCGGGCGCCTGGACGCCGGCGCGCGTCTACGAGATGTTCCCGCGTCTGGCCGAGCGCAAGACCAACCTCGGCACCCAGCTCTCGGGCGGCGAGCAGCAGATGCTGGCCGTCGGCCGTGCGTTGGTGCTCAACCCCAAGCTGCTGTTGCTGGACGAGCCGCTCGAAGGCTTGGCGCCCATCATCGTGCAGGAACTCCTGCGTGCCATCCGCCGCATCACGCGCGAAGAGGGCCTCTCTGCCATCATCGTGGAGCAGCATCCGCAGGCCATCCTGGCCATCTCGGATGTGGCGGCCGTGCTCGACCGCGGCACCGTGGTGCACGCCAGCACCGCCGATGCGCTGCTGGAGCAACCCGAATTGCTGGATCGACTGCTGGGCGTGGCACGCTGACCTTGCTATCAAAAGGGTAGCTGATCGCGCCCTTTTGATAAGGGGTAGAGCATGAATTTGATATTGAATCGGCGTATCGCCGGGATGCTGCTGACCGGTTTGCTGGTCACGCCCGCCTGGGCCCAGGGCTTTCCGGGCAAACCGATCCGCCTGGTCGTACCCAATGCACCTGGCGGCGCGGCCGACCTGACGGCGCGCGCCGTCGGACAAAAGCTCAGTGAGACGCTGGGTCAGCCGGTCGTGATCGACAACAAGCCGAGCGCCGGCGGCGTGGTCGCCGGTGAGACGGTGGCCAAGGCTGCACCCGACGGCCACACCTTGTTGCTGATCTCCAGCGGCACAGCCGTCAGTGCTGCACTCTTCAAGTCGCTGCCTTTCGACACGGCGAAAGACTTCATCCCCGTGGCACCGTTGGCCACCTTCGATCTGGTGATCGTGGCGCCGGAGGGGGGCCGCTTCAAGACCCTGGGCGAACTCGTGGCCTATGCCCGTGCCAACCCGGGCAAGCTCAACATCGGCACCCCCAACATCGGTACCACGCAGAACCTGGCGGCCGAGCTGTTCAAGTCCGCTGCCGGCCTGGACGTGCAGATCGTGCCCTTCAACGGCACGCCGGCGGTGATCAATGCGCTACGCGGCGGTCAGATCGATGCCGGGCTCGACATCTTGAGCCCGCTGCTGGCGCAGATCCGGGCGCATGCCCTGCATCCGCTGGCCATCACCGGTGAGAAGCGCTCGCGCGTGCTGCCGGAGGTGCCGACGGCCAAGGAGGCCGGCGTGAGCGGCTTCGTGGCCGCTTCCTGGAACGGTCTGGCGGTGCCGGCGAAGACGCCGCGGGACGTGGTCGAGCGACTCAACCGCGAAGTGGTGGCTGCGCTCAAGGACCCGGTGGTGAAGAAGAAACTGGAAGACCTGAATCTCGACCCGCACCCCGGTACGCCCGAGCAGGCTGCTGCCCTGCTCAACAATGACATTCGCCGCTGGGGCAACGTCATCGAACGCGCCAAGATCGCGAAGCAATAGGGCAGGGGCGCAGATTCTCTGAAGAGGAACACGATGGACTTCGATATCGGACTCGTCGGCTACGGCGAAGTGGGCAAGATCTTTACCCACGGGCTCAAGGCCAAGACCGGCCGCTGGGTCGGCGCCTGGGACCTGAAGTTCGCCGACGCCGCCACGCGCGAGGCCGAGTGCGGCCACGCTGCCGCCAACGGTATCGAAGCCTGTGCCAGCGCGGCGGCCCTGTGCGGGCAGGCCAATCTCATCATCTCCGCCGTCACCGCGTCCAACACGCTGGCGGTGGCGCAGGAGGTGGCGCGCAGCATCCGGCCCGGCACGCTGTTCCTCGACTTCAATTCCGCGTCGCCCGGTACCAAGGCGCAATGCGCGGCATTGATCGACGGCGCTGGCGGCCACTATGTCGAAGCCGGCGTCATGACCTCGGTGCCGCCTTACGGCATCAAGGTACCGATGCTGCTGGGCGGCGTGAAAGCCACCGAGCTGGCTGCCGTGCTGACCGGCTGGGGCATGAACGCCACGGCCGTGGCCGAGAAGATCGGCGTGGCCTCGGCCATCAAGATGTGCCGCAGCGTCATGATCAAGGGCCTGGAGGCGCTGGTGATCGAGAGCTACACCACGGCGCGTGCCTATGGCGTGGAGGAGCACATGATCCCCACGCTGTACGAAACCTTTCCCGGCATCGACTGGAACAAGCAGGGCGCCTACTTCTTCAGCCGCGTGGCCCAGCACGGCAAGCGCCGCGCCGAGGAAATGCGCGAGTCGGCCAACACCGTGCGCGAAGCCGGTTTCGAACCCTTCATGGCCGCCGCCATTGCCGAGAAGCACGACTGGGTGGCGCAGCAGTCACGCGCCGGTGTGTTTGCCGGTGTGGCCAAGGATGCGACCTGGCAGGATTACGCCGACCGCCTGCTGCAACAAACGCTACAAAATAAATAGCGCATCGCGCTGATGCGGCGAGGGCTTGGGCCGGATATTGTTCTGATTCGGGGCGCTCTTACAGGGTTGCTTCCACCATGCGCCGCAACTCGGGCGTGACTTCCGGCATGACGCCGAACCAGTGCTGGAAGGCCGGGCGTGCCTGGTTCAGCAGCATGCCCAGGCCGTTGACGGTGGCGTTGCCGCGCTGGCGCGCCGCGGCCAGCAGCGGGGTCTCCAGCGGCACGTAGATGATGTCCGATATCAGCGCCTGTTTCGGCAAGCGGTCGAGCGACAGTTCCAACGGGTCCTGCCCCTTCATGCCCAGGCTGGTGGTGTTGACCAGCAGCGCCACGTCGGCCAGGGCCTCGTGTCGTTGCTCCCAGGGCACGGCACGGATGGGGGCGCCAAACTCGGCGGCCAGTGCCTCGGCCTTGTCCAGGCTGCGGTTGCACAGGCGGATTTCTTTCGCGCCGCGCTCGGCCAGCGCCACCAGGATGGCGCGTGCTGCGCCGCCGGCGCCCAGCACGGTGATCGGGCCGGCATCGGCGCGCCAGTCGGGCTGGGCGTCGAGCAGGCTCTGGATGAAGCCGAAGGCATCGGTGTTGTAGCCGCTCAAGGTGCCGTCGGCTTCCACCACGACGGTGTTGATGGCGCCGATGCGCGCCGCCAGCGGGTCGATGCGGTCCACCAGCGGCATGGCCGCCACCTTGTGCGGGATGGTGATGTTGCAGCCGGCAAAGCCTAAAGCGCGCAGGCCGCGCACGGCGTCGCCAAGCAACGCGGGCTGTACCGGCAGCAGCACATAGCTGCCGTTCAGGCCGTAGTGGCGGACCCAGTGGTTGTGGATGGCGGGGGAGCGTGAGTGCGCCACCGGCCAGCCCATCACACCGGCCAGGGTGTATTTGTTGTCAGTTGCCATGGTGTTCCCGGTCAGTGCCCGTTATTGTGCCGCCTGCCCGGCCGGGCCGAACACCCGCGCCGCCACTTCCTGGATCAGTTCCAGCATGGCCTGCTGCGTCATGGTGGTGGTGCGGCTGGCGGCTGTGGCCAACGCAACCTTGCTGCTGAGCTTGGGCTTGACGATGGGGCGGGCCAGATAAGTTTCGGGATGGGCCGAGGTGGCCAGCGCGTAGCGCGGCAGCACGGCATGACCCGCGCCGTCGGCCACCAGGTCCAGGATGGCGGCCACGCCGTCGATCTCCAGGCTGATGCTGGGCTTGCAGCCGATACCGGCCATCTCGGTCTCCACCACCATGCGGATGGCATTGGGCCGGCTCGGAATCACCAGTGGTAGCTCGCTCACCTCCTTCAGGCTGACCGACGATGCCTTGGTCTTGGCGTCGCGCGGGCCGATCAGGTACAACTCCTCCTCCAGCAACGGCAGGGTCTCCAGCTCGGGGCTGGGCGAGGGGTTGTAGAGCAGGGCGATGTCCAGCCGTCCGGTCTGCAGCCCTTCCTGCATCGAGATCGTCAGCCCCTCGCTGATGGACAGCGCCGCATTCGGCAGGCGCTTGCGGAATTCGCGCGTCAACGGCACTGTCAGCATGCGGGCGATGCTGGGCGGCAGGCCCAGCGCCACACGCCCGGCCAAGGCGCCACGCACGCGGCCCAGGTCCTCGCGCGCCCGCTCGACCTGGTGCAGGATGCCGCGGCCATGCTCCAGCAGCAGCTTGCCGGCCTCGGTGGTGGTGACGCCGCGGCCGTTGCGCAGCAGCAGGTTCTGCCGCAGTTCCACCTCCAGCAGGCGCACCTGGCGGCTCAGGGCCGGTTGGGCGATGTCCAGCACGCTGGAGGCGCGGGTGAAGCTGCCGAGTTCGGCCACGCGCACGAAGTATTCGAGTTGCTTGAGGTCCATGCTTTGGGGATATCTTCGGAAGCATTATGCCGAAATTAGATACCTGCTAGTGAACGCTCCGCCTTGGTCTGCGTGCAGGGCTTGACGACAATCAGTATTCACAATGTCAAGTTCGGATCAGTATTCCGTTTTTTCCCCTGAGCCCGTATGAGCACACAGATCAATGGCATTTCCTCCATGGCCACGCGTCAAGTGCTGGCTGAGCTGGTGGAACGTTTCCAGCAAAAAACAGGGCAGTCGGTGCGCATCGAATCGGTCGGGGGCGTGGACGCCGCCAAACGCGTGCAGGCCGGCGAGGCGTTCGACGTCGTCATCCTGGCCTCCGATGCCATCGACAAGCTGATGGCCTCCGGCCACGTGCAGCCCGACAGCAAGGTGGACCTGGTGCGCTCGGGCGTGGCGGTGGCCGTGCGCGCCGGTGCGCCCAAGCCCGACATCTCGAGCGAAGACGCCGTGCGCACCGCCGTGCTGGCCGCGCGCAACATCAGCTACTCCACCGGCCCGAGCGGTGTGGCGCTGGCCCGGCTGTTCGAACGCTGGGGCATTGCCGAGCAGATCAAGGACCGCATCGTCACCTCGCCACCCGGCATCCCGGTCGGCAGCCTGGTGGCCAAGGGCGAGGTCGAGCTGGGTTTCCAGCAACTGAGCGAACTGATCAACCTCGACGGCATCACCGTGCTCGGCCCCTTGCCGCCGGCGGTCCAGATCATCACCACCTTCTCCGCCGGCGTGTGCGCCGGCAGCCAGCAGGGCGATGCCGTGCGCGCCATGCTGGCCGACATGAACTCGCCCGATGCCGCAGACGCCAAACGCCGTCAAGGCATGGACCCCGCTTGAACCGAATTTGAATCCCAGGAGACGCTTATGAAAAACCCCATGATCATCGACTGTCACGGTCACTACACCACAGCGCCGAAGGCGCTGGAGAACTGGCGCAACCAGCAGATCGCCGGCATCAAGGACCCGGCCCTCATGCCCAAAGTGGCCGACCTGAAGATCAGCGACGACGAGCTGCGCGAGTCGATCGAGACCAACCAGCTGCGCCTGATGAAGGAGCGTGGCTCCGACCTCACCATCTTCAGCCCGCGCGCCAGCTTCATGGCCCACCACATCGGCGACTTCAATGTGTCGAGCACCTGGGCTGCCATCTGCAACGAGCTCTGCTACCGCGTCAGCCAGCTGTTCCCCGACCACTTCGTGCCGGCCGCCATGCTGCCGCAGTCGCCCGGCGTCGACCCCGCCACCTGCATCCCCGAGCTGGAGAAGTGCGTCAAGGAATACGGCAACGTCGGCATCAACCTGAACCCCGATCCGTCCGGCGGCCACTGGACCAGCCCGCCGCTGACCGACCGGCAGTGGTACCCCATCTACGAAAAGATGGTGGAGTACGACATCCCGGCCATGATCCACGTCTCAACCAGCTGCAACGCCTGCTTCCACACCACCGGCGCGCACTACCTGAACGCCGACACCACGGCCTTCATGCAGCTGATCCAGGGCGACCTGTTCAAGGACTTCCCGACGCTGAAGTTCATCATTCCCCATGGCGGCGGCGCCGTGCCCTACCACTGGGGCCGTTTCCGTGGCCTGGCGCAGGAGATGAAAAAGCCGATGTTGAAGGACCACCTGCTCAACAATGTTTTCTTCGACACCTGCGTCTACCACCAGCCCGGCATCGACCTGCTGACCAAGGTGATCCCGGTCGACAACATCCTGTTCGCCTCCGAGATGATCGGCGCCGTGCGCGGCATCGACCCCGAGACCGGCAACTACTACGACGACACCAAGCGCTACATCCAGGCCTCCAACATCCTGAACGACGAGCACCGCTACAAGGTGTACGAGGGCAATGCCCGTCGCGTCTTCCCGCGCCTGGATGCCGCACTGAAGGCCAAGGGTAGATAAGCAAATTGCGGGACAGACCGCAGGCTGCGCAGCAGACCGGCGCTGTCGCCAACTGATCAAGACTGACTAAACGAGGACAACACCATGAGCATCAACGGACCCCTGGGCATCGTCAAACGCAACATCGTGCGCGCCGATGCCGCCGCCACCGACAAACTGGGCAAGTACGGTGTGGCCACCGTGCACGAGGCGCAAGGCCGTATCGGCCTGATGCAGTCCTACATGCGTCCCATCTACGCCGGCGCCAAGATCTCCGGCACCGCCGTGACCGTGCTGCTGCACCCCGGCGACAACTGGATGCTGCACGTCGTCGCTGAGCAGATCAAGCCCGGCGACATTGTCGTGGCCGCGCTCTCCGCGCCCAATACCGACGGCTTCTTCGGCGACCTGCTGGCCACGAGCTTCAAGGCCCGCGGCGCCCGTGGCCTGATCATCGACGGCGGCTGCCGCGACGTTGCCGAACTCAAGGCCATGGATTTCCCGGTCTGGAGCCGTGCCATCAGCGCCAAGGGCACCATCAAGGCCACGCTCGGTTCGGTCAACGTTCCCGTGGTGTGCGCCGGCATGATCGTCAACCCGGGCGACGCCATCGTGGCCGACGACGACGGTGTGGTCGTCGTCAATGCCGCTGACGCCCAGCAGGTGGCCGATGCGGCCGAAGCGCGCGAAGCCAACGAAGGCGAGAAGCGCGCCAAGCTGGCGGCCGGCGTGCTGGGCCTGGACATGTACAAGTTCCGCGAGCCGCTGGAAAAGCTCGGCCTCAAGTACATCGACTGAAGACAAGCATGAACATCCTGCGCAGGTCCTGGCTGGTCGGCTTGCTGGTAGCGGCTTCGCTGCTGGCCGGCTGCGGCGCGCTGGCGCCGGCGATCGGGCCGGACGTCCGTCAGGCGCTGGCGCCCACCGGCCGGCTGCGCGTAGGCGTCTACCCGGGCAGCCCCACCTCCATGGTGACGGACGCCAAGACCGGCCAGAAGGCTGGCGTGGCCTATGAGCTCGGGCGCGAACTGGCGCGCCAGCTCGGCGTACCGTTCGAGCCGGTGGAATACCGCCGCGTGGCCGAAGTGATCGACGCCATGAAGGCCGGCACGGTGGACTTCACCTTCACCAATGCCTCGGCGGCGCGTGCCAAGCTGGTCGATTACACCGATCCGCTGATCGATCTCGAACTGGGCTACCTGGTGCCCCCCGGCAGCACGCTGCAAGGCCCGGTTGACATCGACCGCCCCGGCATGAAGATCGGCGTGAGCCAGGGCAGCACCTCGCAGGGCAGGCTCACCCAGGCCTACAAGGCGGCCGCCGTGGTGCCGGTGGCCTCGCTCAAGATCGGTGCCGAGATGCTGACACAAGGCCAGCTCGATGCCTACGCCACCAACAAGGCGATCCTGTTCGAGATGGCCGACGGCCTGCCCGGCGCGCGCGTGCTGGACGGCCGCTGGGGGCTGGAGCATTTGGCCATTGCCATTCCGAAAGGGCGTGAGCGTGGCCTGCCTTTTGTACGCGCATTCGCCGCGCAGGCCCAGGCCAGCGGGCGGCTGCAGGCCATTGTGCAGCAGGCAGGGCTGCGTGGCACGGCGCCGGCCGTGGCGCCCTGAAACGAATCACGACGCATCACAACGAAGACAACAAGGAGACTCACCATGTTCAGCGCAACCCTTCACCGTTCGCGCCGGCTGGCCCTGGGGCTGTTCGCGACCTTGGCATGCGCCGCGCCGCTGCTGGCACAAGCCCAGCCCTACCCGACCAAGCCCGTCAAGGTGGTGGTGGGTTACTCGGCCGGCGGTGCCGTGGACGCCGTGGCCCGCGCCGTGGGGCAGGCGCTGTCGGCCAGCCTGGGCCAGTCCTTCGTGATTGACAACAAGCCCGGCGCCGGCACCAACATTGCCGTCAAGTACGTCATCGGCGCCGAGCCCGATGGCTACACCCTGATGATGGCGGCCAATGCGCTGGCCGCCAACATGGCGCTGTACCAGCCGGCCCCGTTCGACGCCGAGCGCGACCTGGTGCCGGTGTCCCTCGTCGGCCGCGTGCCGGTGGTGATTGCCGCCAACGCCAATGCGCCCTACGCCAACATCGCCCAGCTGATCGCCGCTGCCAAGGCCAAGCCGGGCAGCATCTCCTTCGCCTCGCCGGGCAACGGCTCCACGCCGCACATGGCCATCGAGTTCTTCAAGCGCGCTGCCGGCATCTCCTTGCTGCACATTCCCTACCGCGGCGGCTCGCAGGCCCTGACCGACGTGATCGGCGGCCAGTTGCCGCTGGCGGCCATGAATGCGCTGGAAGTACAGCCGCACGTGAAGAGCGGCAAGCTGAAAGTGCTGGCCGTGCTCAGCCCCAACCGCACGGTGATCTTCCCCGACGCGCCCACCATCGCCGAGTCCGGCTATCCGGGCTTCGAGGCCTCGGTCTGGTACGGTCTGGTGGCCCCGGTCGCCACGCCCAAGCCCATCGTCGCCAAGCTGCATGCCGAAGTGCAGAAGGCCTTGCAGACCAAGGAAGTGCGCGAACGCATGACGGCGGTAGGCGGCGAGGTCATTCCCGGCAGCGCCGACATGTTCGCAGCCCTGATCCGCTCCGAGCGCCAACGCTACGAGAAGTTGGTGCGCGAAGCCAACATCAAACCCGATTGACCCCATTTCAAAACGAGAGAGACCCGCATGAGCAAACCCACAACAGGCCCGTTCGAAAAAACCGCCGGCTGGATGGACTGGTACACCGGCCCGAGCAAGCCGCGCTTCCAGTTGCCCGCAGGCGCGGTGGATGCGCACTGCCACGTGTTCGGCCCCGGTGCCGAGTTCCCCTACGCCCCTGAGCGCAAATACACCCCGTGCGACGCCAGCAAGGCGCAGCTGTTCGCCCTGCGCGACCACCTCGGTTTTGCCCGCAACGTCGTCGTGCAGGCCACCTGCCATGGCGCCGACAACCGTGCCATGGTGGACGCCTGTGTGGCTTCCAATGGCAAGGCACGCGGTGTGGCCACCGTCAAGCGCAGCGTGAGCGATGCCGAACTGCAGGCCATGCACGACGCCGGCGTGCGCGGCGTGCGCTTCAACTTCGTCAAGCGCCTGGTGGACTTCACGCCCAAGGACGAGCTGATGGAGATCGCCGGCCGCATTGCCAAGTTCGGCTGGCATGTGGTGATCTACTTCGAAGCGGTGGACCTGCCCGAGCTGTGGGACTTCTTCACCGCGCTGCCCACCACCGTGGTGGTGGACCACATGGGCCGCCCCGACGTGAGCAAGCCCATTGACGGCCCCGAGTTCGAGCTGTTCGTGAAGTTCATGCGCGAGCACAAGAACGTGTGGAGCAAGGTGAGCTGCCCGGAGCGCCTGTCGGTCACCGGCCCCAAGGCCCTGAATGGCGAGCAAAATGCCTACCGCGACGTGGTACCGTTTGCCAAGCGCATCGTGCAAGAGTTCCCCGACCGCGTGCTGTGGGGCACCGACTGGCCGCACCCCAACCTGAAGGACCACATGCCCGACGACGGCCTGCTGGTGGATTTCATCCACCACATTGCGCCCACGGCCGAGTTGCAGAAGAAGCTGCTGGTCGACAATCCGATGCGCCTGTATTGGCCGGAGGAAACGAAGTAATTTGCGGGACAGACCAGGATTTGCGCAGCAAATCTGCTCTGTCCTCAACTGACTGGAGGAATTTATGTCACTTGAAAAACCCTACCTCGACGTTCCCGGCACCACCATCTTCGATGCCGAGCAATCCCGCCTGGGCTACCACCTGAACCAGTTCTGCATGTCGCTGATGAAGGCCGCCAACCGCGAGCGCTTCAAGGCCAACGAACGCGCCTACCTGGACGAGTGGCCGATGACCGAAGAGCAGAAGCAGGCCGTGCTGGCGCGCGACCTGAACCGCTGCATCAAGGCTGGCGGCAACATCTACTTCCTGGCCAAGATCGGCGCCACCGACGGCAAGAGCTTCCAGCAGATGGCCGGCTCCATGACCGGCATGACCGAAGAAGAGTATCGCGACATGATGATCAAGGGCGGCCGCTCCGCCGAGGGCAACCGCATCATCGGTGAAGACGGCGACGCGCAAGCTCATCACCAGCCCCAGGGCAAAGCCGGCAAGAAATGAGAATCTGACATGGCCAAAATTACCGCATCCGTTTACACCTCCCACGTGCCCGCCATCGGCGCGGCCATCGACCTGGGCAAGACCCAGGAGCCGTACTGGCAGCCCGTGTTCCAGGGCTACGAGTTTTCCAAGCAGTGGATGAAGGACAACAAGCCCGACGTCATCTTTCTGGTCTACAACGACCACGCCACCGCCTTCAGCCTGGAGATGATCCCCACGTTCGCCATCGGTACGGCTGCCGAGTTCACGCCGGCCGACGAGGGTTATGGCGCCCGCCCGGTGCCGGTGGTGCAGGGCCACCCGGAACTGGCCTCGCACATTGCGCAGTCCGTCATCCAGCAGGACTTCGACCTCACCATCGTCAACAAGATGGACGTGGACCACGGCCTGACCGTGCCGCTGTCCCTGATGTGCGGCCAGCCGCAAGCCTGGCCCTGCCCGGTGATTCCGTTCGCCGTCAACGTAGTGCAGTACCCGGTGCCCAGCGGCCAGCGCTGCTTCAACCTGGGCAAGGCCATCCGCCGTGCGGTGGAGAGCTTCGACAAGGACCTCAACGTGCAGATCTGGGGCACCGGCGGCATGAGCCACCAGCTGCAGGGCCCGCGCGCCGGCCTGATCAACAAGGAATTCGACAACGCCTTCCTCGACAAGCTGATCGCCGACCCGGCCGCTGCTGCTGCCATCCCGCACATCGACTACGTGCGTGAAGCCGGCTCCGAGGGAATCGAGCTCGTCATGTGGCTGATCGCCCGTGGCGCCATGGCCGACATCGACGGCGGCAAGCCGCCGAAAGTCGCGCACCGTTTCTACCATGTGCCGGCTTCCAATACGGCCGTGGGCCACCTGATTCTGGAAAATCAGCGCTAAGCCAGAAGGCCGCAGCGCTACAAGGAGTACCTATGAGCAAAACCATCAAAGTCGCCCTGGCGGGCGCCGGTGCCTTTGGCATCAAGCACCTGGACGGCATCAAGAACATCGACGGCGTGGAAGTCGTCTCGCTGATCAGCCGCGACCTGGAGAAGACCAAGGAAGTGGCCGACAAGTACGGCATCCAGCACGTCACCACTGACCTCGCCGACAGCCTGGCGCTGAAGGAAGTGGACGCCGTCATCCTGTGCACGCCCACGCAGATGCACGCCGCGCAAAGCATTGCCTGCCTGAAGGCCGGCAAGCACGTGCAGGTGGAGATTCCGCTGGCTGACAGCTGGAAAGATGCGCAGGAAGTGGTGGATCTGCAGAAGAAGACCGGCCTGGTCGCCATGTGCGGCCACACCCGCCGCTTCAACCCCAGCCACCAGTACGTGCACAAGGAAATCACCGCCGGCAAGTTCAACATCCAGCAGATGGACGTGCAGACCTATTTCTTCCGTCGCACCAACATGAATGCGCTGGGCCAGGCCCGCAGCTGGACCGACCACCTGCTGTGGCACCACGCCGCCCACACCGTGGACCTGTTCGCCTACCAGGCCGGCAGCCCGATCGTGAAGGCCAACGCCATCCAGGGCCCGATCCACCCGACGCTGGGCATCGCCATGGACATGAGCATCCAGCTCAAGGCCGCCAACGGCGCCATCTGCACGCTCTCCCTGTCGTTCAACAACGACGGCCCGCTCGGCACCTTCTTCCGCTACATCGGCGACAGTGCGACCTACATCGCCCGTTATGACGACCTGTTCAACGGCAAGGAAGAGAAGATCGACGTGTCCAAGGTGGACGTCTCCATGAACGGCATCGAGCTGCAGGACCGTGAGTTCTTCGCCGCCATCCGCGAAGGCCGCGAACCCAACGCCAGCGTGGCGCAGGTGCTGCCGTGCTACCAGGTGCTGCACCAGCTGGAGCAACAACTCAACGCCGGCTGAGCAGACAGCGCGCAGTAAGATGCTGCGATGACCCAAAGTGAAACGGGGTCGGATCACTCGCCGCAGGCGATGTGCTCTGACCCCGTTTCACGTTCCACGAGGAAAGCAACCATGCAACAAAGAAAACTCGGCCCCTTCGAAGTCTCCGCCCTCAGCCTGGGCTGCATGAGCCTGAGCTACGCCTACGGCGTGCCACCGGCGCCGAAGCACGGCGAGCGCGTGCTGCTGGCCGCGCTCGATGCCGGCATCACCCATTTCGACACTGCTGCCTTGTACGGCTTTGGCGTCAATGAAGAACTGGTGGGCCGCGTGCTCAAACCCTACCGTAGCGAGATCGTGCTCGCCAGCAAGGGCGGCATGGCCGGCGTGCAGTTCCCGGACGGCATCAAGCGCGTCATCGATGGCCGGCCCGAGGCCATTCGCCAGAACTGCGAAGACAGCCTGCGCCGTCTCGGCACCGACGTCATCGACCTCTACTACCTGCACCGCTGGGACAAGAAGGTCCCGATCGAAGACAGCGTGGGCGAGCTGTCGCGTCTGGTGGAGCGCGGCCTGGTGCGCAGCATCGGCCTGTCTGAAGTGTCGGCCGCCACCATCCGCCGCGCGCACGCCGTGCACCCGCTGGCCGCTGTGCAGACCGAGTACTCGCTGTGGACGCGCAACCCCGAGATCGCCGTGTTGCAGACCTGCCGCGAGCTGGGCATCAGCTTCGTTGCCTTCAGCCCGGTGGCGCGCGCCTTCCTCAGCGGCAAGCTGCTGGATGTGGCCACGCTGGACGCCAAGGACATCCGCCACGGCATGCCGCGCTTTGAGCCGGCCAACTACGCCGGCAACCTCAAGCTGCTGCCGGCCTACGAGGCCGTGGCGCAAGAGGCGGGCTGCACCCCGGCCCAGCTGGCGCTGGCCTGGCTGCTGCACAAGGACAGCAACGTCATCCCCCTGTTCGGCACCACCAACCTGGAGCACTTGGCCGAGAACGTGGCCGCGGCCAGCGTGAAACTCAGCCCCGAGCTCGTGGCCAAGGCGGAAGCCGTCATCAACCAGCACACCGTGGTGGGCAACCGCTACAGCGAGCAGAGCAACCGCGAAGTCGATACCGAGGTGTTTAAGCCATGACCACCCTGATGCTCCTGCCCGGCCTGAACTGCGACGCCGCCGTCTGGGCGCCGCAAGTGGCGGCACTGAAAGATCAAGCCCACTGCGTCATCCCCGCCTGGGGCCTGCGCGACACGCTCACTGCCATGGCCGAGCAGGTGCTGGCCGAGGCGCCTACCGAACGCTTCAGCGTGGCCGGCCACTCCATGGGCGGGCGCGTGGCGCTGGAGGTGTTTCGCCTGGCACCGCAGCGCGTCGAACGCCTGGCGCTGCTGAGTACCGGCACCCACCCGCTGGCGGCGGGCGAGGTGGGTGAGAAGGAGCGCGCCGGTCGCATGGCGCTGCTGCAGATTGCCCGCACCAAGGGCATGCGTGCCATGGGCCAGCAGTGGGCGCGCGGCATGGTGCATGCGGGCCGCCTCGGCACGTCCGTGTTCGAAGACGTGCTGGACATGCTGGCGCGCGGCAGCGCCGAACAGTACGCCGCCCAGATCAACGCCTTGCTCACCCGCCCGGACGCCGCACCGCTGCTGCCCACCATCGCGTGCCCCACGCTCGTGCTGACCGGCCGCGAAGACGCCTGGAGCGGCCCAGCCCAGCATGAGACCATGGCCGCCGCCATCCCGAACGCGACGCTTGCCATCGTCGAGCACTGCGGCCACATGTGCACCATGGAGCAGCCGCAGGCAGTAAACGAGGCGCTGGCGGCCTGGCTGCGGCGCTGAGCGGGCGAAGCGTCAGCCGTGTGCAGGGGCTAATCTGCTATCAAATTGGAAGCTGCTGGCGCTTATTTTATAAGGGCCAGGTGGGCTTCCCCCGGTTTCCCGGACGGTTTGCTTAGCCCTTTAAGCCTTCTTCAAA
>JASJPI010000030.1:0-15705 GCA_031426755.1 Curvibacter sp.
CGTTCTCACGCTCACCAGCGGCAACATTACCACCGGTGGTTACACGCTGACGCTGTCGGCCAATTGCCCGGGAAGTTATAGCTGGACCAGCGGCCACATCATCGGTGATCTGTCGCTGATGTTCCCCACGGGCAGCACCACCTGCACCTTCCATGTGGGTGACAGCACGGGCTATGCCCCCATCACGGTGGCCATGGCATCTGTCACGACCGCCGGACCGGTGGTTGGCCGGGTCGATGCCGGCGATCACCCCGATTCGACAGCCGGTTATTCCGGCGTTGATGCGGCCAAGAGCGCCAACCACTACTGGACCCTGTCAGCCGGCACGCCGACCATTGCCTACACCAGCTACGCGGCCACCTTCCGGTTCTGTGCCAATACGGGGGCGTGTGCCATGCCATCCGAAGTGGATACCGGTGCCAACACCAGCAATTTCATCGTGGCTCGCAAGGCATCAGGCAATTGGTCGCTGCCTACGGTGGGGACGAGGACCACCTATTCGACCCAAGCGACCAGCCTGACCGGTTTGGGCGAGTTTGCCGTGGGCGAACCGACCACCAGTGCTGCCTCGCTGCACCATGTCCGCTTGGCGCATCCAGGCTCGGCCTGCACGTCCAACTCGACCCCGATCGCCGTCCGGGCCTGCGGCGACGCCAACTGCACGTCCTACTACACGGGCAGCGTGACGGTGGACCTGGATGCCGTTACCAACGGCACCTGGTCGAGCGACCCGGTCACCTTCACCGGCGGGGCTGCCGCGGTAACGCTGACGGTCACCACAACCGGGTCCAGAACGCTGGGCGGGACGGCCACCTCGCCAACGACGGGCAACCCGACCCGCTGTTTCAACGGGGGAACCGAAACCTGTAGCCTGGTTGTCGATACCTGCATCCTGGATATGGTCGAGGTCGGCGCGGCGGCCAATACCCGCATCTACACCAAGCTGGCGAATGTGTCCTTCAGCCTGGACGGCAAGCACCTCGGGGGGGGCGCGCAGAAAATCGTCAAGGTGGAACTGGTCAATGCCGCCACCGGCAGTACCGGCTGCGCCGGGCATACGCCGCTGCAGGACTACAGCACGGCGCTGGGCTTGCCGGCGACCTTCAACAGCGGTAACCCGACACATACCTTCAGCTTCGCCTACGCCAATGCGGTGGCCAACGCCCGGTTTCGCATGACCAACGACGACAACCCAACGCCCACGGTCTCCTGTTCGAGTGACAACTTCACCATCCGTCCTCAGGCCTACACCGTGACGAGCAGCGCCACCAACACGGGGAGCAGCGGCACGCCGGTGTTTCGTGCCGGCACGGATGCCTTTTCCGTGACGGCCACCGCGGTCTACAGCAGCACCACGACCACCGGCTATACCGGTACGCCCAAATTCGATGCCACCCTGGCGACCGGGTCGCCCAACGCCGGTACCTTCACGGACGCGACCTTTGCGGCGGCCAGCGCCGGGGTGTCGACCGGCAGCTCGTTCAAGTACAGCGAGGTGGGTAACTTCAGTCTGCAGGACAACACCGCGTACGACGACACGTTTGCTGCGGTGGACTCGTCCAGCGGCGACTGCACCAGTGGTTTCAGCAACACCCTGGCCGGCGGCAAGTACTCCTGCAAGTTCGGCTCCGTCGCGGCCGGTCCCTTCGGCCGTTTTGTACCGGACCATTTCACCGTGGTGGGGGCGCTTGCGCCAGCCTGTACCGCGGGCAGCTACACCTACATGGGGCAGTCTTTCACGCTCTCTCCTGCGGGGGTGGTTCAGGCGAGGAGTGCGGCCAATGGCGTAACGACCAATTACGCCGCGCCGTATGCGCCGGGCACCGTGACGTTTGCTGCCGAAAACGCGGATAGCGGCACGGACTTGAAGGACTCGCTGGTGTTCACGGGAACCGGCCTGGCACTGTCCGGTAGCTGGGTGGCCGGTGTGTACACCCTGACAGGCAGTGCAACGGCCATCACTTTCACGCGGCCCACCACGCCGACAGGTCCGTATGACGAGCTTGACATAGGCTTGACGGTGACTGATAGCGATGTCAGCACCGTGCCGCTGGTGGCGGGTGCCGACATGAATCCGACCGTGGCCGGTGGTAGTACCTTTGCCTACAAGAAATTTTCAGGCAGCCCGCAACGCATGCGCTATGGCCGCCTGCGCCTGCTCAATGCCTATGGCTCCGAGCGCCTGTCCCTGCCGATGGTGTGGGAGACGCAATACTGGGATGGTCAGTCGTTCATCCGGAATTTCCGGGACAGCTGCACCGCCCTGGGGGCGGCCAATGTTGCCTTGAGCAACTACCAGAGTCCACCGAAAGCCGTTGCACCGTTGCTCAGCGCCAGTAATCTGAGCACGGTGACTGTGGGCGCCATCAGTGCCGGGCGCGGCACCATCACGCTGGCACCGACCGAAATGGCCACGGGCAGTGTCGATCTGGTGCTCAACCTGGGCAGTACGGCCCCCAGCAACTGCCCCAATCTGTCCTACGGCTCGTCAACCTCAGCGGGTCTTGCTTTTTTGCGGGGGCAATGGTGCGGTGCGGCCAACAACCAGGATCCGACTGGGCGCGCCAGCTTCGGTGTTTTCAGATCCCCCCTGATTTTTCGGCGGGAGAACTATTGAACGGCCACGGTCGCATCTTCGGGGACAATGGAAGCGAAAGCCCCTTGTGCGGGAAAGTCTGCATGCCGGAAGAGGTGGGTTCCCCTGAAAATCAAGGCCTCGTTTTGATGAAATTTCAAGTGAGTATGGATTGTTGATGCGTTGGCCCTGGAAACGTCGCAGGCAGAGTGACCCGATGGTGGTGTCGTGGTCCGGAGAGACCTTGGCGTACGTGCGCGCCCATTTGCGCGAGGATGGGCTGTACCAGGTGTTGCAATTCGGCGTGGAGCGCCAGGGCCCGGACAGTCCGGATGAGTTTGCCAAGCGCCTCAATGGGCTGGGGCTCAAGGGGTTTGACGTCCATGCCATGCTGCGACCCGAGCAATACCAGTTGTTGCAGATCGACGCGCCGGCGGTGGCACCTGAGGAAGTGCGTGCGGCGGCGCGCTGGCAGATCCGCGACATGGTTGACATGCACATGGACGACATCACGCTGGATGTGATGCGCGTGGGGGTCGGCAAGGTGGGGATGCCGGGCCAACTGTTTGTGGTGGTGGCGAGTAACGCGGTGCTGACCGACGTGCTGCGCCTGGGGCAGAGCCTGCAGTGGAATGTGCCGGTGGTGGATATCCAGGAAACCGCGCAACGCAATCTGCAGACGATGGTGGCGCGACAAGAGGGGCGGATGGAACGCGCCAACGCCGCACTGATGCTGGTGAACGAGCATCAGGTGCTTCTGACGGTCGCGGCCAACGGGGAGCTGTATTACAGCCGCCGGATTGACCTGGGTCCCGGCTTCACGGGAAAGACTTGGGCACCTGCGCGCGCGCAGGCAGAGGCTACGCCGGCGCCGATGGGTGTGCAGGAATACGTGCCGGCTTCGGCGACAGACGCTGCAGACGATGATGTGACGCAACGGTTCGTGGTGGAGGTGCAGCGCTCGCTGGATGTATGGGATCGCACCTGGTCCGATTTGCCGCTGGATGGCTTGTGGGTAGAGGCCGGGGCGCGTACCGGCGAAATGGCTTCCTGGCTGAGCCGGGAGCTGGGGTTTGCCGTGAAACCCATGGTGGTGGATTCACTTTTTCCCGGGTTCGATCGCACCTCGGCCCAGGAGCGGATGCTTTGCCTGCCCCTGCTCGGCGTCCTGCTCCGAACCGAGGATCGCAACCTCTGACCGGCCATGCCACAGCAAATCAATCTCCGCACGCCCATCCTGCTGACGCAAAGGCATTATTTTTCTGCCAGCACCATGGCCTGGGCGCTCGGTGTCATCGGGCTCTTCAGCGCAGCCTTGTGTGCCTACTGGGTATGGAGCCTGGAGGTGAACCGGGCCGAGCTCACCCGCGCGCTGAGCGGCTACGCCCAGGAGAAGGAACGGCTGCAGGCGGCCCTCAAGACACACCAGGCCAATGCCTTGCCGGCCGATGCCGGCCTGCTGCAGGAACTGCGGGCGCGCCAGGCACAGCTGGATCAGCGTGAGCTGCTGCTGGCAGAACTCGGACGAGGGCTGCTGCGCGACGGGCAGGGCCATGCAGCACGCCTGCGCCTGGTGGCCCAGACCATTCCTGCAGAAGTCTGGGTGACGGAAATGCGCGCCGATGAACAGCAGATGGAAGCACACGGTTATACGCTCGATCCGGCCGCGCTCAACCAGTGGGTTGCACGGTTGGGGGCCCATCCCTTGCTCCAAGGGCATGCCCTGTCGGCCATCAAGGTCGAGCGCGTGAGCGGCGATGCAGCGACTGCGCGGCCCCGTTGGGCATTTACCCTGGTCAGCACGGGAGGTCGGCCATGAGCGCCATGTGGAAGCTCATTGCCGGGCGCATCGATGCGTTGAGCCTGCGTGAGCGGGCGCTGCTTTTCTGGTCGCTGCTGATTTGCGGTCTGGTGCTGGGAGACCAGTTGCTGCTGGCGCCTGCGCAACGCCGGCAGCAACAGCTGGCAGCCAGTGTCAAACAGCAAAGTGCTGAACTGGCGGCACTGCGCGTGCAACTCGGAACCCGCAAGGCCGGGCCCGTGCTTGCCAATACCCCGGAGGTGGTGCGGGGGGATATGGCTGCGCTGCAAAGCCGTATCGGCGATGTCAATCGCGAGATTGACCGGCTGTCCCGCCTGGGCGGCGAGACCGATCCGTTGCCCCGGGTGTTGCTGCATATCCTGCGACGCTATGAAGGCTTGACACTGGAGCGCACCGCAACGCTGACTCCCACGACAACCGCCAAGCGTGCGCCAACCGGCGCCGAGACGGTGCCGGCATCCCTGCTTCGACATGGCATGGAGTTCACCGTGTCGGGTTCCTATGGCGACTTGATGCGTTATGTGCAGACGCTGGAACAGGAACTTCCCTCCTTGCGCTGGGGCGTGATGAAGCTCAGCAGCGGCAAGGCAGCGCCGACCCTGACCTTGCAGGTGTTCTGGCTGGGAGTGCCCTCATGAACCGTACGAGACGGATTGCAGGGTATTCGATGCGGTTGCTGGCGGCCACGATCCTGTGGGCGCACGCGCTGGGGGGGCAAGCCCAGACCTGGCGTGATCCAACGGCTGAGCCGCCCCAGGCGGGCGGGGGCGCGACGGGCCCGGGAGCCGACAACGCTGAAGGGGCGTCGCTGTCGGTCATCGTGGTGGATGGGCGACCCCATGTGATAATGGGAACGCGTCTCTACGCGCGAGGACAGAAGTTGGGACAGGCGCGCATTGAACGTATCACGGAGACCGAAATCTGGTTGCGTGAAGGAACTGTGCTGCGGAAAGTGCCTCGTTACCAGGGCATCGAGCGCCGCAGTGTCTCATCCCCGGTGGCACCGGGGTGTGAGGCAGGCACAGCCAAGCCATCCGCTGCCTCGAAAGGTTTGCCGCGCAGCGGCTCGTGTACTGAGGTCCAACCGTGATGTCGAGCTCTCAATGAATCAGAACTGTGACCGCATGAGTACAAGGGGCCAATCAGAACAGAAGTCAGGGCGGGAGATGCAGACAAGGTTTGTCTCTCTGTTCCTGGTCTTGGGCCTGCTGGCCGGCTGCGCCGCCGATCGTCCTCTGCGTACCCCCGATGTGAGCAAAGCGGTTCGAGCTGAGCTGGACGCTGCCGCAGCACCGAAGTCAACCACGGTGCCGGCGCGCATCAGCGAGGCGTTGGCTGAACCCGCCCCGTCGCTGACTCCGCCGCCGTCCGAGCCGCGCTTGGACCTGCTGGTGAACAATGCGCAGGCGCGTGAGGTGTTTCTGGCCATCGTGGCCGATACGCGCTACAGCATGCTGATGCATCCGGATGTGAGCGGAACGATTTCCGTCACCCTGCGTGGGGTGACGGTGCTGGAAGCCCTGGATGCCATACGCGATGTCTATGGCTACGATTTCAAAATCGACGGCCGGCGCATCACCATCTATGGCCCGGCGATGCAGACCCGCATCTTCACGGTCAACTACCCGCACTCCCAGCGTCTGGGGACGAGCGATCTGCGAGTGGCCGCCGGCTCGACGCCTTCGATCGCCGGGGTGGCGGGCACGGCAGGGACGACGACTGCTCCAGCGACACCCGCACCAGGCGCGGCCGGTGCGGCTCAGACTTCGAGCAGCCGTGTGGCCACCACATCCCGGACCGATTTCTGGGCTGAAATGACGGACGCCGTGCGCAGCATGATCGGTACCAGCGGCGGACGCAGTGTGATCGCCAGTCCGCAGGCCGGTATTCTGGCCGTGCGTGCCATGCCCGATGAGCTGCGCCAGGTGGAAAAATTCCTCAAGGCCACCCAGGGGGCGGTGGCGCGGCAGGTGATGCTGGAGGCCAAGATCGTCGAGGTGGAGCTGCGCGACGGTTACCAGAGCGGCGTGAACTGGGCGGCGTTCTCCACCGACAGGAACTCGACCCAGGCCATCGGTGTGCTCGGCAGCACGCTGGCGGCATCCAGTATTGCCAACCCGCTGCTGCAGGGAGGGGCTGCGGTATCCGGTGCGGTTTCTGCCCCCTCCGTGGCGGCCGGCGGCGGTCTGTTCGGCCTGGCACTGGCGACCAGCCAGTTTGGCGCCGTGCTGGGGTTCCTGGAGACCCAGGGTGATGTACAGACCCTCTCCAGCCCGCGTGTTGCCACGCTCAACAACCAGAAGGCCGTGCTCAAGGTCGGCTCCGATGACTACTTCATCACCAACGTGACGGGGGGCTCCGTCGCCACGACCACGGTGGTCGGGACGACCGGCTCGACCACCATGCCGACGGTGACGCTGACCCCGTTCTTTTCCGGCATTGCGCTGGACGTGACGCCCCAGATCGATGACGGCAACACCATCATGCTGCATATCCACCCTTCGGTGACCTCGGTGACCGAGAAGACCAAGCTGGTCGACCTGGGCAGCGTCGGCAGCTACCGCCTGCCGCTGGCGTCGAGCAGCGTGAACGAGACCGACACCCTGGTGCGGATCCAGGACGGCCGGATCGTGGCCATTGGCGGCCTGATGCAGATGGAGTCCAGCCGCAATGCCTCCGGCGTGCCCGGTACCACCAACATGGGGGCGTTCTCCGCGCTGTTCGGCAACCGGGCCAACACAGGGCGCAAAAAGGAGCTGGTGGTGCTGATCAAACCGTCCATCATCCGCACGGAGCAGGACTGGGAGGAGCAGAACCGGAAAGTGCGTGCGGCGCTGGAGGAGATGGACACTTCGCGCAATCGGGTGATCCGTCTGGACGGCGGCACGCAGGAATCACCGCCCAGGAATTCGGTGCAGTGAGTAGCGGGAACGGGCCCTGACGATGTACTTGAGGCATTTTTCCCTGCGAGAAGCGCCGTTTTCGATCACGCCCGATCCGGCCTTTTTCTTTCCGCACGACGGGGCGCAGGCGGCGCTCAACACCTTGCTGGTGGCGTTGCGCAGCGGGGAAGGATTTCTCAAGATCGTCGGGGAGGTCGGCTGCGGCAAGACCGTCTTATGCCGTCAGTTGCTCAAGACCCTGCAGGCAGAGTGCGTCACCGCCTATATCCCGAACCCGGACATGGGGCCGGACGACCTGCTGCTGGCGCTGGCGATGGAGCTCAATGTCGAGGTGACGGCGCCGCACAGCCGCTACCAGATGCTGGGCGCATTGCGGGACTGCCTGCTGCAGCACGCGGAAGCCGGGCGCAAGGTCGTGGTCTGCATTGATGAGGCACAGGCCATTCCGCTGCGTACGGTCGAGAGCCTGCGCCTGTTGTCCAATCTGGAAACCGAAAAGCAGAAGCTGCTGCAGCTGGTGATGCTGGGTCAGCCGGAACTCGACGAGCGTCTGGCGCGCCCCGAGATCCGGCAACTGCTGCAGCGCATCACCTTCAGCGAGCACCTGGGGCCCATGCCGGCGCGCTCGGTGCCGGCCTATTTGCAACACCGTCTGGCGACGGCGGCGCTGGATGAACTCACGGATGTCAAGCTGTTCGACCCAGCCGCCGCCCGCGCCTTGAGCCGCTACAGCGGCGGTGTTCCCCGGCTGGTGAATGTGCTGGCACACAAAAGCCTGATGCTGGTCTATGGCGAAAACGGACGCCGGGTCAAGGTGCGTCACGTTCGCATGGCCGCAGCCGATACGCCCGGCGTGCAGGTGCCGCTTTCCTGGTGGCAGCGCCTGCGCGCGCGCCGGGCCCAGCGCAACACCGGCAAGCCGCAGGCGCGTGATGCCTCGCGTGACACGGCATGGCAGGATACCCAGCCGCTGTATGAGTTTGATGCAGGGCAGCCGGAGGATCGGGCGTGAGCGTCATCAACAGGATGCTGCGCGACCTGGATGCCCGTCGGGCCTCTTCGGCGGTTCCGGGCCGCGAGGCGCCGGGAGGGCTGACGCGTGGCACGGCCAGCGTGAAGAGCGACCGGGCAACCCGTGGTGCCGGTGCCTGGCTGGGGCGTGGGCTGCCGGTGGTGCTGATCCTGGGGCTTGGCCTGGCTGCAGCCTGGTGGTATGGCCAGACCCCGGAGGCGCCGCCCATGCCGGCCAGGCCACCGCAAGCGGCTGGCCCGGCGGCCGGTCCAGTGGCCTTGCCGGCGGCCACGGTCAGCAGTGCGGCCGTGCCGCAGGTGGCGACACGGGCCACGGCGCCGCTGGGCCCCCAGCAGTTGAATCAGATGTTGGATCAGGCCGCAACGGGTCCGCAGGCTGCAGGCACACTGCTGCCGCCCGTTCCTCCGGCTTCCGCGCCGCAGGTGTCCCCCGAACAAACGAAGCAGATAACGCAGCAATTGGCCCGCAGCATGCCTGGCGGGCAACTCGCGTTGCCGACGCAGTCGCCTGGTTTGGCGCATGAATTGCAGCAACAGTTGGCCAAACCTGCACCAAGTCTTGCGGCGCCCCTGGGGCGCCCAGCGACCTTGCCGGGTGGGGCACAACCGGCCCCGGTGCCGGCATCACCATCGCGCGCTGCGGCCCTTCACAAAGACAGCGCTTCCAAAACCGAAACGGTGATGGCGCCAGCCTCGGCCAAGCCGGCACCTGTGTCCCAGACCAATGCTGTGCCTGCGCAGAAAGCGCCAGCCATGGAAGAAGCCAAGGCCACGACGGCAGCCAGATCGCCCAAGCCGGCCGAGCCGCTGCCTGCGACCAACCCGCGGCAAGCCGCCGCCTTGGAAACCCTGGCCCAGGCACGCAACCTGTGGAATGCCGGCTCGCGCGAAGCCGCGCTGGACGTGATGCGTCAGGCGGTGGCGGTGTCCGAGCGCGCGCTGGCGTCGGCACCTGAGCCCACCGCCTTGCCGGCATTCCAGACCCTGGTGCGGGAGCTGGCGCGCATGGAATTGGCGCAGGGCCAGGTCCGCCAGGTGCTGGAACTGCTGGTGCGGCTTGAACCCCTGCTGGCCGATCAGGCGGATTTGTGGGCCGTGCGCGGCAATGCGGCGCAACGGCTGGGTCAGCATCAGGAGTCGGTCAATGCCTACGGGATGGCGTTGAAGCTGCGCCCCGGTGAGCCGCGCTGGATGCTGGCGGTCGCCGTATCGCTGGCGGTGCAGGGGCAACTGACGGCGGCGGCCGAGCAGGCGGAGAGGGCACGCGCTGCCGGCGTGGTCAACCCGGAGGTTCTGTCCTATCTGCGCCAATTGGGCGTTTCATTGCGCTGAGGGGCTTCGGTCGATCATGCTCAAACGAATCCGCGTTGAACAAGTCGTCCTGGGCATGCACATCAAGGAGTTCTGCGGCTCCTGGATGGAGCATCCGTTCTGGCGCACCAGTTTTGTCATCACCAATCCCAAGGACATCGAGCTCATCCTGAGCAGCAGCATCCAGGAAGTCTGGATCGACTGCGCCAAAGGGCTGGATGTGCCCGAGGGTGAAACAGCGGTCTCCGAGGCCGAGTCGGAGGCGCAGGTCGAGGCCGAACTCAAGCAGGCCGCGATGGGCGCACGCCAGACGATGCCGGTGTCGCTGCATGCGGAAGTCGAACGTGCCGCCAAGATCTGCAGTCAGGCCAAGCAGGCGGTGGTCTCCATGTTTCAGGAAGCGCGCATGGGCAAAACGGTCGATGCCAACGGTGCGCAGCAGCTGGTAGATGAAATCTCGGATTCGCTGGCGCGCAACGCCAGTGCGCTCATCAGTCTGGCGCGCCTCAAGACGGCGGACGATTACACCTACATGCACTCGGTGGCGGTGTGCGCCATGATGGTGGCATTGGCCCGGCAGCTGGGACTGGATGAAGCGCAGACCCGATCGCTTGGCCTGGCCGGGCTGATGCACGACCTGGGCAAGGCCGTCATGCCAGAGGAGATCCTCAACAAGCCGGGCAAGCTGACCGATGCCGAGTTCGGCATCATGAAGAGCCACCCGGTAGAGGGCCACAGGCTGCTGCTGCAGATCGGCAAGGCGGACCCTGTGGCGCTGGAGGTCTGTCTGCACCACCACGAAAAAGTGAATGGATCAGGCTATCCGGAGGGTTTGACGGGCGACGACATCAGCCTGTTTGCCAAGATGGGCGCGGTCTGCGACGTGTATGACGCCATCACTTCGAACCGGCCTTACAAGTCGGGCTGGGACCCGGCGGAGTCCTTGCGCAAGATGGCCGAATGGGCCGAGGGCCATTTCGACCAGAGGGTGTTTCAGGGCTTCGTAAAAATTTTGGGCATCTATCCGGTCGGCTCGCTGTTGCGTCTGACCTCGGGGCGCATCGGGGTGGTGGTGGAGCAGACGACGAAGTCGCTCACCACCCCGCGCGTCAAGGTGTTCTTCTCGACCAGGTCGAACATGCGCATTCTCCCCGAGGTCGTTGACCTGTCGCTCCCAGGTTGCACGGACAAGATCGCCAGCCGGGAAGACCCGGACAGATGGCGTTTTCCCGACCTCAACGAGTTGTGGTCAGGGTTGCCCAATTCCCACTGGTAAGCCGCGCATCAGCGTTTGCGGTACTGCGTGGTGCCGAACATGTTCTCACGGGCCTTGTCGTCGAGCAGCGGCTTGCGCAGGTCAGTCAGCACCTGCACGCCACGCTGCACGGCGGGGCGCTCTGCAATCGTGTCGAACCACTGCTTCAGGTGCGGGTAGTCGGCCCAGTCGATGCCCTGGTTCTGCCAGCTGCGCAGCCAGGGGAAGATGGCGATGTCGGCAAGGGTGTAGTGGTCGCCGGCGATGAACTTGCGCGTGGCCAACTGCTTGTCCATCACGCCATAGAGACGCTTGGCCTCGTTGGTGTAGCGCTTGATCGCGTAGTCGATCTTCTGCGGCGCGTAGATACGGAAATGGTGCGCCTGGCCCAGCATCGGGCCGACACCGCCCATCTGGAACATCAGCCACTGCAGCATCTCGAACTTCTGCCGATCGGTCTTCGGCAAGAACTTGCCGGTCTTGGACGCCAGGTAGAGCAGGATGGCGCCGGATTCGAACAGTGAGATCGGCCGGCCGTCCGGGCCTTCGGAATCGACGATGGCCGGGATCTTGTTGCTCGGACTGATCTTCAGGAACTCAGGCTTGAACTGGTCGCCGGCACCGATGTCGATCGGGTGGACGCGGTAGGGCAAGCCGCATTCCTCCAGCATGATGTGGACCTTGTGGCCGTTGGGCGTGGCCCAGGAGTAGAGGTCGATCATCTGAATCTCCAAATGGAAAAGGGGCAGAAAATTCTGCCCCTTTGATTGTGCCTGGCGTTCAGCAACCGCGTGTGACGGGCATCTCCACCGGCTTTGAACTGGCAGCGTACTTGCCCAGCTCCAGTTTGGCGATCGCATTGCGGTGCACCTCGTCCGGGCCGTCGGCAAAGCGCAGGGTGCGGGCGTTGGCGTAGGAATAGGCCAGCGGAAAGTCCTGGCTCATGCCGCCGCCGCCGTGCACCTGCATGGCCCAGTCGATCACCTGGCAGGCCATGCTGGGGGCCACCACCTTGATCATGGCGATCTCGTTCTTGGCGAACTTGTTGCCGGCCACGTCCATCATCCAGGCGGCCTTGAGCGTGAGCAGGCGCGCCATGTCGATCTTGCAACGCGCCTCGGCGATGCGCTCCTGCGTCACCGTCTGTGCTGCCACCGGTTTGCCGAACGCGACGCGCGAGGAAGCGCGCTTGCACATGTATTCCAGCGCGCGCTCGGCCTGGCCGATCAGGCGCATGCAGTGGTGGATGCGGCCCGGGCCGAGTCGACCCTGCGCGATCTCGAAGCCGCGGCCTTCGCCGAGCAGGATGTTGGAGGCCGGCACCCGCACGTTTTCGAACAGCACTTCCATGTGGCCGTGCGGCGCATCGTCGTAGCCCATCACGCTCAAAGGACGGACCACCGTCACGCCCGGCGTGTTTGCCGGCACCAGGATCATGCTCTGCTGCGAGTGGCGTGGCGCCTCCGGGTCGGTCTTGCCCATCAGGATGTAGATGGCGCAGCGCGGATCGCCGGCGCCGGAGGTCCACCACTTGCGGCCGTTGATGACGTACTCATCGCCCTGGCGCTCGATGCGGGTTTCGATGTTGGTGGCATCGCTCGATGCCACCTCGGGCTCGGTCATGGCAAAGGCCGAACGGATCTTGCCGGCCAGCAGCGGCTGCAGCCACTGCTGGCGGTGCTCGGCCGAACCGTAGCGGGCGATGGTTTCCATGTTGCCGGTGTCCGGTGCCGAACAGTTGAAGACCTCGGGCGCCCAGTGTACGCGGCCCATGATCTCGGCCAGCGGCGCGTACTCCTGGTTGGTCAGGCCGGCGGCCTTGACACCGGCGATCTCGGCGCTGTCCTGCGGCAGGAACAGGTTCCACAGGTTTTGTTCCTGGGCTTTCAGTTTCAGCTTCTCGATCAGCTGCAGCGGCGTCCAGCGTTTGCCGGCTTTGGTGTTGGCTTCGATCTCGTCATGGAAGGCCTGCTCGTTCGGGTAGATGTGGTCATCCATGAACTTGAGCAGGCGCGCCTGCAGTTCCTTGGTCTTGGGGGAGTAGTCGAAATCCATGGGAATCTCCTGGGGTTGAATGCGTTGCTCGGGTCAGGCTTTTTGCGCGAATTGCCAGGCCATCTGGGCCAGCGGCCGCGCGCCGGCGGCGGATTTCTGCGCCTGGGCGCTGGCGGCGGTGCCGTTCTCCACCCGCTTGGCGATGCCTTGCAGAATGGCGGCGATGCGGAACATGTTGTAGGCCATGTAGAAGTTCCAGTCGGCCTTCAAGGCCTCCGGTGTGGTCAGGCCGGTGCGTTCGCAGTACAGGCGGATGTACGCGTCCTCGCTCGGGATGCCCAGGCTCTTGAAGTCGAGCCCGCCGATGCCGCGGAACGCACCGGGCGGGATGTGCCAGGCCATGCAGTGGTAGCTGAAGTCGGCCAACGGGTGGCCCAGGGTGGACAGCTCCCAGTCCAGCACCGCCAGCACGCGCGGCTCGGTCGGGTGGAACATCAGGTTGTCGAGCCGGTAGTCGCCGTGCACGATGCTGACCATGGCCTCGTCGCGTGCGCCGGCCGGGATATGTGCCGGCAGCCACTGGATCAACTGCTCCATCTCGGGAATCGGCTGCGACATCGGCCCGGCACCATCAGCCGAGGCCTGGTACTGCTTGCTCCAGCGCCCGATCTGGCGTTCGAAGTAGTTGCCCGGTTTGCCGTAGTTGGCGAGGCCGCGCTCGGCAAACTTGACGCGGTGCAGGGCGGCGATGACGCGGTTCATCTCGTTGTAGATGGCCGTGCGCTCGGCAGGCGTCATGCCGGGCAGGGACTGGTCCCACAGCACGCGCCCCTCCATGAACTCCATGATGTAGAAGGCGCGGCCGATGACCGATTCGTCTTCGCACAGGCAGTACATGCGCGGCACCGGAACTTCGGTGCCATGCAGGCCGCTCATCACGGCGTATTCGCGTTCGACGGCATGGGCCGAAGGCAGCAGTTTGGCCACCGGCCCGGGCTTGGCGCGCATGACGTAGCTGCGGCTCGGTGTGATGAGCTTGTAGGTCGGATTGGACTGGCCGCCCTTGAAGGCCTCCACACTCAAGGGGCCGGCAAAGCCCGTCAGGTTCTTGCCCAGCCAGGACTCGAGCGCCGCCACGTCGAAGGCGTGGGAGGCAGGGATGGGGCGGGTGCCGACGAAATGGTCAAAGTCGCTCATGGTCAGGGATGCGTGATGGGGTCAGTGGTCGGATTCAATGATGCGCATCAGCGCTTCGCGGTCGCGGATGACCAGGCCGCCCGGCTCGATGCGGATCGCATCCTCGCGCTCCATGGCCTTGAGTTCCTGGTTGACGCGCTGGCGCGAGGCACCCAGCAGCTGAGCCAGTTCTTCCTGAGCCAGCTGCAGGCCGATGCGCATGTCGTGCCCATCGCTGAGGGAAGGAATGCCATAGCTGCGCAGCAGGTGCAGCAACTGCTTGGCCAGGCGCGCGCGCAGCGGCAAGGTGTTGAGGTCTTCCACCAGACCGTAGAGCTGGCGGATGCGCCGCGCATGCAGGCGCAGCAGCGCTTCGTAGAGCTCGATATGGGTGGCGAGGATTTTCCTGAAGTCGGCTTTGGCCACGCACAAGGTGGTGGTGTCGCCATGCGCATAGGCATCGTGCGTACGCCGGTCGCCGTCGAAGATCGATACATCGCCGAACCAGACGCCCGGCTCGACGTAGGTCAGCGTGACCTGCTTGCCGGAGATCGAGGTCGAGCTCACGCGCACCGCGCCACGCGCACAGGCCACCCATTCCTCGGGGGGTTCGCCGCGGGCACAGATCAGGTCGCCGTCTTTGTAGCGTTTGACGTAGGCGCATCGAAGGATGTCGTGTCGCAATGAAGGTGACAGGGTTGAAAACCAGCGACCAGCGTTGATGGCTGATCGTTCCTCGATGGTAAGAATCGGGTCGTCCATGGACTGTCTTTTCGGTGACTGAAAACAGGTCCATTGTCGCGCGCGGGACGGCGCGGTCGACTAGGGGTTGTCACCTGTGCGTCTGCGACGACAGCGCAGACGAGTGCTGCGGCTCAGTCGTAGCGCGGTGTCTGCTTGGACAGGAAGGCGGCAATGCCGATGCCGGCATTGGCGTGGTGCAGATTGCGCACGAAATGGTCACGCTCCAGCGCCAACTGCTGCGTCAGCGAGTTGCCGGCGGCTTCGTTGACCAGTTCCTTGATGCTGGCCAGGGCGTTGGGTGCGCGCGCATTGAGTTTTTCTGTCAGCGCCAGGGCGTCATCCAGCGCCTGGCCAGGCAGGGCGACACGGTTGACCAGGCCCAGCGTGTGCAGACGTTCGGCGTTGATGCGTTCGCCGCATAGCAGCAGTTCATTGACCAGTGGGCGCGGCAGTGCGCGTGCCAGGCTCCAGCTGGCACCGCCATCGGGCGAAAGCGCCACATTGCTGTAGGCCATGACGAACACCGCGTCACTGGCCGCAACGATGAAGTCGCAGGCCAGTGCCAGTGAGAAGCCGGCACCGGCGGCCGCACCTTCGACGGCGGCGACCACCGGCTTGGGGAAGGTGCGGATGGCCTCGATCCAGTTGTGCAAGCCTTCGATGCTCTCGGCCTGCAAGGCCGGGTCCTGCTGGCGGTTGTCCTGCAGGCGCTGCAGATTGCCACCGGCACAGAACAAGGCGCCTTCGCCGGTGATGACGACGCTGCGGATCTCGGGGTTGGTCTCGGCCACGTTCAGCGCCTCGACGCCGGCGGCATACATCGCCGGGCCGAGCGCATTGCGCTGGCCCGGGTTGGAGAGGGTCAGCACCATGGTGCGGCCCTGGCTGGTGC
>JASJPI010000031.1:0-48212 GCA_031426755.1 Curvibacter sp.
CGCGAAGGCGGCAAGACCGTGGGTGCTGGTGTGGTTGCCAAGATCATCGCGTAATGGTTTTGTAGGGGTATAGCTCAATTGGCAGAGCGTCGGTCTCCAAAACCGAAGGTTGTAGGTTCGATTCCTACTGCCCCTGCCACCTGATTCATCCATCAGGATGGGTTGAAAGCCCGCCATCACCATGGCGGGCTTCAGCGTCTAAGGGCGCTGCTGTTGATTGAGATGCAAACGCGCAAAATTGGGTAAACATGGCAACGTCACAAGTCGAAACGGTCGGTAGCGGGGCTGACAAGGTCAAGCTGGCGGCAGCAGTTGTCCTGCTGCTGGCGGGTCTGGTGGCCTTCTATCTGCTCGGCAAGCAGGGGGCTCTGGTGCAATGGGCGGGCCTGCTTGCGGGTTTGGTTGCGGCCGTGGTGGTTTTCTTCTCGGCTGAAACGGGGCGCCAGTTGCTGGCGTTCGGGCGTGATGCCTGGCGCGAAGTTGGCAAGGTGGTCTGGCCCGCGCGCAAGGAGGCTGTGCAGATGACGGCTTATGTGTTCGGTTTTGTTGTGCTGATGGCCTTGTTCCTCTGGTTCACCGACAAGACGCTCGAGTGGGTGTTCTACGATCTGATTCTGGGGTGGAAAAAATAATGACTGATGTTGTAGAGACCTCGGCCGCCCAGGCACTGGCGGCCAAGCCGTCCAATCCGGACATGCGCTGGTATGTGGTCCATGCCTATTCCGGCATGGAAAAGGCGGTGGAGCGCAACATCATCGAGCGCATCAATCGTGCCGGCATGCAGGACAAATTCGGCCGCATCCTCGTTCCGATGGAAGAGGTGGTCGAGATCAAGAACGGTCAAAAGCGTACCACCGAGCGCAAGTTCTTCCCGGGTTACGTGCTGGTCGAGATGATCATGGACGATGACAGCTGGCACCTGGTGAAGCACACCAACAAGGTGACGGGCTTTGTCGGCGGCGCCAAGAACCGTCCGGCTCCGATCTCTGAAGAAGAGGTCATGAAGATCGTCAACCAGATGCAGGAAGGCTCGGACAAGCCGCGCCACAAAGTTGAATTTGTGGTGGGTGAGCTGGTTCGCGTCAAGGAAGGTCCTTTTACCGACTTCAATGGTTCGGTCGAAGAAGTCAACTACGAGAAAAACAAGCTGCGCGTGGCAGTCACGATCTTCGGTCGTTCGACGCCGGTGGAGCTTGAGTTCTCGCAGGTCGAGAAGACCTGAGTCCGCTGATTTTGTAATTTCGCGCTTTTCGACTCGGCGCGAATGAAAGAAGTGAGTCGTTAACCCCGGGGAGCTGCGGCAGTTTGCCAAGGCGTTATGACCCGCAAGGAGAAAAGCATGGCGAAAAAAATCGTCGGTTTTATCAAGCTGCAAGTGCCGGCTGGTAAGGCCAATCCCTCGCCGCCGATTGGTCCCGCACTGGGCCAGCGCGGTTTGAACATCATGGAGTTCTGCAAGGCGTTCAACGCCCAGACCCAGGGCGTTGAGCCCGGTCTGCCGCTGCCGGTGGTGATCACCGCTTTCGCGGACAAGAGCTTCACCTTCATCATCAAGACGCCGCCCGCGACCGTCCTGATCAAGAAGGCCATCAAGCTCGACAAGGGCTCGTCCAAGCCGCACACGGACAAGGTCGGCAAGATCACCCGTGCCCAGCTGGAAGAAATCGCCAAGACCAAGATGAAGGACATGACGGCTGCCGATCTGGATGCCGCGGTTCGCACCATCGCTGGTTCTGCCCGTTCGATGGGCGTGAATGTGGAGGGCGTGTAAATGACCAAGCTCACCAAGAAACAAAAAGCCTTTGAAGGCAAGGTTGACAGCAACAAGCTGTACGCCCTGGCTGATGCCCTGAGCATCGTGAAGGAATGCGCCAACGCCAAGTTCGATGAGTCCATCGACGTGGCTGTTCAGCTCGGCATCGATGCCAAGAAGTCCGACCAGGTGGTGCGTGGCGCCGTCGTGCTGCCCAACGGCACCGGCAAGACCAAGCGTGTGGCCGTGTTCGCCCAGGGTGCCAAGGCTGACGAAGCCCGCGCCGCTGGCGCTGACGTGGTTGGCATGGACGATCTGGCTGCCCAGGTCAAGGCTGGCGACATGCCGTTCGATATCGTGATTGCTGCGCCCGACGCCATGCGTGTTGTGGGTACGCTGGGTCAGATCCTCGGCCCGCGCGGTCTGATGCCGAACCCGAAGGTTGGCACGGTGACTCCGGATGTGGCGACGGCGGTGAAGAACGCCAAGGCCGGTCAGGTGCAGTTCCGCGTCGACAAGGCGGGTATCGTGCACAGTACCATCGGTCGTCGTTCCTTCGACACCGACAAGCTGCAGGGCAACCTGGCGGCGCTGGTGGAAGCGCTGAACAAGGCCAAGCCGGCTTCGAGCAAAGGCGTGTATTTGCGCAAGGTGGCGGTTTCGTCCACGATGGGTGTCGGTGTCCGCGTGGACACCCAGACCATCGCGGCGTAATCGCAAAGATTTAGGCGGCTGGCAACAGTCGCCTAGAGTGGTGGGCCGCTTCTGTCGCAAGATAGAGGTGGGCCATCCGAGACCGTTGGTGTGCGAGTCGTTTCATGCGAGGCTGCACTTAATCAGCAGGCTGTGGGTTTATCCCGTGGCTCGGCCAACGCAGATGGCGATCCCGCTGCAGATGGAATGAGTTCCGTAAACAGTTGGTCGCTGCAATGAGGCGTGCCCCAGGGAACTGTCCCGAAGGTACATTTTGAAGGAGTAGACCTTGAGTCTGAATCGCAGTGAGAAAGAAGCGGTCATTACCGAAGTGACCGACCTCGCCGCTAAAGCTCAAACGCTCGTGATGGCGGAATACCGTGGTATCACGGTCGCTGACATGACCAAACTGCGCGCGACTGCTCGCAGCACTGGTGTGAGCCTGAGCGTGTTGAAAAACACGCTGGCCCGCCGTGCTGTGGCTGGTAGCTCGTTTGAGGTTGTGGCCGACCAGATGACCGGTCCGCTGATCTATGGCTTCTCTGTCGATGCTGTGGCTGCCGCAAAAGTGGTGGCTGACTTCGCGAAAACCAACGACAAGTTGGTGATCCGTGGTGGTGCATTTGCAGGTAAAGCCCTGGACGTGAACGGCGTCAAGCAGCTGGCAAGCATCCCGTCCAAGGAAGTTCTGCTGGCCCAGCTGTGTGGCTTGCTGATGTCGCCGATGTCCCGCACCGCCGTGGTGCTGGGTGCCCTGGCGGCCAAAAAAGGCGAAGGCGAAGCTGTTGCCGCTTGAGCGTGCAGCACACTTGTTAACCAATTGTTAGGAAATCAAAATGGCATTCGATAAAGACGCATTTTTGACCGCGCTCGACAGCATGACGGTCATGGAACTCAACGACCTGGTGAAAGCCATCGAAGAGAAGTTTGGCGTGAGCGCTGCCGCCATGGCTGCCCCCGCTGCTGCTGGCGCTGGCGCTGGCGCTGCTGCCGCTGAAGAGAAGACCGAATTCAACGTGATGCTGCTGGAAGCTGGTGCCAACAAGGTGTCGGTCATCAAGGCTGTGCGCGAAATCACCGGTCTGGGCCTGAAAGAAGCCAAGGACCTGGTGGACGGCGCCCCCAAGGCTGTCAAGGAAGCCATGCCCAAGGCTGACGCTGAAGCTGCCAAGAAGAAGCTGGAAGAAGCCGGCGCCAAGGCCGAACTCAAATAATTCGGCTTTGCTCGAAGGCTGGAGTGTCTGCAAGGGCCTCCAGCCTTTGGTGCTTACAGAGCGCACTCAAAAACCGGGTCGGAAACCGGTTTTCCCGGAGACCGGAAGGTCGACGGAAAAACTTTACGAACCGGCTTTTGAGTGACTTCTGACCCGACTGCAGAAGACGCCTTGGTTCGGGCCGCGTGCAATGCGCGGCCGTCCGCCATTGGTTGGTAGCGGCCAACCACCAAGCCTGCTGGCGTGATGCCAGCGCGTCAGTCGCCAAAGACCTCATAGCCCGGAGATCTCATGGCTTATACCTACACCGAACGCAAGCGGATTCGCAAAAGTTTCGGCAGCCGCGACAGCGTGCTCGAAATTCCCTACCTCCTGCAGATGCAAAAGGACGCATACACGGCCTTCCTGCAGGCTGATATTGGCTCCAACAAACGTACCCCGGAAGGTCTTCAGGCCGCCTTTGAAGCGGCTTTCCCGATCGTCTCGCACAACGGTTTTGTCGAGATGAAGTTCCTCGAGTACAACCTGGCCAAGCCCGCGTTCGACGTGCGCGAGTGCCAGACTCGCGGTCTGACCTTTGCCTCGGCCGTGCGTGCCAAGGTGCAGCTCATCATTTACGACCGTGAATCCTCGACGCCTTCCAACAAGGTGGTCAAGGAAGTCAAGGAGCAAGAGGTCTACATGGGCGAAGTGCCGCTGATGACGAGCAAGGGCTCGTTCATCATCAACGGCACCGAGCGTGTGATCGTGTCCCAGCTGCACCGTTCGCCCGGCGTGTTCTTCGAGCACGACAAGGGCAAGACCCACAGTTCGGGCAAGCTGCTGTTCTCGGCGCGCATCATCCCCTACCGCGGTTCCTGGCTCGATTTCGAGTTCGATCCCAAGGATCTGCTGTACTTCCGCGTCGACCGTCGCCGCAAGATGCCGGTCACCATCCTGCTCAAGGCCATCGGTCTGAATCCCGAGTCCATCCTGGCGAACTTCTTCGTCAACGACAACTTCCGTCTGATGGACAGCGGCGCGCAGATGGAATTCGTCGCCGAGCGCCTGCGTGGCGAAGTGGCGCGCTTCGACATCACCGACAAGAGCGGCAAGGTCATCGTCGCCAAGGACAAGCGCATCACCGCGCGTCACACGCGCGATCTGGAGCAGTCCGGCACCACGCACATCAGCGTGCCGGAAGATTTCCTGATCGGCCGCGTGGTGGCACGCAGCATTGTCGATGGCGATACCGGCGAAATCATCGCCAAGGCCAACGACGAGCTGACCGAAGCGCTCATGAAGAAGCTGCGCAGCGCCGGCGTGCAGGAACTGCAGTGCATCTACACCAACGAACTCGATCAGGGGGCCTACATCTCGCAGACCCTGCGCACCGATGAGACCACCGACGAGTTCGCCGCCCGCGTGGCCATCTACCGCATGATGCGCCCCGGCGAGCCGCCGACCGAAGATGCCGTGCAGGCCCTGTTCCAGCGCCTGTTCTACAACCCCGATACCTACGATCTGTCGCGCGTCGGTCGCATGAAGTTCAACGCCAAGATGGGCCGCGCCGATGCGACCGGTCCCATGGTGCTGACCAACGAGGACATCCTCGCCGTGGTGAAGATCCTGGTGGATCTGCGCAATGGCCGCGGCGAAGTCGATGACATCGACCACCTGGGCAACCGCCGCGTGCGTTGCGTCGGCGAACTGGCTGAAAACCAGTACCGTGCCGGCCTCGCTCGCATCGAGAAGGCTGTCAAGGAGCGTCTGGGCCAGGCCGAGCAAGAGCCGCTCATGCCGCACGACCTGATCAATTCCAAGCCGATTTCCGCGGCGCTCAAGGAGTTCTTCGGTGCGTCCCAGCTGTCCCAGTTCATGGACCAGACCAACCCGCTGGCGGAAATCACGCACAAGCGTCGCGTCTCGGCCCTCGGCCCGGGCGGCCTGACGCGCGAGCGCGCCGGCTTCGAGGTGCGCGACGTGCACGTCACGCACTATGGCCGCGTCTGCCCGATCGAAACGCCGGAAGGCCCGAACATCGGTCTGATCAACTCGCTGGCACTGTACGCGCGTCTGAACGAGTACGGTTTCATCGAGACCCCCTACCGCCGCGTGGTGGATGGCAAGGTGACCAACGAGATCGACTACCTGTCCGCCATCGAGGAAGGCAAGTACGTCATCGCCCAGGCCAATGCGGCCCTGGACAAGGACGGCAAGCTGACCGGCGAACTGGTCTCGGCGCGCGAGAAGGGTGACTCCATCCTGTGTGGCGCAGAACGCATCCAGTACATGGACGTGTCGCCGGCGCAGATCGTGTCGGTGGCGGCCTCCCTGGTGCCGTTCCTGGAGCACGATGACGCCAACCGCGCGCTGATGGGCGCCAACATGTCGCGTCAAGCGGTGCCTGTGCTGCGCCCGGAGAAGCCGATGGTCGGCACCGGTATCGAGCGCGTGGCGGCGGTGGACTCCGGCACCGTGGTGACGGCCAACCGCGGTGGTGTGGTCGACTACGTCGATGCCACCCGCATCGTGGTGCGCGTCAACGACGCCGAAGCCGTGGCCGGTGAAGTCGGTGTGGACATCTACAACCTGATCAAGTACCAGCGTTCCAACCAGAACACCAACATCCACCAGCGTCCCATCGTCAAGAAGGGCGACAAGCTGGCCAAGGGTGACGTGATCGCCGACGGCGCCTCGACCGACCTCGGTGAGATCGCCATCGGTCAGAACATGCTGATCGCCTTCATGCCCTGGAACGGCTACAACTTCGAGGACTCGATCCTGATTTCCGAGCGCGTGGTGGCCGATGACCGCTACACCTCGATCCATATCGAGGAACTGGTGGTCATGGCGCGCGACACCAAGCTCGGCGCCGAGGAAATCACCCGCGACATTCCGAACCTGAGCGAACAGCAGCTCAACCGTCTGGACGAGTCCGGCATCATCTACGTCGGTGCCGAAGTGCTGCCCGGCGATGTGCTGGTGGGCAAGGTCACGCCGAAGGGCGAGACCACGCTGACGCCGGAAGAGAAACTGCTGCGCGCCATCTTCGGCGAGAAGGCCAGCGACGTGAAGGATACCTCGCTGCGCGTGGACCAGGGCTCGCAAGGTACCGTGATCGACGTGCAGGTGTTCACGCGCGAAGGTATCCAGCGCGACAAGCGTGCCCAGCAGATCATTGACGACGAGCTCAAGCGCTTCCGTCTGGACCTGAACGACCAGCTGCGCATCGTCGAGGCCGACGCCTTCGACCGTATCGAGAAGCTGCTGAGCGGCAAGGTCGCCAACGGTGGCCCGAACAAGCTGTCCAAGGGCACCAAGATCGACAAGGCCTACCTGGCCTCGGTGGAGAAATTCCACTGGTTCGACATCCGTCCGGCGGATGACGAGGTGGCCAGCCAGCTCGAGAGCATCAAGAACTCGCTGGAGCAGACGCGCCACAGCTTCGACCTCGCTTTTGAAGAGAAGCGCAAGAAGCTCACGCAGGGCGACGAGCTGCCCGCTGGCGTGCTCAAGATGGTCAAGGTCTATCTGGCCGTCAAGCGCCGTCTGCAGCCTGGCGACAAGATGGCCGGCCGCCACGGCAACAAGGGCGTGGTGTCCAAGATCACGCCGGTGGAAGACATGCCCTACATGGCTGACGGCACCCCCGTCGACATTGTGCTCAATCCGCTGGGCGTGCCTTCGCGCATGAACATCGGTCAGGTGCTGGAAGTGCACCTCGGCTGGGCCGGCAAGGGCCTGGGCCAGCGCATCGGTGACATGCTGCAGCGCGAAGCCGCGACCGCCGAGATCCGCGGATTCCTGGAGAAGGTATACAACGGTGCCGGCCGCAAGGAAAACCTGGGTCAGATGTCGGACGATGAGCTGCGCAAGATGGCGCAGGAGCTGACGAGCGGTGTGCCGTTTGCCACCCCCGTGTTCGACGGCGCGACCGAGCAGGAAATCCGCGACATGCTCAAGCTGGCTTACCCGGACGACGTCGCCAAGGCCAAGGGGCTGACCGAGACCCGCACCCAGGCGCAGCTCTATGACGGCCGCAGTGGTGACGCCTTCGAGCGCACCACCACCGTGGGCTACATGCACTACCTGAAGCTGCACCACCTGGTGGACGACAAGATGCACGCCCGTTCGACCGGTCCGTACTCGCTCGTCACCCAGCAGCCGCTGGGCGGCAAGGCGCAGTTCGGTGGCCAGCGTTTCGGCGAGATGGAGGTCTGGGCGCTCGAAGCCTACGGTGCCGCCTACACGCTGCAGGAAATGCTCACCGTCAAGTCCGACGACGTGCAGGGCCGTACCAAGGTCTACGAGAACATCGTCAAGGGCGAGCACGCCATTGAAGCGGGCATGCCGGAATCGTTCAATGTGCTGGTCAAGGAAATCCGTTCCCTGGGCCTCGACATTGAACTGGAACGCTCTTAATTCGAAGGGATAGAGTCACATGAAATCACTACTCGACCTGTTCAAGCAGTTCACGCCGGATGAGCATTTCGATGCCATCAAGATCGGCATGGCCTCGCCCGAGAAGATCCGTTCCTGGTCTTTCGGTGAGGTGAAGAAGCCCGAGACCATCAACTACCGCACCTTCAAGCCCGAGCGCGACGGCCTGTTCTGCGCCAAGATCTTCGGCCCGGTCAAGGATTACGAGTGCCTGTGCGGCAAGTACAAGCGCCTCAAGCATCGCGGCGTGATCTGCGAGAAGTGCGGTGTTGAAGTCACGCAGACCAAGGTGCGTCGCGAGCGCATGGGTCACATCGACCTGGCTGCGCCCTGCGCCCACATCTGGTTCCTGAAGTCGCTGCCGTCGCGTCTGGGCCTGGTGCTCGACATGACGCTGCGCGACATCGAACGCGTGCTGTATTTCGAAGCCTATGTGGTGACCGACCCCGGCATGACCCCGCTGAAGAAGTTCAGCATCATGTCCGAGGACGACTACGACGCCAAGGTCAAGGAATACGGTGACGAGTTCACCGCCAAGATGGGCGCCGAGGGCATCAAGGACCTGCTGCAGGGCATCGACATCGACATGGAGATCGAGCGCCTGCGTGGCGATCTGACCGGCTCCGAGATGAAGGTCAAGAAGAACGCCAAGCGACTGAAGGTGCTGGAAGCGTTCAAGAAGTCCGGCATCAAGCCCGAGTGGATGGTGCTGGAAGTGCTGCCCGTGCTGCCGCCGGACCTGCGTCCGCTGGTGCCGCTGGATGGTGGCCGCTTCGCGACCTCCGACCTGAACGACCTGTACCGCCGCGTCATCAACCGCAACAGCCGCCTGCGGCGTCTGCTCGAACTGAAGGCGCCGGAGATCATCGCGCGCAACGAGAAGCGCATGCTGCAAGAGGCGGTGGACTCGCTGCTGGACAACGGTCGCCGTGGCAAGGCCATGACGGGCGCCAACAAGCGCGCCCTCAAGTCGCTGGCCGACATGATCAAGGGCAAGAGCGGCCGCTTCCGTCAGAACCTGCTGGGCAAGCGCGTCGACTACTCCGGTCGTTCCGTGATTACCGTGGGCCCGACCCTCAAGCTGCACCAGTGCGGTCTGCCGAAGTTGATGGCCCTGGAGCTGTTCAAGCCCTTCATCTTCTCGCGCCTGGAAGCCATGGGCATCGCCACCACCATCAAGGCGGCGAAGAAGGAAGTCGAATCCGGCACGCCGGTGGTGTGGGACATCCTGGAAGAGGTCATCAAAGAGCACCCGGTGATGCTGAACCGCGCACCGACGCTGCACCGCCTGGGCATCCAGGCGTTCGAGCCGATCCTGATCGAGGGCAAGGCCATCCAGCTGCACCCGCTGGTCTGCGCCGCCTTCAACGCCGACTTCGACGGCGACCAGATGGCCGTGCACGTCCCGCTGTCGGTGGAAGCACAGATGGAAGCCCGCACCCTGATGCTGGCCTCCAACAACGTGCTGTTCCCGGCCAATGGCGAGCCGTCCATCGTGCCGTCGCAGGACGTGGTGCTGGGTCTGTACTACGCGACCCGCGAACGCATCAACGGCAAGGGCGAAGGCCTGGTGTTCGCCGACACCGCTGAAGTTCAGCGTGCGCTGGATGCCGGCGAAGTCGATCTGACTTCCCGCATCAACGTACGCCTGACCGAGTACACCAAGGACAAGGAAACCGGCGCCTTCACGCCCGTGACCCAGTTGGTGGAAACCACGGCCGGCCGTGCGCTGCTGTCCGAGATCCTGCCCAAGGGCCTGCCGTTCTCGAACCTCAACAAGGCGCTGAAGAAGAAGGAAATTTCCAAGCTGATCAACGTGTCCTTCCGCAAATGCGGTCTGAAGGAGACGGTGGTGTTCGCCGACAAGCTGCTGCAGAACGGCTTCCGCCTGGCGACCAAGTCCGGCATCTCCATCTGCATCGACGACATGCTGGTGCCGAAGGAAAAGCACGAGATCATCGAAAGTGCCGAGAAGGAAGTCAAGGACATCGAGCAGCAGTACGTCTCCGGTCTGGTGACCGTGGGCGAGCGCTACAACAAGGTGGTGGACATCTGGGGCAAGGCCGGCGACAAGGTCTCCAAGGTCATGATGGACCAGCTGCGTCTGCAGAAGACCATCGACCGTCATGGCAAGGAAGTGGATCAGGAGTCGTTCAACGCGATTTACATGATGGCCGACTCCGGCGCCCGCGGCTCTGCGGCCCAGATTCGCCAGCTGGCCGGCATGCGCGGCCTGATGGCCAAGCCGGACGGCTCCATCATCGAGACGCCGATTACCGCGAACTTCCGCGAAGGCCTGAACGTGTTGCAGTACTTCATCTCCACCCACGGTGCCCGTAAGGGTCTCGCGGACACGGCGCTGAAGACGGCCAACTCCGGCTACCTGACCCGTCGTCTGGTGGACGTGACGCAGGACCTGGTGGTGACGCAAGACGATTGCGGCACGCACGAGGGCTCCCTGATGCGCGCCATCGTCGAGGGCGGCGAGGTGATCGAGTCGCTGCGTGATCGTATCCTGGGTCGTACCGCTGCGGAGGATGTGCTGCATCCCGAGACCCGCGCGGTGCTGGCCAAGGCCGGCACGATGCTGGACGAAGACGTCATCGAAGAACTCGAGGCGGCTGGCGTCGACGAAGTCAAGGTCCGCACGGCACTGACCTGCGAAACCCGCTTCGGCCTGTGCGCCAAGTGCTACGGCCGCGACCTGGGTCGTGGCGGTCTGGTCAACATGGGCGAGGCGGTCGGTGTGATCGCTGCCCAGTCGATCGGCGAGCCGGGTACCCAGCTGACCATGCGTACCTTCCACATCGGTGGTGCCGCTTCGCGTGCGGCGATTGCCTCCAGCGTGGAAGCCAAGTCCAACGGCATCATCGGCTTCAACGCCACGATGCGCTACGTGACCAACAGCAAGGGCGAACTGGTGGTGATTGCCCGTTCCGGCGAGATCGTCATCCATGACGAGCACGGCCGTGAGCGCGAGCGTCACAAGGTGCCGTACGGCGCTGTGTTGACCATCAAGGCCGACCAGACGATCAAGGCTGGCGCGATTCTCGCCAACTGGGATCCGCTGACCCGCCCGATCATCACGGAATTCGCCGGTCAGGTGAAGTTCGAGAATGTCGAGGAAGGCCTGACCGTGGCCAAGCAGGTGGACGAGGTCACCGGCCTGTCCACGCTGGTCGTGATCGACCCGAAACGCCGTGGTTCGACCAAGGTGGTGCGTCCGCAGGTCAAGCTGATCGACGCCTCCGGCAGCGAAGTCAAGATTCCCGGCACCGACCATGCCGTGACCATCGGCTTCCAGGTCGGCGCCCTGATCCAGGTGCGTGATGGCCAGGACGTGGGCCCCGGCGAAGTGCTGGCCCGCATCCCGGTCGAAGGCCAGAAGACCCGCGACATTACCGGCGGTCTGCCGCGCGTGGCCGAGTTGTTCGAAGCCCGTTCACCCAAGGACAAGGGCATGCTGGCCGAGATGACCGGCACCGTGTCGTTCGGCAAAGAGACCAAGGGCAAGATCCGCCTGCAGATCACCGATCCGGAAGGCAAGGTCTGGGACGAGCTGGTGCCCAAGGAGAAGAACGTCCTGGTGCACGAAGGCCAGGTGGTCAACAAGGGCGAGAGCGTGGTCGACGGTCCGGCTGACCCGCAGGACATCCTGCGTCTGCTGGGCATGGAAGAGCTGGCGCGCTACATCGTGGACGAAGTTCAGGACGTCTACCGTCTGCAGGGCGTGAAGATCAACGACAAGCACATCGAAGTGATCGTGCGTCAGATGCTGCGCCGTGTGGTGGTCGAGAATCCGGGTGATTCGAGCTACATCGCCGGCGAGCAGGTCGAGCGTTCGGAGATGCTCAACACCAACGACGCCCTGCGCGCCGATGGCAAGCTCCCCGCGACCTACACCAACCTGCTGCTGGGTATCACCAAGGCATCGTTGTCCACCGACAGCTTCATCAGCGCGGCTTCCTTCCAGGAAACCACCCGCGTTCTGACCGAAGCGGCCATCATGGGCAAGCGCGACGAACTGCGTGGTCTGAAGGAAAACGTCATCGTCGGCCGCCTGATTCCCGCAGGTACCGGCATGGCCTATCACCAGGCACGCAAGGTGCGCGAGAGCATGGACGATGCCGAGCGTCGTGCCATTGCCGATGCCGAGGCAGCCGAGCTGGCCGGTGAGGCGGCGGCCGACGCGGGAACCGCTACCGAGTAAGCCGGCGGCTGTCGCACAATCAAGCCCCAAGCCCTTTGCAGGCGCTTGGGGCTTTTTTCTGGGTAAGTTTGCCGGTGGGTTGTTGCCGTCTGGAGGAATCACGGGGATGAGCATTTCAGTCGCGATCTGGGTCGTTTGGGCCGTGGTGCTGTTCTGGGCCGTGGGTGCCTACAACCGGCTGGTGCGGCTGCGCTCGCAGGCGATAGCCGCCTTCACCCCGCTGGAGATGCAGTTCACCCAGTATGTGACGCTGGTGCAAGGCAGTTTTGCCTTGCCGACGGATGTCGAGGAGGCGGGGTCGCGGGCCGGCGTGCTGGCGGCGGCCCGGCAGTTCGAGTCCTCGCTCAAGGCGGCCCGGCTCCATCCGCTGGACGCCCTGGCCATGCGGGCGCTGCAGACGGCGCATGAGACGTTGTTCATGTCATGGGAGCGTTTGCGCGAAGAGCCGCCGGACCTGGCGGGTGAGCCGCTGCCGGCCGTGCTGCAGCAGCAATGGGAGAACATTGCGTTGCAGGCAGCGAATGCCAGGGACGAATTCAACCGCCAGGTACAGGCCTACAACGAGGCGATTGTGCAATTCCCGGCGCATCTGTTGGCCTGGCTGTTCGGCTTCAGGCCGGCGCATACGATCACATGAGCGAAAGCGATTCCAGAATTCCGTTGTGGCGTCAGCTGCAGGCCACGGCCGACGTGCTGGTGGCCATCCGGCGTGGCGCATCAGGCACCACGGCGCTGGAGGCCGTGCAGGCCGGCCTGCGCCCGGGCGTGCAGGCGCTGGCGTACCAGGTGCTGCGCTCGTTGGGGCGCGCCGAGGCCGTGCGCCGGCTGCTGGCGCCGCGCAAACCGCCGGCTGCCGTCGATGCCCTGCTGTGCACGGCGCTGGCGCTGATCTGGGATGAGACGGCGGCACCGTACGAAGGCTTCACGCTGGTCAACCAGGCTGTGGAAGCGGCCAAGCACACGGCGGCCATTCGCGCCCAGGCCGGGTTTGTGAACGGCTGTCTGCGCCGTTTCCTGCGTGAACGCCATGACCTGGTGGCTCGCACGGAGACGGATCCGGTGGCACGCTGGAACCATCCGTCCTGGTGGATCGAGCGCCTGCGCCGGGATCACCCGCAAGCCTGGCAGGCGATTCTGCAAGCCAACAACCGGCAGGCGCCCATGACGTTGCGTGTCAATGTCCAGAAGGCGACGGTCGACGCCTATCTGCTGCGTTTACGCGAGGCCGGTATCGAGGCCTGGCGGAACGGCGACACCGGCGTGACGCTGGCCGCGCCGTTGCCGGTGCAGGCCATTCCCGGTTTTGCTGACGGCGTGGTGTCGGTGCAGGATGCCGCGGCACAACTGGCCGCGCCGTTGCTGCTACAGGGGCTGGCCGGGCGTACCGACTTGCGGGTGCTTGACGCCTGTGCCGCACCCGGCGGCAAAACGGCCCATTTGCTGGAGCTGGCGGCCGGTGACGTCACCGCGCTGGAGGTCGATCCTGTGCGGGCCGAACGCATCGGCCAGACGTTGCAGCGTCTGGGCCTGCACGCCCGGATCCTGGTGGCCGATGCCGGGCAACCCGCCGCCTGGTGGGATGGCCAGCCGTTTGACGCCATTTTGCTGGATGCGCCCTGCACCGCTTCAGGCATCGTGCGGCGTCACCCGGATGTGCGCTGGCTGCGCCGTGAGAGCGATATTGGCCAACTGGCAGCCATCCAGGCCCGTTTGCTGGCCACTCTGTGGCCATTGCTCAAAGCAGGGGGGCGGCTGCTGTACTGCACCTGCTCGGTGTTCAAGGCCGAGGGCGAGCAACAGATTCAAACGTTTCTTGCACACAACACCCAAGCCCGTTTGCTGCCTTCGCCGGGCCATTTATTGCCGCATTTTGCCGTCGGGGATGGCGCCGTCCCGGACAATCAGAACATTGACCATGACGGCTTTTATTACGCATTGCTGGAAAAAGGTGCGGCTTGACTGGGCCGCCTTGCTGGCCTGCGCCTTGCTGCTCGGCTTCCTGCCCCGCCCGGCGCTGGCCGAGTCGTCGGCCGAGGTGACGCAGCTGCGGCTGGAGGGGGGCAACGACGGTGTTCTGCTGAGTGCCGTCCTCAGCTTCGATCTGCCGCCGACGGTCGAGGCCGCCTTGCTCAAGGGGGTGGCCGTGTTTTTCGTGGCCGAGGCGGAGCTTTACCGCGAACGCTGGTACTGGGCCGACAAGAAGGTGGCGGGCGTGGAACGCCACATCCGCCTGGCGTTCCATCCGCTGACGCGGCGCTGGCGCCTGGCGGTCTCGCCCCGTGCCATCGCCAACAACGGGCTGGGCGTGAGCCTGAACCAGACATTCGATTCGCTGGACGAGGCGATGGCGGCTGTACGACGCATTTCGGGCTGGCGCATCGCCGAATTGAGCGATATCGATCCGGGCGCACGGCATCGCGTCGAGTTCCGCTTCCGGCTCGATGTGTCGCAGCTGCCGCGGCCCCTGCAGATCGGCGCGCTGGGCCAGAGCGACTGGGCGCTGTCGATGGCTGCGACCCAGCGGCTGGCCCTGGAGAATCTCAAGTGAACAACCCTGAAGCCCGCGCGCAGCAGGGCTTGCAGACGTCCCGGGCCCTGCGCTGGACGCTGGGCATCGGCCTGGCCGCCATGGTGGCCATCGGCCTGGTGTTGCTGTTCCTGCTGACCCAGGCGACCAACAACCGCGAGTTGTACGAGCGCAACTACGCGCGTCTGTTTGCCGTGAACGTGGCGGTGGCAGCCATGCTGCTGCTGGTGATCGGCTGGATCGCCTTTCGCCTGGCCCGGCGCCTGCGCCAGGGGCGTTTCGGCAGCCGGCTGCTGGTCAAGCTGGCGGCCGTCTTTGCCCTGGCGGGGTTCGCCCCCGGCATGTTGATCTATGTGGTGTCTTACCAGTTCGTCTCGCGCTCGATCGAGAGCTGGTTCGACGTCAAGGTGGAAGGGGCGCTCGAAGCCGGCCTGAACTTGGGCCGTACCACCCTGGAAACCCTGTCGACCGACCTGGCCAGCAAGACCCGCAGCGCTGCCCAGCAGTTGCAGGACACGCCGGATGTGACCGCCGGCCTCATGCTCGAGCGCGTGCACGAACAGCTGGGCGGGCGCGATGTCATGCTCTGGGGCTCAGCCGGGCAATTGATCGCCAGCGTCGGCGAGTCGCAACTGCAACTCACGCCCGAGCGGCCGGGGGCGCAGCAATTCCGGGCTGCGCGCAGCCAGCGGGCCGTGACCTGGATCGAAGGGCTGGATGATGTGCCTGCGCCGCGAGCAGGGGAACCTGCGCGCCAGGCCCGTCTCAAGGCACTGGCTCTGGTGCCCTCATCCGGCCTGGGCATGCTGGGTGAAAACCGTTTCCTGCTGGTGACACAGGCCTTGCCGGAAGCGCTGGTGGCCAATGCTCTGGCCGTGACCGAAGCCTACCGTGAATACCAGGAGCGGGCGCTGGCACGCGAGGGCCTGCGCCGCATGTACATCGGCACCCTGACACTGAGCCTGTTTCTGGCGGTCTTCGGTGCCGTGCTGCTGGCCGTCCTGCTGGGCAACCAGATCACCCGCCCGCTGCTGCTGCTGGCCGATGGCGTGCGCCAGGTGGCAGGGGGCGACCTGACGCCGAAAGCTGTCTTGCAGGGCAAGGACGAACTCGGCGGCCTGACCCGCTCCTTTGCCGACATGACGCAGCAGCTGGCCGATGCGCGCCATGCGGTGGAGGTCAGCATGGAGCAGGTCAATGCGGCGCGTGCCAACCTGCAGACCATCCTGGACAACCTGACGGCCGGTGTGCTGGTGCTCGACGAGCAGGGCGTCATCCAGTCGGCCAATCCTGGGGCCACGCGCATCCTGCGGGTGCCACTGGCGGCCTGCGAAGGGCTGCGGCTGGCCGACATCGAGGGCCTGCAGGAGTTCGGCAGCCGCGTGCAGACGCAGTTCGACGTTTTTCTGGGCGAGCGCAGCGAACACGGCCTCGATCACTGGCAGCAATCGTTCGAACTGGGGGGCGTGCAATCCGGTCTGGCGGGGCAGTCGGCCGACAGCACCCTGACCCTGGTGGCGCGAGGCGCCGAACTGCCGGGCCGCGCGCGCCTGCTGGTATTTGACGACATTTCCGAAATCGTCTCCGCCCAGCGTGCCCAGGCCTGGGGTGAAGTGGCCCGACGGCTGGCGCACGAGATCAAGAACCCCTTGACCCCCATCCAGCTGTCAGCCGAGCGGCTGGAAATGAAGCTCTCCGGCAAGGTGGACGCGCCCGAGCAGGCCATCCTGTCCAAGTCGGTCAAGACGATCGTCGATCAGGTCGATGCCATGAAGCGGTTGGTCAATGAATTCCGCGACTACGCCCGCCTGCCCGCCGCCGAGCTCAAGCCGCTGGACCTCAATGCGCTGGCCAGTGAAGTGCTGCATCTCTACGGCGGGGACAATATCCATGTGCCGGTGTACGCCGAACTCGATGCGCGCTGCCCGCGCATCATGGGCGATGCGCAGCAACTGCGTCAGGTGCTGCACAACCTGCTGCAAAACGCGCAGGACGCTACCGAAACGGCCGCGCGCAGCGGGGCTGACAACCGCGTGACGCTGCGCACCCAGTGGGTGGAATCCAGCGGACGGGTGCGTCTGAGCGTGCTCGACCATGGCACCGGTTTTCCCGAGAGCATCCTCAAACGCGCCTTCGAACCTTATGTCACCACCAAGGTCAAGGGCACTGGACTCGGGCTGGCCGTGGTCAAGAAGATTGCCGACGAACACGGCTCGCGCATCGACCTGGCCAACCGCGTCGTGGATGGCCAGGTGGTGGGGGCGCAAGTATCGTTATCATTCGCTGTGGAGCCCGTGGCCTCAGCCTGAGCACGGGGCGCAATTTTCCGAGGGCAGAGCGCTTACAGATCATGGCAAACATATTGGTAGTTGACGACGAGCTCGGCATTCGTGATTTGCTCTGGGAAATCCTGAACGACGAAGGTCACACTGTGGAGGTGGCCGAAAACGCGGCCCAGGCCCGTGTCGCCCGCCAGCGCGAGCGGCCCGACCTGGTGCTGCTCGACATCTGGATGCCCGACACCGACGGTGTCACCCTGCTCAAGGAGTGGTCCACCACCGGTTTGCTGAGCATGCCGGTCATCATGATGAGTGGCCATGCCACCATCGACACGGCGGTCGAAGCCACCAAGATCGGTGCCCTGGCCTTTCTGGAAAAACCGATTACGTTGCAGAAGCTGCTCAAGGCGGTCGAGCAGGGCCTGGCCAAGGGCAGCCAGCGTAAAGTCCCACCAGCGCTTGGCCAACCGGTCGAACTCGTGGTCGACATGACGGCGCACGCCATGCAGTTGTCGGTGTCCGGTGCTGTCGACCTGGGGCCGCAGGCACAACAGAATTTCATGCTCGACAAGCCACTGCGCGAAGCGCGCGACGAGTTCGAGAAAGCCTATTTCGAATACCACCTGGCGCGTGAAAGCGGCTCCATGACGCGGGTGGCCGAGAAGACCGGTCTGGAGCGCACCCACCTCTACCGCAAGCTCAAGCAGCTCGGCGTCGACCTGACCCGCAGCAAACGCGGCGCCGGCTGAACCCATCCCCTGGAATGGCACCAAAGTGCTGCTATAATTCCATCTCTTGGCCCGGTAGCTCAGTTGGTAGAGCAGCGGATTGAAAATCCGCGTGTCGGTGGTTCGATTCCGCCCCAGGCCACCAAGATCTCTCAGAAAGCCATCCTCAGGGGTGGCTTTTTTGTTTTCTCCATCGATCGTAGCGGCCCCGTCAGGTTCGGTGCCCGCCTTCCCATCGCCCTTTCGCCGCCGAGCACGCTGTGCCGTGACGGCGTCGATTCACCGTGAGGCCGGTCCGGCTTGCCCCACACCCAAGCTGGTTCGTCTGCCCGTCAGCCGACAGCCGTTCTCATCCATCCGGGCGCACGCCCTCCATTCGATAAGGACTTCGAAATGACCACTGACACAACCGTGCATGAACACGCCGACCTGGTGGCCCAGGTCGTGAACGGAATCTGCACCCGTACGATGAACCACTTTGCCGAAGAAGCCAAGCAGAATGCAGAAAGCCTGAAGGACGCCTTTGAGCGCTATGAGATTGACTATGCCTGGCATGTCCTGGGCTCCGACCGGATGCGGGAAGAAACCGTCTCGCTGCTGGAGGCGCGATTCCAGCACGCAGCAACCGACGCGCAGAAAGCCCGTGTGGCGGACATCCTGCAATCAGCCGCCGCGGTCCAAGCGCCTGAATTGTTGATGAGCTTTGACAATGATGTGCCCGTGGCGCTGGCAGACCTGCTGTGCACATCGTGGCTGGCACACTAGGCCATTTCGGCCGCAGATGGCCGGTTGACCTGAAAGGCCCCGACGCGGGGCTTTTTTGCGGGCGATGACCTTGCACGTTGTGCCAAGCTCGATATGATGCGTCTACAACCCGACGTACCAACTCCCCCATGAGCGGCAGCGCACTCTTCATCGGTGATCACCTGGCACGCAGCTGCCGCGGTCGTCCGGGTGCGCCTCCGGCATGGCGATGACTCCTTTGCCTTAGTCATCCACGCCATTCCGGAGAAATTTCATGTCTGATCTGTTCGAGAACCCCATGGGCCTCATGGGGTTCGAGTTCGTCGAGTTCGCCTCGCCCGCGCCCAACCTGCTGGAGCCCCTGTTTGAAAAAATGGGCTTCAGTCTGGTGGCGCACCACCGTTCCAAGGACGTGCTGCTGTACCGCCAGGGCGAGATCAACTTCATCGTCAACCGCGAGCCGCGCAGCCTGGCCTCCTATTTCGCGACCGAGCACGGCCCTTCGGCGTGCGGCCTGGCCTTCCGCGTGCGCGACGCGCACCAGGCCTATGCGCGCGCGCTGGAACTCGGCGCGCAGCCGATCGAGATCCCGACCGGGCCGATGGAGCTGCGCTTGCCGGCGATCCGTGGCATCGGCGGCGCACCGCTGTATCTGATCGACCGCTTCGAGGACGGCAAGTCGATCTACGACATCGACTTCGAGTGGGTCGAGGGCGTGGCGCGCCGTCCGCGCGGCCATGGCCTGCGCCTGATCGACCACCTGACGCACAACGTCTACCGCGGCCGCATGGCCTACTGGGGACAGTTCTACGAGCGCCTGTTCAACTTCCGCGAGATCCGCTACTTCGACATCCAGGGCGAATACACCGGCCTGACGTCCAAGGCCATGACGGCACCGGACGGCAAGATCCGAATTCCGCTCAACGAGGAGTCGTCCCGTGGCGCCGGCCAGATCGAGGAATTCCTGATGCAGTTCAACGGCGAGGGCATCCAGCACGTGGCGCTGCTCACGGACGATCTGTTGGCCAGCGTCGATGCCCTGCAGCTGGCCGGCATTCCGCTGATGACGGCACCCAACGATGTCTACTACGAGATGCTGAGCGAGCGGTTGCCGGGCCACGGCCAACCGGTGCCGGAACTGCAGGCGCGTGGCATCCTGCTCGACGGCAGCACGGCCGATGGGCGGCCCCGTTTGCTGTTGCAGATCTTTTCGCAAACGCTGCTCGGGCCGGTGTTCTTCGAGTTCATCCAGCGGCAGGGCGACGAGGGCTTCGGTGAAGGCAACTTCAAGGCCCTGTTCGAGTCGCTGGAGCGCGACCAGATCCGTCGCGGTGCCCTGCACGCGGGCGATTGAGGGCGGTACGACCTGAGGCTTACCAGTCGACCAGGCTCAGGCCGATGCTCAGCACGGTGCGGCGGCGGTTGTAGTCCAGCAGCGAGTCGCCGTAGCCGCTGAACAGCTGCGTGTGAAAGCGCAGGCCACTGGCCAGGCTGCTGCGGCTGGGGGTGCCGATGGCGCGGAACCAGTCAATGCGGAGCGAGCCATTGGCATTGGCCTGCAGCGCGTGGCGCAAGGTCATGGTCAGCGTATTGGCCTTGTCCAGGTTCCAGGCACCGGTGACTTCGGCGCGTCCCACGTAGTCGCTGATGCCCGGGTTGTCGTCGCTGTCGGCTTCTTCGGGCACGCGCTGCCAGAGACGGCCGGTCAGCGCGAAGCGATCGCCCTTTTCCGCGCCGGCCATCAGGATCACGCGGTTCCAGCTGCGCGACAGCGGCAGACTCTGACCGTTGGACTGGTGGTTGATGCTGATGCCGCTGTAGCGTAGGCGCCAGCCGCCGGGCAGATCGGCATCGGTCGGCACGATGTACATCAGTTCCGGCTCGTGGTCGGTGTTGCGGAACGGGCGCGAAATCGAGGGTGTGAAGATCTGCCAGTAGGACTGCTGGCTGTAGCCGAACCACAGCGAATCGCGCTTGACCGGATCGTCGTACGTCAGGAAGCCCGAGGCGATCTTGGTGCGCACCGAGAGCTGGATGCGGGCTTCCCCGGTGAGGTAGGGCTGTTCGCTGGTGGCGGTGTGGCCCGCAGTGGGCGAGCTCGGCGCCTGGTTGACGCTGTCGGAGCCGATCACCGACAGGCTGATCGGGCGGTAGCCGCGGATGTTGAAGCGGCCGCAATCGCTGCCGGCCTCCAGTTCCCAGTAGCGCGACAGTGCCGATTGTGGGCCGCTGCGGCAGTCGGGCTGGGTGGTGGTCGCGGTCTGTTCGGGCTTTTCAGTTGTCGCGGCGGGTTCAGGTGCTGCGGTGTGTGAGACCTCGGCCGCGGCTGGCGGCAAGGGCGCGGGAACAAGAGACGGCGCGGCCGGGGGCAAGGCAATGCCGGCAGGCGCCTGCTGCCCGGCCCAGCGGTCGAAGCAGGCCAGCCGCGCCGGCGCGTCGTTCAGGCGGGTGCACGCCTGCCAGCCGGCGTCCGGCGCCGGGGTTTCAGTGCCAATTTGGGCTCTTGCGCCCGTCAACATTGCGCAAGTTGCTATAAAAAGTATAGCAATTCGTTTCATGCCGAACCGGCCAGCGCTTGTGCGGCTGCCGTTTCCTGTGCCTTCTTGGCGAATTCGGCGCGCAAGGCGCGCAGTTTTTCGCGCGGGTCTTCGCGCGCGGTCTCCTTGTCCAGCGCCATCTCGGCGATGAAGCGGCTGGGCTGGGCGGCTACCATCTCGCGGCCCTTTTTCTTGCGGCGCGGCCAGCTCACGGCCAGGGTGCGCTGCGCACGCGTGATGCCCACGTACATCAGGCGACGTTCTTCCTGCAGGCGCTGCGCGATGCTTTCATTGGCCGCCTCGTGCTCGCGCGAGGAGCCGCCCAGGGAGTCGGCACCTTCGTCAAGCTTGAAGGGCAGCATGCCTTCGCTCACGCCCACCAGCATCACATGCGGCCACTCCAGGCCCTTGGCGGCGTGCAGGGTGGACAGCGTCACCACGTTCTGGTCCTGCTCGCGTTCGCTGATGGTGGACAGCAGCGAGATCGTCTGCGCCACTTCCAGCAGCGATTTCTTCTCGCTGGCCAGCGTCACGCCGGCGGTATCGTCGATCTGGCCGCCGCAGCGCTGCGCCATCCAGTCGCAGAACTCCATCACGTTGGTCCAGCGCGTGGTGGCCACCCTCTCGTTGTCTTCGCTGTCGTACAGGTGCTTCTCGTAGCCGATTTCCTTCAGCCAGTCGTTCAGGAAGGCGCGTGAATCCTCGGCGCCCTGCGTGTGGCGGGCCCGGTACTCCAGGTCGTTCAGGTAGCGGCCGAACTCGTGCAGGCTGCCGACGGCGCGGGCATTCAGAACCGAGCCGAGCGAGGACGAGAACAGCGCTTCGAACAGGCTGAGCTTGTACTTGCTGGCAAAGGTGCCGAGCTGCTGCAGCGTCTGGTGGCCAATGCCGCGTTTCGGGGTGGTGACGGCGCGCAGGAACGCCGGGTCGTCATCGTTGTTGACCCACAGCCGGAACCAGCCGCACAGGTCCTTGATCTCGGCGCGGTCGAAGAAGCTCTGGCCGCCCGACACCTTGTAGGGAATCTGCGCCTTGCGCAAGGCCTGCTCGAACACGCGCGCCTGGTGGTTGGCGCGGTACAGCACGGCGAAGTCGCGGAACTCCTTGTGCTGCGAGTTCGAGCGCAGGCTCTGGATGCGCGCCACCGCGCGCTCGGCCTCGTGTTCCTCGTTGTCGGCATCGACCACGCGCACCGGCTCGCCTTCGCCCAGGTCGCTCCACAGGTTCTTCGGGAACAGCTTGGGGTTGGGGCCGATCACGTTGTTGGCGGCGCGCAGGATGGCGCTGGTGGAGCGGTAGTTCTGCTCCAGCTTGATGACCTTCAGGTTCGGAAAGTCGACCGGCAATTTCTTGAGGTTGTCCAGCGTGGCGCCGCGCCAGCCGTAGATCGACTGGTCGTCGTCGCCCACGGCGGTGAAGCGCGAATTCTTCGGGTCGTGGCTGCCCACCAGCGCTTTGAGCACCTCGTACTGGGTGGCGTTGGTGTCCTGGTATTCGTCCACCAGGATGTGGCCCATCATCTGCTGCCACTTGCTGCGCACTTCGTCGTGGTCGCGCAGCAATTTGAGCGGCAGGCCGATCAGGTCGTCGAAGTCCACGCTCTGGTAGGCCGTCAGCCGTTCCTCGTAGCGCGCCATGATGCGCGCGATGATGCGTTCGTTGTCATCGGCCGCCTGCGCTTCGGCCTGCTCGGCGTTCAGGCCCATGTTCTTCCACAGGCTGATGGTCCACTGCCACTGGCGCGCGGTGGCGGCGTCAACCGAACCGCCGGCGTCCTTCAGGATGCCGGTCACGTCGTCGCTGTCGAGGATGGAGAACTGGGGCTTCAGGCCCAGCACCTCGCCGCTCTCGCGCAGCATGTGCACGCCCAGGGCATGGAAGGTGCAGATGCGCACCTCCTTGGCGGCCTTGCCGATCAGGCCCTTGGCACGTTCGCGCATTTCGGCGGCGGCCTTGTTGGTGAAGGTGATGGCGGCAATGCGCTTGGGGTCCAGACCGGTCTGGATCAGGCGGGCGATCTTGTGCGTGATGACGCGCGTCTTGCCGGAGCCGGCACCGGCCAGCACCAGGCAGGGGCCGTGCAGGAAATTGACGGCTTCCTGTTGCGCGAGATTCAGACCGTGGGAGGGGGAGGACGACATGCAGAAAACAGAGACGAAGCAAGGCATCATACCGATGAGTGCATGTCACCATCTGAAGGCGGCGCAAAGCCGGCGCATCTGCTGTGACAATAGGGCCCGTGCTGAACATTCTTTCCGTCACCTTCCCCTTTTTCGCCCTGGTCCTGTGCGGCTACCTGGCGGCGCGCCGGCGCATGCTGCCGCTGGAGGCAATTCCCGGCCTGAACGGCTTCGTGCTGTTCTTTGCGCTGCCCTGCATGCTGTACCGCTTCGGCGCCACCACGCCGATTGCCCAACTGCTCGATGCCAGCGTGTTCGGCGTCTGGCTGCTGTGCGCCTTCACCATGGTCGGCTTCACGATCGCCGTCACGCTGAACCGGCGCATCGGCTGGAACGATGCCTCGTTCGGCGCGCTGGTGGCCGCCTTTCCCAACACCGGTTTCATGGGTGTGCCGCTGCTGGTGGCCCTGCTGGGCGCGCAGGCTGCCGGCCCGATGATCGTGACCATCACGGTGGACATGGTGATCACCACCTCGCTGTGCATCGCGCTGTCGCGCCTGGACAGTGCCGACACGCACGGCATGGCGGTGGCGGCGCGCAATGCGCTCAAGGGCATGCTGTTCAATCCCATGCCCTGGGCCATCCTGCTCGGCGGCCTGGCCTCTTACATCCAGCTGGCGTTGCCGGGCCCGGTCACCAAGACGGTCTGGTTGCTGGCGGATGCCGCCTCGCCGACCGCGCTGTTCACCATCGGCGCTGTGTTGGCGCGCTCGCAGATGCTGACGGCCGCGCATGACCACGAACCCCACCCCGTGAGCGACTACGTGCCGGTGGCGATCTACAAGCTGCTGCTGCACCCCTTGCTGGTGTTGCTGGTGGGCGGTGGCGCCATCCAGCTCGGCGTGCCGCTGGCGCGCCCGGCGCTGACCGTGATGGTGCTGGTGGCCGCCCTGCCCAGCGCCAGCAACGTCTCGATGCTGGCCGAGCGTTTCGGTGCCGACAACGGGCGCATCGCCCGCATCATCCTGGTCTCCACCGCGGTGGCCTTCCTCAGCTTCTCGGCCGTCGTGGCCCTGATGACCTGATTCCCCTGTTCTTCGTGGCCTGACTCGATGGGGCGGAGCGATAGGTCTCGGCTATTTGATAGATATTTCAAATCAAATGGAAAATTTCATAGTTGATTCCTAAACTTGAGTCACTTTCAAGTTCAAGGAGTACCGTATGAGCACCGCTTATCTGCAAGCCCATGCCCAGCGTCAGCCGTCCTGGCTCGAATGCCTGGCCACCCTGGCGCAAGCCAACTGAGACGTTTCGCCGGAACGTCAACACCCTCAAACACCAGGAGAAAACCATGTCCAACGAAGCCAAATGCCCCTTCCACGGTGCCGCCGGTGGCGGTACGCAAAACAAGGATTGGTGGCCCAACCAGTTGCGTCTCGATCTGCTGAACCAGCATTCGGAGAAGTCCAACCCGCTGGGACAGCGCTTCAACTACGCCGAGGAATTCAAGAAGCTGGACTACCCGGCGCTCAAGGCCGACCTGAAGCAACTGATGACGGCGTCGCAGGACTGGTGGCCGGCCGACTTCGGCAGCTACGCCGGCCTGATGATCCGCATGGCCTGGCACAGCGCCGGCACCTACCGCTCGGGTGACGGCCGTGGCGGTGCCGGCCGTGGTCAACAGCGTTTCGCGCCGCTGAACTCCTGGCCCGACAACGTGAACCTGGACAAGGCACGCCGCCTGCTGTGGCCCATCAAGCAGAAGTACGGCCAGAAGATCTCCTGGGCCGACCTGATGATCCTGGCCGGCAACGTGGCGCTGGAGTCGACGGGCTTTCGCACCTTCGGCTTCGCGGGCGGCCGCGAAGATGTGTGGGAACCGGACCAGGACGTGTACTGGGGCAAGGAAACCACCTGGTTGGCCGGTGACCAGCGCTACAGCGGTGAACGTGATCTGGAGAACCCCCTGGCCGCCGTGCAGATGGGCCTGATCTACGTCAACCCGGAAGGCCCGAACGGCAATGGTGACCCGCTCTCGGCTGCCCGGGACATCCGCGAGACCTTCGCGCGCATGGCCATGGACGACGAGGAGACCGTCGCCCTGATCGCCGGCGGCCACACCATCGGCAAGACCCACGGCGCCGGCCCGGCCGACCACGTGGGCGCCGACCCGGAAGCGGCTGCCCTGGAACAGCAGGGCTTCGGCTGGGCCAGCAGCTTCGGCAGCGGCAAGGGCCGGGACACGATCAGCAGCGGTCTGGAAGTCACCTGGACGACCACGCCTGCGCGTTGGAGCAACGACTTCTTCGAGATCCTGTTCAAGTACGAGTGGGAAAAGACCAAGTCGCCAGCCGGTGCCATCCAGTGGGTCGCCAAGGGTGCGGACGCCATCATCCCCGGCCCGACGCCCGACTCGCCCAAACGCAAGCCCACGATGCTCACCACCGACCTGTCGCTGCGCTTCGATCCGGCCTACGAGAAGATCTCGCGCAGGTTCCTGGGCGACCCGCAGGCCTTCGCCGAAGCCTATGCCCGCGCCTGGTTCAAGCTGACCCACCGCGACATGGGGCCGAAGGCACGCTACCTCGGTCCCGAGGTGCCCAAGGAAGACCTGCTCTGGCAAGACCCGCTGCCCGCCGCCGTGCACAAGCCAACGGCGGCCGACATCGCCGACGTAAAGGCGAAGATCGCCGCTTCCGGGATCCCCGTGTCCGAGCTGGTGAGCACGGCCTGGGCCTCGGCCTCCACCTTCCGCGGGGGCGACAAGCGTGGCGGTGCCAACGGCGCGCGCATCCGGCTGGCGCCGCAGAAGGACTGGGCGGTCAACCAGATCGCCGCCAAGGTGCTGCCCAAGCTGGAAGCGATCCAGAAGGTGAGCGGCAAGCTGTCGCTGGCCGACGTGATCGTGCTGGCCGGCGGTGTCGGCATCGAACTGGCCGCCAAGGCCGCCGGCACGGCGCTGGAGGTGCCGTTCGTGCCGGGCCGCGTTGACGCCACGGCCGAGCAGACCGATGTGGCGTCCTTCAAGGACCTGGAGCCCTTGGCCGACGGCTTTCGCAACTACGTCAATGCGAAGATGGCCAAGTCGGGCATCCCGGCCGAGCACCTGCTGGTGGACAAGGCCCAACTGCTGACCCTGACCGCGCCGGAGATGACGGCGCTGATCGGTGGCCTGCGTGTGCTGGGCGCCAACTTTGACGGCAGCCAGCAGGGGGTGCTCACCGCCAAGCCCGGCACGCTGACGAACGACTTCTTCGTTTACCTGCTCGACATGGCGACGGAGTGGAAACCCGCCGGCGCCCACTACGAAGGCCGGGACCGCAAGACCGGTGCCGTCAAGTGGACCGGCACCCGCGCGGACCTGGTGTTCGGTTCCAACTCGGTGCTGCGCGCCCTGGCCGAGGTCTATGCCAGCGCCGACGGCAAGCAGAAGTTTGTGCAGGACTTCGTCGCGGCCTGGACCAAGGTGATGAACCTGGATCGCTTCGACCTGAAGTGATCTCAGAGCATCGGTCTTCAAGGACGGCGCAGCCGGCGTGCACAGGTTGGGTGTCAACCGATAGATGCGCTGAAAAAACAAAGGCCGCCCTTGGGCGGCCTTTGTTTCGTGGGGCTTGCCTCCTTGCAGATCCGGCCGTTGCCGCAAGCTGGCGGAAGGTCGGCGCTGTTACGGCTGTGGACGTCCCGGACCCTGGGTGCCTTCGGCACGGGCCGCCAGATAGGTATACAGGTCCAGGATATGGGCGTTCACGACCGGTTCGCCGTGCCAGGCGGGCATCGTCAGGGGTGCGTCCTTGCGTTGCATGATCACTTCGATCTGGGTTTCCCGCGCAGCGCTTGCACTGCCGGCCTGAGCGGGCGGCAGATTCCAGTCGTAGCGATCGAGCACGAGGCCGACGAAGCGGCGCGAGCCCATGTCGCGCACACGCGGCAACAGATCCGGGGCGTTGATCGTGCCGGTGGCCTCGGCGCCATGGCAGCTTGCACAGCGCTCCTGGAAAACACGCCAGCCGACATAAACCGAACCCGGCAATCTGGTGCGTTGCGCGACTTCCTGGGCTGCCTGCGGGTTTTGCCATTCCACAGCGCATCCGGCCAGCAACAGGGCTGAAACGACAGCCCCGCCGTAGAGCAGACCGCGCTGCTGTGCCCTCATGCGGGCCCCTACCCACTGCAACGTCAACATCGGAAACCTTGCCATCGTCTTTCCCTTTCCACGTCTCGTAGGCCGTTTTACCGGCCGGGCATCATGCGACACCATTATGCGTGTGCACTGCGCGGACAGGCGCAGGCAGGGCTACGGCGGAACTGCTGCCCGACTCAGATCGTCAACGGATCCACATCCACCGCCCAACGAATCAGGCCCCTGCCCTCGGGACCCTGGCGCGTCTCGTGCAGGGTGTCGTGCCAGGCAGCCAGGAAGCGCTGCAGCGCGGCGCGCGAGGCGGCCTCGATCAGCATCTGCGCGCGTTCCACATTGGCCACCCGCTGCACGCTCATGGGCACGGCGGGGTAGAGCGTGACGTGCTGTGCCTCGGCCAGCTCGGCGGCGGCAGCGCTGGCGGCCTGCAGAAAGCCTTGCGCCGTTTCCTGCGTGCGCGCTTCGGCCCGCACCAGTGCCTGGAAGCTGAACGGCGGCAGGCCAGCCTGTTCGCGTTCCTGCAATTGCTGTTCGGCAAAAGCCGGGTAGTCGTGTTGCTTCAAGGCCTCGAACAAGGGATGAGCCGGATGAAACGTCTGCACCCACATCTCGCTGCCGCTGCTGATGTCGGCATCGCGTCCGGCACGACCGGCCGCCTGCATCAGCAGGCTGAACAGGCGTTCCGGTGCGCGGAAGTCGCTGGAGAAGAGCGCGCTGTCGGCGTTGGCAGCAGCCACCAGCGTGATGCGGCGGAAGTCGTGCCCCTTGGCAATCATCTGCGTGCCGACCAGGATGTCGATTTCGCCGGCATGCACCTGGGCCAGCTGCGACTCCAACTCGCCCTTGAGCTTGGTGGTGTCGGCATCGATGCGCACGATGCGCACGGCGCTGCCGTCCGGCCGCTTCACATCGGCCAGCAGTTCGGCCAGGTGTTCTTCCAGCCGCTCGGTGCCACGCCCCAGCGGCCGGATGTCGGGGTTGCCGCAGGCCGGGCAGGCGCGCGGCACGCGCTCGGTGAAGCCGCAGTGGTGGCAGCGCAGCGTGCGGTCGATCTTGTGAAAGACGCGAAAGGCGCTGCAGTAGGGGCACTCGCTTTTCCAGTCGCAGTCGCTGCAATGCAGCACCGGCGAATAACCGCGCCGGTTCAGGAACACCATGCTCTGCTCGCCGCGCGCCACGCGCTCGGCGATGGCCTGCAGCAGCGGCGGCGAGAACACCGCGTGCTTGGGCTGGTGGTTCATGTCGACGCGCCTGACCAGCGGCAAGGCACTGTTGTCGCCCACCCGGCTGGGCATGTGCAGGCGCACGTAGCGACCGCCCTCGCTCGCCGGGCGGCTGTGGTGCCAGCTTTCCAGCGAGGGCGTGGCCGAGCCGAGAATCACCTTGGCCCCTTCGAGCCGGCCACGGTAGACTGCCAGGTCACGCGCCGAGTAGCGTGCCCCTTCCTGCTGCTTGTAGCTCGGGTCGTGCTCTTCGTCGACCACGATCAGCCGCAGCTTCGGCAGCGAGGCGAACACCGCCATGCGCGTGCCCAGCACGATGCGCGCCGTGCCGCTGTGGGCGGCCAGCCAGCTGGCCAGGCGTTGCGGGTTGGTCATGCCGCTGTGCAGCGAGACCACTGCCTGTTCGCCGTACAGCGGCCCGAAACGCTCGATGAAGCGCGCTTCCAGCTGCGGCGTGAGGTTGATCTCGGGCACCATCACCAGGGCCTGCGCCTGCGGATCACTTTCCAGCAAGGCTTGCACGCAGCGCAGATAGACCTCGGTCTTGCCGCTGCCGGTGGCGCCGAAGAGCAGGAAGGGCCCGGCCTCGTTCTCGATCTGCCTGATGACGGTCGCCTGTTCGGGCGTCAAGGTCAGCGGGGCGCTGGCTGGGCGGGCGGGCGGGGGGCTGGCCGGCGTCGCCTTGGCCTGGCGCTTGAGCCGGCGTGCCAGTTGCTCGGCACTGAGCTCGCGCAACTGCGGCGGCAGGGCGGCCAGCGCCACCTCGCCCAGTGAGCGCTGGTAGTAGCCGGCGGCAAAGCCGACCAGTTGCCGCCAAGCGGGTGTGAGAGGGAGCAGGCTGTCCAGCGCCGCCGTGATGGGGCGGGTCTTGTCGGTATCAAACAGCGCCACTTCACCGCTGGCCGGCGCGTCCCACACCACGCCCAGCGTTTCGCGTTTGCCGAAGGGGACACGAACGAGGGTGCCGGCCGCAAGTGCCAACTCACTTCGGTAACTCAGCGGTCCGGCCACCTGGCTGTGTGCCGGGGTCTGGACCAGGACCGAAAGCCAGTGCGTCATGAGAAAGCCGGAGTTGGGGTGAGTTCTTGAAGTTGACTTCCGAAAAAGGTGCTAAGTACTTGATCTGGAAGGGTTTTGTGAGGCATTCAAGGTTTCTGTGGATAACTTTGTTGATATCGGGCCTTGGCCGCGGGCCAAGCCTTGAAAATCAAGGCTTTTCTTGAAATGCCCAGAAAAAAAGCAAAGACCAAAATCCTTATAAATCAACTACTTAGAACCGCTATCGCTTTGATAGCGGTCAACCCCCATTTGGTGAACTGATTCTGCACCGCAGCACAAGATTTGTGCATAAGTCAGGATTCACCAACCTTTTTTGGGGCACGCGGAACTGGGGTAAACCACTATTTCCGCATCTTCCGGGAGTGTTCGTGTACCGCCTGCACCAGGGTCGCCACATGCTCGGGCGGGGTGTACTGGCTGATGCCGTGGCCCAGGTTGAAGATGTGGGTCGGGCCATTGCTTGTGAGGTCGCGGTGCGGCGTGCCGAAGCTCTCCAGCACTTGTCTGACCTCGGCCTCAATTGCGGCCGGCGGGGCGAACAGCACATTCGGGTCGATATTGCCCTGCAGTGCCTTGTGGGCGCCGACCAGCGCGCGCGCCTTGCCCAGGTTCACGGTCCAGTCCAGGCCGAGCACGTCGCAGTCGAGCTGGCCCATCTCTTCCAGCCACAGGCCGCCGCCCTTGGTGAAGACGATGCGCGGCACCACCTGACCGTCCACACCGGTGCGCTTGAGCTGCGCCAGCACACGCGCGGTGTAGGCCAAGCTGAACTGCTGGAAGGCACCGTCGGCCAGCACGCCACCCCAGCTGTCGAAAATCATCACGGCCTGGGCGCCGGCGTCGATCTGGGTGTTGAGGTAGGTCGCCACGGCATCGGCGTTGACCTGCAGGATCTGGTGCATCAGGTCCGGGCGGCTGTACAGCATGGTCTTGACCTGGCGGTAGTCGTCCGAGCCGGCGCCTTCAACCATGTAGCAGGCCAGCGTCCAGGGGCTGCCGGAAAAACCGATCAGCGGCACGCGGCCGTCCAGCGCCCGGCGGATCGAGGTCACGGCATCGAACACATAGCGCAGCTTGTCCATGTCCGGCACGGCCAGCTTGGCCACGGCAGCTTCGTCGCGCACGGCGGTGGCAAAGCGCGGGCCCTCGCCTTGGGCAAAGGACAGGCCCAGGCCCATGGCGTCGGGCACGGTCAGGATGTCGCTGAACAGGATGGCGGCGTCGAGCGGATAACGTTCCAGCGGCTGCAGCGTGACTTCGGTGGCGTAGTCCACGTTGGTGGCCAGCCCCATGAAGCTGCCGGCCTTGGCGCGCGTGGCGCAGTACTCGGGCAGGTAGCGGCCGGCCTGGCGCATCAGCCAGACGGGGGTGTGGTCAGTGGCCTGGCGCAGGCAGGCGCGCAGGAAAGTGTCGTTTTGAAGAGGGGAGAAGCGGGAGGTAGAACTCATGCCCCCGATTGTCGCAGGCTTGGCGGAAAGACCTGCGACGGGAAGGCTGGCGCGTTTCAGCGCGCCAGCCGTACTTCGAGAATCTCGAAGTTGATGGCGTCGCGGTAGATGCGCTCGTCGTGCAAGGCCAGGTGCAGCAGGATCTTCGGCGCCTGGGCGCCGATCAACCGATGCCCCGCCACGCCGATGACCACCAGGGCGAGTCCGGCCCAGGGGTAGCCACTCAGCGCCAGTGCCGCGCCGATGCCGACGAAGGGCAGGGCGATGAAGGTCAGCAGCAGGCGGTGGCGCACGTATTTGCGCGCCTTGGCCGGGTCGACGACGATGCGGAAACGACCGGCCGGCAGGCCGGTGCGGAATTCCCGGTGCGAGACCTCGACGGTCTCAGGGCGGTCGGCGGTGCCGGCCTCGGTTTCTGTCTCGCTCATATGGTTGTGCTCATGCCCCGGTGTGGGTGGCGTGGTCGATCGTCAGGCCCTGATTCTGCACCACACCTACGGGTGCGGTGCCGCGGCGTTTCAGGCTCACAGTTGTGCCAGGGCCGCACGGACTTCCTGCACGCTCAGAATTTCCGACAGCACGATCGGCGCCATGCCCTTTTTGTAGAGCACATAGACCGGCACGCCATTGCGGCCCAGCTGTGCCAGTGCGGCGGTGATGGCCGGGTCGCGCCGGGTCCAGTCGGCGCGCAGCAGCGTCACCTTCTTGGCCTCCAGATCGGCCAGCACGGTGGCATCGGCCAGCGTGGTCTGCTTGTTGTACTGGCAGGTCACGCACCAGGCGGCGGTGAAGTCGACGAACACGGGCTGGTCGGCGGCGACCAGTTGCTCCACCCGGCCCGGGGCCCAGGGTTGCCAGCGCGCATCCGCTGCCGGGGCCTCAGCTGTAGCCTGATTTTTCAAGGCAAATGGGCCAATAGCCCAGGTCAACCATGCGCCAAATGCTATCAAAATAGTAGCAATCACCAGGCGGCTGCGGCTGGTGAGCGTGAACGACCAGATCACGGCGCTGAAGACCACCAGCAGCGCCAGCAGGGCGCCGGCACCATCAACGCCGCTCTGATGCCCCAGCACCCAGACCAGCCAGGCCACGGTGCCGAACATCGGGAAGGCCAGCAGTTTGCGCAGCGCGTCCATCCAGGCACCGGGCCTGGGCAGGGCGCGGGCAAAGGCCGGCACGAAGCTGGCCACCAGGTAGGGCAGCGCCAGACCGAGGCCGATGGCCGCGAAGATCAGCAGTGCTTGCGCGGCCGGCAAGGCCACCGCCAGACCGAGCGAGGCGCCCATGAAGGGTGCGGTGCAGGGCGAGGCCACGGCCACCGCCAGCACGCCGGTGAGGAAGGCGTCGAGCACCGGGTGGCGCGCCTGGAAGGCCGCCAGCGAGGAGGGCGCGAACTGGCCGAACTCGAACACGCCGGCCAGGTTCAGACCGATCAGGGTGAACAGGGCGGCGAGGGCCGCCACCACACCGGGGTTCTGCAACTGGAAGCCCCAGCCCAGGCTTTCGCCGGCGGCGCGCAAGCCCAGCAGCAGCAGGCCCAGCAGCACGAAGCTCACCACCACGCCGGCGGTGTAGGCCAGGCCGCTGATGCGGTGGCCGCGGTGGTCGTCGGCATGGCGCGTGAAGCTCAGCACCTTGATGGCCAGCACCGGAAAGACGCAGGGCATGAGGTTGAGGATGAGGCCGCCCAGCAGGGCACCGAGCAGGGCGGCGATGAAGGACGTCGACACGGCGGTGCCGGTGACCGCTGCACCTTGTGCATTGGCTTGCAGGGCAGCCTGCAGCGCCGGCGACAGCGCGGCCGGTGCGGTGGTCTTGGGCCACTCGCCGCTCACCGGCAACTCGATGCGCCAGCCCTGGCCCTGGTGCGTCAGCACCAGCGGCAACAGTGCCGGGCTGGCGCTGCGTGCCTCCGCCAGCGGCAGGGTGGCGGTCCAGATCGCATCCTGCCAGGCCTGTTGCCACGGCGCCGAGGGGTTGATGACCTCAGGGGTTTCCGGGAAGGCCTCGAGTGTCTGGCCCTGCAGCTTGGCCGGCAGGCCGTTCAAGGTCAGCTTCAGCGTCTGGCCGTCAAGGGTGAGGCGGCTGTCTTTGGTCACGGCCAGCGGCTGGGGCTGCGCGGCCAGCGCAGCCTCGAAGGCCGCACCGTTCAGGGCGGTCGAGCCCTTGACCGGAATGCTGAGCGTGAACTCGCCCTCCTCCGGGATGCATTCCTTGCGGCAGACCAGCCAGCTGGCCTTGAGCTTGACCGTCAGGTCCGGGGCCAGCAGCGAGGGCTTGAAGTCGGGCGTGATGGTCAGCGGCACCGGCAGCAGCAGCGTGCCCTCGTAGCCGTAGTTGACCAGCTTGCCCAGCGAGATTTTCTTCGGCAGCGGCCAGGCGATGTCGCCGGCCAGCACGCCGGGTGGCAGTGTCCATTCCAACTGGGTGGGCAGACCGGAGTCGCCGGAGTTCTTCCAGTAGGTGTGCCATTCGGGCTGGTGCCGGATCTGCAGCCCGACCCAGACCGGCTGGACCGGCGCCACGCCCTGAGGCGCATGGGCGATCAGTTCGGCACGCACCTGGTCGGTGGTGACCACGGGTTTTTGCGAGGCAATCTGGGCGGTGGCGCCGACGGAGAATGCGGCAGATGCGATGAAGAGAAGAGCGATCTGCAAAAAACGGAACGGCACGGTCATGGGTGGCAAGGCGTGTGTGAAGCAGGTGGGAGTGAGGGCAGCCGGGACAAGTTCCCCACCCGATCTGGGGAGACGCGCGCAGCCAACGGGCCTGCGCCGGGACCAAACGCCAAATATAAGTCATGGCGAAAAGGCTTGCAAAAGCCTATCGTCGTCATAGACACTATCAAAGCCACGAGCCGGCCAAGGCTCGAATAATGATTTCGTTTCGGGATTCAGGTCCAGGGATTGGGCCTGTGCATGACGTTCACGTTGCGGAGGATCATTATGGTGCCGAGCATGGAAGCAGTCCTGAGCCCTTGGGTGACACAGCTCAAGGCCAAAACCAATTTGCCTGTCCTGATCCAGTGGGACGACAACCCGGCACCCGGTTCCGGCCTGCGGCTGGGGGAGTTCAGCCATCCCAAGGTGGTGATTCAGGTGCGCAAGGCCAGCGCCATCCCGCTGCTGCTGTCGCCCAGCCTCGACAGCCTGGGCGAGGCCTATGTCGAAGGCCAGATCGACGTCATCGGCAGCGTGGACGACATCCTTGACATCGCGCACCGCCTGGCCGAAGCCGGCTCCCGGACCGAGGGCCGGCTCTCGCGCATGGTGCGCCACTTCACGCACACCAAGAACACCGACCGCGAGGATATCCAGTACCACTACGACGTGTCCAACGCGTTCTACCAGGTCTGGCTCGACCCGGCCATGGTGTACTCCTGCGCCTACTTCGAGCACGGCAACGAGAGCCTGGCCGAGGCGCAGACCCAGAAGATCGACCACATCTTGACCAAGGTGCAGCTGCAGCCGGGCCAGCGTCTGCTCGACATCGGCTGCGGCTGGGGGGCGCTGGTCATGCGCGCGGCGAGCCAGTTCGGCGCGCGTTGTCTCGGCGTCACGCTGTCACAGCGGCAGTTTGACCTGGCCACCGAGCGCGTGCGCCAGGCTGGACTGCAGGACCAGGTCGAGATCCGCCTGCAGGACTACCGCGATGTGCAGGGTCAGTTCGACCGTATCACCAGCGTCGGCATGTTCGAGCACGTCGGCATCCAGCACCTGCCGGCCTATTTCAGCCGCATCAACGAGATGCTGACCGAGGACGGCTGGGTGCTCAACCACGGCATCACCTCCACCGACGCCAACGACGGCGAAACCAGCCACGGCGGCGGCCGCTTCATCGACCGCTACGTCTTCCCGCATGGCGAGCTGCCGCACATCAGCACCGTACTCAGGACCATGCAGGAGGGCGGCCTGGAAGCACTCGACATTGAGAGCCTGCGCCGCCACTACGCGCGCACCACTGGCCTGTGGAGTCAGGCCTTCGAAGCCAACGGCGAGAAACTGAAGGCCATGGTGGATGAGAAGCGTTGGCGCATCTGGCGCGTCTACCTGGCCGGCTGCCAGTGGGCCTTCGAGCATGACGAGGTGTCGCTCTACCAGGTGCTGTGCCGCAAGGCCGGCCGCCTGGCGCACGGCCAGCCCTGGTCGCGCCGCTGGATGTACGCCCGCTGAAGCCAGGGCACTCCGATAATGGCGGCATGCCCGATCAGCCTGCCGCCATTGTCCTGACAACGCTCAACGCCAAGTACATCCACGCCTCGCTCGGCCTGCGTTACCTGCTGGCCAATATGGCGCGTCATGGTGGTGAGGACTTGCGTGCACACAGCGTGCTGCGTGAGTTCACCATCGCGCGTGATCCGCAGCAGATCGTGGAGGAATTGCTGGCCCTGAAGCCGGCCATCGTCGGCTTCGGTGTTTACATCTGGAATGTGACGCAGACCACCGAGGTGCTGCGCTTGCTGAAAAGTGCACGACCGGATATCAAAGTCGTGTTGGGCGGGCCTGAGGTCAGTCACGAGGTGGAGCAGCAGGTTATCGTGCAACTGGCCGACCATGTGATCACGGGTTGGGGTGACGTCAGCTTTCCGAAACTCTGTCGCGCTTTGCTGTACGGCCCTGCGCCACTGATGAAGGTCATCGCAGGCGTTCAGCCGCCGCTCGACGAAATCGTCTTGCCCTACGCCGAATACAGCGACGCCGATCTGGCGCACCGCCTGCTGTACGTCGAGGCCTCGCGCGGCTGTCCTTTCAAGTGCGAGTTCTGCCTGAGTTCGATGGACAAGACCGCCTGGGCCTTCGATCTCGACGCGTTCCTGGCCGAGATGGATGCGCTGTACCGGCGCGGCGCGCGCCACTTCAAGTTCGTCGACCGCACCTTCAACCTCAAGGTCGAGGCCTCGGTGCGCATCCTGCAGTTCTTCCTCGATCGGATGAGTGAAGACCTGTTCGTGCATTTCGAAGTGGTGCCGGACCAGCTGCCCGATCGGCTGAAAGCCATGATCGTGCGCTTTCCCGAAGGCGTGCTGCAGTTCGAGGTCGGCATCCAGAGCTTCAACATCGACGTGCAGCAGCGCATCTCGCGCCGGCAGGACAACGACAAGGCCGAGGTCAACTTGCGCTGGCTGGTGGGCGAGAGCCCGGCGCACCTGCATGCCGACCTGATCTTCGGCCTGCCCGGCGAAACGCTGGCCAGTTTTGCGCAGGGCTTCGACCGGCTTTATGCCCTGGGTCCGCACGAGATCCAGCTCGGCATCCTCAAGCGCCTGCGCGGCACGCCGATCGCGCGCCACACCATTGAGCACGGCATGGCCTACGACCCGATGCCACCCTACACCGTGCGCCAGACCGGTGCCGTTGATGCCGCCACCATGCAGCGCTTTACCCGCTTGGCGCGCTACTGGGACCTGGTGGCCAACTCGGGGCGTTTCCGCAACACCTTGCCGCTGCTGCTGCAGGGGCCATCCGCGTTTGCGGCCTTCCTGGCGTTTGCCGACTGGCTGTGGCAGCGCAGCGGCGAAACCGCCCACCTGACGCCTGAGCAATTGGTCGATGCGTTGTTCGATTACCTTGTGATCGAAAGACAGCTCGAGGAGGCACCGGTGCGCCAGACCCTGCTGGGGGACTACCTGGCCAGTGGTGCCCGCGCCCGGCCGCACCGTCTGCGCGAGGTGCTGCCAGCCCAGGCGACACCGGTGGCGCGTGCGGCCCGTGTCCGCGCCGAGCGGCAGGCACGCCATGCAGACGTCCCGACCGAAGCATCCGCGGCAGCCTCTGCCACGTCAGAGGCTCTAAGATAGATGTATGAGCACTTCCTCCCGCGTCCTTTCACGCTATTGGGCCGACCTGAGCACGCGCGATTTCGCGCAGCTCGACGTCGCCCGCACCATCGCCGTCCTGCCGGTGGCGGCCACCGAGCAGCATGGCCCGCACCTGCCGGTGAGCGTCGACGCCGATCTGGTGAACGGCGTGGTCGCTGCCGCGTTGCCGCACCTGCCGGCCGCCTTGCCGGTGCTGTTCCTGCCGACGCAGGCCGTCGGTCTGAGCCCGGAACACCAGCGCTTTCCCGGCACGCTCACGCTCTCGTCGCATACGGTCATCAGCCTGTGGACCGAGATCGGCGAATCGGTGGCGCGCGCCGGCATCAAGAAGCTGGTGCTGCTCAATTCGCATGGCGGCCAGGTGGGTGTGCTGGACATCGTGGCGCGCGATCTGCGCGCCCGGCTGGGCATGCTGGTCTACAGCGTGAACTGGTTCAACCTGCCGCTGGGGCCCGAGGTGGAGCAGCAGTTCACCGCGGAAGAACATCGCTTCGGCATCCACGCCGGCCAGATCGAGACCGCCATGATGCTGGCGCTCACGCCCGAACGGGTGGCCATGGCACAGGCGCAGGACTTTGCCTCCGCTTCACAGCGACGTGCGCAAGACTTTCCGATTCTGGGCAATGGCAAGAGCGCCAAGCTGGGCTGGCAGATGCAGGACTACAACGCCGCTGGTGCCGTCGGCAACGCGGCGGCGGCCACGGCCGGGCAGGGGCAGGCCGTGCTGCAGGCCGCTGGCCGGGCACTGGCGCAGCTGTTGGGTGAAATCGACCGCCTGCCGCCCGATACCCTGGTAAACACCTAATCGCAATCCCGGTTTGACAGGCCCGACGCACGGGGCTACCGTGGGCACATCTCCCACTTCAGGAGCTGCTCATGGACAAGCCCTCTGACCGTCGCCAGTTCTGGCGCTCCGACTTCGAAGCGCCGGCGCTCGTTACCGTCTCCGGCCACAACCATGCAGCTCGCCTGATTGATGTTTCGCTCAAAGGCGCCTTGCTGGAGCCCGACGACAGCTGGCGGGCACAGACCGGCCAACCCTGCCACCTGCGGCTCGAACTGGCGCCGGGCGCGGTGATCGTGATGGACGCCACCGTGGCCCATGTGGAGGGCCGGCACATCGGCCTGCACTGCGACCGCATCGACCTCGACAGCATCACCCACCTACGCCAGCTGGTCGAGTTCAATGCCGCCGATCGCAGTATTCTTGAGCGCGACCTGGCCCATCTGATCCAGGCGCACTGACGGCGCCAAGCTTACTTCAGCACCAGTTCCACCGGCACGTTGCCGCGCAGGGCGTTGGAGTAGGGACAGACCATATGGGTCGCCTCCATCAGCGCCTGGGCTTCTTCACGCGGCAACTCGGGGATGGTGACTTCCAGTGTCACGGCCAGCCCGAAACCACCCTGGCCGTTCGGACCGATGCCTACCGTGGCCTCCACCTGGGTGCCTTGCAGCTTCTGTTTGCGCTGACCGGCCACGAAAGCCAGTGCCGAATCAAAACAGGCCGCGTAGCCCGCGGCAAACAGCTGCTCCGGGTTGCTGAGCGCTCCGCCAGGGCCGCCCATTTCCTTCGGAATCGCCAGGCGCAGATCGAGCACGCCGTCCTGCGAGACGACATGGCCGTTGCGGCCGCCGGTAGCGCTGGCGCGGGTCTGGTACAAGGTTTTCATGAATAACTCCTAAAAGATTGAATCGTGTACGATATTTTATCGCGAACCTGGATTTCGTGCTGACCCCACGCACAACAGGGGTTCGGGTTCAGGGCTTGAAGGCCCTAGCCGGCGGCCGACTGCAGGTGGGCCAGCAGGCTGTCGAGCTGCTTCTTGAGCTTCTGCGCGTCCTGGCTGGAGTAGCCCATACGCTCGAGCAGCTGGGTCGGGATGCAGGCGCACTTCTGCTTGAGGGCGCGCCCGGCCGGGGTGAGGCTGATATTGACCACGCGCTCGTCTTCGCTGGAACGCAGACGCAGCACCAGGCCGAGTTGCTCCAGGCGCTTGAGCAGTGGCGTCAGCGTGTTGCTGGCGAGCTGGGCGCGCTCGCCGATGTGGGACACGGCGCAGGGTGCGTCCTCCCACAGGATCATCAGCACGATGTACTGCGGGTAGGTCAGCCCCAGCGGCTCCAGCAGGGGCTGGTAGAGCCGGGTCAGCAGGCGCGAGGCCGCGTAGAGCGGAAAGCAGAGCTGGCGCTCAAGCAGTAAATCGTTGTGGGAGGCGGACATGGACTGGATGGGGGAACGGCAGTTCAGGCGCTATTGTTTCAGGAATCGTGCCGGAGGCAAGGGTGCAGAAAAACAAAAGGCCTTGGGCAAGCAGCTTGCCACAAGGCCTTCAAGGCGAATGCCAGTTTGACGTTCAGCGGGCCGGCGGGCGGCGCGGCGCCATGGCGGGGCCGCGGCCTTCGAGGTGACGGAACTTGATGCGGCCCTTGCTCAGGTCGTAGGGCGACAGCTCGAGCGACACCTTGTCGCCGGCCAGGATGCGGATGTGGTTCTTGCGCATCTTGCCGGCAGAATAGGCGATCAGCTCATGGCCGTTTTCCAGCACCACGCGAAAACGCGTGTCGGGCAGGACTTCCGTGACGACGCCGGCCATCTCAATCAGTTCTTCCTTTGCCATGTTGGTACTCCTGTGTGTGTTGGGTCAATGGGCGGGGGTGCGCGTGGTTTCGCGCACCCAGATCAGGCCTTGCTCGATCGCGTAGTGCGCGGCTTCCTGGTAGGTTGGGAAATCGGGGATGAAGCGCATCACCCGGTCGGTCGAGGCGCTGCCGCGTCCGCTGGCAATCGACACCTGGGCGGCAAAGCGGCCGTCGGTCAGAGGCCGGGGGCACGCAGCCACCCGGTACTTGCCCATCGTGATGGGCGGTGCATGAGAAATTGTGTGGTGTTGAATCATCAAAAGCAAACAGGTCCGGGCGCTGAGCGCTCAGCGGACGAATAACCAGTTGGCACGCACCTGTGCCGGTGGGGTCCGACTGATCACCCTGGTCGGTTGCGCTGATGCGCTGCGACAGGGCACGCGTCACAGCAGGGACGGCGTGCAGAACAGAAGGGAATAAAAACCTGCCGAGTCGTGAGAAAGAGGGCAGCAGCGCTCATGCGGGGCTGGACTGGCGGCCCCTCTGCCGGGGGCGCGCACGCGTCATGCCTGGCAGGATAGACGCATACAGTCGCTAGAAGCGATAGTTAATGGTAACACGTTTGCCCCAAACAGGGTGGGCGTGACGTGTGCGCTCTGCCATCAGTAATGCGGCGGCAACTCGTCGCGCAGGTTGCGCTGCACCGGCTGGCCGTCTTCGGGCTGCTGCCGGCGCAACTCGGCCACTTCGCGCAGGAGCAGGTCGAGTTGTTGTTGCTGGCGAAAGATGGTCTGGTTCAACTGGTCCAGCAGGTCTTCGGCGTAGCTGGCCTTGATTTCCAGTTCGGTCAGGCGGGCGTCGGTGTCGTGCGCTTGGTTCATGACCCGTATTGGACCCGAAAAACAAGTGCAGGGCATCAATGCAGCGTCAGCGGTAATGAGCCGTCTTGCACCGCACCGCCAGCCGCTCATCCCGCGGCTGGTGGTGCGCGCGGTGGCCACGCGCCTGCTGGCGTCTGCGGATTCAGTCGGCCTTGAAGCCGGTGGCCGCCACGGCCTTGCCCCAGGTGATGGTGTCGGCGGCGATGATGCGGGCGAACTCCTCGCGGTCGGTGCCGGTGACGCGGAAGCCGGCCTCTTCCATCTTGGCCTTGGCATCCGGGGCCTTCATGGCTTTCTGGATGTCGGCACTGAGTTTGACCAGGATGTCGTTGGGCGTCCTGGCCGGGGCGACGATGCCGAACCAGGAGCTGAACTCCAGGGTGGGGTAGCCCTGTTCCTTGATGGTGGGCACATCGGGCAAGGCGGCGGCACGTGTGGCGCCAGTGGTGCCCAGCGCCACCAGCTTGCCGGCCTTGACGTTGGGTGCTGCCAGCCCCACGCTGGCAAACACGCCCTGCACGTCGCCGCTGAACAGGCCACCCAGCGCATCGGCCGTGCTCTTGTAGTGCACCGCTTCCGGCTTGAGCTTGACCGCTTCGCCGAACATGAAGGCGCCGAAGTGACCCGGTGTGCCGGCACCGAAGGTGGCCATGAACAGCCCCTTCTGCTGCTGCGTCCAGCTGACGAATTCCTTCACGTTCTTGGCCGGCACCTTCTGCGGGTTGACCAGCAGCGCGAAGTCCGCGCTCACCACCTGACTCACCGGAGCGAAGTCCTTGGCCGGGTTGTAGGGCAGCTTGGAGTAGCTGCTGGGGGCAATGCTGAGCTGGCCGGTTTCACCCAGCATCAGGGTGTAGCCGTCGGGCGTGGCGCGCGCGGCCTCGCTGGCCGCAATCAGGCCACCGGCACCGGGTTTGTTGTCCACGATCACGCCCAGGTTGCCCCAGCCCTCGGAGAGCTTTTGCGCCAGCAGGCGGGCCACGATGTCGGGGCCGGTGCCGGCAGGGAAGCCGACGATGATGCGCACCGGCCGCGACGGGTAGGCGGCTTGTGCCTGCACGCCGGGTGCAGCGACGCAGGCGAGAACGGCTGTCGCGGCGAGCACGGCACGGCGGGTGGTGGGGGTTGCTTTCATGGGGTTGTCTCCTGTTTTGTTGTGAACGTGGGGGGGCTGAAAGGGTGTGGCCGGGCTCACGCCACGGCAAACAGCTTCATCTCGACGCGGTCCGGGTGCCGCGCCCCGGTGCCGATGAACAGGCGCTCGCTGATCCAGCCCAGCGTGGGCGAGGCGGTTTCGAAACTCGGGCTGCAGCGGAAATAGATCAGCCGCGCGTCCACCGGCTCGCCGCGGATGAGCCGGGCCGTGAGCTCTGGCGGTGCCACGCGCACGGCCCGGTTCTGCACATAGATCAGGTCGCCGGCATCGGTCTCCAGCACGTAGCGGGCGTCGAGCTCGGCCAGGCGCGGGGTGACGATCAACTGGAAGTCGGCGCCACCGGGCAGCACGCGCGCCGTCCAGCCCTGGCCTTGCGCCTGTCCGCCCAGGATCGGAATCAGGCGGCGCATGCCGTGCACGGTCTGGCCCACCTCCTGCGGGCGGTCCACCGTGACGGACAGATCGGCAAAAAACTCCAGGGCGGGTTGGGGCAGGTTCAGCATGGCGCCAGCTTAAGGCGGGTGGACGCTCGCTGTTGTCATCCCTTAAGATGACAAAAAAGAGCGAGACAAGCGATGAGGAAATGGATACCTGCGGTCAGTACCGGCAGCACGGGACGTTACGCGCACGTGCTGGCGGACCTGATCGGCCAGTTGGGCCAGCCGCGTTTCACGTCGGCCCTGCTGGAAGGGCTGAATCCGGTGGTGCCGGCCGCATCGTTCTCGATCTACCAGACCGGCCACAACTGCGTGCCGCAGCTTTTCATGTCGGGCAGCTTCGGCGTGCCGGATACCACGCGTGACTGCTGGCGTGCCTACCTCTCCGGACCCTACCTGAGCGACCAGACCCTGGTGTCCGAGCGCGCCGGCGACAGCACACCCCTGCTGTGCCACATCACGGCGCAAGAGGTGCCGGTGCAGCACCGGGCCCGGGTGTACGAGGCGCATGGTGTGGCCGAGCGGGTGTCGGTGGTGCAGCAGACCGGGGCGTCGCTGCTGGCGCTCAATTTCTACCGTCACCAGCACCAGCGGCCGTTCAGCGACCAGCAGGTGGCCGGTTTTGCGGACATGGCGCCGGCGCTGCTGGCCCTGGCCAAGAAGCACATTGCCTTGTCGAGCCCGCCGCAGGCCGCCGACCCGATCGCGGCCTGGCAGCAGCGCCTGCGCCAGCTCAACCCGGCGCTGACACCGCGCGAGCTGGACGTCTGCGCCCGGCTGCTGACCGGTATGACGCAGGACGGCATTGCGAGCGACCTGGGCTTGAGCCTGCCCAGCGTCAAGACCTACCGCAACCGCGCCTTTGCCCGCCTGGGCATCCATTTCCGCAACGAGCTGTTTGCCCTGCTGTTGCGCGCACCCGCCGTGCCACCGGCAAACCAGCGCTAGCGCGCGGACGCAAGAGCAAGAGCAAGAGCAGGAGCAGGAGAGGGGCGCCGCTGTTCAAGCTCTCAAGAAGCTGGCCTACCTCATGTTATGGTCTGCGCTAATCGCCCTGCGTTGTTCAAGCCCCATGTGGAAATTCTGGAAGAAACCCGTCGTTGCCAAGCCGGTTGAGCCTGCCGAGGCGTTGCCGGTGCTTGCCCGGCCACTGGCTTACCGACGTTTTCTGCGGATGGTCTTCCAGGCGCCCGCCAGGCTCAACCTGAGCGGGCGGATCCGTGAAGTGCAGCTGCTCGATGTCTCGCTCAAAGGCGCGCTGGTGGACATGGGCGCGGCGCTACGCTGCCCGGTGGGCACGCACGGTCGCCTGCGCCTGATGCTGTCGTCGACCACCTTCATCGCCATGGACATCGTGGTGGCGCGCGTGCAGGGCAGCCAGCTCGGACTGCAATGCACGCACATCGACCTCGACAGCGTGACGCATCTGCGCCAACTCATCGAACGCAATGCGCAGGACCCGGCGCTGCTGGGGCGCGAGCTGGCGATGCTGATCGGCAGCGCCTAGGCGTAGGTGACCCAGTCCGCCAGCCCGGGCTGGTCCAGGTGCGGCAGGGTGTTGTAGCTCAGCAGGGTGTGGCGCTTCGGGTTGAAGGTGAACTCGGTCACCGCACTGTTGCGGATGCGCAGGTTGAGTTCGATGGTGGTTTCGGGCGTGGTGCCCAGCACGTGGCCCACAGCGGTGGCAATCGGTCCGCCGCTGGAGACGATCAGCACATTGCCTTCGAAGTTCTGCCGTACATGGTCGAGCGCGCTGGTGACGCCGGCCAGAAAGTCGTCGTAGCTCGGCATGCCCTTGGGGCTGACCACGCCGTTCATCCACTGCGTCAGGCCGTCGCGCAGCAGCCGGAAGTGGTGGCGATACAGCTCGGGGGTGTCAGGCTTTTGCAGCGGATGCGGATGGATGGCGGCGATCACCGCCGCGCTGTCGTATTCGTTGAGTCCTTGCCAGGGCTGCACCTCGTTGCGGTAGCCAGCACCTTCGGCAATGCCGGCCCAGGTCTGTGCGTGGCGGCGCAGCGTGCCGGTGAGGACGGCGTCGAAGGTCACGCCGCGTTCGCGCCAGTACTGGCCCAGGCGCACGCTTTGCTGGTGGCCGAGTGCGCTCAGGCGGTCGTAGTCTTGTTCGCCGAACGAGGCCTGGCCGTGGCGCACGAGGTAAAGGGTTCCCATGCCGAGGATTGTGGCAAAAACAGGCGCTGGCCCTTGTCGCTCTTGCGACGCAAGCTATCAAATCAGGAGCGTTGTGGCGGCCTCAGGACGACAGCTGCAGCGGTCCGCGTGGCGTGTGCAGCAGTGCCTGCAACTGCGGCGGTCCGGCCTGCACGGCCACCTGGCCCAGGCCGATGGCGCGGTACGCCGCTGCCAGCGTGTCGGCCTGCGGGTGCTGCACCGTCAGCTGTTCCAGTGTGATGCCGCTGGCCGGCATGGCGTCGGCCGGGTGCACCGCACCCCATTGGATCAGCGTGGGCAGCCCGCCGTCGAACAAGCGCTGGCCGTCCTCGCGCACCGTGATCTGCCATTGCAGCAGACCCTGCGCTGTCGGACGCGAAGCCTGCAATACCGCGCCGCGCTCGATGCCATGTGCGCGCAGCGCGGCCACGGCGGCCGACGCATCCGGCACGCGGACGACGAAGTGTGCCAGTTGCGGACCCTGCTGCCGCACGCGTTCGCGCAGGGCGGCGTCGTCCATGTCGAACCAGCGCCGGCGTGCCGGCGGCGGTGCTGCCGGGTCGATGGCGATGATCTCGAAATAAGCCTGCGGGTAGGTTGCCGAGGCGATGCTGAACAGCCGGTTGTGCGTGCCCATCAGCGCATGCTGGCCGCCCGGGCCGGGGGTGAGGCCGAGTGTGGCCTCGCACCAGGCCGCGCCTTCAGCCAGCGTGACGGCCAGCACCACCAAGTGGTCGAGCTCGGCAGTGGCGCGCGCTGGCGTCATGGGCCCTACAGCTGCACCTGGCCGCTGATGCAGGTCACGACCTGACCGCCGACCCAGACCTGGCCACTGGCGTCGCGTTCCAGTTGCACACGGCCGGCGCGCCCGAGGCACGTGCCTTGCGAGGCCAGGTAGCGCTCGGGCAGGTGGCCCTCGGCCATCAACCATTGCGCCAGGCTGGCGTTGAGACTGCCGGTGACCGGGTCTTCGGGGACGCCCACTGGAGCGGCGAAGGCGCGCACCTCCAGGTCGGGGGCGGCCTGCTGCGGCGCATCGGCCGCATGCTCGGCAAAGGCGCGCGCCTCGCGGCTTGATTTTGCTATCAAATTAATAGCGAATTGCGAAGATTCGACGGCGGCTACGCCTACTTTTTGCTTCAAGTCCTGGAGCGCCTGGTGGTTCGGCGCCAGCGCCAGCACGGTGTCGGTGCTGTCGAGCAGCAGGCCGAGCCACTGCGGGCCGTTGTCCAGTTGCTGGGCGGCATGGATCTGCGCGGTGCTGATGCCGAGCGCCTGCGCCACGCTGGCCAGCAGCTCGGGGGCTGGCGTGCTGCGCTTCAGCGACGGCGCGGCAAAGGCGAGGTGGTGGCCGGCGCGGCGGATCGACACCAGGCCCACCGCGCATTCCTGCACGATCACCTCCGCTTGCTTCGGCTTTCCTCCAGCCTCCAGCCAGGCATGGCAGCTGCCCAGCGTCGGGTGGCCGGCGAAGGGCAACTCGGCGCCCGGCGTGAAGATGCGCACCCGGTAGTCGGCGCCGGCTTGTGTGGGCGGCAGCACGAAGGTGGTTTCCGACAGATTGGTCCAGCGCGCGAAGCGCTGCATCTCGTCGTCGCTCAGGCCGGCACCGTCGAGCACCACGGCCAGCGGGTTGCCGTAGTAGGGCGTGGCGGTGAAGACGTCGACCTGCTTGAAGGGGCGTTGGCGGTGTGTGGCGCTCATCGGTTTACCTCCGTGCGGTGCACTGCGGTGCGAGCTTGCTTGGGGCGGCCCGGCGCGGCGCTCATGGCATGTTCTCCTGGATGACGGCGGCCAGCGCGGCGACACCCTGCCAGATCTCCTGCTCGCTGGCGGTGACGAACGACAGGCGCAGGGTGCGCACGTCGGCATGGTCGGCGTAAAACGCGGCACCCGGCACGAAGGCCACGCCCCGGTCCACCGCCCGGGGCAGGAGCGCCGCCGTGTCCATGCCTTGCGGCAGGCTGGCCCAGAGGAACATGCCGCCGTCAGGCTGGTTCCAAGTCACCCCGGGCGGCATGTGCTGCGCGAGCGCGGCCAGCATCACGTCGCGTTGTGTTTTGTAGAGCGTGCGGATGCGCGGCACGTGGCGGTCGAGGAAGCCGTCCTTCATGACTTCGGCCACCACGCGCTGGTTGAAGCCGGGGCTGTGCAGGTCGGCCGCCTGTTTGGCCTGCAGCAGTTTCGGGAACAAGGGCTTGGGAGCCACCAGGAAGCCCAGGCGCAGGCTGGGCGCCAGCACCTTGGAGAAGGAGCCGAGGTAGAGGCAGCCGTCCGGATTGCGCGCGGTCAGCCGCGCCAGCAGCAGGCGGTTGCGCTCGCCGCCCGATAGTGAGCGTACCGGTGAGTTGGCTCGCGCTGGCGAGAAGAGGAAGTCACCCAGATAGCTCTTGACGTGTTGGCGCTTGGAGCCGATCTCGATCCACTCGCTGCCGGGGCTGATGAAATCTTCCAGCGTGGCGTCGAGGTCGAGCGCATTGCGCATCTGGTCAAAGTAGGCCACTTGCAGATTGGCCCCTTGGCGTACCTGCCCGCTGTCGGGTTGCAATTCACCCAGGATCAGCTTGAGCAGGGTGGTCTTGCCGGCACCGTTGGGGCCGATCAGCCCCACCTTGTCGCCGCGCAGGATGGTGGCGCTGAAGTTGCGCACGATGGGCTTGTTGCCAAAGGCCTTGCTGACATCGTTCAACTCGGCCACCAGCTTGCCGCTGGAGGTGCCGGTCGTCACATCCAGCTTGACGCTGCCCACCGCCTCATGCCGCGCTGCGCGCCGGGCGCGTAACTGTTCCAGCCGGACGATGCGGCTCTGGCTGCGCGTGCGGCGCGCCTCCACGCCTTTGCGCACCCAGACTTCCTCCTGCGCCAGCAGCTTGTCGGCCTTGGCGTTGATGACGGCTTCCTGCGCCAGCTGCGCTTCTTTTTGCACCAAGTACTGGGCAAAGTTGCCGGGGTAGGAGTTCAGGCGGCCGCGGTCCAACTCCACGATGCGGGTCGCCACGTGGTCGAGAAAGGTGCGGTCATGCGTGATGGTGACCACGCTACCCTTGAACTCCAGCAGCAGGTTTTCCAGCCATTCGATCGAGTCGAGGTCGAGGTGGTTGGTCGGCTCGTCCAGCAATAGCACGTCGGGTTGCGATACCAGTGCCTGCGCCAGTGCCACGCGCTTGCGCGTGCCGCCGGAGAGCGTCCCGATCACGACGTCTTTGTCCAGGTGCAGGCGCTGCAGGGTTTCTTCCACGCGTCGCTGCCAATTCCATCCGTCCTGGGCCTCGATCTCGTCTTGCAGGGTGTCAAGCTCGCCTTCGCCACGTGAATACAGATCAATCAGCTGGGCGATCCGCGCCAAGCCTGCGCTGACAGCCGTGAATACGGTGGCAGTCGGGTCCAGAACTGGTTCCTGGGCCACGTAAGCCAGCCGCAGGTTCTGCTGCAGCTGAAGGCTGCCGTCATCAGGTGTTTCCAGGCCGCCCAGGATCTTGAGCAAGGATGATTTTCCGGCACCGTTGCGGCCGATCAGACCCACCCGTTCGCCGGGCTCGAGGGAGAAGTCGGCGTGATCAAGCAGAGGCACGTGGCCGAAGGCCAGTTGCGCATTGAGAAGTGTGAGGAGTGCCATAAGAGCGGGGATTATCCTTATCTGCGAAAGCCGTGCAGATCTGTGCCCGCTTGTGCCGCTCTGATGCGGAGCTCATGCGGCTGACAGCGGCGGCTCTGGGCTGTCGTCCTACTTCTCTATCCCCTCTGCGCAGCATATCGGACTGGGCGCGCGCGCAACATCGTTGCCGCCACCAGTCAGTATTGGGTGGTTGTGAACGGCTTGTCGTCTCCCTGGTGGCGTTGCACGTATGTGGTGACCGTCTGTTTTGTCGAGGTTCGGACAATCTTGTTTGCGCCAGTAAAAAATCGTGCTATAGTTGCGGGCTTCGCTGCTGAATTTCATTCGAAATGAACGATGCGGCAAGGCGGCATCAAAGCCGGGTTGATACGCGATGTTGAGAGCGAGATGCTTGAAACAAAAATAAATCGCAGTGTTGACGCGGAGGAAAAAATGGTGCTATAATTCAAGG
>JASJPI010000032.1:0-16856 GCA_031426755.1 Curvibacter sp.
GCCGACGGCCAGCTCAAGGGCGTGATCCTCTCGGGCAGCCATGCCAGCGTCTACGAGGAAACGACCGACAAGGCGCCGCAGGCGGTGTTCGAACTCGGCGTGCCGGTGCTGGGCATCTGCTACGGCATGCAGACCATGGCGCAACAGCTCGGCGGCAAGGTCGAAAGCGGCCATCAGCGTGAGTTCGGTTATGCCGAGGTGCGGGCCCACGGCCACACCGTGCTGCTCAAGGACATCGCCGACTTCACCACGGCCGATGGCCACGGCATGCTCAAGGTCTGGATGAGCCACGGTGACAAGGTCACCGAATTCCCGCCCGGCTTCAAGCTCATGGCGTCCACCCCGAGCTGCCCGATTGCCGGCATGGCCGACGAGCAGCGCCGCTTCTATGCCGTCCAGTTCCACCCCGAGGTCACGCACACGGTGCAAGGCCGGGCAATCCTGGAGCGCTTCGTGCTGGACATTTGCGCCGTCACCCCGGACTGGGTCATGCGCGACCACGTGGCTGAAGCGGTCGAAAAAATCCGCGCCCAGGTCGGTGACGAAGAAGTGATTCTCGGCCTCTCGGGCGGGGTTGATTCCTCCGTGGCCGCCGCGCTGATCCACCGTGCCATCGGTGACCAGCTGACCTGCGTCTTCGTTGACCACGGCCTGCTGCGCCTCAACGAAGGCGACATGGTGATGGAGATGTTCGCAGGCAAGCTGCACGCCAAGGTGATCCGCGTCGATGCCAGTGAGCTGTTCCTGGGCAAGCTCGCCGGCGTGAGCGAGCCGGAGCAGAAGCGCAAGATCATCGGCGGCCTGTTCGTAGATGTGTTCAAGGCGGAAGCGGCCAAACTCAAGGGCGATGGCGCCAAAGGGGCCAAATGGCTGGCTCAGGGCACGATCTACCCCGATGTCATCGAGTCAGGCGGCGCCAAGAGCAAGAAGGCCGTCACCATCAAGAGTCACCACAATGTGGGCGGCTTGCCGGAACAACTCGGTCTGAAACTGCTGGAGCCGCTGCGCGACCTGTTCAAGGACGAAGTGCGCGAGCTCGGCGTGGCGCTGGGGCTGCCGCACGACATGGTGTATCGCCATCCGTTCCCGGGACCGGGCTTGGGCGTACGCATTCTGGGCGAGGTGAAGAAGGACTATGCCGATCTGTTGCGTCGCGCCGATGCCATTTTCATTGAGGAACTGCGTTCCACCATCGATCCCATTTCCGGTAAAAGCTGGTACGACCTGACCAGCCAGGCCTTCACGGTCTTCCTGCCGGTCAAGAGCGTGGGCGTCATGGGCGATGGCCGCACATACGATTACGTGGTGGCCTTGCGCGCTGTGCAGACCAGTGATTTCATGACGGCCGATTGGGCTGAGCTGCCCTATGCGCTGCTCAAGAAGGTGTCGGGCCGCATCATCAACGAGGTTCGCGGCATCAACCGCGTGACCTACGATGTCAGCAGCAAACCACCGGCGACGATTGAGTGGGAATAAGTCTTTTCACACGGCCTTTCGGGGCCGTTTTTTGTGCCATAAAGTTGATAATTGTAATAAAAACAAGCAATTAATTTCTTATTTGCAGGGGCGGCGGCAATGGCCCGTCCAGAATGGAGCGTTAACATGAGAAAAACCCCTCGATTCCGCTGGCGTTTTCTGGGCGCCTTGGCACTTACCTTGTGCCCCTCGGGCTGGCTGGCTGCCGCACAGCCGGCACCGCCGGTGGTGATCGGTCTGACGGCTGAATTCGGCGTACAGGGCAGCCATGCGGCGCAGTCCATCGAAAAGGGCATCGCACTCGCCATTGACGAAATCAACGCCGCAGGCGGCGTGCTGGGCGGGCGCAAACTGGTGCTGGAAACACGCGATGACCGGGGCGTCCCGGCACGAGGCGTGGACAATTTCACCGACTTTGCCGCGCGCCCGGATGTGATTGCTGTTTTCTGCGGTCGATTTTCACCTGTCGCGCTCGAAATCGCCCCCGTTGCCAGCAAGTTGGGCTTGCCGCTGCTGGACCCCTGGTCGGCAGCAGACGACATCACCAAACCGCGCGGCATGGAGCCGAACTATGCGTTCCGCCTGTCCCTCACGGATACCTGGGCGATCGAAACCATGCTGGACCATGCGCGCTCTCGAGGCATCAGCCGCATTGCCCTGTTCGTGCCCAACACAGCATGGGGGCGCAGCAGCGAGACGGTCATGCAGGCCTATGCCAAGCGGCATGCGAGCTTGCGGCACGACGTCTTCTGGTACAACTGGGGCGACACGGACTTCAGCGAGCGACTCTCACAGGCCCGGGCCAAAGGTGCCCAGGCCATCCTGACGGTCACCAATGAATTCGAGGGTCTGCCGATCGTCAAGCAAATGGCTGCGCTGCCACCAGCACACCGCTTACCCATCATTTCCCATTGGGGAGTGCTTGGAGGAGATTTTGCGGCCTCGGCGCACGCCTATCTGGAACAAGTGGATTTCACCGTCGTCCACACCTTCAGCTTCAGCAACCCCAACGGCCCCAAGGCCCGGACGGTTGCCGCTGGCGTGAAACGCCTGTTCGGGATCGAGGTCAGCCAGATGCGCGCTCAAGTGGGGTTCGCCCATGCATACGACTTGACGCACCTGCTGGCCCGGGCCGTCAACAGGGCGGGCAGCACCGACCGCGCGGCCATTCGCAGCGCCTTGGAGCGCCTGGATGCATACGACGGTCTTGTCAGACACTATGCCAAACCTTTCACGCTGACCCGGCACGAGGCCCTGGAACGACGCCAGGTGAGCATGGGACGTTTCGACAGAGACGGCAATCTGAAGTCCATCGCGGGGAAATAAAACATCATGGTTGGTCTTGCGCGACTCAGGCAGTTTCTGCTGACCAGCTTCCTTCAGCGTGATCTGCGAGGCAAGATCACGCTGGCACTGCTGGCAGCGGCGCTGGCGTTGGGGTCACTGATCACCCTGGCTTCCTATCTGTTGTTTCGAAACCAGCTGATCCAGAACACGCAAGCGTTGCTGGAAGCGCATGCCCTGCTCGAGCAGCGCGAAATTGAATTGCGACTTGCCAGCATCATCACGCTGGCCGAATCACTGGCCCTCAACACCGTTACCGCCAACGCCTTGGCCGACTCACGCGGCCGCGAGACCTATCTCGATCCGCTGCTTCGCAACCAGCGTCTGTCAGTCACTGGCGCCGACATCACCGTGGTGGACTACCGCGGGCGTCCTGCTGCCAGCACGCACGCCAGTCCACCCGACTACAGCGGGAACAGCAGCTTTCAGGCCATGATGAAGAGTGGTCAGGCAACGCAGCAAATCGACCAGCCAGGCCAGTCAGCAGCCATGTTGTTGCTGGCGCTGCCCATCCGTTATCGCCTGACCAGCAATATCGAAGGCGGGGTCATGTTGCGCGTTCCCCTGGCGCCGTTGCTGAGCAAGGAATGGGATGACAATGTCTGGCTCAGCGATGCATCAGGTCAGCTGTTGGCCGGCGAACGCCCGCGGGGCGAACCCTTCGAGCGTGCCAACGTGTTGCGTCTGCCGTCACCGCTCGAAACGACCGATCTCAGGATTGTGCTGTCGCGCGACCGATCCGCCGCTTTTCGTGCGCTTGACACCCTGCTCATCGTCTTCATGGCGATCGGGGCGATCGTCCTGATCGGGGTGGTCACTTTCGCCCAGTGGGGCGCACGCTTCATCGCCAGGCCATTGGGCGAGATCGCTGCGGCTGCCGAGGAAATCGCCGCATCCGGCCGCCCCGTGGCCAGTCTTCCCGTAGGCCGGGACGACGAGTTCGGCCGGCTTGCAGCCGCGTTCAACACCATGGTGGATCGCCTGCGTGAGTCGTATGCTGACCTCGAGGACCGTGTCGCCGTGCGCACACATGAATACCAGGAAAGTCGTCGCGAAGCGGAAAAGGCCAGCAATCTGCTGCGCGAGGCGGTCCAGAGCATTGCGGTGGGCTTCACCATCTATGACCAGAATGATCGTCTTGTGATGTGCAATGAGGCGTACCTGCGTTTCTACGAGCACAGCCGGGACCTGATCGTGCCGGGAGCCCGATTCGAAGATATTGTCCGGCAAGGGGCACAACGCGGTCAGTACCACGAAGCCACCGGGAACGTTGAAGCCTGGGTGGCGCAGCGCGTTGCAACACATCGCCAGGCCCAGGGTATCGCCATCGAGCAACGCCTGGGTGATGGACGCTGGCTGCTGATCATCGAGCACCGCACGCCAAGCGGCTATATCGTCGGAAACCGTATCGATATCACCGAGCTCAAAACCACTGCCGAAGCGCTGGCTGAGAGCGAGCAGCGCTGGGAACTGGCTTTGCGCGGTGCGAATGATGGCGTCTGGGACTGGAACCTGGCGACGGGTGAGGTTTTCTACTCGGAACGCTCCAAGGCCATGCTCGGCTACGCAGCCAATGAGATTGCCAACCGCACCGAGGTCTGGCTGGCGCGCGTTCATCCCGACGATCTTGATCGCGTCTCGGCGCTCTATAAGCGACATCTCAAGGGTGAAACCGAGTTCTTTGAAGCCGAGTATCGCCTGCGCTGCAAAGACGGCAGCTACAAATGGGTGCTGAGCCGAGGCAAGGCCCTCTTTGACGAAAGCGGAAAACCGGTTCGCATGGCCGGATCGAATACCGACATCACCGATCGCAGAGCTGCCGAAGCACGGATTCGAGACCGCACCGAGCAGCTCAATGCCATCTTCTCGCTGAGCCCCGATGGTTTTGTCTCCTTCGATGTGGAACGGAAGGTCAAGTATGCAAGTCCGGCTTTCAAGCGCATGACCGGGCTGGATGAAGCGGATGTGGTCGGGCTCGATGAAGCCGGGTTTTCTGAACGGCTGGCACGCCAATGCAGCGCAGAAGCCTGTTTCCCGGGCATGGCAGCGCTGCGTGCCGATCACCAGAACGAGGTCGAGGCTGATCGCCGACAGCGTCACCTGATCGAAATGCTGCATGCTGGCAAACGGGTGCTCGAGGTTGGCATTCGTCTGTCAGATACCGAGACGGTGTCGCAGATTCTGTATTTCAGGGACGTGACCCACGAAACGGAAGTGGACCGCATGAAAAGCCAGTTTCTTTCCACGGCGGCGCATGAACTGCGCACGCCGATGGCCAGCATTTATGGCTTTTCCGAACTGCTGCTGTCTCATCGCCTCTCGGAGGAAAAGAAAAAGGATTGCGTGGGCGCCATCCACCGGCAGTCCAGGCTGATGGTCTCCATCGTCAATGAACTGCTCGACCTGGCACGCATTGATGCACGCCGCGACAAGGATTTCAATTTCCAGCGCGTCGATGTGTGTGAGCTGCTGCACGAGATCATTGCCAGCTTCAATGCGCCGGGCGGGCGCCCGGGACCGACCGAACCGGTGGATTCAAGGCCTCGCTGGGTCCAGGCCGATCGTACAAAACTGACGCAAGCTGTCGGCAATGTGTTGTCTAACGCCTACAAGTACTCACCCGAAGGCGGCGCCATTTCCGTCGACGTGATCGAAGCCGCCGTTCCCGGGGGAGAGAGCCCCAAAGTCGGCATCCGGATTGTGGACCACGGCATTGGCATGACGCCGGAGGAACTATCACGCGTCAGCGAGCGTTTCTACCGCGCTGACAACTCGGGCAGGATCCCGGGCACGGGACTCGGCATGAGCATCGTGAAGGAAATCATTGAGCTGCATGGAGGCGAAATGTCGCTTGAGAGTGAGTGGGGATCCGGCACGACGGTCACCTTGTGGATGCCGTCCCTCTGAATTTACCCTTGCCCTAGTGCGTTCCGGTCATGCAAAATGAACCCATGCATCATATGAATGCCGTCGAGTCAGTTGGAGACACAGACGAGTTGCTATTTGCCGAAGATGGCGAGGAGAGCCAGAGTCCGCTGCGTCCCGACTGGCGGCTGCTCATCGTGGACGACGAGCCCGATGTGCACCGTACCACGACTTTCGCGCTCTCCGGGGTCACCATCCTGGGGCAGGGGCTGGAATTCCTGCACGCCTACTCGGCCAGTCAGGCCATCGATCTCCTGAAGCAGGAGAAAAATATCGCGGTGGTTCTGCTCGATGTGGTCATGGAGCGCGAGCACGCCGGCCTCGACCTGGTGAAGGCCATCCGCGAAGACCTCAGGCTACCCGATGTGCGCATCATTCTGCGTACCGGACAGCCGGGGCAGGCGCCGGAAATCGAAACCATCCACGACTACGACATCAACGATTACAAGACCAAGTCGGAGTTGACCCGCACCAAGCTCTTTGCCACGATCACCTCGGCCCTGCGCGCCTACCGACAGATCCGGGCGCTCGATGAACTGGCGTTCCATGACCAGCTCTCGCACCTGCCCAACCGTAACCGCTTCATCGGCCTGATTGATGAGCAGTTGCGTGACAAGGCTATCGGCAGCCGGATGATCGCCATTCTCGACATCGATGACTTTGCCGAAGTCAACGATGCGCTCGGACACGAACAGGGAGACCGCCTGTTGCAGGCGGTGGCCGAGCGATTGCGGGTCAATCTGGGCAGTGGCAGTGTTCTGGCGCGCATCGGCGGCGACACCTTCGGTCTGATGGGGGGCCTGGACGCGCTGGAGCCGGCCCGCATTCTCGACTTGTTCCGCGAACCCTTCGCCGTTCAGGACGACAGCATGGTGGTCACGGCCACACTCGGACTGGTACGCCTGGACGACGTGCGGGGCGGGGGGCTGGATGCCCTGAAGGACGCGAACATCGCGCTCAAGCGGGCCAAGAAGAACCGCCGTGGCGGCCATGTCGTTTTCTCCAACGAAATGGGATTCGACATTCGTGAGCGCGTGCGCTTGCTGCGAGGTCTGCGTGCCGCAGTCGACAACGAGTGCCTGTTCATTGTCTACCAACCACAGGTCAGCCTTGATAACGGGCAGGTGGTCGGCACCGAAGCCCTGCTGCGCTGGCGCGATGGCGACGGCGGCTTCGTGCCGCCAGAAAAGTTCATCCCGCTGGCGGAAACTTCCGGGCTGATCGTGGTGCTGGGTGACTGGGTGTTGCGCACGGCCTGCCACGAACTCCGTCGACTGCAGGCGCTGGGCTGGAGCGAGTTGCGCATGTCGGTCAATGTGTCGCTGATCCAGTTTCGCCACCCGGGCTTTCTTGACAAATTGCGCACGGCCCTGCAGGACACCGGCATTGCGCCCGCCAAACTCGAACTCGAGATCACCGAATCGGTGGCCATGGAAGATGCCGATTTCATCCTGGAAACGCTGACGGCCATCAAGGCACTGGGGGTGTCGATTGCGATTGACGACTTCGGCACCGGCTACTCGTCGCTCAGCCAGCTACGCCAACTGCCGGTGGACCGTCTCAAGATCGACCGGGTGTTTGTGCGTGAGCTCAACGGCCAGATCCAAGGGGGGCACATTGCCGCGATGGTGGTTGAACTGGGACGCAGCCTGGGCATGACTGTCATTGCAGAAGGGGTCGAGGACGACCAGCAGGCGCAGACCCTCAGGGCAATGGGCTGCCATGAAGCGCAGGGTTTTCTCTACGCCCCAGCCTTGCCCACGAGCGAACTCCGGGAGTGGCTCCTGGCACGCGGAAGACCCGCTTTGCGCTAAAGTTCGTGGGGCTAAACTTGCTCCACCATGTACCTCCCCCCCCAATTCAAGTCTGATGACCGCGACCACGCGCTTGCGCTGATGCGCGCTCATCCGCTCGCCAGCCTGATCAGCACCGATGAAGCCGGCTTGCCTTTTGTGACGCATCTGCCGATCCATGTGGAGGAACGGGATGATGCGTTGCTGTTGCTCGGCCATGTCGCCAAGCCCAACGCCCACTGGCGCTATTTGCAGACCCGGCCGCAGGCGCTCGTTACTTTTCTCGGTCCCCATGCCTATCTGTCACCCACCGTCTATCCCGACCTGATGCGGGTTCCGACCTGGAACTACCTGGCGGTGCATTGCAAGGTGGAAGCCACCTTGGTCGAGGAGGCTGAGGCCAAGGACCGGCTGCTGAAAACACTCATTGGCGACCATGAACCTGCGTATGCCGCGCAATGGCGCAGCCTCGGCGCAGACTATGCGCACAAGATGCTGGCCGGTATTGTGGCCTTTGAACTGCGCGTCACGGAACTGCAATGCAAGCTCAAACTCAATCAGCATCGTCCCGAGTCGCATGCCGCGATGCGCACGCAGTATGCCGCCGGCAACGCGTCTGAACGGGCGTTGGCGGGCTGGATGGACCAGTTGGGCCTGGGGGCGACGTGACGGATCAGCAGTTCATGACGCTCGCGCTGCAGCAGGCACGCCTGGCGGGGCAGGCCGGCGAGGTACCGGTCGGGGCTGTTGTGGTCCGCCACGGGCAGGTCATCGGTGTCGGCCACAACGCGCCCATTGGCGGCCATGACCCCAGTGCGCATGCCGAGATCATGGCCTTGCGCGCCGCCGCCGCCGTACTGGGCAACTACCGGCTTGATGACTGCGAACTGTTCGTCACACTGGAGCCCTGCGCCATGTGCGCCGGCGCCATGCTGCATGCGCGGCTGCAGCGCGCGGTGTATGGCGCGGCTGACCCCAAGACCGGGGCAGCCGGTTCGGTGCTCAACCTCTTTGCACAATCGCAACTCAACCACCAGACCCGTGTGGAAGGCGGCGTCATGGCAGGGGAGTGCAGTGCCTTGCTGCAGACCTTCTTCCAGCACAAGCGGGGCCAGGCGCGCAGCGCCGGCCAAGCGCTGCGCGAAGATGCCCTGCGCGCGCCCGAGGCGCGTTTTGCCCATCTGCCGGGCTATCCCTGGCCAGCTTGCTATCTGAACGATCTGCCCGCGCTGGCAGGGCTGCGCATGCACTACCTGGACGAGGGCCCGGCCGACGCCCGCCTGACCTGGCTGTGTCTGCACGGCAACCCGAGCTGGAGCTACCTGTACCGCAAGATGATTCCGACCTTTCTGGCGGCAGGGCATCGCGTGGTGGCGCCGGATCTGATCGGTTTCGGCAAGAGCGACAAGCCGAAGAAGGAATCTGCCCACAGCTTCAGCTGGCACCGCCAGGTGCTGCTCGAATTCGTGCAGCGGCTCGACCTCGACAACATCGTGCTGGTAGTGCAGGACTGGGGTGGCCTGCTCGGCCTGACCCTGCCCATGGCCGACCCGGGCCGCTACCGCGGCCTGCTGGTGATGAACACGCTGCTGGCCACCGGCGACGCTCCCTTGTCACCCGGCTTTCTCGCCTGGCGCGAGATGTGCGCCAAGAAGCCGGACTTCGACGTTGGACGGCTGCTGATGCGCGGCAACCCGCAACTGACAGCGGCGGAGTGCGAGGCCTACAACGCGCCATTCCCCGACCGCGGCCACCGCGCCGCCTTGCGCGCTTTTCCCCCCATGGTGCCGGCGACCGAGGACGCCGATGGCGCAGCCATTTCACGCCAGGCACGCGAGTTCTGGCGCCACGAGTGGCAGGGCCGCAGCCTGATGACGGTCGGCACACAGGACCCGGTGCTGGGCCTGCCGGTCATGCGCGAGCTGCAGGCCATGATTCGCGGCTGCCCCGAGCCGCTGCTGCTGGAGACCGCCGGTCATTTTGTGCAGGAGCAGGGCGAGCCGATTGCACAGGCCGCGCTCCGGCATTTCGGGCCCTGATCATTTTCTATCCGCTTCATTCATGAAAAAACACATCTACATCTACTCCCCCTCCGGTGCCGTGCGCGACAAGGCAGCCTTTCGCCGCGGCGTGAAGCGGCTGAAAACCCTGGGGCATGAGGTCGAGGTCGATGAAGCGGCGCTGTCCTCGTTTCAGCGCTTTGCCGGGGATGATGCGACCCGCATCGCCGCCATCCAGCGCGCTGCCGCCAGTGGCGCCGATGTGGCCATGATTTCGCGCGGCGGTTACGGCCTGACGCGCATCCTGGGCCACATCCCCTACAAAGCCGTGGCCAAGGCCATCAAGCGCGGCACCCAGTTCGTCGGCCTGAGCGATTTCACCGCCTTCCAGCTGGCTGTGCTGGCCCGCACTGGCAGCCCCACCTGGGCCGGACCCTCGCTGTGCGAAGGTTTTGGCATGAACGATCGCGCCGACGGCGCCGATGGGCACGGTCATGGCGATGAAGGGCGCCCGGATGAAATCATGGAGGCCTGTTTTGACGACATGATTCAGGGCCAGGGGGAGGGCACCGGTTGGCGCCAGCCGCGCGAGCCGTTGCCCATTGCTGCCAATACAGGCGCATTTCACGCCCGCCGCATGGGGGACGAGGCCTCGTTTGTCATCAAGGATGGCGTGCTGTGGGGCGGTAACCTGGCGGTGTTGTGCTCGCTGGTCGGCACACCGTACTTTCCGCAGGTCAAGGACGGTATCCTGTTCCTGGAAGATGTTGCCGAACACCCCTACCGCATCGAACGCATGCTCAGCCAGCTCCTGCATGCCGGCGTACTGGCGCAACAGAAGGCGATCGTGCTGGGCCAGTTCACCGAATTCAAGCTGGTGCCGCACGACAAGGGCTTCAAGCTGCAAAGCGTGGTGAACTGGCTGCGCAGCCAGCTCAAGGTGCCGGTGTTGACCAATCTGCCTTTCGGGCATGTCCCCACCAAGGTCCTGCTACCGGTCGGTCGCAAAACCGATCTGGTGGTACAGGGGCGAGATGTGCTGCTGCTGTGGGGACACCAGGATTGAGAAGGGCGCTATGGCGCAGAAACCTCAGTGCCGGCGTGGTGCCTGACTTGAAAACATGCTTTTGGGCAGCAGCCCCTCGAACATGGCGGTGATTTCCTTGAGGCTTTGACGCGCCGTGAACTCGCCTTGCAGCGAGCAGAGCGCTGCCATCAAGTCACTGCGCAGGTACCACAGGCTTTGCAGATCTGCCGCCAGCAGAATCCGGCGCTCGACCTGAGAAAAAGCGGAACAGCCGCTGTCACTGAGGCTGTCAAGCATGGTTTGCCGAATGACCTCAATCTGCGCAAAGCAGCGCTCTTGCTCGACAAGCGCGCCCCCCAGCAGGCTTTGCATGCTGCTGATGATGTTTGCAGGCATCCAACGCATAATCTTTATCACTCCCTTTTATGCCGGACCATACGTCAGAGCTGCACGGCGATGCACTAGGGTTTACCCCAGGCAATGCGCTGAAAACAGCATGAAAATCAGCGAGTTAACTCAGATAGATCAAGTAGTATCTAAAGCATCAATTCCCGCGTCCACTGAAATGAATTCCCGCATGAAAGCCTTCAACGCCCACTACATCGCCGGTCAATGGGTTCCGGCCACTTCCAAGGAAACCTTTCTTGTCCATGATTCGAGCACCGAAGAGGTGATGGCCAGCGTGCCTGCCGGCACGGCAGAAGAAGCGGCCGCGGCGGTGGTGGCCGCACGCGCGGCTTTCGACGGCTGGGCTGCTCTGCCAGCCCAGACCCGGGCTGACTATCTGGACAAGATTTCGGCCGGCCTCAAGGCTCGCATCGATGAGGTGGCCACCGCCATTGCCTGCGAAGTCGGCATGCCGCTCAAGCTGGCACGCAGCGTCCAGGTCGGTGCGCCTGTGTGGAACTGGGCCAATTTCGCCAAGGTCACGCGCAACTTCGAATGGGAAGAAAAGGTCGGCAACTCGCTGGTGGTGCGCGAACCGATCGGCGTAGTGGGCTGCATCACGCCCTGGAACTTCCCGCTCAACCAGATCACGCTCAAGGTGGCTGCGGCGCTCGGCGCCGGCTGTACCGTGGTGCTCAAGCCGAGCGAGGTCGCCCCGGTCAATGCCATGCTCTTGGCCGAAATCATTCACGAAGCCGGGCTCCCGGCCGGCGTCTTCAACCTGGTCAACGGTGCCGGGCCCGTGGTCGGAGAGGTGCTGGCCACGCACCCGGAAGTCGACATGGTGAGCTTCACCGGCTCTACGCGGGCCGGCAAGCGGGTGGCCGAACTGGCCAGCCAGAGTGTCAAAAAGGTGGCGCTGGAACTGGGCGGCAAATCCGCCAGCATCATCCTTGACGATGCCGATTTCGAGGCCGCCGTCAAGGGGACGCTGGCGGCCTGTCTGCTCAACAGTGGCCAGACGTGCTCGGCCCATACCCGCATGCTGGTGCCCGAGCACCGTCTGGGAGACGTCAAGGCACTGGCGCAGGCGGCCATCGCCAAGTACGGCATCGGCCCGAGTCTGGATGAAAACAGCCGTCTCGGTCCTCTGGTGAGTGCGGCCCAGCGCGACCGTGTGCTGGGTTTCATCGAGCAGGGCATCAAGGAAGGGGCCGAGGTGATTGCCGGCGGTCCGGCTCGTCCCGCTTTTGACAAGGGTTATTTCGTGCAACCCACCATCCTGCGCGTTCAGCCTGGCGACACGCTGGCGCGCGAGGAAATTTTCGGCCCGGTGCTGGTGGTCATCACCTACAAGGACGAGGATGACGCAGTGCGCATTGCCAACAACACCATTTACGGCCTGGGCGGCGGCGTCTGGAGCGGGGATGAAGCCCGGGCCGTGGCCGTGGCACGGCGTGTGCGCACCGGTCAGGTGGACATCAACGGCGGGCCTTTCAATGCCAATGCCCCGTTTGGCGGCTACAAGCAATCGGGTATCGGCCGCGAAAACGGCAAGTATGGCTTCGAGGAGTTCCTCGAATTCAAAGCGCTCCAGTTCAAGCCGGCCTAAAGCGCTTTCCTGGCTTCGGGTCTATGCCCTAAACTCTCTACCTGAACAGAGAAACCGAAGTCCAGCGCATGGGTGTCCAGACGACCGTCGTATTCACAGATTTGATTGGCAGCACAGCGGTCTTTGAACTGCTGGGCAATGCCAAGGCAACGCAGGCCGTCACCCAACTTACGCGCTGGATCAGCGGCGTTTTCGGCGCCCACGGCGGGCGCGTCGTCAAGACGCTGGGTGATGGCGTGCTGGCGGTGTTCCCAAGCGCCTCCAGTGCCATCGATGCCGTGGTGGAGATGCAGCGTGCCCAGCAAAAACGTTTGGCACAGCAATCCCCGGCGGTGCGCATGCCGATCCGTGTCGGAGTCGCCACAGGTGAGGTGGAGACGGTCGATGGCGACTGCTATGGCGATGCGGTCAACGTAGCCTCGCGCCTCAACGATCTTTGCGGTGCCCATGAAATCTGGGTCAACAGCGCTGAACTCGACTATTCCGACCGACTCGACGGTGTGCGCTTTCGCCTGCTGGGGCCCATTACCGTTCGCGGCCGGGCGGAACCCTGTACCGTCTACCGCGTGGAATGGCAGGATGAAGACACCAGTGAATTCCTGACCCGTCAGGCCGAGGTGGATCCCATCGAGCTCGCGGCCATGGGGGACGCCTTGGGGGGTGAAATCGAGCTGTCCCGCCTGGAACAGAAGAAAACCTTCAAATCCTTCGAATTGCCGGCCCACATCGGCCGGATCCGCCATTCTGATTTCGTCGTCAATGACCCGCGGGTCTCCCGGACGCATGCACGCATTGAATGGCGCAATGGCAGCATCATGCTGATCGACGTCAGCAGCTACGGCTCCTGGATCCGCTTTGAAGGCGCGGGCACGGATGTCCAGTTGCGTCGCGATGAGTGCGTCCTGCACGGGCGGGGCGAGATTGCACTGGGCGCTTCATTTGCCGATCCAACGGTCCCGGTCGTGAACTTCAGCGTTTCCTGACGTCAAGCCGGCCATGTGCCGGTTTTGCTTAATTACTACACTTTACATAATATACATCGTATAAATTATGAAAAGAGATCAGGGGAAGTCAAAACTCCGGCAAACCCGCAGGAACGTTAAGTAATTATCTATACAGACTTTAAGTAAGTATCTATACAAATAAGAAAAATTCCTTTTATATCAACATATTAGGCAACTAATCTCAAGTGAGAATTTTCCGAAATTTTGCGGATCATTTGAGCCCAAATCGTCAGGAAATCTGGCTCAGTACCTCCTGTGACCCCTCTTTTGGGGGATGGTCAGAAAAGGCGCGCTGAGATAACGTTTCTGCGGGTGGAGTCCCACTCTAAAACGAATCAAGGAGGCGAAATGTCTGATGATCTGACCAACCGAGGCCCCAAGGACCGTGCTCGCGTGAACGTGAATGAGGGCCACGAAGTGAAATACTGGTGCGCCAAATTTGGCTGCACAGAAACCCAGTTGCGCGCTGCAGTGAAGGCCGTTGGCGTGATGGCCGTGGACGTGGAAAAGCACCTGAGAAAATAATTTGCATCGCTTCTAGCAAGTTCCGTAGTCACCGTTTTCCGGTTGAGGTCGGATCGATCAGACAGCCCCCTTCAGCGGCCGCTGAAGGGGGACGTTTCAATGACGCACCTAGAACATGCATTTGATGTTGGCGTTGGGCTTGTTTCTAAGCGCAAATTAGCGCGGACGCGTCGAACGCTTTGGCCAATCAAGTCTCAATCTTGAAAGTTTTAACGGCACCCTTACATTGTTCCTTGGGGCATCACGCTCTCTTAGTGCGCGCACTAGCCACCTGTGGAAAGGCACTTGCTTTTCCAGAGTTGGTCCGAGTGGCTTATGGCGGCAGCTTGATACGCTGCTGAGGGTTTAGGCCCTCCGCGGGTTCGAATCCCGCACTCTCCGCAAAAACCCCTTCACAAGGCTGCCTAGCGGCTTTCTGAAGGGGTTTTTGGGTTCTAAGGAGCCCAGATGGGCAACCCAAGCCCTTAAGCGAGTTAAAGTCGAAGGTGGAGCCTCTCGCCAGCAAAGCCAACTAGGGGGGCCAGTTCCGGCACAGATTGCGTGCACAAGAGCGCAATTTGGTCGTCTCGAAGCGAATTCATGCCTTTTCGGTGCAATATTCTTTCCTTCCGAGGCGATTTGGCCAGATATTGGAGCAAAATTCAGTCAGTTCGAAGCACTGACGCAATGAGCTCGGTTTGTGGATCACCTTTCTGAAGTTTTAAAAATAATCGATGGGGCGCTAAAGTCCAACCAAAGCATGGCTGCCAACTACGCAGGCTTGCTGGCGGACAAGCTCGAAGCCGATGGGAGTCGGCGTGAAGCCCGCCTTATTCGCGAGCGCCTGGCACGAGTACCCGCGGCTCAAACAAGCCTCCAAAGTGGAGAACAAGGCCACCCGAGCCAGGGGCCGTTACCAGTCGACGCCGATAGTCGACTGAGCACCGTCGATTTAACGCGTCCCGAGTTGGAAGCCAACCAACTCATCCTTCCTAGTGCCATAGCCGCACGGCTAGAAGGATTCCTCCAAGGGATTCGCAGTCATGCGCAGTTGCTGGCTGCCAACCTGTCCATGCCCCCGCGCATGATATTGGACGGTCCTCCCGGAACGGGAAAAACGCAAACCGCACGCTGGATTGCGAGTTCACTGTCCCTACCCCTGCTGACAGTGCGCTGCGATACTCTAGTTAGCAGTCTTTTGGGGCAGACAAGCAAGAATCTTCGGCGAGTGTTTGAGTACGCCCAGGAATTCCCTTGCGTCTTGTTCTTGGATGAATTCGACGCCCTGGCCACCGCTAGAGGCAATGAGCGTGACGTCGGAGAGCTGCAACGAGTAGTGATTTCTTTGCTTCAGAACATCGATGCTCTCCCAGAGGACACCATTCTCATTGCCGCGACCAATCACGCACATTTACTAGATGCCGCAATATGGCGAAGGTTTGGCGCGCGTATAGCCATGCCGCTGCCTGACCTCGAGGTCCGTAAAAAACTTTGGGCCAACTACTTGGACGGCTACATTCCCGATCGCATTGACCTGACGGAAGTTGCAAAACGGTCCGAGGGAATGTCAGGGGCAGCGATAGAACAGGTTTGCCTTGACGCTAAGCGCACTGCCGTTCTCCAAGGCAGTGCGGAAGTCGACGAAAAGGAGCTTTATCGCCGTCTTGGCTTGACAGTGGCCATGGAGCGCGGCGATGCTCTAGGTCATACAGAAGACGAAATTCGTTGGTTGCGCAACTGGTATCCCAGCTTTTTCTCGCTGAGAACCCTTGCTGCGCTATACGATACATCGCAAAGGCAGATAACAAATGCAATAAACGGGGGTGACAATGGCAACAAGGGAGAGACTGGTAGCCAGTCAGGCTAATCCAATCCTCTGGATACCTTTCCAGAGAAGCGACCGATTCTCGCCAGAAGTACATGGCGGCGGTCTAAAAGAACACGTAGAGGTGACTCCTGAGCTCCGTGCTCAACTTGGGAAGTCGTTGTCAGCTGCTGCAAAATCACTTCAGCCGGACATCCAACGACATCCAGACACCCCTGGAGTATTGATCCTCAAGCTGCGAGAGGTCGCAGTGGCCAAGTCTCATCGCCCCAATACGTTGGTGGCCGAATCAAATTTGCAGTTGGCTGGTATGGCTCGGCTTGATGAGATGCTGGTTGCAGCCAACGCGGCGAGTCTTCAAACCTTTGCCGACACAATCAAACAGCGAAACACAAAGCAGATTCGGGCAAACATCTCGGCAATTCTTCGAATCGAAGCTTGGACAACGGATCGACGTTTAGATATGCCGATCGCAGAATTGCGCAAGCATGGGCCTGTGTTATTGCGGCTATTCAGATATTTCGGTGCAGACGCAAATGCAAAGAACCTTGATGCGCTCCGACGGCTCCTTAGGCAGCACAGCGTACCGGAGAAAGAAATCCAACAGCGATGGGGCCCCCCAATCTTTTGGGCGGATTTTGAAAAGCTTTCCGCAAACCAGGTCGAGGCATTGACCACCTTTCCGGGCCTTCGCACGATAGCCCCAGATCCAGACGTCGCCCTACTAGCTACCAGAGGCTCACCACGCCTGGGCCCGCTTTCTCCGCCGGCGGCGAATGTTGACTATCCAGTCGTCGGAGTTGTTGATTCGGGTGTTTCCAGACAGGCAGCCTCTCTGAGGCCTTGGGTGGATCGGGACATTACGACAGTCTTGCCGCCCGACACAGACCATGTCCACGGAACTGGAGGCTCGGCCGGGATTCATGTAAATCCCCGCTAAAAACAACCTAAGTTATTGA
>JASJPI010000033.1:0-8184 GCA_031426755.1 Curvibacter sp.
CAGCGTCAGCGTGTAACCACCGGTGGTAATGTTGCCGCTGGTGAGCGTGAGAACGCCCCCCACCGTGACATGGCCCCCCAGGGTTTTGTCGCCCCCGCCACTGGCACCGACATGGTTGTAGGTGGTGTAGGCGCCAATGATCTGGGTCCCGCTGCCATTGAAGTTGATGGTGCCGGTGCCGCTGGTGGAAAGTGTGCCGCCATTGGTGAAATTCCCCCCGACGTTGACCGTGCTTGCCCCGGTTGAGACAAAGACAGCACTGTCCGGAATTCCCGAGAACGTGATGGAACCGGTCACGTTGATGGTGCCGGTGCTCACGGTGACCTGCGATATCCGGTTGATACCGGTTCCACCGGGAATTGAAATACTTGCCGCGTTCAGGGTCCCCGCGCCGACCGCAAAAACGCTGGTCTTGTTGTTTCTGGTGACAGTCGGCAGCGTCACGGCATTGGTGACCGTCAGCGTGTTCGTGCCGTTGATGGTCAATCCGTAGAGCCCCGAGCTGCCGCTGGGATCCCCCAGGGTGAGCGACAAGGCCGCCGAGGCAGCATCCACCGTCACCGTATCGTTGGCCGAAATGATCACCGTATCGGCCGAGCCCGGGGTGCCAGACACGCTGCCATTGCCCGTCGCACAGCCAGACCATGTCGTCGCCACATTCCAGCTGGTTGATGCCACGGAGGTACACGTTGCGCCCCATGCACTCGAAGTACTCATCAACAAGCCGCCGGCAAGGCCGATGAACCAGCAATACACGGGCTTCTTCCACGCAAGACGATGCATCGCATTCACCGCAGTTCAAGCAAAGTCGAGACACTGCGCTCGACATAGGAAATACCGCCGACCGCGGTGCCGCAGGGCCCGGGCTGGCAAGCCAGCGAGGTGATATTCACCATGGTCGCCGTCACGCCCTCATTGAAGCTGGAGGTGGCGCACGTGGTCTGTACCGTGAACGAATTCACCACAAAGGTCGGCGTGGCCGTAGGGCAACTGTTGGCTTGAAAGACCTGCGGAATGGCCCAGTCCAGCCCGGCCCGGGCGGCCCAATAGGCTTGCGTGCCTTTCACATCCTCGGCCGAGGTCAAATGCTGGGTGTTGGAAAACGTGACCATGAAGGCCCCCAGGGCGGCCAGCACCACCAGCAGAAACACGGCAGAAATTGCGGCGACACCGCGCGACCGGGAAGGAGGGGTCTTCATGGCGAGTTGTCCACGTGAACTTCGTGATAAAGCCGCACCGTTTCACCGCTGGCATCGGTCAGCGAGAGTGTCATCTGGACCAGTCCGTTGCGCTGCAGATCCGAACCGTTGTAGACAAAGCTGCAGGTGGCATTGTTCGCCAGCCTGGCAATGGTGCCGCCATCGTCAACGGACGTGTTACACGCTGTGGCGTCGGCAATCGACGCCGGATAGGGGTAGTCTGCTTTGCGCCAGAGCGTGCCACCTGCACACAGAAAGGAAACCATCTTTTCATTCCCCGGAATCACATGAAAGCGATTGCTGCCCGAAGGCAACGGGAACCGGCGGGCAACAATGCCGATGAAAGTTTCATTGCCCAGGGTTCCCGTGCCACTGACCACGCTGGTCACGGTCGCCGTATTGATACTGCTCCCTGTGCTGACATAGGCATCCGCGCCGGGAATGCCCAGGTTGTACACGGCAACCACGTCATTCTCAGCGATCTGCTGATTGGCGGGCAACGCGCTGTTGAGGCCCAGCATGTTGAAGCCCGTGTCGGTCGCGGAGAAATTCAGGGAATTGCCACCGCCGCCGCTGTCGGCCCCCGTACGGTAGCGCCCTCCGGTTTTCGTCGGGATGAATTCAATGCACTGATTGTCTGGATTGCGCACGCTGTTGGGCAGCGCCTTGCGCAGGTCACGCGCCATGCGGCGCACGGCGGTGTCTGCGGCATCGGTCAGGGCTGCGCGCCGCGCCGAATCGAAATAGGCATCGACTGGCGCCCGGATGAACACCGCCACGATCGCACTGATGATGCCGATGATGGTGATCACCATCACCATCTCGACCAGGGTGAAGCCGCGCTCGCCTGTCGACCGGGAGCTGCCCATGCTAGTAATTCCCCCGGTAGCCGGTCAGGGTGATGCTTTCTGCCCCGTGGCTCACCGTTACCCGGACCCGCTTGACGGTGACGCCATTCAGGGGCGCGGGGGCGTCCACCACGATGGTGATCAGGTAGGACGCCAATGCGGCTGGCAGATCCGTGAACGTGCTGTTGCTCTTGCCGTTGTAATCATCCACATCGTCGAAAGTATCGCGGGTGGTTTCGCCGGATGTGCCGTGTGGATCGGCATACTCCTTCTGCAGGATCTCCTCCAGGATCGAGTCTGCCAATGCCAGTGCCTGCTTGCGCACCATGGGGTCGGCACTCGACGCCACCACGGTGTTCATGACCAGCAGAATGCCCGCCACCCCCACCGAAACGATGACGATGAAGACCACCAGTTCTATCAATGTAAAACCGGCGTGACGCCGCATGCCGCTATTCATGCACATACCCTGTGCTGGCCTCAATCGTGATGGTGCGACCAACGCCCTGCACCTGGATGGACTGCGCAGCGACAGGTTCACCCTGTGGGTTGTAACGGGTCGGTTGACCCAGGGCGTCAAAACGGATTTCCGCCGGCAAGCTGCTGTAGCTCGCCCCACTTCGGCCCGTAATGACGCCGGGCGTGTCGCCCCGGGGACCTGTCAGATTGGCCTCGCATCCAGCGGTGCTGTCGTTGTCCACCTTGAGCGTGGCGCTGTTGATCGTGAAATTGATGCAAACCGTATGCCGCTGGGCAATCGCTGTTTTCTGCGCATAACGCAAAAACGCGAGGGTTCCGTCATGAAACCCTCGCGCATCAAAATCCGCCGAATTGAAAACCCGGGGGGCCGCGAAGACGGCCAGCACCCCCACCAGCACCATCACCATGATCAACTCGATCAGGGTGAAGCCGCGCTCCCTTGCGTTTGACATTCGGCGTGGAATCTTCTCACCTGCGTTCCTGCACACACATCAAGTCAATGGCGCCAGCCTCAAACACACGTGGGATCAGGGCGCAATCGCGATGGCTGTGAAAGTTGATGATGCCGCAGGCGTCGTGGTCTTGTCGACCACACAGCCGGTCGTCACACTGCCGGAACTGGTTCCGCCCGTCAATGTTCCGCTGAGGGAATAGCCCGAAGGCGTCGAGCCTCCTTGCAGCAAGGTTCCGGCATCGGCACAGGTCTGAATGGCGGTTGCTGTCCCGCGGGCGGTGTATTGCGCGTAATTGATGGCGCTGCCGGAGGACAGGGCACCTGCGACACCCTAGGTTGCCGCCGTAGCAGCGTCGGTTCGCAAATCCACAAACCGCGGAATCGCAACGGCAGCCAGAATGCCGAGAATCACAATCACCATCACAAGTTCGATCAGTGTAAAACCACGTTGTTGCTTCATATGCTTAACCTTTACGGAACGATGATCAGCGGAAAGGCCTATCAGCCATCCCAGCCACTTTGGAGTCATCAAACAAATTATCCCTATATCAAATGGTAGCAGCTTCAATTTTGATAGCAAGCTATCCATCAAATCGCCAACACGTTAGCCATTTTCCTGTATTTCCGACGCCACAGCAACACACGGCACCGATTGTCAGGTCAGCAACTCGCCTTTCCAGACATAAGCTTCCCGAGGTGCCAGCTGCAAGGGCCCTGGAGCGCCCACCACGTCAAACCAGAGAACATCCGAACCACTGGGGCTGCTCAGCCATTCGGGGTAAAGAGGTCGGTAAGCAATGCAGGTGCAGGTTGAATCAAACAACCAACTGCCTGGCGGCAGGTTCGCGGCGTCCGCAACGCGCATTTCGCCCACGTAGTTGGCCGGCATGCGGTGGAGCAGCAAGAATGGGTTGGGCTGTACCGCTACGCCGGGGTGAGCCCGCCCGATGCCATGCGAAACCGCGACCTGTTGCGCCAGGTAATCAATGACGAGAGCGGTTCGCAGCCCTCCCAGATTCGTCTTGATCGCAGCACCTTCAACTTGCGCCTGCACGTCACCATAATCGCGCTGGCCGGACTTCACCACCAGCACCGACATCGTGCCGGCCACGATGCCGGCCACCACCAGACGGCGTCCAATGCTGAACTGGATTCGGGTCAGGATGGAGCGCGCGCTCATGTTCCGCCCCCCAGCCGCCCCATCGCCGCCTGCCCCATATTCCACAAGGGCAGGAAGATGCCAAGCGCCAACACCAGCATCAGTGCTGAGATGATGGCCAGCAAGACAGGTTCGATGGCAGCCGACAAGCCTTTGATGCTTTGATCCACTTCGCGCTCGTACATTTCAGCGATTTCAAACAGCATCGCGTCCAGCTCGCCAGTTTCTTCGCCCACCGTGATCATCTGCATGACGACCGGGGTAAAAATACCGATGCTGGCGGCACAGTTGGCGATGCTGGTGCCACGTTCGATACCATCGCGCATCTGCTCGATGCGACTGCCAATATAGGCATTGTCGACCGTCTTGGCAACCACGGTCAGTGCCGGAACCAAGGGCATGCCACTTTCACTGGACAAGGCAAAACTGCGTGCAAAACGTGACAGCGTCGCCTTGAGAATGATGTTGCCGACAATCGGCAAGCGCAGCTTGCGACGATCCCAGCGGTAACGTCCGTTCGGCGTCCTCAGGTAGGCCCGCCAGGCCAGAACGGCCGCCACGGCGACGGCAACCAGGGCAAGCCACCAATGCTGCATCCAGCTTGAAAAACCCAGCAGCCCGCGCGTCAGCAGCGGCAGTTCGGTATTGAAGCCAGCAAACACCCGGGCGAAGACGGGGAGCACAAACACATTGAGCAGCACCAGGGCAATGGACATGGCGATGAGCACAAAGGAGGGATAGCGCAAGGCCTGGCGGATGCGGTCGCGCACGTCACGCTCGAATGCCAAGTGCTCTGACAAGCGCAAGTACACCTCGGTCAGCCGGCCGGACATCTCGCCCACACGGATCATGGCGATGTAAAAGGCCCCAAAAACGCCAGGATGCTGCGCCAGCGACCCGGAGAGTTCGCGCCCCTGGCTCAGGTTTTCACGCACGTCTCTGAGCACTTCCACCATGGCCGGCTTGGCTGCCGACGCCTCAAGGCCGGAAAAAGCCCGCAGGATCGGAACACCCGCCTTGTCCAGGGTGTACATCTGGCGTGAAAAAAGCTCCACATCTTCACTGGTCACAGCCTGGCCACTCAAACGCAGCCACATCGACTGGAGATAGCGGTGGGTGCTGTGCGCCCCGCCAGCGACACCGGCAGCCGCTTCAATATGGACCGGCGTGATGTTGATGGCCCGCAACTGGTCGGCCACTGACATCTCGGTCACGGCCTCCATGCTGCCTTTGATCAGTTCACCCCGGGTATTGCGCCCTTGCCATGCGAAGACAGCCATGAAGCTTTATTCCAGATCGTCAATATCCTGGCCCACGCGCAAGGCTTCAGCCAATGATGTTCTTCCCTGGCGCACCAACTCCAATGCATGGAAGGACAGCGTATGCCCTTTCATGCGGGCGCGTGCGGCCTGCATGAAGGCAACCGGATCGGCCCGGGTGGCCGCCTGGGTCAGGGCAACATCCATCTCCAGCAGTTCATACACTCCATGGCGCCCTGCATAGCCGGTACCGTTGCAGGCCGAACAACCCAGGCCGCGCCTGGGCTTGACCGGTTCGTCACCAGGCGCGAGCATGGTGTCCAGCCAGGCCTGTTCCTGGGCCGTCGGCTCGCGCGGTTCGCTGCATACCTCGCAATTCACCCGCACCAGCCGCTGCGCAATCACCGCCTGCAAGGAAGTGGCCACCATGAACGGCGGCACCCCCATGTCGAGCAGGCGGAACGGTGTGCTGATCGCATCGCGCGTGTGCAGGGTCGAGAGCACCAGATGCCCGGTGATGGCGGCACGCAGACCGATCTCGGCAGTTTCCATGTCCCGCATTTCGCCAACCAGGATGATGTCCGGGTCCTGGCGCAAGGAGCCGCGCAGCACCCGGGCAAAAGACAGGTCGATTTTTTCATTGATCTGCACCTGCGTCACGCCTGGCAAACGGTACTCCACCGGGTCTTCCACGGTGATGATCTTGAGTTCGCTTGAGTTGATCTCGGAAAGCGCGGCGTAGAGGGTGGTTGTTTTACCCGATCCCGTCGGCCCGGTCACCAGAACCATGCCGGAAATCCGCCCCAGTACCTCCCTGAAGCGTTTCAGCATTTCGTCCGGCATGCCAATGCGGTCCAGGCGGCGCAGCACCCCGTTCTGATTGAGCAGACGCATCACGACCGACTCGCCATAGCTGGTCGGCATGGTGGACAGACGCACGTCGATCGTCTGCTCACGCACCCGCACCGTGAAACGTCCATCCTGCGGCAGGCGTTTTTCTGAAATGTCGATGCCCGCCATCAGCTTGAGACGCTGCGCCAGGGGGCCGGCAATCCGGTTTTCGGCCAGGGTCTGCGTGTGAAGAACGCCATCCACGCGCACGCGGATCTGCAGGCCCGTCTCTTGCGGTTCGATATGGATGTCGGAGGCACCGATCTGGACGGCATCTTCAAAAATCGACTGCAGCAACTTGACGATGGGCGCACCTTCCTGGCCAACGGTATTGGCCAGCTCGCCGAAATCGACTTCGTCACCAAGATCCTTTTCCACCGCGCGCGCAAAGCCGCTGATCTCCTCGGTACGGCGGTACAGGCGGTCAAACGCCAGGGTCAGCTGGCTTTCCGGAGCCACGGCCATGGCGATGTTGCGCTTGGTGAGGCGGCTGACTTCGTCGTAGGCGAACAGGTCCAGCGGATCGGCAAAGGCAACCAGAAGGTCGTGCCCCTTGTCCTCCAGGATCAGTGCCCGAAAACGGCGCGCTACCGATTCCGGCAAAAGCTTCACGACTTCAGCACGAAACGGAAAGGTCTTGAGGTTGACGTAGGGAATGCGCAGCTGCCGTGCCAGACCGTTGGCCAGACCTTCTTCGGTGATGATGCCGCTTTCGATCAGCAGGCGCCCCATCTTCTTGCCGGTCTTGCGCTGCGCGTCCAGCGTCTGCTGCAACTGCTGCTGTGAGATCAGGCGCTGCTGGAGCAGCACGTCCCCCAAACGCAATTTCTGGCGCCGGTCTGATGCAGCGTTCGGACTAGCTTGTGCCGGAGGATCTGCCGCAACCATGTTCATGGAGCCTTTCTGGAACGGATGACTCCAAAAATGATAGCACGCTGCATCGATCGGCAGCGCACCGAGACGCTTAGTGCAGATGCCGCGGTTTGCGGCCGCCGCCATGGGCCGCGCCGCCGTGTCCGCCACCGGAACCGCGCGGCGGTTTGCCGATCTCGAGCGAACTGACCAGGGCATCAAATCGCTGGCTGAAAAGCTTGTCAACCTCAGCCACCACACCGCCGAGCTCAGCAGCATCGAAGTGCCGCTCCATCATGTTGATCACATCCTGCACCAGCAAGTCGCGCTGAACCTGCATGATGGCCGCCGGTGTGGGGCCGACAAACAGCATCGTGAAGTCATCGCGCGATTGTGCGTCCGGCGCCTCATCCTCTTCATCGAATTCAGTGTCGTAGAACGTGACCTCAAGCGGTGCTCCCGCCTGCGACAACTCGTTGAGGCTCATGCACATCTCGTCGAGCGATTGACGGAAGTCCTCGTCGCCGGCCACCGTCCAGCACATCTGCAACAGGTGCTCATGTGCGTCAAAGCGGATGCCCGGCTCCTCTTCATAGGCGCTGTGAGCGCCATCCGCCAGAGAACGCGCGCCCGCGTATTTCCACAGGGGTTTGAGAGCTTCCTGCAATTGCTCGAACGTCACATCCGCGCGCAGTGGTACCTGGCCATGTACATGGATCTCAAAAGGAGCGTTGTAACTTGCCATGATGAACTCTCTCTATGCTGCCGTCGCTGCACTGTCTGGTGGTGCCTCGAACCGGGGTCGAACCGGTACGCCCCTTATGCAGGAAAGCGGCGGATTTTAAGTCCGCTGTGTCTACCAATTTCACCATCGAGGCATGCAGTTCCGGATTGTCCTGCAAAAACCGGGGGACGTCCCCGTGGCAGAACTCGAAGCCTGCAACCAGGCAGCTGTTGCCTGCAAGGCCGATGCGCCGGGGCCATGAATGGAGCGGGAGAAGAGTCTCGAACTCTCGACCTCAACCTTGGCAAGGTTGCGCTC
>JASJPI010000034.1:0-6941 GCA_031426755.1 Curvibacter sp.
CCAAGGTGCTGCGCATGCGCTTCGGCATCGAGATGACCAGCGACCACACGCTGGAAGAGGTGGGCAAGCAGTTCGACGTGACGCGCGAGCGGATTCGCCAGATCGAGGCGAAGGCGCTGCGCAAGCTCAAGCATCCTTCGCGCTCGGACAAGCTGCGCAGCTTTACCGACAGCCTCTGATCCGGCTGTTTTTCTCGGCAACGGAAAGGCCCGCTTCTTGCGGGCTTTTTTGTTTCTTTCGCCTTGTGTTTATGGCGCGGTCAGCTATTGAATTTGTAGCATCTGGTATTTTTCTTGGAGGTCTGACAGGGCCAGCGTGTCGGGATGTGCGCCCGACACCCTGCCCGCTCAGACACACGCAGCAACCCCAAAGAAAAAGGCGCTCACCCCTTACAGGATGAGCGCCAAAAGCTATCAACTTGATAGCACGAGGTGCTGATTACTCCACCGTCTCCAGCGCCAGCGCTGCCGTGGCGGTGTTGGAGATCGGGATGTGATAGTTGCCGGTAACCCGGCGCACGCTGGAGCCGCCGGCGGTGGCCAGCGCACCGCGCATGGCCAGCCACATCAAGAGCTCCACGCCTTGGGTGCCGGTTTTCTCCACCAGCTCATGCACGCTGAACTGCGTGGCCCACTCGGGGTTGGACTCCAAGCTGTCGAGGAACTTGAGGTCGAAGGCCTTGTTGATGAAGCCGGCGCGTTCGCCGTCGAGCTGGTGGCTCAGGCCGCCGGATGCGATCACCGCCACCTTCTTGCTGCTGTCCCACGACTTGATGGCCTCACCCACCGCTTTACCCAGGGAATAGACGCGCTTGGCGTTGGGCAGCGGGAACTGCACGGTGTTGATACAGATCGGCACCACCGTCACCGGGCAATCGCCTTCGGGCCAGAACAGCTTGAGCGGCAAGGTGCAGGCATGGTCCACCAGCATTTCCTGGCAGGTCACGATGTCGAACTCTTTCTCGACCAGCGTGTTGATGATGTGCCAGGACAGGCCCACCTCGCCCTTGAAGGGCGGCAGCGTCGGTATGCCCCAGCCCTCGTCGGCATTGTTGTACTCGTGCGCGGCCCCCACGGCGAAGGTGGGCATCTTGTCGAGGAAGAAGTTCAGGCCGTGGTCGTTGTAGAACATCACCACCACGTCGGGCCGGGTCTTGCCCAGCCACTCGCGGATGGGCGGAAAACCATCGAAGAAAGGCTTCCAGTAGGGTTCGTTCTGCAGGCCCTTGTGGATGGCGCCGCCGATGGCGGGAATGTGGGAGGTGCCGAGGCCGCCGATGATTTTTGCCATGTGTTTGTTCTCCTGATTTATTGGCCTGCAGCCACGAGCTTGGCCTTGAATTCGTCCTTGGTCATGCCGGTCTGCTGAGCGCCGATGTCCTGCATGTCCAGATGGAAGATGCCGGCGAACTTGGCCAGGTAGTAGGCATTGCCCCCCGCCGCAATGAGCTGCAGCACGTTGCGCGCACGGATGGCGGCGGCTTGCTGCTCGTTCAGGCCGTACTTGCGCATATAAGCCTCTTCGTCCTGCTGGAACGCGGCACGGTTCTCGGCCGAGTTGAAGGAAAAGCACATCTTGTTGAGCGCGTAGCCCTTGCGGGCTTGATCGCCGTCAAACAGCGTGGTGCCGGGAATCGGTTTTTCTTCGCAACAGGTGCTCACTGCGGGTCTCCTTGGTTGACTCGAGTCAAAATGGGTCTGAAAGCGAGTATTCCGAAACCATTGACCAAAATAAACACATGAATCATCATATGACTCATGAGTAAATTCGATCATTCGGACTTGGACGGCCATTTGCTGCAGTTGCTGGTGGCGGTGGTGGAGGCCGGCTCGGTCACCGGTGCCGCTCAGCGTCTGGGCGTGACCCAGTCCGCCGTCAGCCATCTGCTGGACAAGTTGCGCGCCATCACCGGCGATCCGCTGTTCGTCAAAAGCGGGCGCGGCATCGTGGCCACGGCGCGGGCTGAGGAACTGGCTGCCCAGGCACGCGGCCTGCTGCGCCAGCTGCAGCACTTCGCCCACAGCGGCGATTTCGACCCGGCCAACTGGCAGACCACCTTCACCATTGCCGCCAACGATTTCCAGCGCGATTTGCTGCTGCCGGCTCTGGCCGCGCGGCTGCGCGCGCAGGCCCCGGGCGTGGCGCTGCGCGTCATTCCCTCCGGCGTGCCGCGGCTGGAAACGCTACGCGCTGATGACTGCCAGCTCGTCATCAGCCCGCGCCCGCCGGAGGGCAGCGACATCGTGCAAAAGCGCCTGTTCGAAGACCAGTACCGCGTGTTCTACGACCCGGCGGTGCGAGAGGCACCGCGCAATGAAGCCGACTACCTGGCCGCCGGCCACGCCACCGTGGTCTACGAGCCGCGCCGCAGCCTGGACCTGGACCAGCACCTCGCCCACAAGGGCGTGAACCGGCGCTTTGCGGTGATGGTGCCGTCTTTCAGCGCCCTGCCCGCTTTCGTGCGCGGCACGCCGCTGCTGGCCACCGTGCCCGGGCTGCTGGCGCGCCACACCCTGAGCGGCCTGGCCAGTTGCCCGCCGCCGGTGGCCTGCCCCACCATGCCGATGTACCTGATCTGGCACGCGCGCTACCAGCAGGATGCGGCGCACCGCTGGCTGCGCACGCAGTTGGAGGCGGTGGTGGCGCCGGCGCTGGCCGAGGCGGCACCCCAAGCCGGTTTTGCGGACTCTTCATCTATGGCCTAATAGGAGTTTTCCACTCTAAAACCGAGATCCAACATGGGCAACAAGATCGTCACCGAAGCAGACCGCAAAGCCACTCCCGCCCCCAAGACGCCAGCCGGCGTCACGCTGCCCACAGGCGGCCGCGGTCAACGCGTCAGCCTGGAGCGCGGTACTGCCACCCGCAGCAAGAAGAACCCGGGCAAGCGCTCCAAAAAGGGCGGCTGATCCTCCACACCGGGTTGCAGCGCCCTTACGCCTGCGCCCGGTGCACCTGCCGGTAACGCTGCGGGCTCAGCCCGGTGCGGCGTTTGAAGAAGCGCGAGAAATACGCCGGGTCGTCAAAGCCCAGCTCGGCCGCCAGGTTGGCCGCCGGCGCTGCGATGTAGACCAACCGGCGGCAGGCCTCGCGCGTCAGGCGCTCATGTACCAACTCCAGCGCGCTGCGCCCGCTCTCGGCCCGCGCCAGCCGGTTCAGCCGCTGGGTAGATAGACCCAGGCGCGAGGCGTAGCGCTCCAGCGGCCAGTGCGCCAGAAAGTGCTGCTCCACCAGCAACAGAAAACGCGTGAACAACGCCTGGTGCCGGTGCGCCCGTTCGCCCTCGGCCTGCTGCCCCTGCACGCGCGCCTGCGCCAGGCGCCACACCACGGCACGCGCCAGCCAACCGGCCACCGGCGACTCGGCGGTGCCCGGCTGCATGAACTCGGCCGCCAGTTCACGAAACAGCGCATTGAGCCGCTCAGCCGCACCATCGGCCGGCGCAAAGTGCAATACCCCTGGTGCCGAAAACAGCGCGCGAAACGCTTCGCCCACCGACTGGAATTCACCCTCCACCAGAAAGCGCGCACTCAAGGTCAGCACCAAGCCGTCGGTGCCCGGCGCAAAGCGAAAGCCGTGCACCACGCCCGGCGGCACCACGATGGCCGCCGGCCCCTGCACCGCCTCGCGCCATTCGTCCAGCACCACCTCGGCCGCACCCTGCTGTACCCACAGCACCTGGTACAGGCCGTGGTGCACGTGCGGCTCGATCTCCCAGTGGTAGAGGCGGCTGCGCGACTGCACCTCCTCGATGTGCAGCATCTCCTGCCCGGGCGTGGCGGTTTCGCCGTAAAGGGCAAAGCTGGGGATGGCCACGACCGGCCGCCGTGCGCGCGCTGGCGGTGTGAAGTCGGGCTTGGGCGGGGGAGGGTTGGTTTTCATGATCCCATCATTTTGATCGAAAAGTACAAGCTTTAACCCTACTTTGTACAGTGTCTTTTGGCACCTCTCGCCCTAAAGTTCGGTCACGGCAGCAATCACCGGAGACACCGAATGTTCAGTTTTGACCCGTATTCCCCCGCCATCGACGCGGACCCGTTCCCGTACTACAAGACGCTGCGCGACGAGCAGCCCTGCTTCTGGAGCCCCGAGGCCCAGATGTGGATCCTCTCGCGTTATGCCGACATCGTGTCGGCCGGCCAGGACTGGCAGACCTATTCCTCGGCCAGCGGCAACCTGATGACCGAACTGCCCGGCCGCGCCGGCGCCACTCTCGGCAGCTCCGACCCACCGAAACACGACCGCCTGCGCGGCCTGATCCAGCACGCCTTCATGAAGCGCAACCTGCTGGCACTGGAAGAGCCCATCCGCGCCGTGGCGCAGCAGGTCTTTGGTCAGCTGCAGGGCGTCAAGGCCTTCGACTTCAAGGACGTGTCCTCGCAGTTCACCGTCAAGGTGTTGATGGCCGCACTCGGCCTGCCCATGGGCGATGAAGCCATCGTCGATGAAAACGAAGTGCGCGAGAACGCCGTGCTGATGGTGCAGAGCGACGCCCGCACCCGCGCCAAGGGCCCGGAGCACATCGCCGCCTACAACTGGATGCAGGAGTACGCCAGCAAGGTCATCGCCATGCGCCGTGCCGAGCCGAAGAACGACCTCATCAGCCACTTCAGCCTGGCCGAGATCGAAGGCGACCGCCTGGACGAGCGCGAAGTGCTGCTGACCACCACCACCCTCATCATGGCCGGCGTCGAGTCGCTCGGCGGCTTCATGATGATGTTCGGCTACAACCTGGCCACCTTCGACGACGCCCGCAAGGCGGTGGTGGCCAACCCTGAGCTGCTGCCGGATGCGATTGAAGAAAGCCTGCGCTTCAACACCTCGGCCCAGCGCTTCCGCCGCCGGCTGATGAAGGACGTGACGCTGCACGGCCAGACCATGAAGGAAGGCGACTTCGTCTGCCTGGCCTATGGCTCCGGCAACCGCGACGAGCGCCAGTACCCCAACCCCGATGTGTACGACATCACGCGCAAGCCGCGCGGCCACCTGGGTTTTGGTGGCGGCCTGCATGCCTGCCTGGGCACGGCGATTGCGCGCCTGGCGGTGAAGATCGCGTTCGAAGAGTTCCACAAAGTGGTGCCCGACTACAAACGCCTGGCCGACCAGTTGCCCTGGATGCCGTCCTCCACCTTCCGCAGCCCGCTGCGCCTGGACCTCGCCGTTCAGTAATCGCTTATCCTTGTTCCACCCCGCCGCCTGCTTCTTGCAGGCGGACCTATTTTTCAGGAGACACTTTCATGGCCAACATCACCTACGTCGAGGCCTCCGGCCAGTCCACCACCATCAACCTGCCCGATGGCTGGAGCCTGATGCAGGGCGCCACCACCAACGGCATTGACGGTATCCTGGGCGAATGCGGCGGCTCCTGCGCCTGCGCCACCTGCCACTGCTATGTGGACGAGTCACGCCTGGGCGACGTCGCGCCCGCCAGCGAGAACGAACTCGCCATGCTGGACAACGTGGCCGCCGAGCGCCGCCCCAACAGCCGCCTGGCCTGCCAGATCAAGGCATCCCCCAAACTCGAAGGGTTGATCATCAGTCTGCCCGCCATGCAGGAATAAGATCGTCGGCATGACGCATCCCATCCTGATCATCGGTGCCGGCCAGGCCGGCGTACAGACGGCCGAAGCCCTGCGTGCCGGCGGCTTCGAAGGCCCCATCACCCTGCTGGGCGACGAGCCCCACGGCCCCTACCACCGCCCGCCGCTGTCCAAAGCCTGGCTGGCCGGCGAGATGGAAGCCGTGCAGCTCGTGATGCGCGCGCCCGAGATGCTGGCACGCAAGAACATCGAACTGCGCACCAATTGCCAAGTCACCGCCATCGACCGCGCTGCGAAAACGGTGACGCTGGCGGATGGCAGCACCCTGCCCTACAGCGGCCTGGTGCTGGCCACCGGCTCCACACCGCGCACACTGCCCTTGCCGGGCGGCAACGCACACGGTGTGTTGGCCCTGCGCTCGCGCGACGACGCCAGCGCCATTGCCGCGCGCATGGCTGTCTGCATCGAACGGCAACTGCCGTTGGTGGTGATCGGCGGTGGTTTCATCGGCCTGGAAGTGGCGGCCACCGCGCGCAAGAAGGGCTTGGCCGTGACGGTGCTGGAAGCCGCCCCGCGCCTGCTCGGCCGCGTGCTGGCGCCCATGCTGTCGGACTGGTATGCCGAACTGCACCGCAGCCACGGCGTGCAACTGGTGCTGGGCGCGCAGATCGCCGAGATCATTACCGACCATGAAGGCCAAGCCACCGGCGTGCGCATGGCGGACGGCACGCTCTACCCCGCCGGCCTGGTGGTGGTGGGCATCGGCGTCAACGCCAATGACGAACTGGCGCGCGCCGCCGGCCTGGCCTGCGAACGCGGCATCGTGGTCGACGCCTGCGGCCGCACCAGCGACCCGAGCACCGTGGCCGCTGGCGACTGCACCGCACGTCGTCTGGCTGACGGCAGCCTGCTGCGCCTGGAGTCGGTGCAAAACGCCACCGAACAAGGCAAGAGCGCCGCTGCCGCGCTGCTGGGGCAGGAGCGCCCCTTCACCGCCACGCCCTGGTTCTGGAGCGACCAGTACGACAAGAAGTTGCAGATGGCCGGCCTGTCGATGGGTGCCGACCACTGGGCCGTGCGCGGCGACATTGCCAGCGGGTCTTTCAGCGTCTACCACTTCAAGGGCGACCAGCTCTTGGCCGCCGACAGCATCAACGCCAGCAAAGACCACCTGCAAGCGCGCAAGCTGCTGGATGCCGGCGTGTCACCCACGCCGCAGCAGGCGGGCGATGCGGGGTTTGATCTGAACAGCCTGCTGGCGAAGTAAGCTGATTTTTCAAATAAAAATGGCGCTTAGCCCTCGTGGGCTAAGCGCCATCAGCTCTTACAACTGTAGCAACTCTATCTGGGCTTCCCCCAGTTTCCCGGACAGATTCAATAACATGATGTGTTCTGGAGATA